>CAVOMW010000001.1:0-280410 GCA_963697125.1 uncultured Actinomycetes bacterium
GATCAGGCGGGAGATGGTCCCCATTGCAGAGGAACAAGTCGAGGTCCGGGACCTCTTCGAGCAGACGACCGACTACAAGATCCCGCTGATCGAGTACTCCAAGGCGACGCCACGCCAGATCCACGAGGTGTTCAACCTCTACAACAAGCAGGGCAAGCATCTCAACGCCGAGGAGATCCGCAACGCCCTCTACCACGACGTCGACTTCATGCGGGCGCTGCTCGTCGCCGCGGGCGACAACGACGACGTGGATGCCGTGGCGCCGTTCCTGCGGCCCGCATGGGACGACCTCGCGCAGATCAGCCGAGATCCTCGACGACTACGGCTTCGGAAGCGCTCGGTATCGCCGCACGAAGGTCCTCTCCTGGCTCGCGTCGATGCTGCTCGTCGACTCGATGGAGGCCGGCAAGCCCAAGCGGCTGTCGACTGCCCGCCACATCGACTCGCTGCTCGAGCGGATCCAGAACGACGCGAGCGATCCACTCCGCAGACCACGACACGATCCGGGACGCGTTCCAGCTGCTGCTGCAGGGGATGGACGCCCATGCGGCTGTCGATGAGGCGTGGGCTCCGAAGTTCCGCGACACGAAGAGCGGCTCCAAATGGCAGGAGCTTCCAACTCATCGCCAGCGTGCTCGGGCGTGACGATCGCTGCCGCGTCGCTCGGCGACGAGACCGACGATCGCCTCGCTGCCGTCGCGCTCGGAGCTCTGCTCGACAAGACGAACACCGAGGCTTGGCAGCGGCCACGAAGACGCAGACGGCATCGCAGTGGGCGTTACATCGCCAAGATCGCCATCTGGGTCGTCGAAGCGCTGGGTGTCGATCCGGAGCAGGCGTCGGCGGCCCTCGTCGAGCGGTTCGGTTACAGCTGCGTGCCGACGCTCAAGGCAGTGGTCGCCGACGCTCAGTCCGGCTGACAGACGAGCGCTGACATGACCGAACACGTGACTCGAGACGCCGCCGGAGCCGGACGACGCCTGCCGGCGCTCACTGGTGGGCGCGCTACTCGGCGAGCCTCGCGGCGTCATCACTCTCGCCGACGTCGCGAGACGTGATCGAAGCCGACAGCCGGTACATCACCGACAAAGGGGTGCTCGGCGCCGGCGAGGCCGGCGACGCAGCGTTGGCCCGACGGACGCGTCCGCCGGGGCATCGTCATGGGAGCCGTGCAGTCAGGCAAGACCGCGTCGATGCTCGGCGTGGCGGCACTCAGCCTCGACGCTGGCGTCGACATGGTCGTCGTCCTCGCCGGCACGCGCGTCTCGCTCTGGCGACAGACGCTCGAGCGCCTGCTCCATCAGCTCGATCGGGTCGATGAGGGCTCATCGCCTGAGCGTGCTCAGCGTCGGATCCTCGTGCCGGATCCGGTCTGGCGATGAACGACGAGGAGGACCGCTCGCCGTCGCAGCTCTACGCGATCAACGGATCCAGCCTGAGGAGGGCGCTCGCGGACAGGCGCCCGGTCATCGCGGTCGTGCTGAAGAACGTCCACCACCTGCGGGCGATGGCGAACGTCATCCGCGAGCGCCTGGTGCCGGCGGTCGAGCGGCGCAGGACGCCCGTTCCACCTGCTCGTGCTGGACGACGAGGCAGACGACGGCTCGATCCTCGACGCCAGGATCGAGCGGGCGCTCGATCCGGCGCTCGATGACCTCAAGCAGATCCCGCGAGCCATCGTCGACCTCTGGGAGACCCGCCCGCACACGGGTCAGACCGCCTCGCCGCACCTCTTCGCGACCTACATCGGCTACACCGCGACGCCTCAGGCGAACTTCCTCCAGTCCGACCACAACCCCCTCGCTCCGACGGACTTCGCGATAGCGCTCCGCACGCCGTTCGACCGAGGCGAGCTGCGACCCTCGGTCGACCACCTACCGGGAGCCGCAGCGGCCTCGACGCCTTCTACACGGGCGGCGAGGCGTACTACGGCAGGCTGCGCGAGTCGCCGATGTGTCAGCCGACCTCGAGCAACTCGGCCGACGATCTTGCCGAGGCGGTTCGGGCCTTCCTCATCGCTGGGGCGATACGCATCTGGCGAGACGAGGGCCGACTTCGCCCGTCGGAGGCGCGAGCGCGCTCGCTTCGACAGCCGCGCCGAAGCGGCGGCGCGCTCGCCGAGGCCCCACTCGATGCTGTTCCACCCGTCTGCGGCGATCTCAGACCAGTTCGAGGCAGCGGCGGCCATCCTCGAGGTCACGTGCGGGATGGATCGAGCGACAAGCATGCAGCGCATCACGCACGGGCGATCGGGGCCTGCCCGTCGACGCGGTCGAGCGGATGATCGCCGCCGACGAGGCTGCGTGGATGCGGTGGCTTGACGAGTTCGAGGCCTCAGCCGCGGCTGTCCAGAGCTGCCTTCGACCTGCCGCAGCCCCGCCGCGTCCCGGACGTCTCGGAGTGGGCCGAGATCCGCGCGCTCCTCCTCGACGAGGTCGTCCCTTCACACGCAGATCAAGGTCGTGAACAGCGATCCACGCGCCGATGACCGACCGCAGTTCGAGCCGGTCGAGGAAGAGCCTGGCCGCTGGCGCGCGCCGCCGGACCTGTCCACCATCTTCGTCTCCGGAAACGTCATGTCGCGCGGGCTGACGCTCGAAGGCCTGACGACCACGCTCTTCCTGCGGACGTCCGACGATCCGTTCGCGGACACCCAGATGCAGATGCAGCGCTGGTTCGGCTTCCGCGGCGCGTACCTCGAGCTCTGCCGCGTGTTCCTGCCAGAGCCGCAGCTGGACCTGTTCCGCGCCTACCACGATGCGGACGAGGCGCTCCGGCGCACCGTCGTGGCGGCCATGAACGAGGCCGTCGACGACGCACCGGCGCCGTTCGTGCTCCAAGGGCCGGACTTCTCAGCCACCGGCAAGCTCACGAACGTGTCCAACGTGCCCTCTGTGCCCAGGCGCAACGCCCTTCGTCAGGTTGGTGAACAGCGGCGTGCAGACCGATCCGAACGTGGAGCTCATCGCCCGCACCTTCGACTCAGCGCCGTCCCAGGACATCGTCGTGAAGGATCTCGTGCGCGGCCGGATCCTCGACGAGCCGCTGTCCCTGACCGAGGCCGCGGCGCTTCTCGACGAGCTCCGATACGAGCAGCCATCGGCCGACAGCGGATGGCTGGGAGGGCAGGCGATGGAAGGACCTGGAGGCGAAGGTCGGGATCGATGACGCGACAGACGATGCGATCGGCTGCTGCCGTTCTTCCGGCCGCCCGAGGCCGCTCCCGAGAGAGGCCACCCCGTACTCGCGAGGTGGGCCGTACGCCATCAGCGCTTACCTGCGACTCTGGAAGGCGTGCCTCACCCGCCATGCCCGCGGGCTGGTGGCGACGGACGACCCACGAATCCCGTGGTCAATGCTCGACCTGGATCAAGAAGTCCAGCGAGCAACCGCGGTTCTACGTGGGCATCCGCTACGGGTCAGGGGCGGAGATCACAGGACGGCCGTCTTGGCGAGCTCCCGTTCACGATCCGGGCCATGAAGCGCTCGGTCGCCGAAGGCGAGCTGGAAGCGGCATGGGGCAGCCGCAACCCCGTCGCAGGCCCTGACCAGTACCTCGGCGACGAGCTCTTCGACTACCACCTCCACGGAGAAGCCGCCCCCGTCCGCCGGACCAGGCGAGCCGGCCTGGCGGCCGGTCGGCGCCCCAGGGTTGATCCTGTTCCACGTGATCGAGCAGCCGGAGCGGCCCTTCCCAACGGTCGCGGTAGGTGTGGCGCTTCCTCTCGGCGGGCCCGACCAGTTCGCACGCAAGGAACGGGCTCCGTGACGTTCCCGCATGATCACCTCGTACGAGCAGCAACTCGCGATCGTCCAGCGCCTGCAGCGGCCGAGCACTGAGAACGACCGCCACATCGAGTGGTGTGTCAGCGAGCAGGTGATTGGGCTAGCGCGAACACCAAAGGGCCGCATCGAGATCTTCTTGGAGGGGCCGCAGCTCGAGGCCCGCTTCCGAAGGGTTCGCGAGGCGATCGAGTACCAGCGCTGGTTCCGGGCGGACGGGGACGAGCTCTTGGCCAACCGGATCCTGCTGCCCGCGGCAGGGCACTTCGAGCAAGTGGCGGCCTTCCTCTGCACCGAGCTGCTGCGGAACGACGCCACGACAGATCTGCCTCATGCGTTCTGCTCGAACCGAGCCGCTGATCGAACTCGCCATCGAGGAGCTGATGATCGCTGATGAGACGTTCCTCGGGCTCTGCGGTGAGATGCTCATGCTTCACGCATTGCTGCAAGCGGCGCCCGACGGAGCGCGTCGGTGACGTCATCGACTCGTGGAAGGGATATCGTGAGACCGCGCGGGACTTCCAGCTCGGGCGGGTGGGCGTCGAGGTGAAGACCACCACTGACTCGACGTCCTCCCATCTGTTCCGCGGCGTGCACCAACTCGAGCTCGGCCACGGCGTCGACGGCGCCGAGGAGACGAGCTTCCTGTTGGCCAGCCTTGGGCTCGAGTGGGCCGAGGCCCGAGAGACACGGCGAATACCACGAGCCTGCCCGAGCGTCGATCGACGGAGTCGATCGCGCGCATCACCGAAGCGCTAGGAGCTTCGGCGGGCGCTTCATCGACGAGCTCGTGGCTCACATCGCCGCCTACGGCTCGCCGACAGCCTTGGGGTACGACCACCGCACGATGGCCGAGAGCGCTCGGTTCCGTCGACGGTTTCGGCTCCGCTTCGCACGTAGCTACGACATGGCGGACGAGTCGATCCGGCTCCTGACGACCGACGACATGCGTGCCCGGCCCTTCATCGATGCCGAGTCGCTGCACATGCGTGTGAACTTCCCCGATCAGGTGAGCGGAGACATCAACCCGGTCGTTGGCCTCTCGACCTGCACAGGCTGGGTCCTTGATCGCGCCGCATCTGCTTGACTGCGATTTGCTCGATTCTCACTCTCCAGTCAGCGCAGGCAACACAAAGCGCAATCGGATGTCCTGACCGAGCATCCGGTAGGCGTCGAGCCCATGGGCTGCGAATGGATTCGGCAGCACGAACGGCCGGCGATGCTCGCGATCGAGCACATTGATGACGAAGATGATCCCGAAAGTCCTCGCCCGCAGCAAGTGATTGCGCTCGACGCACCTGACTCTCGCCCAGGCGAATCTCCGTGTCTGCGCCGGTAGTCGACTTGACCTCGAAGTAGATGATGTCTTCTGCGGTGACGACACGGAAGTCGAATCCGAGCCCGTCGTCTCCTCGACCATCACCGATCACCTTGTTCCGATAGCCGGAGGCCCAGCTTTCTTCGGGTGCGACGCCATACCAAGACTCGAGCCAACGTCCGACCGCGACTTCACCGGCGAGCCCGATGGCCTCCTTCAACTCCGCAGCGGCTCGGTCGCGTCCCCCGACCGATCCGCCGCCACCTCGAGCCCGGTCGCGGCACCCGGATCCTGGTGGTGCAATGAGTTGCAGCGGCTCGAGATCAACGGTCGCATCTGTCTGGTCGATGCTGGAAGTTATGGCTGCAGCGAGCTCTCTGAATCCCTCGTCGTCGAGAGCAAACTGCTCTTCGCCGAAATTCACACGGAGAGACGACCTCCAGAGCAAGATCCTCGCGGCGGGTGATCGCTGAACGCGCTTCCTGGACATTGTCACGAGTGAGGCCAAGATCCGCGTAACGGAGAGAGTGCGGCATGCCCTCGGGCCAGTGGCCTCGCCCAGCGATCCAACTCACAACGGCTGATGAGACAAGCCGCTCAAAGTCGAGCTGTCCGGCTCGGAGCATCGCACTCGCTACCGACTCGAAGTCGGGCAGGTCGGTCATAACCGGGACTTCCCGCAGGTGACACCACGCCTCCCTGACGGGCTTCGCTTGCTGCAAGGTCGGGCCGGATGACTCGACGGTTCTCGTCTCTCAAGCCGTCTAGAGGCGGCAGCCTGGATGGTCGGAATGCAAGGTCGTGCTCTTCGAACCACCTCTCGACACGATCGTGCATGCTCACGGCATTGAGATCCCAGATCACGTCGAGCCATGCAGGATCTGCGCCCAGTCCCGGAAGCCCGGTCAGGGCGACGTACTGACCAAGATCGGCGTCAGCTTGGTAAGTCGGCAGGTAGGCCGACCGGAGCACGTCGACGATCTCGGCACGGTGCTGTTGTAGGTAGGCCTCGAACTGTCGCTTGTGCCCTGCCGTGTTGTGTAGCGGCGGGAGGCCAACACGTCGGAACGCAGCGTTGGCGCTCGCCAGATCGACACGGAGGCGCCGTAGTGACTGGAGGAGGTCGCCGCCTTCGGCCAGCTGTCGCAATTGCTCGCTGTCATGGCTCGGAACTTGACCGTGAAGCCAGTCGTGCAGCTGCTGAACGGTTTCGAACTGGTCGGCCGTGTCGGCCAGGGTTCGAGCCGTCCCCACATCAAGACACGCCACGAGCGGGACGAGGTTGCGAATCAGTCCTGACGGAACTCCGGGCTCAGAACTCGCTGCAATCAGGTCAGCGACAGGGACGTCGAGAACTGCTGCAATGTCGTCTTCGCGTCGGAACCCGAAGGACGCCGACGCGTCGCCTCAGTGCGATGAGAGCAAGGCTCAAGTAGACATCCAAGGCCCCGTACCCGATCGACTCCATGATCGCTGGTGCTGCGCCCTCAAGCCACTCCCCGGCTTCCTTGCCTCCTTGATCGGTGACGATGAGCATGTGGCCGCGCTCGGTCGGCAGAGCGAAAACTCCTTGCTCACCGAGGTCGAATAGCGTGGCCATCGACAGTCGTCGTGACACTGGTGGCGGTCGCCAGCTCAAGGCGACGCAGCACAGCGAGCGCCTCTTGGATGCTTGCGGGCTTTGGAGGCGAGATGCTCGGCGAGCGGAACTCGATCACCGCGTGCACGAGGTCCGAGAGCCACTCACGGTCTTCAGAAATCAGCACGAGACCGTCGGAAGTTCTGAAGCCGGGGTGCCGTATCTGCGAGCAATTCGACGGTGACTCGCGACGCAGGGCGCAACTCGGTCTCATCGAGTCGCACGAGAGCGCCGCCACGGCTTCTGCGATATCGGCCCGGCGGAAGGTAAGGCACGGCAACGGCAGCTTCTTCATCAGGCTCAGTTCTTGGCTGCCGGCTGTGTCACCGAAGTAGACCACCTCGCCCGCCGCATCGAGCCTGTGCACTGCAAGTGCGTCGCGACGCAGCACCAGCAGCTCGCCTAGTTCTCCGGCCCACTCTGCGAGGGCCTCCTTGTCCGACAATTGGAAGACCTCGGACCACGCCTCCTCGTATGCCTTCCGAATCTGAAAGTGGACTGATGCTCCAGTCGCGCCCGAGCGTTTCCTCCACGGTTGGTCAGCTCAATGATCCGGTCACTCACGCTCGCTGGGCTGTCCAGATCCGCACCCCAAGCAACGTCAGCCGTATCAGAACACGAGCATCGACAAGCCGCCGGTACGGTGCTGGTTGAGCAGGCACATAGTCAACGGTGTCCTGTTCAGCGAGCCACCAAGAGTCGCTCGGGGCGACGTAAGAGACGCTGCCCCGGTCACCGGGGGCGCTCTGCGGAACCCACTTGGCCGTGGACAGGAATAACCACGAGCGATGGCCACTGCGCACCTTGCCTGTCCGTATGACGTGTCCAGTTGAAGGTCAGTACTCGGTCGGGCCAGGTGGCGAGGCCACGCACGACAAGTTCGGCGAAGCAACGTCCGCGCTGTTTCGTCGAGTGCGTCGAACTCAAACTGCGCCGGCAGCGCCACGATGCTTCCGTCGGGGTGGTACGCAACGTTGGATACTGAACTGAGCGCCTCGGCCAGCGAGCGCACAACTCCAGCCAGTCCTTCTGTGCCTGCCCGTCCACACAAAGTGTGGATCCGAGGCCAAACCGGCGCGTTCACGCTTTCGCCATTAAGACTCGACGTTCTTGGTTGAATACCAAACGGGTTGGAGCCCACGCTTGACTCCGGCAGCTTCGAGAAACATCCAAAGTTCTCGACTGCGCCCTGGGCTTCAGCGAGTGCGTCCGGCTCGACGAGCAACCGCCCTGCAAACTGGGCCACGCTGGGTGCAGCCGATTCTGCGGCGTCAACGAAACGCCTCACGAGGCGATCGTGCTCCTCGTGTTCCTCGCTCCACCCAGGGCTGAAGATCGCGTCAACCGCCGGATGCCATCCTGCTTCTGTCGGCACGCGCAAGCCGACGCCTTTGACGACGTCGGCAGACACATCGCGGCCGCCTGACCACACGGCGTATGCAAACACGAGGTGCGCGTGTTTGCAGGAGTGTCATCGGCTGGCCGCAGCCTCATTGCAGCGCCGATGGCTTCAGCACGGGACCCGACCGGTACAGCCAGGACGAGGCGCGTTTGCTCCAGCCAAGTTCTTCCGCTCCGGCGCGACCGCCGCCCGCCTTGCACCCTGTTCCAAGTGATGTCGCGCCAAGCGAACGCGACCGAGTCCATGATTTCGGGTGGAGGGGGGACATCAGCTGCCCCTCTTCGTCATCAGCCTGCGGAGCGAAGAACACGCTGAGGTCAGCTGCGTCGCCGAGGACAACCAGCTGCCCGTCGTCAGTTGGCATGAGCGAGCGGCCAGCGAGCGCGCTTCCTTCCGTGAAGAACACGGCGAGGTCGTCGAAGAACGCCGCCCAAGTCTCTCCAGTCGCGCCTCCCTCATGCAGCAGCCGCGCAAGCCGTTCGCTCCAACCAGCAAGCGTCTCGTCGTCCGGATTCGTACGGAGCCCGTGATGATCGGCTAGGGCTTTAAGGGCGTCGAGCCGAGTGGGACCGATTGACGACAAGATGAACTCGGCCTCGGAGGCGACAGCAACGCGCTCGGCATTGAACACGGACCCCGCACTTGGCCATATCCAGCACTCGTCAAGGCTCGTAAAGGTCGGGCCTTCTTGAGAGCCGGGATACATCTGGAGGCGCTCGCGGTAGTACCGAGTTCCTCGAAGGCTGCATCCAGCCGATCACGGAATCCGGGAAGCCACGTGAGCAGATCGACTAGCTGCTCTCCCGCGAGGCACAACGGTCCTTCCGGTCCCATGACGACGGCGTCCACGCAGGCCCGAGCGAGTGACTCCAACAACAACGCGTTGAGCGGAACGCCGAACTCGAGATCTCGCCGGTTGAGGTGCGCGAAGAACGGCGCATTCACGAAGGCGCGAGCGGCACAGGAGCGTTCTCTGCCATTGGCAGGAACGTGAGAGACGCCCAGTTGTCAACACACCATCGCTTGGCAGTGCGCGGCCACGCTCGCGTCTAAGCCTTCCCATCGCTCCCAGCTCGATCCGAGCCGGCCCTCATTGCGACTCGCCTCGATGGCACGATGCATCGCGTCTTCGGGCACCACGACGTGGAGAACGACGTACTCGGACTGGTCCTGCAGCAGGACACGCTCTGTCGAGAGATTCGCTGATGCCCCCAGCGGCGTCGGCGTCTGTGAGCGCCACTACCTGCGGACCCTCTTCCAAGGATCTCAAACGTGATTGCTGCCACGCGCTCCAGGAACAAGTGGAACGGAACCGAGGCGTCCAGCAGCGCAGCGATCTCGTCTCTAGCCCGGGCGAGCGCTTCGGCGGAACGAAGTGGGAGGCGCACCACTGTCACGAAACCGGAGCAACGGAGCCGTTCCGCCGCGCCCGGGATCTCATCGATCGCTACGGGTACCTTTAGCGTCGAGACATCTCTCTGAGCTCGTCGGCGAGTCCCGCCTCTACTGGCGCCACTGCGTTCGCAAGCGCATCGAAGTCGCGTGCGCACGTGCAAAGCGAAAGCGGTAGCCGTCGAATTCCGTGGCGTCCGTTGAGCTCGTGGAGTAGATCTCGGGCTCGAGCGAGAGCTGCAGTGCGCTCTTGAATCCGATCCCCTTGTTGCCGATGCCCTCACTCGGCGGTTTGCTCGACATTGCAATCTGACAGATCGACTTGAAGTTCTCGTCCCGAAACGGGCGACCACCGTTACTGACGTACAGGGCGCCGAAGTCGCCTTCTTCGGGATCGAGGAGTACATGGATCCGCCCGTCTCGATGCTCCTTCGGATGCGCATCGTGTGCGTTCTGAAGCAGTTCAAGGAGCGTCCGGCCGTCGTAGTCGGTCGCCAAGACGTTCTCGATGATCTCCTTCAACTCTTTGGTACTGGACTGCTCGAGTTCCCGCTCGCCGAGGTATGACCGGACAACGTTGAGCGCCTGCTTATTGACGTTGCGGCGATACGGGTTCTCTCCCTCGAACACCGTCACCCTGATCCCCGCCTTCGACCTGCGTCCGTACCTCGCAATGCATCTTCAAAGAGCGGTGAGACACGTCCAGCGACGGCGTCTCTTATCCGCTTCACTTTCTCGCCGCGACGTCAGGGGCTGCGTACGCAAGTTCGAGCAGGCGGCAAAACGCGTTGCCGACTTGAGTTGCACAGGTGTCCGGCAGGCGACGCTCAGCAAGAGCGGGCTGAGCACGGCAACGGAGACGCCGCGTGCCCTCGATACGGCGACGTTCAGGCGGTGCAGGTCGTAGAGGAACTCCATCGAGCGCGGGACGTCGTCGGCGCTGCTCGTGGCCATCGAGTAGATGACGACCGGCGCTTCCTGGCCCTGGAACTTGTCGACGGTGCCGATGCGCGCGCCCTCGGGCAGCGCGGCGGTGAGCTTCGCGACCTGCGCGTTGTAGGGGGTCACGATCAGGACGTCGTCGAGCGTGACCTCGTGCTTCTTGCCGAAGCGATCGATCCACGTCTTGCCGAGGAGCCCCCGCACCATCTGGTCCACTACCTGTACTTCTCCGCTCGACCAGCTCCGGTTCCCTGCGTGCACCACCGGCACGTACCGCAGCCCCGCGAAGCCGTCGACCTCCTGGCGCTCGAGCCCCTCGCCCGGCGCGACGTGCAGCCGTCCGTCGTACGCGACCTCCGAGATGAACTCGCAGATGCTGCGGGTGCATCCGGTACGTCGACTCCAGGAACCAACCGAGATCCGCGGGCATCGTCGCGTGCTCGCCGAGCACGTGCTCGAGCGCCGACACCTCCGCGCCCTCGGGATGACTCCCCTTCGACGGCTGCGCGAGCTGCTGCGGATCGCCGAGCAGCACGAGCTGCGTCGCCGCGCCGCTCACCGCGAGCACGTCGGCCAGTGACTTCTGCCCCGCCTCGTCGACGAAGAGCACGTCGACCGAACCCGCCATCCCCTCGCGTGCCCACAGCCACGTGGTGCCGGCGATCACGTCGAACTCGTCGACCCGCTGCTCGACTTCGCTCGGCGAGTTCGTCCACTCGGCGATGCCGTCCCGGCAACGCTGGTGCTCCTTGGCCTTCTGGAGCATCCGCACCTCGGTGCCCCGCTTGGCCACCGCCTCCATCAGAGTTGCCGATCACCGCGTGGCTGTGCGCGGTGATGCCCACCCGCTTGCCCGCCTGCACGAGCTCGATGATCAGCTCCGCGCCCCTGGTCGTCTTGCCCGAACCGGGAGGCCCCTGGATGGCGAGGTACGACGTGTCGAACGGGCCCGCGTCGGGATCGCGCCGGGTGCGCAGCAACAGGTCGAGCGCGGCACGGTACGGACCGGGCGCGTGCAGGCCGTGCTCGATCACGTGCTCGGCGAGGCGCTGGATCGCCGCCTCCGCTTCGTCGTTGTCGATCGGCGGCGGCGGGATCAGCGCACGCGGATGCGCGCCACCGAGCGCCTTCGGACCGCGCTTGATGTCGATCGTGCCGGCGACGTCGTCGACCGCCATCACCTCGCCGACTCGCTGCGCCGGTCACCGGATCACACGGCGTGTCACCCACCTTGAACTTGTGGTCCTGCGGCGCGAACTCGTACTGCTGCACCGTCGACAGCTTCACCTGCTCGACGTCACCCACGTACTCGAGCCCGCTGATGCACTCGCGGTCGTCGAGCAGCTCGTCGTCGCTCATCTTCCGGCGCGGCGTAGAACATCCAGTAGTCGGGCTTCGCTTCGCGGCGGTGCCAGTCGAGCATCTGCGCGAGCAGCCAGCGCGGGTGCTGCTCGTCCTCGGGTGCGCCGGCCAGCAGCTGCTCCGACAGGCGTCGCGACGACCAGCTCGCGTTCGCTGACCGCTTCGGGCGCGACGCCGTCGCGCGCCTCGAGCCGCGGGATCTCGCCGAACTGCGCTTCGGCCTCGGCGCGGCGCGCTTCCAACCAGTCGCGCAGACCGAGCGTCGAGGCGCAGTCGTCCTCGTTGTAGGCCTCGATCTCGTCGAGCGTCGCCTGCTCGCCGTGTTCGAGGTACTCCTCGTAGGCGACGATGCTGCCGCCGCCGTCCATGACCTCGCCGGCGGGCCGGCTCCATGTAGAGCTTCTCGACCTGCTTCAACGAGTACGACTCGCTGCCGATGCGCACCGCCGAGCGCACGACCGCGTAGAGGTCGACGAACACCTCGCCGCGCAGCAACTCGTCGATCTCGGACTCGCGGGTGTGGTGCTCGCCCATGAGCCGCTTCATCGCCGACGGCTCGTAGGGCGCGTAGTGGTACACGTGCAGGTCGGGGTGCTCGGCCCGGCGCTTCATCACGTAGTCGACGAAGTCCTCGAACGCGGTCTTCTCCTCGGCGCGGTGAGTGCGCCCAGAACGCGCGGTAGTGCGGCGCGCCGTCGGCGTCGAGCTCGATGACGCCGAAGAGGTACTCGAGGCCACTGCCGTGCTCGTCGTCGAGCGCGTACGGGTCGCCCTCCATGTCGAAGAAGAGGTCGCCGGGTGACGGCTCGGGCAGCGCGGCCCAGCCCCGCTGCGGCCAGGTGGCTTCGGGATCGAGGGGATCGGGCGGCTCGGGCGGGAGCAGCTCGTAGAGGTAGGGCGGCAGGCCGTCGTTGCGCACCTGGAGCTCGGCCTGGTGACGGAGGCGCTCGACGCTCATGTCGGCCATGCCGCTGACCGTCGTGCCCGCGGGCAGGGTGGCGAGCGCGCCGCGGGTGGCGATGCCGACGTCGGTGAGCTTGCGGGTCTGGTCGCGGCGCATGCCGGAGACGAGGGAGAGGTGGTCGTCGGCGCGGCGGCGGTCCTTGCACGAGTCGGTCCAGCGGCAGATGCCGCAGTGGTCGACGGGATCGGGATAGGTGGTGATGCCGGGTGTCGTGCGGGCGCGCTCGACGAGCTCGTCGAAGCGCGCCTTCAGCGCGCGGTAGTAGGCGGAGTAGTCGGTGAGCTTGAAGGCGTGCGACTCGCCGTCGCCGGTGATGACGTGCATCTGCTGCGGCGCGACGCCCTGCAGGCGCTCGACCTGTTCGGAGTAGGCGCACATCTGGAGGAGGGCGGCGGCCTTCACCCGGCGGGCGAGCTTGGCGTCGGCGACCTCGTAGGACCAGTGCGCCGAGGTGCGGGCTCGGGGTGTCGACGCGGAGGAGGAAGTCGGCGTGGCCGCGCCAGCCGTCGTGGAAGAAGGTGGCCTGGTAGATCACGTCGGCGCCCGGACTGCATGGCGACGAGGGTCTGGGCCTCGGCGTCGGCGAGCGCAGCGACGGTGTTGTCGGGGTACTCGACCTCGACGACGTTCAGGCCCTCGTCGCGGTAGCGAGCGAGCTGCTTCTCCTCGTGCTCGCCGCCGCGGCGGGAGAGGACGTCGAGCATCGGGTCGTCGCGCTTCGGGCGCTCGCTGCTCGCCGCGGAGCGACCGAGAGCTCGAGCTCGGTGAGGTGCTCGCACGCGCGAATAGCCCGTGAGGTCGCTCGCGCTCAGCGCGAGCGTGCCGTCGTCGAGAAGATGCATCCCCGCTACCCCGCCCTCACGTCAGTTACGTGTCGGATTCTTTCAGGTTTCGGCCACGCCGGTGATCGACCTGAGAGGTATCGGAGAGAAGGGGAAGAGCTCACCTCCGCACTCTCGCAAAGGGGTGAGACGATTACGTCGTTGTGATTTGCGGTCGAGCGTCAGCTCAGCGGAGCGCGACCGCGACCATCGTTGCCGCAATGGTGGCCAAGAAGCCGACAGTGAACAAGGTCATCATGGTCACCATCACCGTGCGGATCCCGCGCTCGAACTTGGCTTCGAGGCGGTGTTCGAGGATCTCGAGGTCCTGCTTGGTGGCCACGTTGGCCCATCCCACAGATGGCAGGAGCTCCATCAGCGTGATCCCCTCGTCGTCGCCCAGGATGCGCTTGGCAGCCTCGGCGAGCTGCAGGCGGTTGCGTTCGTCGACGGTCATCGTTCTTCCCTCTGCGCTCGAGTCGGTTGAGCGGGAAGAACAGGATCAGCGTACCGGGAGGGGCAGCCTCGCTGCACTGGTCGCGTTCCACCTTGTCGCGTCAGAGCTGGTTCCAGTCGGCGACGGGGAGCCAGCCGAGCTCGCCGGCGACGGATGTACGCGGGATGCGGCGCTCCTCGTGGGACACATAGGTGATGCGGTCGAGGCCGGCCTGTTTCACATCGCTCACCGGTACGGCCCGGAAGTCTCCGGCCCTGCGCCCGCCCTCCGAGTAGCAGGGCCGGACGACCAGGTCGTCACGACCGCTCGCGGCGACCACGACGCACGGCCGGACCTTGCCACCGGGGATGGGTCCGTCGAACACGACCTCGGCGAGGACCACCCTGCCGACGAGGTCGTCGTCACGGTCGAGGTCTCGATAGGACCCCACGAGCCGGATGGTTCTCCGGTCGTGCGCGTCGGGACGGAACGCGGCGCCGTTGAGCGTGACCGGCGGCGGGTCGGTGATCGTCGTCTCGGGGGCGCGTCCTCGTCGGCGGTGGAATCCGACGGCCGCTTCTTCTTGTACCGCGGTGGCGGCGCCTGAGGCGCGTTCCGCTTGCGTCGGTCGGCCTTGGTGCGCTTCGGCCGCGCCTGCTCAGCTCCCTCACTGGGCGGCTTTGATCGCGACGACTTGGGCGGTGTGGCTTCGATGTCGTCGTCGACCGGTTCGCCGAGCGCATCGGCAACGAACCGGTCGTCGGTCTCGAGGAGGCGTCGACACGGGTCGGCCGCGGCCCACTTGTCGTCGACCGCGTAGGCGAGCAGGAGCGCGACGCGGCGAGCTCCGTCACGTACCACGGCGTCGGGCAACACAGACACCAGGTCTTCGTACGACGGATCCTCGCTGCGCTCCCCCAGCGCGGCGATGACGAGATCACGCGTCGGGCGCACGAGGAGTTCGACCACGATCTTCAGTGTCCTCGTGTTGCGCCGCGCACGGTTGCGCAGGATGCGGCCACCCGACGAGTCGCGCACCAACACGACGCGCGGCACGCCGGCGACCTGCGCCAGTTCGTTGAGCTCGCCTTGGCTCAGGTCACCGCACGCGGCTCGCACGTCGTCGGGCGTGAGGCGCTCGAGCACGCGCCAGACGAACGTGAAGTTGTCAGTCGCCATGGTGTGCCCCGAACTGCGTGCGTTGCCCGCTCACTACCCCGTTCCTCGTCTGGTCGTGGACGGCGTGCAGTCTTCCAGTTCCGTCGCCGCACGTCAGCCGGAGACAACCGATCTCGCGGCGACGTACATGCGCTCGGCCCACATCACCGCGTCGCGGGCTTGACGGCGTTGCACTGACACCGTCTGATACTGCGAACGCGACTTCAGGTTCAGCAGACGCTTGAACGTCGCCTCCAGATCGGCGCCCGCCTTGCCGGCACGGCGCAACTCGGCCGGTGCCGCGTTGTGGTCGTCGGACTTCGTGCTCGTGCCAGTGAGCTTCAGGCAGATCGCATCCTTCGAGTTGATGCCCGAGACGACCGCGTCCGACGTCGCCGCGTTGAACAGGTCGGCGTCGAGGGCGAGCTCAGCGGCTTCGAGGAACTCCTTGGCCTTGGCGAGATGGGCTCGGGCATCCTGCAATGCACTCACGCAGCCGCCTTCGTCATCTGGCGTGGCGATCGACCTGCGATCACGACCGCATCGTCTCGTAGCGAGGTCACCAGCCGATCGCCGGTCGCGACGAGCTCCGCGAACTCGGCCTCCGCGTACTCGAGCATCTGGCACGTGTTCCCCGACCATCGCAACACGCTGTCGCTCAGCGCCAGCGTCTGCGCCTCCCAGCGAGCGTCGTCCTCGGGCACGGCATCGGCGCGGATGACCAGGACATCCACGTCACTGGCTGGCGTCGCCTGCCCTCGCGCCGCCGACCCGAACAACCACACAGCCACCGGCTTCACGGTCCAGGCTGCCGTGGCTGCGGTCATGCGAGCAACGAGCTCGTCACGAGCCCCGGCTGCGGCCAGCACCGCCGCCGCCGCGACGTGGTCGCGATTGAGCCGGTAGAGATTCGCGGACCCTGCGCGCTCGCAGGTCACCAGACCGGACTCCACGAGCGGCACGATGGCCTTGCTCACCCCGGACTGCGAGACGACTCCGCCGGACAACTCGGCGATCTTGTTCCCCGTCAGCGGCACTGTCGTCGCGGCGAGCACGCGCAGCACAGTGCCGCGAGCGCCCGGCACGACGGTCGCGATCGGTGATCGAAAGTCCACAGGAGGTCCCTTTTCGGGATTACCACGATTGTGGTCATGTTACCACTTTCCTCTGAACGACGCGGCAGCGGGCACCGGTGCTCGCTCGACGCGAGCCATCCAGCGGAACCGGTGGTTCGGGTCGATCGAGTGATGCGGTACGTCCGAGGTCGAGCCGTCAGCCGTCCGGAGCGCCAACGGCTACGACGTCGAGTCCGTCGATGGCCGTGAAGTCGTCGGGGTTCGTCGTGAAGAGCGGCAAGTGGTTCGCGAGCGCAGTCGCTGCGATCAACGCGTCGAAACCGCGTGCGGAGACTTTCCTCCCGGAGGCCCGCAGTGCCGCAGCGACGGAGCCGAACGCTCGCGCCGCGGCCTCATCGAACGGGAGGACCGGGAACGACGCCTCGGCAAAGCGCAGGTGCTCCTGTCGGCGAGCTCGCTTCACGGGATCGGCAGCAACGAGCGGTCCGACTGCGAGCTCAGCGAGCGTGATCGCGGTGATGACGGGCCGATCGGGAAGCGACTCCGGGGAGAGCCCACCGAAGAGCACGACGACGTTCGTGTCGACGACCCCTCGTTCCACACTCATTCGTCGTCGTCGACGAAGAGGCGGGTGTCGAGCACGGCGTCGATGTCGGCCCGGAGCTCCGAAGGATCGACCGACGGCAGGGCACGAGCTCGGCGGTGGATCTCGTCGAGTGCCAACTCTGGACGCGGGAGGGGGACGAGCTCGGCCACGGGCTTGCCGTTGCGGGTGACGGTGAGCCGTTCACCGGCCTCGACGCGATCGAGCACGTCGCCGCCGTGGTTCCGTAGTTCGCGCACCGAAACCTGATCCATCGCACCACCGTATCACGCGTGAGACACTGAGAACAGGGATTCAGGGTGGGCGTCATCGGGGCCATGGGGGTGTGCAAAGTTGGGATTCCAGATTGTGCAATTTTGGTACTCGAGCCTTGTTGATCGTGACCGCGCCGCACGCCGGCGCGCTCGGCCATGACCCAGCTGGTTGCGCATGAGCGCGAGCAACGGCGAGATGAGCACGGTCGTGCCGGCATCCGCGTCACACAGCAGCCGCGTCGCCACGAAGTAGACCGCGCTCTTGCCTGAGCCCGTGCGCTGGACCACGAGCACGCGGGCGCGCCGCTCCACCAGGGACTCGATCGCTTCCCACTGACCATCGCGGAAGCCGACGGTCGGGTCGGCCGTGAGGCGACGGCGGAGGACGCGCGCGTCGTCGTGCAAGGTCATGGTGCGTGTGCCCTTCTCGCCCACTGGTGCACTGCCAGTTGCGCTCGCGGCCGATGACCGTCACGCTCACTGGAGAGAAGGCGATGCGGACGCGAGTGCCAGCGGAAGCTCGCGAAAGGAGCCAAGTCGTGAACGCGATCGAGACCGACTACCTGGTGATCGGGGCGGGGGCGGCGGGCATGTCGTTCATCGACGCGCTGATCGACGCGGACCGCGACTGCGACGTCGTCATGGTGGATCGCCGGCACGCCCCGGGCGGCCACTGGAACGACGCGTACCCGTTCGTGCGTCTCCATCAGCCGGCCGCGTGCTACGGCGTCAACTCGCAGCCGCTGGGCACCGATCACCTCGACGAGCCGTGGCCTCAACGCCGGGCTCTACCAGCAGGCCGACGGCGTGCAGATCTGCGACTACTTCCGCCGCGTGATGGACGAGCACCACCTGGCGTCGGGACAGGTGCGGTTCTTCCCGATGTCCAACTACCTGGGGCTCGAAGACTGCGGATGTCGCGTTCGTCGCCACCCTCACGGGGGCGACGACCGAGGTCAAGGTCCGACGCGCCGTCGTCGACGCCCGCTACCTCGAACCGACGATCCCGTCGCGACACACGCCGTCGTTCGCGATCGACACCGATGTGCGATGCGTGTCCGTGAACGAACTGCCCGACGTCGAGGAACCGGCGACCGGCTACACGATCATCGGCGGCGGCAAGACGGGCTCCGACGCGTGCACCTGGCTGCTCGAGCACGGTGTCGACCCCGACCACATCCGGTGGGTGCGGGCCCGCGACGCGTGGATGTGGAACCGCGCGCACCTCCAGCCGCTCGAGCTGGTGACCGACACCATCGACGGCGTGTCGCGCTGCGTCGAAGCGTCGGCGGAGGCCGAGAGCATCGACGACCTGTTCGCCCGGCTCGAAGCCTGCGGCCAGCTGCTGCGCCTCGACGAGCGAGTCACGCCCGACCATGTACCACGGCGCGACCGTCACCGTCGCCGAGCTCGAGCTGCTGCGCACGATCGAGAACGTCGTGCGACTCGGGCACGTGAAGACGATCGGCGCCGACCAGATCGTGCTCGAACGAGGAACGATCCCGACCGACCGCGGGCAGCTCCACGTCGACTGCTCCGCCGCCGGGCTCGGCAAGGCGCCCGCTCGCCCGATCTTCGAACCCGGCCGCATCACCCTCCAGTGCATCAGCACCGTGTTCCCGACGTTCAACGCCGCGGTCATCGGCTACCTCGAGGCGAGCCGAGGCGACGACCAGGTCGCCAAGTCCCGCCTCTCGCCCACGAATCGCTATCCCGACGACCGCCGAGGACTGGATCCCGAACATGCGCGGCCAGCTGGAGTCGCTCGAGTCTCTGGAACGCCGAACCCGACATGGCGGCGTGGTTGGAGTCGAGCCGCCTCAACATCGCCCGAGGGATGTTCGACAAGGCGAGCGAACCTCGAATGGCCGAGGCGATCACGAGACTCCTCACGTACTCCGAACCCGCCATGACGAACCTGCAGAGGCTGCACGCCACCGCAGCCTGACCACGCTGCACGAAAATCCGAGCGCCGTGTCCCACCCGTGGCGTACCTTCATCGACTTTGCAAAATCCGATGGAAGCAGCCATGTACACCACGTTCGACGACATCCCGGAGCCCGACACCCTCGGCATCGCCGACGACGTCGTCGCGCCCCGAACCGTCTTCGACTCCACCGATTCGGCGTTCGCAGTGGTGCGCTCGGCCTTCCGCACCCGCCAGCTCGACGGCCGCGAGCCGCACGTGGTCGAGGTCCTCATCGAGGGCACCGACGACGTCGTGTCGCTGTTCCCGGCCGACGCTCGGCTCCTGCGCTCGGTGCTCGACGAGGACGACGATGCGGTCTACTTCGCCCGCGGCACCGACTACAGCCTCCTCGCCTACGTGACCGGTCGCCCCAGCGTCTCGGTGAGCGCGGCCACGCCCGAGCGCGCCCAGGCCGTCGCCGACGACATCCGCGGCCGCGCGCCTGCCGTCGAGCGCGCCGACGCGACCAGGGTGCGCACCTGGTTCAACGGCCGCCACGGTCCGGCGCACCAGACCCGTCCCATCAGCGCGCCGGAGTGGTCGACGATCGCGTCGAACTACTCGGCATCGACGCGCGCACCGCTCGGCCACCTGCACGGACTGACCCGACCGCGCAACTCCGGCAAGCTCGTGCTCTGGCACGGTCCTCCGGGCACCGGCAAGACCACCGCGCTGCGTTCGCTGTTCCGCTCGTGGTCGGAGTGGTGCGACGCGCACTACGTCGCCGATCCCGAAGCGCTCTTCGCCGACCCGGAGTACATCCTCAAGCTCCTCGCGCCGGTCGAGAGTGAGGAGCGGGTGTTCACCACGCGCGCTCGTCGTCAGCGGGGGAGCAACCGGTTCCGTCTCGTCGTGGCGGAGGACAGCGACGAGTTCCTGCGCGCGTCGGCGCGGCGTGACGCGGGCGCGAGCCTCGGTCGGCTGCTCAACGTGACCGACGGTGTGCTCGGACAGGGCTCCGACACCATCATCCTGCTGACCACCAACGAGGAGATCGGCCGGCTCCACTCCGCCCTGGTGCGTCCGGGTCGGTGCCTCGCGGCGGTGGAGTTCACGGAGTTCTCGCCGGCGGAGGCCGCGGCGTGGCTGGGCCCCGACTTCCCGAAGCCGACGCAGCCGCTCTCGCTCGCCGACCTGTTCGAGCGGCGCGGCGACGTCGACCGCGTGCGCACGCCCGACGGCCTCGACGACGCTCCGGTCGGTCAGTACCTGTAGGCCCTGGGAGCGGCTGCGTCAGAACCGGGCGAGACCCACCAGCGCGCCGAACATGGCCGACATCGCGGTGGCGACGAGCGCGAAGAGCTTCCAGGTCTGGCTGCGCAGTTCCCGGTGCAGGGTCGCTTCCATCTTGTACTCGAGACCTCGAGCGGGATTCGACCTGGTCGAAGCGGTCGTCGAGCACGCGGAGTCGATCTGGCGAACCGGGCGTCGACCTGATCGAAACGGTCATCGGGTTCGAGCGGGCGAGGTCCTGCTTCGTCGCCACGTCGGCCCAGCCCACCGGGGGCAGCAGCTCCATCAAGGTGATCCCCTCGTCGTCACCGAGGAGCCGCTTGGCGGCCTCGGCGAGTTGGAGACGGTTGCGCTCGTCGACTGCCATTCCTCGTTCCCTCCATCATCGTGCTGGTTGATGGGGGAAGAGATGGTCATCGTATCGGCCGACGTCTCGATCCGGAACCGCCGAAATCACGACGCCAGCTCGTCGTCGTCCCAGACGATCCTCGCGGAAGTCGTACCCACGCCCGCAGGAGTGACAGTGGCGCAGCGGCTGACCGGGACCGATGCAGCACCCACCGAGGACGACGTGGTCCGGCAACGGGTGATCGGGATCGGGCGCGATACAGGCCGTAGAGGATCGCGCCGGTGTCACCCGATCCGCAGTACGGGCACGGCTTGCGTCGAGGCTTGCGAGTGCGCAGTTGCCATCAGGCGGCGAGGGCGACATCGGTGGCGCGCGCGACGAGGAAGGTGCACGGGAAGCGGTGCAGCCTGGTCGAGCACCCGTCGGGTCGCGCGACGACCTCGACGTCGACACCTCCGGCGCGTGCCGTCGTGGCGCGCGGAGCGAAGATCCCGTCGCCGCTGCCGACGACGAGACGTCCGTAGCGCTTCACCACGAGCTCGGGCGGCGCGCACGCGAGCAACTTGGTGTCGGCGCCGTCGCGTCCGGGCATCGCGTGCACGTTCGCCGCCACCGGCAGGTCGTACATGATCCGGCCGATCAGGCCCGGGTTCGACGCCACGATGACGTGGTCGCCCGGCTGCCAGTGCGCGGCGTCGAGGTAGTCGCCGAACACGAGCAACGCCGTGTCGGTGGCGACCCGTGGGTCGCCGGCCAGGTTCTCGAGGTCGACCAGGTGCAACGTGCGACCGGTGATGTCCGAGGAAGTGCTCATCGTCTCGCCCCCTGTTTCGATGCGTCGAAAGCAGCATCTCAAGGGGGTGAGACAGTTACATCGGTGTGATTTTCAGCGCAGCGCAGGATCGTGTCCCAGGGCGTTCGTACGGTCGGCGTCATGCAGTGCACCAACGGACACGACAACCCCGACGGCCAGAAGTTCTGCGGCGAGTGCGGCGCGCCGATCAGTCGACGGCCGAGGACGACCTTGCCGCCTCCTCCGCTGGATCCGACCCATGGGTCCAATGAGCCAGACGAACCTTCGACCCGCTCCCCGCGTCGCGGCAAGCGAGTGTGGATCGCACTCGCGATCGCCGTCGCCGCCATCGTGGTGATCGTCGCCATCGCGAGCGGAGGCGACGACACGAGCGAGAAGGCGCGCCAGGCGTCGGGCAAGACCCACACGAGCGTCGTGAGCAACGACACGCCGGTCGTCACGACGCCCACGACCGAGCCCGCGAAGCACGAGGTCACGATCACCGGCAACGGCTTCACGCAACTGCCGCCCGACAGCATCGGCAACTCGTACGCCTCGTACGGCGTGATCGTGCAGAACCCGTCGGACGACATCGCCACTCGGGTGTCGCTCAACGTCGCGTTCTACAACGATGCCGGCGTCGTGGTGAAGGCCGACAACCCGACCATCGACGTGATCCTCCCCGGTCAGACCGCGGCGTACGGCGAGAGCTTGCAGGTCGCGGGGGCCACGCGCATGGAGGTGCAGGCGCTGGTCGGCGACTGGCAGACCGCGACCACGACGACCGGCGCGTTCACCGCGTCGGGCGTGAGCACCACCGTGCGCGACTACCTCGGGCTGCAGACGAACGCGACGCTGAGCTCGACCTTCGCCAAGGACCTGAAGTCGGTCGTCGCAGTGGCGATCTACCGCGACAGCGGGTGGCGCGATCGTCGGGGGCGACCGCACCTTCGTCGACTTCGTGCCCGCGGGCGGGCAGGCGGCGGTCGAGATCACGTCACTCTCCGATGTTCCTGCGCCCGCGGGCACCGAGGTGTACGCGGAGCTCTCGAACCTCTCGCTGCTGGGGACGTGAGATGGCGACCGCGGAAGCAGGGTGCCGAACCGCGCGACACTCTCGGGGTGGCGGGGGCGGCACTACCGGCGGAACGCATCCTGCAGCTGGCTGCGTTCGCAGCGGACCGATGCGCCGACGGTGCCGAGATCACGCTGACCGACATCGTCGACGGTGTGCGCTATCCGACCGATGCCGAGCGCGACGAGCACGGGCAGCTCGTGTCGGGGACGACCGACTGGGAGACCGTGCGCAAGATGGTGCAGCGCGACCTCCGCGACCTGCGCGACCACTGGGGCATCCGGCTCGAGTACGACGAGCCCACCCACTCCTACCGCCTCGCGCCGCCGTTCTTCACGCCCGATGAGCGTCGGGTGCTCCTGGCCGCGGTCGCCACCGTCTCGGTGCAGGGCGCGCCCGACGGTGAGCCGGGCGAGCTCGGCGCCACGCTCGACGACCGCCGCGCGCTCGTCGTGTTGCGACTCCACCACCTCGTCGCAACGCTGCGGACGGCGATCGGCGAACGACGAGACGGTGACGTTCGGGCTCTACGGCGTGGAGCGTCACGTGCAGCCGTACGCGCTCGGCATGTGGCGCAACCGTTGGTACCTCGCCGGTCACGACCTCGACCGCGACACCTTGCGCCGCTATCGCCTCGATCGCGTCGACGCCGGTGAACCGACGATCGCGCTGGTCGGTACCGCCCATGCATACGAGATCCCGGACGACTTCGACATCGACGCCGCGTTCGACCTCGACCCCAACGTGTGGGGGCAGGATCCCGCGCTACCGGCACGCGTCCGCGTGGGCATCGACCACGTGGACGCCTTCCGTGGCGAGCTCGGCGGCGAGGTCGTGGAAAGCGACGGCCGCACCGCGATCGTCGAACTCGACGTGCGGCACTACCAGTCGTTCCGCGACCGTCTGCTCGCGTTCCGTGGCTCCGCGGTGGTGCTCGAGCCGCCGGCGCTGGTCGCGGTGGTGCGCGACCACCTCGCCGCGCTCGCGGGAGACGGCTGATGCCGCCGCTCGGCAAGCAGCGACACTTCGAGATCCTGCGCCAGGTGCTCGCCACCGCCGAGGAGCGCCGCGCCATCTCGCTGGATGATGCCGCGGCCGAGGTCGGGGTGACGCCCGAGCAGCTCAAGGACCTGCTCGACCCGGTGCTGTTCCTCGCCTTCCGCACCGGCTCGGTGATCTCATCGAGCAGTCGCGCAGCTTCCTGCTCACCGAGGACGACGAGATCATCGTCGACCGGGAGCACTGGCTGCGCGATCTCGCCGCCGATCCGCCGACGCCCGACGTCGCGCTGCGACTGTTGGTGGCGGGCATCGCGATGCAGAGCTTCGCCACGCGCGACACGCCCGAGCTCGACTCGGTGGTCGAGAAGCTCAGCGCGGTCGTGGGCACCCACCTCGACGTGTCGGTCCCGGCACCGCCCGCGCTCGAAGCGGCACGGGAGTCGTGGGCGCGGGGGCGATCACTGCGCTTCCGCTACGTGCGCGACAACGACGACGTGGCGAGCGACCGTGAGGCAGTGCCGTTCCGGGTGTTCTGCAAGTGGAGCCACTGGTACTTCCAGGGTCGTGAACTCGAGGACACAGAGCCCAAGATGTTCCGCATCGACCGCATGCACGACGCGCACCTCGGCGTGATCGAGTTCGACCCGCCGCCCGACACCGAGATCCCCGACTGGTTCGACCTCACGCAGCACGAGCTGCGGGTGACGTTGCGCATGCGACCAGAGCAGGTCGACGCGTTGCCGCGGGCGAGCCGCATCGCCGAACGGCGTGAGCTCGATGACGGACTGGTCGAGGTGGACGTCGTCGTCACCGGCGAACGCCGGCTCGACCATCTTCTCGTGACATTGGATCCTGATGTCGAGGTGATCGCACCGGAGTCGGCACAGTCACGCCAACGCGAACACGCGGCCGCGCTCTTGGAGGCGTACTCGTGAGCGCGAAAGATCAGAGCTTCACGATCGCAACCACGGACCCGAGCATCGCCGCCATGCCCGCCGCATTGATGGCGAAGAGCCTCCAGGTCTGGCTGCGCAGCTCTCGCTCCAGCGTCGCGGTGAGCTTGTACTCGAGCACCTCGAGATCCTGCTTCGTCGCCACGTCGGCCCATCCGACCGGAGGTAGCAGCTCCATCAGGGTGATCCCCTCGTCGTCGCCGAGGACGCGTTTGGCGGCTTCGGCAAGTTGGAGTCGATTGCGTTCGTCGACGGACATCGTTCTTCCCTCTGCGTCGTTCCACACTCGGGGAAGAGGTCTCGATCGTACCGTGCTCGACACCGTGGCGGCAGGGCGATGAGCGAGACACGCGACCGGTTCGTCGCGTCGATCGTGGCGGGCGCGATCGGTGACGCGCTCGGCGCGGCGGTCGAGTTCGACAGCCTCGACATGATCCGACGTCGGTACGGGCCGTCGGGCTCACCGGGTACGCGCACACCTACGGACGCCTCGGCGCGATCACCGACGACACGCAGATGACGTTGTTCACCGCCGAAGGTCTGCTGCTCGCCGACTCGGCCGCACTCGACGACCGCGTCGAGTCGATCCGCCGTTCGTATCTCGCGTGGCTGCTCACCCAGGATCCGTCGGCGTCGGACCGGAGGTCGGCGAGAGCTGGTTGTCGGAACAGCACGTTCCTGCACTACGCGACGCGCGCCCGGCAACACGTGCTTGTCCGCGCTTCCGGACGGCGGCACCGGAACCCCCGAGGACCGCATCAACTGGAGCAAGGGCTGCGGCGGCATCATGCGGGCGCGCACCGGCGGGCGCGGTCGCCGAGCGACTGGTTCGAGCTCGGCGCCCGGGCGGCGGCGCTCACGCACGGGCACCCGAGCGGGTACCTGTCGGCCGGCGTGTTCGCGCACGTCGTCGGCGAGCTGATGCGCGGCGCTCCGCTGCTCGACGCGATCGAGTCGGCGCGAGCCGCGCTGTCGACCTGGCCCGAGCACGAAGAGACCTCGGCCGCGATCGACGCGAGCGGTGCGCGCTCGCCGCAGACGGGTGACGTCGACGCCGAAGCGGATCGAGACGCTCGGCGGCGGCTGGGTCGGCGAGGAGGCGCTCGCGATCGGGCTTGTGCTGCGCGCTCGTCGCGCCCGACGTGCGCGCCGGGCTCGCTGCTCGCGGTCAACCACAGCGGCGACAGCGACAGCACCGGCTCCATCGCCGGCAACCTCCTCGGCGCGATGCACGGCCTCGACGCGCTCCCCCGGACCTCCTCGACCACTCGAAGGTCGCGACGTCATCGAGCAGATCGCCCGAGAGCTCGCCGATGCATGTCCCACCCCTCGCCATGATGTGACTGCCGGAACAGTTCATCCCCCAGGCACGGTGAGGTCGATGACGGTCAGTTCGCTCCCCGAGTTTCGCGCCGCGAGGAGCGCCCACACAGTGGGCAGACTTCGAGCACGCACTCGGCGATCTCATCGAGGTGCTCGACTCCGGCCAGTTCCTCATCCTCGAAGGTCACCAGTGTGGCGCCGAGGAGGGAATCGGTCCCTACGTGCAGCTCGCGGTCAACGACGCCGGCGTCTACGCGGAAACCGTGTCGAACCACTTCCTCGGCCACCGCAATCGACTAGACCGCGTGCAGAAGCGGCTGCTCGTCGCGCTCGGCTGGGCGGCGCCGACTCGCTCGCCTCACGATCCGAACGGCACGTCGACGGCCGGCGGATCCACCAACTACTCCCGGCGCTACGACGAGCCGATCGACGCGTCCTGATCGCGGCCAACCTCGTCGTCGCCCTCCGCGACGTCTACGGCGTGGACGGTCCTCGCGACCTCGAGTACCACGCGTTCGCGGAGCACCCGACGGCGCTGATCCTCATCCCGACGCTGGGGATCGGCGTGCACGCCCTGCCGGCAGTGAACCGGAAGTCCGAGAGTCCTCGGCGGCACTGGAGCTCGACGACGAGGTCGACGACGAGCCCGTTCCGGCTTGGACCGCCGGCTACCTCTAGGTCAGAGCTTGTAGAAGGTGCGCGCGGTGGCGCCGACGATCTGGCGCTGCGACTCGTCGGGCAGCGGCTTCACCGCGTCCATGAGCTCGTCGACCACGCCGGGGATCTTGGCGTCGGGGTGCGGATAGTCGGACGCCCACAGGATCTTGTCGGCACCGAGGTGCTCGGCGGTGAACGCGAGCGCGACCTCGTCGGGGTCGAAGCTGATCATGCACTGACGCGCGAACACCTCGCTCGGCAGCATCGTCTGGTCGGAGCTGCCGAAGATCTCGAACTGGTGGTCGAACCGCTGCAGCATCGGGACGATCCAGCCGCCGGTCCCCTCGAGGAACGCCACCCGCAGGTTCGGATGCCGCTCGCAGATGCCGCCGAGCACGAAGTACGCGACCGCCATCTGCAGGTCGAACGCGTTGGTGAGACCCTGGCGCAGCGCGAGGCCTTCGGTCGGGTTGACGACGCCGTCGGCGAGGCCGAGCAGTCGACAGCTGTTCGCCATGTCGCCGTGCGGTGACGGGTGCACACCGATCGGGCAGTCGAGCTCCGCGGCCGCGGCCCAGAACGGGTCGTACGCGGGATCGTTGAGCTTGAGGTCGCCGATGTAGCGCGCCGGACGGATCATCACCGCCTTGGCGCCGAGGTCCGCGACGGCGCGACGCATCTCGGCGATCGCGGCTTCCGGGTCTTGCAACGGGACGAGCGCGACCGGGTACAGCCGCTTGGGATCAGCCGCGCAGTAGTCGTGCAGCCAGTTGTTGTAGGCGCGACACGCGGCGCCGAAGATGTCGGCCTCTTCGATCCACGTGAGCATCGCGGTCGGGTACAGGACCGCGACGTCGATGCCTTCGGCGTCCATGTCGACGAGGCGCGCCACCGGGTCGTGGCCGCCGGCCCGCGCCATCTTGTGCTTCGACTCCTCCTCCCAGTCGGTGTCCTCGGCGACCGCCTCCCAGTGGTCCTCGCCCTGTCCGGTGAGGAACGACGACGGCATGTCGGGGTAGGCGCGCGTGATGCCGGTCGCCTGGACGTACCCACCGACGCCCTGCGGGAGGAGCTCGCGGAACTCGGGCTCGGCGTACTCGCTCCACACCGAGTCGGGCTCGATCACGTGCCCGTCGGAGTCGATCACCTCGTAGCGGTGCGGCTGGTCGGCCATGGCGAATCCCCCTCGCTCGGCGTGCCCCAACCCTTCAGCCTCGGCGCCCGAAGCGCAAGCGCTACGTCCGAAGGGCGTTGCGACGGCTGACGAACTCGGCTTCGTCGATCTCGCCGCGGGCGAAGCGGTCGGCGAGCACCTGCTCGGCGTTGGTCGCGGTGTCGATCGGCACCGCGTCACGTCGTGGTGCCGTGAAGTGGCGGACGAGCAACACGATGCCGGTGACGATCAGCGCGAGGACGATCAGCGCGACGAGGAAGCGGCCTGGGTGAGCACCGCCTCCGTCACCACCGCGGAAGAAGCCGCGGCCGTGATCGTCGCCGCGGTCGACGGCGCGCCCGATGACGAAGCCGACGGCGAGCAGCACGAGACCGCCGAGCACCGCCAGTATCCAGGGGGAGACGTAGAACCCGCTGCGCCGCTCGTGCGGAGCGGGCTCAGGGGCGGCGGGCGGCGGCGTCTCGATGGTGGTCATCATCACTCCAGCTGGGCGACTTCCCTGTGAGCCAACTCCATTGCGCCTGAACGGTGGCTGAGGAGTCTTTCGCCAGCGACTCAGCCGTGTGCGTTCGCCGACACGTCGCCTTCCTCGCGTGGATCGATCAGCTCGACCGTGCGCAGGTCGGGGTCCGACTCCTGCAGGCGTGATCGCGAGGATGTCGACGAGCAGATCCTTCGGCAACACGCACTCGGGACAGTCGGAGGCGGACAGGTCGAGCTCGATCGTGACCGTCGACGCGCTCGCGTCGCGGACGACGAGCCGCGCGCCGTCGGGCTCGACGATGGCGGCGAGCTCGTCGAGCGTCGCCTGCGCGGCGGCGCTGAGCACGGACTGGCTCACGCGGCTCACGATGCGTTCGTGCGTCGGCACCGCGAGGTGCGGCAGGAGCAGCCACGACTGCGCGATGCCCGGACCCCCGGCGGCGACGATCAGGATGTTCGCCGGCGACGCCAGCGAGAGGTTGCGCTCGAACCGACCGGTCGTGTCCGCGGTGAGCATCGGGTAGAGGTGCTCGGCGATCTTCTCCTTGGTCCAACCGTCGTCGAGGAATCGCCGCTGGTGCTCCAGCCCGACCACGAACACGATGCCGCGATCGTCGCCGGCCCACTCGTCCCGACCGAGCCCTTGCGTGCGCGCCACCTGCCAGAACGTGTCGAGGATCGCGGTCGACTCGGCGCCGAACTCGAGCACCGGCACCATGTTCATCACCGACTGCACCGTGACCACGCTCTCGTCACGCTCGTAGCCGAGCTGCACGTGCAGCGGTGTCCAGTCGCTGCGCTCCTCGTCCTCGCCGAAGCAGAACGAGTACCGCAGCGGCCAACTCCACGTCGCACGGTCGAGCACGCCCGGCACCGTGCGGCACACGTTGCGGATCACCAATCGCAGCGCGTGGCCGATGGTGGCGTTGGCGCGGAAGCCCGGTCCGAAGCACGCCTGTCCGCACTCGACGTCGATCTCGCGCCGCACCGGCCCGTTGACGATCACCGTGTGCGCGGCACCCGCCAACGTCGCGGTGGTGGAGTGCGCGTTCGCCTTCGGTTGCAGGAACGCGCGCACGGTGGCGACGACGGTCGGGAAGTACTCGGGCAGGCACCCGGCCATCACCGCGTTGATCGCGGTCTTCTCGGCGGTGACCTCCACGTTGCGGGTCGGCACCTCGCCGAGCAGCAGGTCGGGTGCGAAGCCGCCGAGCATCGCCGCGACGCGCTCGGGCGTGGGCGGGATGACGGGCAGGCCGTCGGTGAAGCCGCGCTCGAAGAAGTCCTCGATCGCGCCGGCGTCGTCGTCGTAGCTGTAAGTGGTGCTCTCCGTCACTGCGGAGCGACGAGGGCGGCGCGGACGCGGTCGACGACGAGGTCGGCGATGTTCTCCGCCTCTTCCTTGAGCCACACCCCGGTCGGGTTGGCCGGGTAGCCGATGTCGATCATCGGGTAGTCGTCGGCACCGACGAGGCGCGCCAGCGCCTCGACCGCGGGCAGCAGCGCGGTGTGCCCCACGCAGACGCTCGGGATGCCGATCGCCTCGAGGTCGAGCGCGTCGCGCATCGACCGCGTGCTGCAGCTGCCGCACCCACCGAAGCCGGTCACCGCGACCGTCGCGTGCTCGATGATCTCGGCCCACTGCTCGGGCCACGGCGGCACCGCCACGCTCGGCTTCACCACCTTCACCACCCCGGCGAGGCCGTCGGACTCGCGCAGCAGCTCGCCCAGGCGGTCGAACATGACCTCGGAGATCCCCAGGCCGTTGGCCACGATGCCGAGCACCTGGCCCTCGAGGCTCTTGGGGCGGGGCGCGAGCGCGAGGTGCGCGCCGACGTCGACACCACCCGTGGTCGGATCGAGTGCGAGCACCGTCATGGTGACCTCCTCAGGCGCGCCTGCGGGGCGGCGGGCCGATGGCCGGACCTCCATCTTCACGCGGGCGCCACCCGCGAGGCAAGCATCCCAACGGGGACAAGGGCTGCCGCCGGGCTCCGATCCACGGTTCAGATCGGGAACGTGACCCCGGTGAAGACCTCGGACGCGTCCCAGAGGCGACGCGCCAGGTCCTGATCGTGCGACGCCCGGCTCGAGCCGACGACGCGAGCGTCGCCCCACAACTGCAACACGCCTCCGGGTCCGTAGTACTGGCCGCCCGCGGCAGACGGATCGGTGGCGGCGCGGAGGATCGGCTGCGCTCCTTGCGACGGAGCCTGCGCCAATGGTCGGCCGATCCGCTCCAGCCCCCGGAACGCAGTCGGCGAGTTCCGGGCGATCTCGGTGCCCGACCATCCGGGATGCGCGGCGAGAGAACTCGTCAGCGCTCCGGCCGCGACCAATCGGCGTTGCAGCTCGTACGCGAACACGAGGTTGGCCAGCTTCGATCGCGCGTACGTCGAGACTCGGTGGTAGGCGCCGGTGCCGTCGACGTGCTCGAGGTCGATCCGAGAGCAGAACCGGTGGCCGACGCTGCTGACGGTGACGACGCGCGAGTCGGGAACCGCTGAGCATCCGGTCGAGCAGCAACCCGGTCAACGCGAAGTGACCGAGGTGGTTCACGCCGAACTGCAGCTCGAACCCGTCCGCGGTGGTCGATCGCGGCGGCGACATCACCCCGGCGTTGTTGATCAGCAGATCGATGTGTCGGTGCCGGTCACGCAACGCCGCGGCGGCACACCGGATCGACACCAGCGAGGCGAGGTCGAGCTCCTGGACGGCGACGTCCACGCCCGGCGCCGCGGCACGGATGTCGGCGGCGGCCGCTTCGCCCTTCGCGACCGACCGCACCGCGAGCACCACCGTCGCACCGTGGACGGCCAGTGCCCGCGCCGTCTCCCGTCCGATGCCGGTGTTCGCCCCGGTGACCACCGCGGTCCGACCGGCGAGCGGCGGGATGTCGGTGGGCGACCACCGTGGGGAAGTCACGGGGCACGGTACGTACCAATTGCCCGGAGCGCAACCGTCTCCCGTTCCTGGGTGGGCGGCGTGGGCGGGCGCCCGGGTCAGGCGAGCGCGGGCGATGCGCCGACCACGCCGAGCTCCATCGCCCGCAGCGCGGCGCCGGCGCGGTTGGTCACGCCGAGCTTGGTGTAGATGTGCTCGACGTGGTTGCCGACGGTCTTGGCGCTGATCCCGAGCGTCGACGGCGATCGCCTTGTTGGACAGTCCCTGCGCGAGCAGCGCCGAGCACGTCGGCCTCGCGCGCGGTGAGCCCGGCGGGTCCGCCGGTGCGCGCGAGCGGCTCGGCGCGTGCCCGGCGGCGGCGAGCACCGCGTCGACCGCGTCACCGTCGAGCCGTCCGGCGTCGACCTCGGCGCGCAGCTCGCGCGGCCGCGTCCTCGGGCGTGCAGCGCCGTCGCGGTGCGGCCGGGGCTGGGTCATCGCGTGGTACGCGTCGGCCGCGGCGAGCAGTCGCGCCGGCGTCGATGAGCATGGTGCCGCCGACGCCGCGGTGGTAGCCGGAGCCGTCCATGCGCTCGTGGTGCGTCGCCGCGAGCAGGCCGATCCGCCGCAGCGGTTCGGGCCGCTTGAAGATCCGCTCCACGTAGTACACGTGCAGCCGCATGCGCTCGCGGTCGGTCGGCGCTGAGCGGCCCGGGCTTGTCCCACACGGTGCCGGGCACGCCGAAGCGGCCGAGGTCGTGGACGAGCGCGGCCCGCCGGACGAGCGTCGCTTCGGCCGGCGGCGAGCGTGCAGCGCTGCGGCCGCGGCGTCGACGAGGTCGGCGGTGCCGCGGCGTGGCCGGCGAAGTACGGGCAGCGCAGGTCGCAGAAGTCGCCGATCGCCTCGAGGCGCGGTCGAGCTCGTCGTCGGTGAGCGGTCGGCCGGTCGACCGGTTCGAGCGTCGAGGAACTCGTCGACGGCGTCGACGTCGATGCCGTCGAACAGCGCCTCGGGATCGGTGCACACCGCGTCGGCGATCGCAGGGTCGAAGTGCGTGCCGCTGCGCGCTCGCACCATCTCGACCGCGTCGTCGACACCGCCGAGGCGGTGGAACACCTCGCACGCCTCGGCGACGTGCGAGATCCGCGCCGCGAGCGACAGCGCGTCACCCTCGAGGTCGGCGGGCACGCCCTTGCCGTCCCACCGCGCGTAGGACTGCTCGACGCCGGCGCGCACGTCGGCGTCGAGCCCGAGCCGATCGGCGAGCACGCCCGGCCGCCGAGCAGTGGTTGGCCATCTGCTCGACCACTGCCTTGCCCGCCGGTCGGCCATGAGCCGCGCGCCCTGGCGCGGCGCGGTTGAGCGGCGGACCGTCCCGCACCCGGCCCGCCGCAGCATGAACATCATCGCCGGGAACCCGGCGAGGTCGATCTGCGACGGCGTTCGGCGCGGAAGTCGATGTCGTCGCCGAACAGCGCGGCGGCCTCGTTGCCGTACACCGGGCACCCGACGTAGGTGAGGATGCTCACGTCGTAGAGCGCGGCGAGGTCGGCGTCGTCGAGCCCGAGCCGGTCGCCGAGGCGCATGCTGATCCGGGCCGACCGGAGCATGTGCTCGGCCGGCTGGCCGAACCCGAGGTCGGTCGCCAGCGACAGCGCCATCAACAGCTCGTTGAGCCGCACTCCCGAATCCGACACGGCCGGACGATACCGCCGCTCACCTGAACGAGCTCTGCGGACGATGGGGTGAATGCCCCATGACCGGTCGGCCGTCGGATCCGTACACTTCACGGAAGCCACCGACACCGGGTGCCGCACGCGAGGAAGGACGAGCGACATGCCGAAGTACGTCATCGAGCGGACCGTGCCCGGAGCCGGCCAGATGGACGACGCCGCGCTGCAGGCGATCGCCGCGAAGTCGAACGGGGTGCTCCGCGAGATCGGCCCCGACGATCCAGTGGGTGCACAGCTACGTCAGCGACGACAAGATCACCTGCGTCTACTACGCCACCGACGCCGACCTCATCCGCGAGCACGCCCGGCGCGGCGGCTTCCCGTGCGACGTGATCGAGCTCGTCCACGCCACCATCGACCCGACGACGGCCGCGCCGCTCGCGTAGGTCGCTCCACCCGTCACACACCCCGCGTCACCAATCACGAAAGGAACCACCATGAACCCGAACAAGGCACTGTGGGAGAAGGGCGACTTCACCCGGATCGCCGAGAGCATGCGCGAGAGCGGCGAGGCGCTGGTGAAGGCGCTCGGCATCACGAACGGCGCTCGACGTGCTCGACCTCGGCTGCGGTGACGGCACCACCGCGCTGCCGGCCGCGCGCCTCGGCGCCGAACGTGCTCGGCGTCGACATCGCCAGCAACCTCGTCGGCCGCCGGCAACCGACGCGCCGAGGCCGAAGGGCCTCGCCAACCTGCCGGTTCGAGGAGGGCGACGCCAGTCGACCTCGACGGCATCTGGACGACGAGTCGTTCGACCTCGTCGTCAGCGATCTTCGGTGCGATGTTCGCGCCGAAGCCGTTCGACGTGGCCAAGGAGATGGTGCGCGTGACCCGTCCCGGTGGGCGGATCGTCATGGGCAACTGGATCCCCGGCGACCCGACGCTCGTCGCGCAGATCCTGAAGATCAGCGCGGCCTACTCGCCGCCGCCGCCGGAGGGCTTCGTGAGCCCGGTGACGTGGGGCGTGGAGGAGAACGTGATCGAGCGCTTCTCGCACGCGGGTGTGCACGCCGACCACATCTCGTTCGAGCGCGACACCTACACGTTCGCGTACCCGGCGCCGCCGACCGAGCTGCGTCGCCGCGTTCCGCGACGTACTACGGGCCGACCATGAACGCGTTCGCGGCGGCCGAGGCGAACGGGCGCGCCGACGACCTGCAGCGCGACCTCGAGGCGCTGTTCGTCGACCAGAACACCGTCGACCGACGGCACGACGGCGATCCCGGCGACGTACCTCCGGGTGACCGTGCAGCTCTGAGCAGTTGAGGCGGGCACGGTGCGCCGCCGTGCCCGCCTCAAGGGGAACGCCCCTCCGGTCGACATTGGGGAGGGGCGGGCAGACCCCACCGGTGGTGACACCATGACGACAACCTTCGACCTGACGTGGCTCTCGATCGAGCGGGCTCGCTACGAGTCGCTGTTCGACGAGCCCACCGAGCTCCCCCGGTGGGGGCTGTTCCTCGATCGCACCGCGGTCGCGCTCGAGCGCGCCGAACGCAGCGGCTGCGGGATCGCCGTCTTCATCATCGACGAACCGCACCTCCCCGATGTGGTCCCGGATGTCCGCCGCGTGGCCGACCGGCTACGGGCGGGACTCCGCCCGGGTGACACACTCGCCCGTCTCGGCGACGACCGGTTCGCGGCGATGTGCTGCGACGTTGCCAGCGACGCCGACGCGGCGATGATCGCCCGCCACCTCATCTACGACTCGGGGCTGGTGTGCGGACTCGGGATCGCGCTCAGCCAGCCCGGCGACGTGCCCGAGACGCTCGTCGGCCGCGCGCTGATCGCATCAGCTCCGCGCGACGTCGAACCGATCGACGCGACCTGAGCTCAGACCAGCTCGTGCAATCGGACGAGCAGGTGCAGGAGCATCCGTTCCTCGCGGCGGGCGCTGAACGCGACCTCGGCGACGATGTTGCCGTTCTCACCCAGTTCGATGCGCTGGACGGTGGCCGGCATCGTGATCCCGACCTCGTCGTCGGCGATGCTCTCGATCTGGAGGACCAACGACCGACCGGTGAGGGAGCCGTCAGGGAGAGCTCCGCCGAGCTCGACGACGCCCCCGTCGAGCGAGATGTCGAGGAGCCGGCACGCGCTCCAGCTCTCGTCGGCGGCGAACCGGTAGGTGACGCCCCAACTCTTCGCCTGGTGTGTCGGGGCGAGCCCCGCGACGACAGTCACCCTCGCACTTCCTTCCCCACGTCGGAGTCCGCAGCCTCTGTTCTCGACCGGGAGCCCGCGAATCTGAAGGCGCGACGGTCCGGAATCAGGGTCCGGAATCACGCCGTGGCGGCAGCCACCTCTTCGGCGTGGTCGTGCCGGCGCAGCCACCACACCGCGGGGATCGCGAACAGCAGCGGCAACCACAGCGACGCCATCCGGTAGGCCAGCGTCGCCAGCACCGCACCCGACTTCTCGAGGCCGGCGGCGGCGAGCAGCGGGATGAGCGCGGCCTCGACCGGGCCGAGACCACCCGGCGTCAACGGCAGCATGCGCAACACCGCGGCGGCGACGAACGCCATGAGCACGAGCGCCGGGTTCGGCGTCGGCGTGACCGCGGCGACGGCCGCGAGCAGACAGAGGTAGTCGGCGATCGAGCGCGCCAGCGCGACGCCGAGCACCTTCGGCGCACGACCGCGTCCCGACAACGCCCGCCGCAGGTGACGACGCTCGCGTCGCAGCGTGACGATGATGCGCTTCTTGTGGCGGGGGACGAACTTCCCCGCCGCCGCGCCGATCCAGTCGGCGGCGCGGTCGGTGCGCAGGATCAGCACGAGCAGCACGGTGATCAGCACCAGTGCGCCGCACCCGAGCAACGCGGTCTTCGCCAGCGTCGACGGCACCGCGAACCCGAACAGCACCATGATCGGCCCGATGATCGCCAGCGCGCCGACCGACGCCACCTGCAGCAGCGAGAACGTGAGGATCCCCGACGTCGCGCGACGGGGATCGACGCCGCGGAGTTGGAGCGAGCGCACCTGCGCGGCGGTCCCGGCCGCGCCCCCGAACGGCGCGGCGGTCGCCACCGCGTTGCCGACCAGTTGCGTCGACGCGATGAGCGGCAGCGAGAGATGCACGCCGTTGTCGTCGTGGATCAGCAGCCGTTGCAGCACCCAGGTGAGGTAGAGCACGAGGAGCTGCGCGGCGACGAGCGCGACCAGCCACCACCAGTCGATCTCGACCAACTCGTTCGACGCCGCGAGCACACCGAGGATCGACGGCGCGAGCAGGTAGATGACCCCGCCGGTGAGGATCCACGGGATGCCCTTGCGGACCATTCGCCCGATCGTGGGGCCGTCGACCCCGCGAAGCGGCGCGGGAGGGGTGGTGTCGAGGCCGGCGTGGTCGTCGACCAGCGCCGCCGACAGGTGCTCGGGCGAGAGATCAGGCATGTGGGCGGCCGGGCAGTGGAGGGACGGAGCAGCGGGCCGCTGCTCGCGACGGTACCGGCCAGCAAGGGGGTGCGGGGCATCGCGTACGAAGTCCCCGATCGTCCACTCGACCCCAATCGGCGTCCGAGGGCCCGGGCTTGACGACCGGGAGGCCGGATGTGGCGGACGACCGCGCCGTGCTGGCCGGACTAATGGGGCACCTCGGTCCAGCTCCGCTGCGCCGAGGATGAACGAATGGCGTCGACGACCGCCTGGTTGGCGACGCCATCGGCGAAGGTGCCCGCGACCGGATCATCAGGGACCTCATACCCGAGGATCCGGTCCCTCATGACCTCGTAGAGGCGCGTGTAGGGCGCGAGGTCCATGCCGGTCGAGTGCCACATGTCGTAGGTGGTGTGGAGGAGCTCGCCCGGTGGCGGGACGGGTGCGACCGCGGGCAGGTCGTCGGCCGCCGGCACCGGCGTGGGTCCGGCGCCGGTGTCGACCCACACCTCGTCGCCCTGCGTCCACGCCGACCCGGACGGTGCCGGTGACCTTGAGCGCGGCCACGAACTGGCCGCCGGTCGCGCACGAGCTGTGCAGGAGTCCGCGTGGCGCCGTCGGCGGTCTCGAACTGGACGGAGTAGGTGTCGTCGGCGGTCATCGGTCGCGGCGACAGCGTCTCGAGCGCCGCCGACACGCGCGTGATCTCGCCCATCGTCGTGCGCACCTGGTCGATCATGTGCGTGCCGTGCGCGCCGAGCCAGCCGCCGCCCTGTTCGGCGTCGTCCCACCACGCGGGCATCACCGCGGCGGGGTCGTGCAGGGTCGGGAGCTGCAGCACGAAGAGGAAGAAGCGGGGCTCGCCGATCGCGCCGGAGCGCACGGTACGGGTGAGCAGGGCCTGCCCGGGCGCGAACCGGAACTCGGTGCCGAGGAGGTGGACGACCCCCGCGGCCTCGGCGGCGCGCAACATCTCGCGCGCCTCGCCGACGTCACGCGCGAACGGCTTCTCGCACAGCACGTGCTTCCCGGCCGCGACCGCGTCGAGGACGATCTCGGCGTGCGTGTGCGGTGGCGTGGTGACCGCGACCACGTCGATGTCGTCGCGCCCGAACGCCTCGGCCCGATCGGTGATCGCGTGCGGGATCCCGTAGAGCGCGGCACGCTGCGCGGTCTTCTCAGGATCACGGCCGACGAGGGCGCGCACCTCGATGCCGGCGGCGTCGAGCGCACGGGCGTGCGTGATCACACCGAAGCCGGTGCCGACGACCGCTGCTCCCAGGCGCGTGCTCATGCGTGTCACTCTGTCAGACACCAGTGCCCGAGCGGGGCCGAACGCACGATCGAAGCGCTGGCACGATGCGGTCCGCGACGGGTTGCCGCTCCTACCCTGCAGGCGGCGCTGATACGTACGATCCGCCCTCCGCCCGAACGTAGAACCGAAGTGTCGACCGACGCAGACTCCGCCAACGCCAACCTCTCAGCCCGCCAGCGCGCGCAGGCCCTCATCGCGGCGCTCCCGCTGCCCGACGGCACGCTCGCGGTGGGTGTGGGCCTCGTGGTGTCGGGCATCACCACCTACCTCTTCCAGATCCTCGCGTTCCGGGGTCTGAGCAAGCCCGACTACGGCGCGCTCAACGCGCTCTGGGTGTTCGTGTTCGTGCTCGCCCCGGGCATCTTCCTGCCCGTCGAACAGGAAGTCGGTCGCGCGCTCGCCGCCCGTCGTGCGCACGGCATCGGCGGCGCGCCCGGTCATCCGCCGCGCCGGCGTGATCGGGCTCGTCTTCGCCACCACCCTCGGCTTCGCCACGATCGTCGCTCGCGCTCACCACGTCGGTCGTCGACAACCTCTTCGCCGGCAACGCGGGGCTGATCATCTGCCTCGTCGTCGCGCTGTTCACGTTCGGGTTCGAGTTGCTCGCGCGCGGCGCGTTCGCGGGCGTCGGCGCGTTCGGTGCCTACGGCGTGAGCATGGGCGCCGAGGGGATCATCCGGCTGCTCCCGTGCATCGTGCTGGTGGCGATCGGGTCGACCGATCCGCTCGGCTTCGGCCTGTGCCTCGCGATTCCGCCCGCGCTGGCCACGCTCGTCGCGCTGCGCGGCCAGCGCGGCCAGCTCATGATCCCGGGCCCCAACGCGCCGTGGTCGGAGCTGTCGACGAACCTCGGGCTGCTGCTCGGCGGATCGATGCTCGCCCAGGTGCTGAGCTACGCGCCGTTCCTCGGCGCCCAGCTGCTCGCCACCCCGGGCGAGCGGACGGCGGTCGCCGACTTCATCGTGGGCCTGTTCCTCTCGCGCATCCCGATCCTGCTGTTCCAGGCGGTGCAGGCCGCGTTGCTGCCGCGGCTCGCGGCGCAGGTGAGCGCGGGGCAGACGGACGACTTCCGCCGCGGCATGCGCAACCTCATCTTCGTCGTGAGCGGGATCGGCCTCGTCGGTGTGGTCGGCGGCGCGACGCTCGGACCGACCGTCGGCCACCTCCTCTTCGGGTCGAAGTTCGAGCTCGGCAACCTCGACCTCGCGCTGCTCGCGGCAGGGAGCGGCCTGTTCATCCTCGCCCTCACGCTCTCGCAGGGGCTGATCGCGTTGAACGCGCTCTCGCAGGTGCTGACGTCGTGGCTGGTCGGTGTGGTCGCGTTCGTCGTGGCGACGCTGCGTGTCGTCGAACGACCTGTTCACCCGGGTGGAGATCGGCTCGATCGTCGGCGCCGGCATGGCGGCGGCGACGATGGGTGCGATGTTCACCTGGCGGGTGCGCAAGGGCATCGACAACACCAGCCTCGCCGCGCTGGTCGAGCAGATCGAGCACGAACCGCTCGAGATCTGAGCGTCGGCGGCCGCCTCGCGTCGCCTCGAAAATCGCTGCGGCGTGTCCCACGTTCGGCGTACCTTCTCCGGTCCGCAATCCGGCGGGGAAGGCCATCATGCGCACCACGTTCGACGACATCCCGCAGCTCGGAACCCTCGGTCCCGCCGAGCCGGTCGTCGCGCCCTCGAACGTGTTCTCCGGCGCCGACACCATCTGGGCAGTCCTCTACGCCGCCTTCCGTGACGCGATTGGCCGACGGCCGGGAGCCCCACGGCGTCATGGTGGGGTTGGAGAAGGGCACCGACATCGAGGCGCTCGTGCCCGCCGACGCCGAGATCGTGCGCTCGGCGGTCGACGACGAGGACGTCGCGCTGCTCGCCAAGGGCCTGGGCTTCACCGTCCTCCTCTCGAGCGCGGGCCCGATCGCGCTCGGTGAGCGCAGTGAGCCGCGAGCAGGCACGGGCGGTGGCCGCGAGTTTGCGGGAGCAGGTTCGTGCCCCGGCCCCGGCCCCGGTGCACGAGCCGCCGCCTCCGGGGCAGTACCTGTAGGAGCGGCATTGGGAGCGGCGCGGACGCGTCGGCTTGAATCCCTGGTTCATGACCGAACCGCCCGTGCCGACTCCGACACCCGCCGGCGGGTCGATCAGCGACCTCGACATCACGACCGAGCAGACCAGCACGACACGGCGCGGTCGATGTCACCGCTCACCGATGCGGTGCGCGACGCGTCGGGCGCGGCCGGACTTGGTTACCTGGTGGGCCTGGTCGACGTGAACACCGCCATGGTCGGGTTGTGCGCGACCACGCCGGACTGGACCGCGACCTCGGATCTCATGCTCCACGAGTCGACGCCGCTCGTGCACGGACCGACGATCCTCGAGAGCCACCTCACCCGCGCCGGCTCACGGCTGGTGGTCGTGAGCGTCGACATCTACGACGGCAACGGGCTCACCGACATGGACGAGCTCACCGATCCCATCGACCTCACACGCGTCGCCACCGGTCTGGTGACGTTCGCCGCGCGTGCCGCGTCGACGTCGAGCGCGTCGGCGACCTGGGATCCGCTCTCGACCATCGGCACGCGTCGACACGTCGGCGGACGGCGAACTGCCGACCGCGCCGCTGCTCGAGCGCATCGGGTTGCAGGTGGTCGATGCGGCGGAGGGCGTCGTCGAGCTCGGCAACTCGCCGTACGTGCACAACAGTCGGGGCCGCATCAACGGCGGTGTGCTCGGCATGGTGTTCCAGGGCGCGGCCGAGGCCGCGGTGCCCGGCCACGTCGGGAGCGACCTGCACATCCACTACCTCGCGAGCGCGCGGATCGGTCCCATCCGCACGAACACGATCGTGGTGCGCGAGGCCGACGGACACGTGGTGTGTCGCGTGCAGGCCCTCGACGCCGGCGCCGACGACCTGCTCGTCGCGGAGGCCACCGTCACCCTGCAGCGCTCCTGACCGCGCCGTTCTTTCGACCGTGAGTACGCGCTACGCGTACTCACTGTCGAACGTTCGCTCAGATCGGGTCAGATCAGGTCAGCGGAGGGCACGGATGCGGTACTGCCTGGTGATCTCGTCGGTGCGCTGGGTGTGGCTCACGATGACGTCGATCATCTCGCCGACCTGCTCGGCGGGGGATCATCGGGCCGCTCCACGCGGGGTGCGAGAGCCAACACACCGCCTCCCCGGCCTTCGCCACGAACACGCCGTCCCGCAGCCCGTAGCCGAGCTCGCCGAGGCCGGGGCACCACGAGGATCGCCCGGGCCGGCACCGACGCAACCGGGCCGAGGAGTGCGGTGATCTTGCGGGCGCGTCACTGCGCCTCGGCCACCGGGTGCACCGTCGCGGGCACGGAGTCGATCGTGGTGACGACGGCGAGGCCGAGCGACGAGAGCAGCACGTGCTCCACGTCGACGGTCGCGCCGAAGGGCACGTGGTTGATCCGGGTCCAGTCCGGCCCCAATCGGTCGAGCACGTCGGGGATCTCGGGGGCGGCCGACTGGTGCACGATTGCGGCTGTGCTGATGGCCCAATTTCGGCATCCGGGCCTCGGCCTTGAACCCACTGGGCCACAGGTCACGCTAACTAGTTGCGGGGTACACGCATATACTCCGGGGGCATGCCGACCAGCGTCGACCTCGAGAGCACCGCCGGCACCGTCGATCAGGTCGAGAACGCGCTGATCCCCCTGGTGCGGTACCTGTCGTCGCCCCGCACCTGGCGCCAGATCGCGGCCGCGACCGAGTGCCGCTCGACCGCGCCCGCTACGTGGTGCTGCGCGCGGTGGCCGAGGGCGAGCCGCGTGCGCACCAGCGTCCCTCGCGGAGCGGGTGGGTGTCGATCCGTCGACGATGAGCCGGCACGTCACGCGTCCTCGAGCGCGGCGGCCTGGTGGGCCGCATCGCCGATCCCGACGACGGCCGCGCCCAGTCGGTGTCGCTCACGCCGGCCGGGCGCGACGTGATGGAGCGCGTCCGCGGCGCCCGCCACGACCTCATCACCACGGTGCTCGGCGAGTGGTCCGACACCGACCGCAGGCAGCTCGCGCTGCTGCTCGGGCGTCTGGCGGACGACTTCCTCCGCGTGGAGCACGCGCGATGAGCGCGCCGACGACGTGGTGCCGCGCCCGGACGACGCCGCCGGACCGCTACAAGTGGACGGCGTTGTCGAACACGACGCTCGGCGTGTTCATGGCCGCGCTCGACTCCTCGATCGTGCTCATCTCGTTGCCGGCGATCTTCCGCGGCATCCATCTCGACCCGCTGCAGCCCGGCAACGTGAAGTACCTGCTCTGGATGCTGATGGGCTACCTCGTCGTCACCGCGGTGCTCGTCGTCACGTTCGGGCGCCTGGGCGACATGTACGGCCGCGTGCGCATGTACAACGCGGGCTTCCTGATCTTCACGATCGCGTCGATCCTGCTGTCGTTGACGCCGTTCACCGGTTCGCAGGGCGCGCTGTGGCTCATCGGGTTCCGGATCGTGCAGGGCGTCGGCGGCGCGCTGCTGCTCGCGAACTCCACCGCGATCCTCACCGACGCGTTCCCGGCCACGCAGCGCGGCATGGCCATGGGCATCAACATGGTCGCCGCCATCGCGGGCCAGTTCTTCGGCCTCGTGATCGGCGGCCTCCTCGCCGACATCGACTGGCGCCTGATCTTCTGGGTCAACGTGCCGGTCGGCGTGTTCGGGACGGTGTGGGCCTACCTCAAGCTGCGCGAGGTCGGCGTGCGTCGTCAGGCCCGCATGGACTGGTGGGGCAACGTCACGTTCGCGCTCGGGCTGATCCTCGTGTTGATCGGCATCACCTACGGCATCCAGCCGTACGGCGGGCACGCGATGGGCTGGAGCAGCCCGTCGGTGCTCGGCGAGCTCTTCGGCGGCGTCGCGCTGCTCGTGATCTTCGTGATGATCGAACGGCGTGTCGCGGAGCCGATGTTCAACCTGCAGCTGTTCAAGATCCGGGCGTTCCTCGCCGGCAACGTCGCCAACTTCATGATCTCGATCGGGCGTGGCGGCCTGCAGTTCATGCTCATCATCTGGTTGCAGGGCATCTGGCTGCCGCTGCACGGCTACAACTTCGTCGACACGCCGTTGTGGGCCGGCATCTACATGCTCCCGTTGACGTGCGGGTTCCTCGTCGCCGGGCCGCTGTCGGGCTGGCTGTCCGACCGGTACGGCGCGCGGCTGTTCGGCACCGCAGGCACGATCGTCACCGCGGTCAGCTTCGGGCTGCTGATGTTCCTGCCCGCCGACTTCTCGTTCCCCGTGTTCGGGGCGCTGCTGTTGCTGAACGGCATCGGCGTCGGTCTGTTCACCGCGCCGAACACGACCGCGATCATGAACAGCGTGAAGCCGCTCCGAGCGCGGCGCGGCCTCGGGCATGCGGGCGACGTTCCAGAACAGCGCGCAGGTGCTGTCGATCGGCTTGTTCTTCTCGCTCATGGTCGTGGGCCTGGCGTCGACGTTGCCGGCCACGATGGTCGCGGGGCTGCAGGCGAACGGCGTGCCGTCGGCGACCGCGACCACCGTCGCGCACCTGCCGCCGGTGGGATTGCTGTTCGCGGCGTTCCTGGGGTACAACCCGATCCAGAAGCTGCTCGGCCCGGAGACGTTGTCGCACCTGACCCACCAGCAGGTGCAGGCGCTCACCGGCCGCTCGTTCTTCCCGAACCTCATCTCGGGCCCGTTCATCGACTCCATGAGGATCGTCTTCATCGCCGCGCTCGTGATGTCGCTGATCGCGGCGGTCGCGTCGTGGAGCCGGGGCAAGGCGCCGGTGCACAGCGAAGGCGACAGCGAAGGCGAAGGCCAGGTCGGTGCGTTCGGTGCACCCGACGGTGACGGGATCGACGCGATGGACGCCACCCCGCTCGCCGAGGAGTGGAGCCCGGCGTAGGGTTCGCGTGCTGCGCTGACCGGCTGCGGCAAACCGCGCCAAGGGGACTCGCATGGGATCGAAGCCGACGTCATCCGCCGCTTCACCGACGAGGCGTTCATCGCCGGGACGTTCGACACCTGGGACGACATCGTCGCCGGTGACCTCGTCGACCACGACCCGATGCAGGGCCTTCCGGCCGACGGCGAGGGCTTGAAGATGCTGGCCCAGATGGTCGTCGGCACGTTCGACGACCGCAAGATCGATGCCGAGTACCTCGACACGCCCGACGGCCGCGTCGTGGAGAACTGGGTGTTCACGGGCAAGCACACCGGCGAGGCGATGGGCATCCCGCCGAGTGGCGAGTCGATCAAGATCCGGGGCATCGAGATCTTCCGCGTCACCGACGGCAAGATCAGCGAGCACTGGGGCGTGATCGACATCGCCGACGTGCTCACCAAGGCCGGTCTGGTCCCCACGCCGGGCAGTAGCGCGTCAGGCGAGCGTCGGCGAGCTACTCGAGCGTAACTCCACGACCTCGTCGTACGGCATCCCAGCGCCCCGGTCAATCAGCGCGTCGACTTCGGCATCGTTGCCGATCACCAGACGGATCCGGTCGATCACCTGATACGCGAGTAGGCGCCGGTGAGCAGGTAGTTGCTGACGTCGGCCAATGCGCCGACGCGAGGACCCCGAGGAAGACGAGCGTGCGTCGGGCCGACCCGTCCTCAGCAAGGGCAGCACACTCCAGTCGAGCACCGATCCCAGTTGTGGACGCACTCCTTCGTCACGCGCGAGCACCGCGGCACGACGCAGCAAACCGAGCGCGACGTCGTGTTCACCCAACCGGGCTCGCATGCCGCCGCTGAGCGCCAAGGCGGCGCACATGACTCCCGAGAACTCGTTGCCGCCGTTCACCTCGATGAGCTCGTCGAGGCACGCCAGCGCCGCGGCGGGATCCCGGCATTGGAGCGACCACGCCAGGGATGAGAGTCCGTGAACGAGAACGGGTTGGCACCCGGTTGCACGCGAGAGCTCGACCGCCCGTTCAGACGCGACGCGTGCATCGTCGTACCGACGCAGCAACGCGGATAGGTACCGGCCGAGAGAGGAAGTGCGGCCTCGACGTAGGGCTCCGTGCCAGCGAACGCGGCCCGACCCTCGTCGATCAACGTGTTGGCCTCCTCGCGGTTGCCGACCATCAGCTCCACGAAGATGAGGTTCTGGAACGGGAAGCTCGGGAGGAGCGCTTCCCACACGATGCCGTCGCGCAGCGAGCGCCGAGCCAGTTCAAGCCCACGCTCTACGTATCCCCGGTTCAAACTCGTGGTACGCGGCGAGGGCGAGGATCGGCATGCGCCATTCTGCGGGCCCGTCGGTGACGACCTCGATCGCCCGCACGGCCATCCGGTCGATCATGATCGACCGGTTCCACTGGCCCACCGTGCAGAGGCCGACCAGTGCACGGACCGCGAGCGAACTGTCGGCGGGATCATCGCGATCCAGGGCCCACGACATGCGGCGCGGACGTTGTCGAGGTCGGCCACGAGTCGATCGGACCAGAGCACGCACTCGGGTCCCCGGGTGCCCACGGCGAACTCCTCGGCGAAGGACGCGATGTTGGTGGCGTGACGCCGTCGCCAGACGTCGGCCTCGCCCGACTCGTCGAGCTGCTCACGCGCGAACTCACGAAGGGTCTCGAGCATCTCGTAGCGCGTCGTGCCGTCGGGACGGTCTCGGCGAACGAGCATCGACTTGGCCACCAGGCTCGCGAGCGCGTCGAGCACGTCCCACGCCGTCGATGTCGTCGCCGCCGACGACCGCACTCCGCGGCCGGGCTCGAAGCTGCCGGCGAACACGCCGAGGCGATCGAACACCGTGCGTTCGTCGTCGTCGAGCAGCGAGTACGACCAGTCGACGGTCGCCCGCAGCGTCTGGTGGCGTTCGACGCGGCGCGGCGCTCGCCGGTGAGGAGCCGGAACCGTTCGTCGAGGGCGCGGCGATCGTCGGCGGGGCTCATCGACGCCGACGCGCGCCGCGGCGAGCTCGATCGCGAGCGGGATGCCGTCGAGCCGGCGGCAGATCTCCGCGACGGCCGCGCGCTGGTCGGCGTCGACGCGAAGCTCGGCGCCGCGTCGCGCGGCGCGTTCGACGAACAGCGCGCCGCCGCGCTCGTGCGACAGCGTCGCGCCGCCGTCGACGCGTCGGGCGACGGCGAGCGAGCGCACGCGCACGACGCTGCTCGCCGTCGACGCCGAGCGCCTCGCGGCTCGTCGCGAGCACGCGCACGCTCGGGCACGCCGGACGACCGCGTCGGCGAAGTCGGCCGGCGTCGTCGAGCAGGTGCTCGCAGTTGTCGAGCACGAGCGAGCAGCTCGCGTGCGCTGAGGAACTCGACGATGCTCTCGGCGAGCGACATGCCCGGCCGCGGCAAGCACACCGAGCGTGGTCGCGACGACCTGGGCCATCGCTTCGTCGTCGTCGGCCGCGGCGAGCTCGCAGAACCACGCGCCGTCGCGGAGTCGCGGCAGCACCTCGGCTGCGACCTGCACCGCGAGGCGCGTCTTGCCCGACGCCACCGACGCCGGTGAGCGTGACGAGTCGGCGCGTCGTCGAGCGCATCGCGACGATGCGCTCGAGCTCGTCGTCGCGACCGACGAACGACGTGAGCTGCGACGGCAGGTTGCCGGGGAACGCGTCGAGCGATCGCAGCGGCGGGAACTCGCGTCGAGGCCCGGGTGCGCGACCTGGAACACCCGCTCGGGCCGCGCGAGGTCGCGCAGCCGGTGCTCGCCGAGGTCGACGAGCTCGAGCCGTCGGCGCAGCTCGTCGCGCGACGAGCTCCGCGGTCGCCTGCGAGCACGACGATCTGGCCGCCGTGCGCCGCCGCCATGAGCCGCGCGGCCCGGTTCACCGCGGTGCCGTAGTAGTCGCCGTCGCGCGATCTCGGCCTCGCCGGTGTGCAGGCCCATGCGCACCCGCAGCGCGCCGACTCGCCCCACGACTCGGCGCCGACGCCGAGCTGCGCGTCGATCGCGGCGTCGAGCGCCTCGTGCGCGGTGGCGAACGCGGCGTGACAGCCGTCGCCGGTCGTCTTCACCACGATGTCCGTCGTGCGATCCGATCGCGTCGCGCACGATCTCGTCGTGGCGCGCCAGGCACCGGCTGCATCGCGTCGGGATGCTCCTCCCACAGGCGCGTCGAGCCCTCGAGGTCGGTGAACAGGAACGTGACCGTCCCCACGGCAGGTCCGCCATCCTCGATTCCCTTTCCTCCGCCCCCTCCGGCGGAAAGCACAGTCAATCAGACCGCGGCACGCGCCGTGGGCGATGTGGAGGGCGTTGGTAGATTGCGACCAGTCCGCGGGGGGGAACTCGTGCGATTCGGTCTGTTCCTGATGCCGGAACCGTTCCCGTGGTCGAACTGGACCCTGTCCTACGACCTCAAGCTCGAGGAGATCGTCGTACGCCGAGCGATTCGGCTACGACGAGGTATGGGTGGGCGAGCACCACACCGGCGCCTACGAGAACATCCCCGCGCCCGACATCTTCATCGCCAAGGCGTCGGCGCTCACCAGCCGCATCGGCGCTCGGCACCGGCACCATCAACCTGCCGTACCACGACCCGTTCATGGTCGCCGAGCGGCTCGCCTTCCTCGACCACCTCACGCACGGACGCCTGATCTACGGCTTCGGCGGCGGCGGGCTGGTGAGCGACAAGCGGTTCTTCCAGGTGGGCGACGAGGCCTCGCCGCGGATGCGCGAGGCGCTCGACATCATCGAGCTGCTGTTCGCGACCACCGACTACGTCGACTTCGACGGCAAGTTCTGGCAGCTCGACCACAAGCGCATCCAGGTGCGGCCGTACCAGGAGCATCCGCAGTTCTCGATCGCGGGCATGTCGGGCACGCACAACTTCGAGCTGTGCGGCGAGCGCGGGTACGCGGCGCTGAGCATCTACTTCACGCCGGTGCAGATCGAGGACAACCCGGGGATGCCCGACCTCATCGCGGAGGGCAGCGCGATCGCCGGGCGGCGGAGGCCGCCGGGCGTGATCCGGTGCGCGCCCGCAACGACTGGCGGATCTGTCGCGAGGTCTACGTGTCGGACTCCAAGAACGCGGCGATGGCGAGATCCGCGAGACCCTCAAGCAGTCGTACGACTACCTGTTCAAGATCGGGCTGGCGCCGCTGATGAAGCGCGACGCGTCGATGCCCGACGCCGAGGTGACGTTCGACTGGATGGTCGAGAACGTGCCGTGGATCATCGGTTCGCCCGAGGACGTGCATCGGCCAGGTGCGCGAGCTCGACGAGGCGGTCGGCGGGTTCGGCTCGCTGCTGTTCAACTCGCGCGAGTGGGTGACCATCGACCGGTGGAACCGCTCGCTCGAGCTGTTCGCCCGCTACGTGTCGCCGCACTTCCGCGCCGCGACGACCAGCGGTTCCGGGCCGAGCTCGCCGACGACGCACTGGGCGACTGACCGGCGCTACCAGTCGGCGCGGCGTGTCGCCGGGCAAACCTACGCCCGATGCTGAACATCTCGGTGCAGTCTGGTCGCCCGCCCGCCGGCGACACCACCGCCGCCCTACGCTCGACCGGTGCGTCAGCTTCGTGTCATCGCCGGAGTTCTGGCCGCCCTGGGTCTCGCCCTCGCGCTGTTGGCGCCCGCCGCGTCGGCGGCAGTGAAGGACGGCGGCGACTTCTACACGCCGCCGGCGAACATGCCGAAGAAGGCGCCGGGCACGATCATCCGCTCGACGCCGATCACCGCGCCGTCGGGCGCCAAGGCGTGGAAGGTGCTGTACCACTCGCGGCGGTCGACGGTCGTGACATCGCGGTGTCGGGCGTCGTCGTCGTGCCGACGAGCGCAACGCCGAAGGCTGGGCGTCCGGTCGTGACCTGGGCCCACGGCACGACAGGCATGGGCGATCAGTGCGCGCCGTTGAAGCAGGCCGACGCGGCCAGCGCGATCCCCTACGTGAAGCAGCTCGTCGACGCCGGGTACGTCGTTGCCGCCACCGACTACGAGGGACTCGGCACCCCCGGGGTGCACCCCTACCTCGTCGGCGAGAGCGAAGGCCGCAGCGTGCTCGACGTGGCCCGGGCCGCGCGCGGGTTGAACGGATCGGGCGCGAGCGACCGGGTGCTCGTCGCCGGGCACTCGCAGGGTGGGCAGTCGGCGTTGTTCGCCGGCGAGCTGGCGGCGTCGTACTCACCCGAGCTCGACATGCTCGGAGTGGCCGTCGGCGTGCGCCCGGGCCGACGTCGTGCAGTGCCTCAAGGACCGCGTCGCGCGCAAGCCCACGCCCACCACGTGCTCCGCCTCCTCGAGGATTCTACGATATCTCCTGACTTTCATCGGGATATCCTAGGGTCTTCCAGATGGCGCCGCGTCCCCGTTCCGACCGTACCCCGCTGTCGACGGAGACGTGCTCTCGTCCGGGCGTCGGAGCCGAGTCGGAATCCGCGCCCACGCAGTGCTCGGACGACGTGATGGCACGCGTTCAGAGGCGGGGAGCGGACCGGCGGTGCTCGCGCACGACCAGGCATCGATCACCGGCCATCTCAGTCGCTGCTGCAGCGCGAACTCTACCGCGAAACCTGGCCGGCCGGCGGCGGTGCATGGCGATCGCGCAGCGGCAGCGCGACACCACTCATCGCACGACAAGCGCGCTCACCGACACTTGGAACACCCCGACGCCGTGCGCGGCACTGTTCGATCACCGCTCGTGACTGACACCATCGAGTGACATCGGACCGTCGTCGTCGCACGAGTTCGGTCGCGAGGAGGACGACGAGTGGCTCGACCAGGTGCGCGAGCAAGCCCGACGTAGTGCACCGATGGACGGGCAACGACGTGCAAGTGCTCGAATACGAGGAGGGCGACCTCGCGCAACGTCCACGGCGCGATCGCCGTGATCGACGAGATCGTCCGCGACGGGATCACACTTGGCCGGTGCGACGTCGTACCTCGAGCGGGTGCCGTCGCCCGAATGAACACGGACGACGCCGTGTCACGCCACCTGATCAGGTAAAGGGCCGTCTCGACAAGGCAAGCAGTTCGGAGCTACGGGCGGAACTGATCGAGGTCGACGACGCTCTCAGTCGACGCCTATGTCACGAACTGCGTTCATGCGCGGTATCGCGGCTGCCGACGTGCTCTGTTGTGCCCGACTCGGTGAGCACGCAGTCGGTCAAGACCATCAGGATGCGGTCGCACTGCTGCGCAAAGTCGACGCAAGTTGGCCAAGGATCTCTGGAGCCTGCTCACGATGAAGACGTCAGCGGGCTACAGCGACGTGCCCATCAGCCGGGACCAAGAAGAAACGGGCCGGACGGGCGATGGCTCGCCTGCTCGACGCGGCAACGCAGGAGGTGTGAGCCAGTGACACAGCACCACGTGAGCAAGCTGAAGGCGACTCCGGGCGCGCACGGGGTGGTCGCTGTGGTCGAAGAACTCGTTCTTCTCGATCGGGTCGGTCGGCTCGTCGTTCTCGATCGGCTCCGTGGGCTCGTTCTTCTCGATCGGCTCGGTCGGGTCCGCCTACTCCGCGTTCTCGGCCGGCTCCTGGGCGAGCTTCGGCTCGATCCTGTCGAGCCTGTCGTCGCTCTCGGTGCTCTCGCACCGGAGCCACCTCGGCGTCCTCACCGCGCCCTCCGACGTGGGTGAGTCGTCAGTCCTCGAGTTGGAGGTGGCGGCCGTGGTCGGTGAGGCGGATGACGGCCTTGCCCTCGAGCAGGTGGTGGAGGGAGTGGCCGGCGATCTCGGCCCGCCAGCCGGTGTCGAGGCGGCTCGGGCGTCCGTAGACCAGCGCCTTCACGTCGTCGCGCGTCGCCAGCAGCTGCTTCTCCAGCCGCTCGCCGCGCGCGAGCTCGGCGACGTAGGCCACGAGCAGCGCGACCGCGGCGTCGAGCTCGGGACCGTCGTCGTACTTCTCGGGGAGCCGCAGCTGCTCCTTGGGCATGTCCCGCCCGGCCTCGATCACGTCGAGCAGCTCGCGCACGACGTCGTTGGGCAACCGGTTGATGCCCCGCAACGCGAACAGCTGGTCGCGCGTCTTGGGCGGACGGCCCACCACCGCGGCGAGCGCGAGGTCGGGCAGCACGAAGCGCGGCAGGACGTCGAGCTGCTGCGCACGTCGTTCGCGCCACGCGGCGACGGACTGCGCGACGCGTGCCTTCTCACCGCGCATCGACGACGCGCCCTTGATCTTCCACCACGCGACGTCGGGATCGATGCGACGGTCGGGCGCGGTGCGCAACACCTCGCACTCGCTCGCCGCCCACTCCTCACGACCCAGCTTCTGCAGCCGACGCTGCAGCGCCTCCGTCATCGGGAACAGGTACTCGACGTCGGCGGCGGCGTAGTGGCGGGTCGCTTCGGACAGCGGACGCTTCGACCAGTCGGCCAGCTGCTCCGACTTGTCGAGCCGGATGTCGAGCAGCGCCGACACCAACGTGCCGAGCGACGGCAACCCGAGCCCGACGAACCCGGCCGCGAGCTGCACGTCGAACAACGACGACGGTCGCGCGCCGATCGCCCGGTCGAGGATCGGCAGGTCACTCGCGCCCGCGTGCGTGATCATCGTGGCCGGCGACAGCAACACCGCTTCGAGCGCGCGCACGTCGCACGCGAGCGGGTCGACCAGCGCGACGCCGTCGGCCCACGACACCTGGACGAGGCAGAGCTGCGGCCAGTACGTGCGCTCCGACATGAACTCGGTGTCGAGGCCGTACGCAGGCTCGTCGACCAGGATCGACACCAACTCCGCGAGGGCGCGGTCGTCGTCGATCCAGCGGGGATCGGCCCGCTCGGCGATGGCGGTCATGTGCAGGCCACTACAGGCCGCGGTACTGCAGGGTGGTGAGCGACACGATCCGGTTGCCCACGGGCGGCTCGGTGGTGGCCACCCGCACCCAGAGGCCGTCGAACCCGCCGGGCACGACCTCGGCCCGTGCGACCACCGGGCCTTCCTTCACCCGGTTGAGGTAACGGATCTCGAGGTCGATCGCCTCGTGCTCGCCGGAGACGTCGTCGCTCAGCTCGAGCGCACGTTCACCTGCGACCTCGGCGAGCAACGCCTGCGCGCCGCCCTGCACGGTGCCGTTGGCGCCGTTGCGCACGATGTCGTGGTTGTCCATCTCGAACACGCCCGGCTCGGGCTCGCGCAACTGCAGCGACGCGTCGTAGTGCTCGGCGCCGAGCAGACCGACCGGGAAGATGCCGGTGCGCTCGGAGTCGAGCGGCTTGTTCATGAACGTGCACACCGAGCGCGCGAACGGTCGCGTCGGGTCACCGGTGTGGAGCAACGTCTCGCCGATGAACAGGAGACGGCCCGACTTCACCGGGTAGGTCACGAGCTCGATCACGCCGCTGGTGGGCGCGTGGGTGAGCAGCGTGACCCGGAGGTCGACGGTCGGGTTGATGATGGCGTGCGCCGGCGAACCCGCGACCATGTCGACCAGCGTGGCCAACACGCCCAGACGCACGCGGTCGGTGCCGGGGGTGAAGAACTCCGGTTGCACCTCGGCACGCGCGAGCGCGAGATCGCCGTCGGTCCAGAGTGAGATCCCGAGCCCGTTGACGAAGCCCGGCGTGAGCACGTCGGTCATGTGGCGGGCACCGTATCGTCCCCAGGAATATCGCTGGCGACCACCGCACCGCCCGAGATCTCCTGGCCAGACACCTCGAGCAACCCGGCGGCTGCGGCGAGCGCGACCGCGAGACCCGCGGCCCGTTCGTACACCGCCTGGAAGTAGTGCGGCGCCAACCCCGCACCGGGGAACGGCAACGGTCCGAGCGACTCGACCAACGCGGTGGGGTCGACACCCGGGGTGATCACACGAACCGGCTCGTCGTCGACCGGGTCGTCGACGTCTTCGCCCCAGAAGTCGCGCAGCTGCTGCGCGCTGGGCTTGCCCCGCGGCCGCGACGTCGCCGGGACGGGCTCATTCGTCGTCTTCTTCCGACAGCACGGTGTCGGTGCGGATGCCGAGCGCGGCGCTGAGCTGGCTGTGGTCGAGGTCGGCCAACGAGCTCGACTTCGGCAGCACGAGATCGGCGATGCGCCGCTTGCCCTCGACGACCTCTTCGACCCGCTCGTCGACGGTGCCGGGGCACACCAGGCGGTGACTGATGACGGTCTTGGTCTGGCCGATGCGCCAGGCGCGGTCGCGCGCCTGGTCTTCCACCGCCGGGTTCCACCACCGGTCGTAGAGCACGACGTGGTTGGCGGCGGTGAGGTTGAGTCCCGTGCCGCCGGCCTTCAGCGACAGCACCAACGCGGCCGCGCCCTCGGAGTTCTGGAACCGCTCGACCATCGTGTCGCGCACGCCGCGCGACAGGCCGCCGTGGTAGCACTCGATCTTCTCGCCGAACTTCTTGCTCAGGTGGACGGCGAGCTTCTGGCCCCACTCGGCGAAGTGGGTGAACACGAGCACACGCTCGTCGGCGGCGAACACCGACTCGACGATCTCCTCGAGTCGCGCCAGCTTCCCGCTGCGACCCTCGAGCGGGCGATCGTCGTCCTGGTACGCGGCGGGGTGGTTGCAGATCTGCTTGAGCGCGGTGATGGCGGCGAGGATCTGACCCTTGCGGGGCTCCTCGCCCTCGGGCAGGTCGTTCGCCAGCACCAGGCGGTCGAGCACAGCCTGGTAGAGGCCGATCTGCTCGGTGGTCATCGCGCAGTGGTCGAGCTGGTCGATCTTGTCGGGCAGCTCGGCCTGGATCTCCGGTTCGAGCTTGGTGCGGCGGAACACGAGGATGCCGTTGAGCGCGCGCGCAGCGCGTCCTCGGCCGCGGCGCGACCGGCCGCGCCACCCGCGACCCCACCGCCGTTGTCGTCGCCCGACAGGCTGGCGATGAACTGCGGGCGCGGTCCGACCAATCCGGGGTTGGTGAAGTCGAGGATCGCCCAGAGGTCGCCGAGACCGTTCTCGATCGGCGTGCCGGTGAGCGCGACGCGCGTGCGGGCGCCGATCCTGCGGAGTTGCTGCGCGGTCTCGTTGGTGTGGTTCTTGACCGCCTGCGCCTCGTCGAGCACGAGGCACGCCCACTCGACCTGGGAGATGGCGTCGATGTCGCGCACCGCGGTGCCGTAGGTGGTGATGACGACGTCGGCCTGGTCGACCTCGTCGGCGATCTCGTGGTGGGCGGCGCGACCGGGGCCGTGGTGCACGAGCACCTTCAGACCGGGCGTGAAGCGCGCCGCCTCGGCGGCCCAGTTGCCGACGACCGCGGGCGGGGCCACGACGAGCGCGGGGCCGCGGTCGTTGGCCGCGAGGAGGTGGGCGAGCATGGTGGGCGTCTTGCCCAGGCCCATGTCGAGCGCGAGGCAGCCGCCGATGCCGCCGGCGTCGAGGAACCCGAGCCAGGCCAGTGCCTCGGCCTGGTAGCTGCGCAGCTCGCCGTCGAAGCCCTTCGGTGCCTTGGCCGGTTCGCCGGAGACGTCGGCGGCGGCCGCGAGCAGCTCGGCCGCCCAGCCCCCACCCTCGACGCTGATGCCGCCGGCGAGCGGCGTGCCCTCGAGGCCGAGCGCGAGGCGGAGCATGTCGGCGCCGGTGAGCTGGGTGGTGTCGGCCTTGGCCGCGAGCGCGTCGGCGGCCGCACGCAGGTCGGCCTTGTCGAGCGCGACCCACTTCCCACCCGAGCGGATGAGCGGCCGGGCCTCCTTGGCCAGCTCGCGGATCTCGGCCGCGGTGAGCTCGACGTCGTCGAACACCGCCGACCAGCTCACGTTGGCGAGCTGGTTGGCGCCGACCGCGGTCTCCTTCGACTCCGTGAACAGGCGCAGGCTCGGCGTGGCCTTGCGGGTGGAGAGCTCGGGCACGCGCACGTCGAAGCCGGCGTCGGCCAGGCGCGGGCCGGTGACCGTCATCAGCTCCCACGCCTCCTCCTGGCTGAGGATGGTGTGGCCGCGCCGATCGGTGCCGGCGCGCAGCAACGCGGGGAGCATGCGTTCGAGGCGAGTGACGTCGTGGTCGAGGTCGGAGCGCTTGGAGCGGTCGTCGACGATGGCGCGCTCGACGGGGACGAGCACCTTGCCCCCACCGCCACCACCGGACTTGCCGTTGCCGTTCCCCTTGGCCGCGGCGCGGGGCTTGGCGACGAACACCTCGAGGTCCCACACGCCGGTGCGGTCGGGCGGGTCGAGGCGCACGATCAGCGCCGCGTGTTCGCGCGTGACCGAACGCGACCACTGCTCGGCGCGCGACACGAGCTCGCCGGCGACGCGCGTGGGCGCGTCGAACGCGCTGCCGTCGAGGCGGGCGAGGAACGCTTCGGTGACGTCGTTGCCGGTGCGCACGACGGGCGGTGCCGCCGGCACCTCGATGCGCCGCGCGCTGTCGCGGCCGATGGCGTCGACCATGCCGGTGAGCGCGGAGCGTGTGACCGCGCGGGCATCGACGCTCGGGTCGAGCGCGGCGACGCTGCCGGGCATGGCGTCGACCACGTCGGCGAGACGTTCGGGATCGATCAGCGCGGGCGTCCAGCGCACCGCGTACGACGCGTGGTCGCCGCGGGACGAACCGCTGCGCCGGCGTCGCTGTCGCAACACGGGGACCATCGCGCCGCGTGCCGCGAGCTCGACCGCCCACATCGCGACCTTGCCCAGCCAGCGCACACTCGGGCCGACGTCGTCGCGCACGTCGCCGGAACCTGCGGCCACCAGCCAGCCGAGCACCTCGCCGACCGGCGCGCTCACGGCCGAGGCCTTCTCGCCGCCGGGGACGTTCACCTCGGGGTGCGAGACCCAGGGGGCCGCGGGCGCTTCGGCCGCGGCCAGGAACTTCGCCACTTCCTCGGCGTTGGCGACGGGGCACCCGGGACCACCGGCCCAGGCGACGACCCGACCCGGCTCCCACGACAGCTGCAGGCGCACCACGCCGGGTTCGACGACCTCGGGTTCGCGGGCCTGCTTGCCCTCGCCGTCGCCCTGCTTCTGGGCCTGGCTCTTCTTCTCCGGGGTGCGCGGCGGGTCGGCCAGGCCCGGCGGCGCGGGACGGCGCTCGCCGGTGAGGCGCAGCAGCGCGTCGGTGAGGATGCGATGGGTGTACTCGGCGTCGGCGACGACCTGGTCGCGCTCCTCACCGGTGAGGCGGCGGGCCGCGACGAGGTGCTCGTCGGCGTCGACGAGGAGACGCAGCAACGAGGCGCGCCAGGCGGGCTCGTCGGCCTCGAGGACGTCGAGCTGCTCGGGCGTGGCGAGGTCGTCGGCCTCGAGCTCGACGTAGAGGTCGAAGGTCGAGTCGTCGACGCGCGGCGCCGGATGCTCGGTGGTGGTCGTGCTGTTGATCGTGGTCACCGCCAGAAGGCGATTCTGGAGGGCGCCCTGCAGCGCTCTCGAAGTCCGGTGCGGTGGGAACGCTCCGACACCGTTCGGGCGCCGCTCGACTGCACAGCAGCGGCCCGGTCACACCAGTGTAGTGCGCTCTTACGCAGGCTGGGCCCACCCCGCTGGCGGCAGGGGGTGGCGGAAGAGGCGGGCGGCGTTCTCGTGGGTGAGCTTGGCCACGTCGGCCGCGGGCAGCCCGGCGAAGCGCTCGGCCAGGAGGGCCTGGGTGTCGGGCCACGAGGAGTCGGCGTGCGGGTAGTCGCTCTCCACCATGATGTGGTCGACGCCGATGCGGTCGCGCACCTGCAGCGTGGTCGGGTCGTCGATGGAGCAGAACCAGAAGTTGCGCTGCACGGCCTCCGAGGGGCTCACCTGCTCTCCCGCCGAGTCCGTTCCGTCGCCCCACGCGTTGGCCATGCCCGACGCCGAGTGCTCCATCACGTAGTCGAGGCGGTCGAGCAGCATCGGCACCCAGCCGATCCCGCCCTCCGAGAGCGCGAGGTTCAGCCTGGGGAAGCGCAGCGGGACGCGCGCCCACAGCCAGTCGGCCGCCGCGAGCATCCCGTGCACCGGGAACAACGTGGTGCTCTGTTCGAGGGGCGACTCGGGTGAGGTGGGCGGCGCGATCTGTCCCGACCCGGTGTGGAGGCAGACGACGGTGTCGGTCTCCTCGCACGCGCGGAGCAGCGGGTCCCAGTGGTCGGTGTGCACCGACGGCAGCCCGAGGTTGTTCATGCTCTCGGGGAACGTGATCGCCTTGAAGCCGCGCTCGGCGTTGCGGCGCACGTCGGCGGCCGCGACCTCGGGGTCGCCGAGCCAGACGAGCTGCAGCGGGATGATGCGCTCGGGATACGTGCCCGCCCACACCTCGTGGTGCCAGTCGTTCCACGCCCGCACGCACGCGAGGCCGAGCTCCGGGTCGTTGCTCTTCGCGAACGCGACGCCCGCGAACCCGGCGATGAGCGACGGGAAGCAGAGGCTGGCCCAGATGCCGGCGACGTCCATGTCGGCGATGCGGGCGTGGATGTCCCAGCAGCCCTTGCGCATCTCGTCGAAGCGCGCCGGGTCCATGGTCCACTCGTCCTTGGGCCGGCCGATGACCGCGTTCAGGCCGATGTTCGGGAACAGCTTGTCCTCGTAGGCCCACGCCTGCTTGCCGTTCTCGAACTCGACGAGCCGGGGCGCGGCGTCGACGAGGTGCGCGGGCATGCGCCCCTCGAACAGGTCGGGCGGCTCGATGAGGTGGTCGTCGACCGAGATGACGGGGAAGCGACGCGGGCGCGGCTCCGGGTCGGGCAGCAGCGGCACTATTTGTCTTCCTTCACGGGCGCTCCTGACCACGCGGCCGGGGCGGGCGCCGGTGTCGACGCCGTCGCGCTGCACCACGTGACCGTCGACGATGGTGGCCACGAAGCCGTCGGTCCGCTGCAGCACGCGCTTGGCGCCGGCCGGGAGGTCGTGCACGACCTCCATCTCGCCGGGCGCGACCGCGATCGGGTCGATGAGGTTGAGGTCGGCCTTGAGGCCGGGTTCGACGGCCCCGCGGTCGCGCAGGCCGTAGACCGCGGCGGGTTCGCTGGTGAGGATCTTGACCGCCTGCTCGAGCGGGATGGTGCCGCGCGGTCGCTCGCGCACCCAGTAGGAGAGGAGGAACGAGGGGTAGCCGGCGTCGCAGATGAGGTCGACGTGGGCGCCGCCGTCGCCGAGACCGAGCACGGTCTCCGGGTGCACCAGCAGTTCGGCGCGCACGTCGAGGCTGCCGGCGTAGCCACCCAGGAAGTAGTGCACGAGCGCGGTGCCGTCGTCGGCGATGGTCCACTCGTAGAGGAGCTCCTCGGGGTCGCGGCCGAGGGCCGCGGACTGCGCGGCGAGGCTGGTCGACGGGTCGGGCTCGTACACCGGCACCAGGTGCGACGGGAACACCGCGTCCGACTGCGCCAACATCAGGTCGCGCAGTCGGGGCACGCCGGGTTCCGGACGCTCGGCGAGGATCGCGGCCTTCACCTCGGGCTCGGCCATGCGCGCGGCGCGCTCGGCGATCGGGAGGTGCTCGATGGCGTCGTAGCTCGGTCGGCCGCGGAACGTGTGGCTCGTGCGGAGCCCGCAGAACAGTCCCTGCCCGTGCGAGCTGATCTGCGGGACGATGCGCGCGCCGTTGGCGTTCTCGCGCTCCATGCGGGCGAGGCGGTCGCGCCACTCGCGGCCCGAGCTGCCGCCGAACGCGAAGGTGATCGCGACGCCCGTCTCGCGCGACGCGGTCGCGAGCATCTCGATCTCGCGGTCCCACACCGAGCGGTCGGTCCCCGCGGCGCCGGGCATGATCGTGCTGTAGACCGCGTCGGGTGATCCCTTGCCGGCGGCGCGGATGAGCGCGGTGAGCTCGTCGGCGGTGGCGAAGGTGCCGGGGACCTCGCGCCCGTCGACGGCCTTGTGCAGCTCGAGCCGGTTGGCGGACACGCCGACCGCGCCGGCGTCGACGCCTTCGGCCACGAGGTCGCCCATGCGCGCGATGTCGTCGTCGGTCGCGGGCTCGTTGGCCGCACCGCGCTCCCCCATCACGTAGGCGCGCACCGCGCCGTGCGGCACCTGCACCGCCACGTCGAGGGCGCGCGGGATGCGGTCGAGCGCGTCCATGTACTCGGGGACCGATTGCCAGTCCCACGTGATCGCTTCCCGCAGGCTGGCGCCGGGGATGCCCTCGACGCCTTCCATCAGCCCGATGAGCCAGTCGTGGCGGTCGGGCGCGGCGGGCGCGAAACCGACGCCGCAGTTGCCCATGACCACGGTGGTGACGCCGTGCCACAGCGACGGCGTGAGCAGCGGATCCCACGTGACCTGGCCGTCGTAGTGGGTGTGCACGTCGACGAAGCCGGGCGTGACGACGAGGCCGGTGGCGTCGAGCTCTTCGCGACCGGGCTGGTCGACGGGGCCGACCGCGGTGATGCGGCCGTCGTCGACGGCCACGTCGGCGAGCACGGGTGTTCCCCCGCGACCGTCGACCACCGTTCCGTTGCGGATCACGAGATCGTGCACGTCACCTTCCCCCCAAGGTCGTCCCCTGGACGGCCCCCCGGCACGGCGCCCGCCGACCCTACCGCCGCACCGTGGGAGGGTGCCTCCCCAGATTCGTCGTCGCATCGGTTCCTAGGGGCAAGTGCGGCGAGGTGCCGCGGCACCCTTCGTCGCATCGGTTCCTAGGGGTGGATGGGACGACGAACTCGGAGGCGTTGGTGGATGCCGGGCGTCGTAGGGTGCGGCCCGTGGACGCCGACCAGCTCTGGCCCTTCATCCGCGACATCCCCGACTTCCCGCAACCGGGCGTGGTGTTCCGCGACATCACACCGCTCCTCGGCGACGCCGGTGCGTTCCGCGCCGCGACCGAGCTGCTGGCGGCGCCGTTCGACGGCCCGATCACGAAGGTCGTCGGCATCGAAGCGCGCGGCTTCATCCTCGCGGCGCCGATCGCGCTCGCGCTCGGCGCCGGCTTCGTCCCGGTGCGCAAGCCGGGCAAGCTGCCGTGGGACACGCACGCGCACAGCTACGAGCTCGAGTACGGCACCGACACGCTCGAGGTGCACCGCGACGCGCTCACCGCCGACGACCGCGTGCTCATCGTCGACGACGTGCTCGCCACCGGCGGCACCGCCACCGCGACGTGCCGCCTCGTCTCCGACTTCTTCGACGCCACGGTCGTGGGCGTCACGTTCCTGCTGGAGCTCACCGCGCTCGGCGGTCGCGAGCGCGTCGCACCGCTCGGCCACCGCATCGAGTCCGTGCTGGTGGTGTAGTCAACGATCGCCGTCACATCGTCGGGCCCTGCGTCGTCTGGGGTGCATCAGGACGACGAAGGAGGCTGTCATGGAGCAGCAGAACCATCACAACGTCGTCGTGGTCGGCGCCGGACTGGCCGGGCTGACCGCGGCGATCACCGCCGCCGACGCCGGTGCGCCAGTGTCACGCGTGCTCGAAGCCCGCGACCATCACGGGGGACGGGCCCGCACGGCGTCACCGTCGACGGGTTCCACTTGAACCAGGGCGCCCACGCGCTCTACCGCGGCGGGACCGCCTGGGCGACGCTCGCCGACTTCGGCATCAGCGCCGCAGCGGCGACCGCACCCGACGCGTCGTGCGCCGAGGCCTCTGCTCGCGGACGGCACGCTCAGCCCACTCCCCACGGGCGGGATCGGCTGGCTGCGCGACCAGAAGCTCTGGTCGGTCGGCGCACGGCAAGGTCGGAGCTCGGCACGCGTGCTCGCCCGTGCCGCGCCAAGCTCGCGAGCACGGTGCACGCACGGCTCAGTCGATGCAGGGCTGGATCGACGCCGCGATCCGCGACACCGGCGTGCGCGAACTGCTCACGCTCCTGAGCCGCATCGCGACGTACTGCGGCGACCTCGACCACGCTCGACGCGGCTGCGGCACTGTCGCCAGCTCGTGCAGGCGCTCGCCCACGGCGTCGTGTACCTCGACGGCGGCTGCCAGCAACTCGTCGACGCGCTGCAAGGTGTCGCCGACGCGCGCGGTGTGACGATCACACGCGCACACGAAGGTCGACGCGATCGAGGGGCACGACGGCGGGTTCGTGGTGCGCACCGCCGCCGGCGACCTCGACGCCGACGCCGTGGTCGCACGCGGCGGGCGGCCCGATCGACGTCGAACGCGTGCTGCACGGCGCGAGCGCGGCGGTGCACGGGTGGACCCATCACGAGCGCTCCGGTCTACGCGTCGGCGCTCGACCTCGCCCTGCGCCGGCTTCCCGATCCGAACCGTCGCGTCGTGTTCGGCATCGACGAGCCGCTCTACTTCTCCGTGCACACCCCGGCGGCACGGTTGGTGACGGAGGGTCCCGGCGAGGTCGCGCACCTGCTCTGGTACGGCGACCGCGACGACGATCCTCGACCGCGTCTCGAGGCGCTGCTCGATCGCGCCCAGCCCGGTTGGCGCGACGAGGTGGTCGACGTCCGCTACGGCCGGCGACTGGTGGTGGCCCACGGGCGGCCGCTCCCGGGCTCGCGGGTTCGCGGGGCGCCCGCCGGCGGCCGTGCCCGACGTGCCCGGGCGTCTTCGTGGCCGGCGACTGGGTGGGCCCCGAGGGAATGCTCACCGACGCCGTGTTCGCCAGCGGGCGGGCCGCCGGGCCGGGCCGCGCGCTCGCGGTCGGCGGCGATGCTGGAGCTGACCGCGTGAACGCGCCCGACGCGCGCCACCGACGAGTTCGAGGCCCTCCGGCCGCGGCTCTTCGGCATCGCCTACCGCATGACCGGGAGCGTCGGCGACGCCGAGGACGCGTGCCAGGACGCGTGGTTGCGTTGGCAGCGCGTCGACCACGACGCGGTCGACAACGCCGAGGCGTACCTGGTGCGCGTGGTCACCCGCCTCGCGCTCGATCGCCTGCAGTCGGCCCAGCACCGGCGCGAGACCTACGTGGGCCCGTACCTGCCCGAGCCACTCGTGGACGGACGACGTCACCACCCAACCCGAGGCCGCGGCCGAGCTCTCCGACTCGCTCACGTTCGCGTTCCTCGTGTTGCTCGACGAGCTCACGCCGAAGGAGCGCGCGGTGCTCCTCCTCCACGACGTGTTCGGCTACCCGTTCGACGAGATCGGGCCGATGGTCGACCTCTCACCGGTCGCGTGCCGGCAACTGGCGAGCCGGACGCGCCAGAAGCTCGACCACGAGCGCGACGAGGGGCGCCGACCCGACGAGGCGCGTGAGCAGGAACTGGTGGGCAACCTCCTGGCGACGATCGCGAGCGGTGACATCGACGCGGTGATGCGGCTGCTCGCGCCCGACGTCGTGCTGCTGTCCGACGGCGGTCCGCACCGTCACGCGGCGCGCCGCCCCGTGGTCGGCGCCGATCGGGTCGCACGACTCATCGTGAACCTGGCCCAGCGCCTCGTCCCCGGGAGCGAGATGCGGCTCGTGCAGGTCAACGGCGAGCCGGGCGTGCTGTTCCTCGACGCCGAGCACGCGCCCGACTACACGCTGTCGTTCTCGTTCACGCCCGACGGGCCGGGTCCGTCCGCTTCTACAGCCAGCTCAACCCCGAGAAGCTCCGTCACCTGCACTGACGAGCGCGGACTCGGCGGACTCGGCATCGCCGGCTCGGTCTCGGTCGGCTCGGCGGTCGGCTCGGGCGACGACTCCGTGTGCGACGACCACGCCAGCGCGGCGACGCTGCCGCCGAGCATCGCGAGCGCGCACGCCATCTGACCGAACCACCACGCGCCGAACGGGTGGTGACCCGACACCGGACACGCCACCGACAACGCGGTGAAGAACCCCGCGGCCGCCACCGACAGCACGAGTCCCCAGCGCCGCTGCGAGACCAGGCCCGCGACCATGGTCGCGAGCAACCCCATGAACGTGACGCCGAGCGCCACGCCGTACCACGGCTCGGGCTTGTGCGTCACCGGCTCGAGCGAGACCGCCAGCTGGTACGCGACCAGCCAGGCGATCGCCGACGCCCGCCGCCGACTCGACCGTCGATCCGTTCCTGCAACCACGCCGCGCGTCTCGAGATCCATCCCGCCAGTGTGCACCTTCTACGACCCCCGGACGACCGCCCGGACGGCAGCGTCGTTGTCGGGGTCGGCGTACCGCGCGACCAGCGCCTCGGGGCGATCCTGCTGGAGGAAGCCGAGCTCGTTGCCGTCGGGGTCGCGCAGCACGTGGACCGGGCCGTCGGGCGTGCCGTCGGTGACGCCCCGGTCGGCGAAGCCCGCCGCCGACAGGCGCGCGACCAGCGCGTCGAGATCGGGCACGGTCCAGATCGGGAGGCAGCTCGGCGTCGGTCGGTGCTCGGCGAGGAGCACCTGCGGGCCGTCGTCGCTCACGCGCACCGCGGCCACCTCGGTGCCGAAGCGGCGGAAGTGCCAGAGGAACTCGGCGCCGAGCGCGCGCTCGTAGAAGTCGATCGCAGCGTGCACGTCGTCGACGCCGACGTAGAGGTAGGCGGGAGGACCGAGGCCCAACACGTCAGACGGACAGTCAGACGGGCACGTCAGACGACGTGGTACCCGTAGTACGCGAACGCGCGCTGGAGACGCGCGCGCTGCCCGGGCTCGAAGAGCACGCCGTCGTGCAGCAGGTAGCCGAGGTGACGGCGCCCGATCATCGCGACCGCACCGACGGTCTCGATGCGCACCGTCGTGGCCGGCTTCGGCAGGAACACGCGCCGGCCGAACGGGAACACCAGCTCGAGGCCGTCGTCGAACACGCTGAAGCGCCACGGCAACAGCCGACCGTGCAGCCACGCCGCCAGCACGAACAGGGTGGCGAACTGCACCCAGTGGCTCAAGTGGATCGCCCCGACCGCGACCGCGAGCCCGAGGAGCACCTTGGGCCACCAGCGGAGGAAACCACTGCTGCCTTCGTAGGACGCGAAGTCGTCCACCGCGTCAAGGCTACGCCGGTGCGCAAGGAGCGCTGGACGATCAGCGTTCGACGATCAGCCGAGGGTCGAGAGGAACGCGGCGGCCGCGAAGCCGGCCGCCGCCGCGAGTCCCGCGTGCCGACCCGCGCCGCGCACCGCGATCGGCACCATCTCGTTGACGCACACCACGACCATCGCGCCGGCGGCGATGGTCTGGATGATCGCGATGAGGTCGGCCTCGCTGGGCTTCAGAATTGCGTAACCCGCGAGTCCGGCGACGAAGCCGACGAGCACGATGGCCGCGAACCGCAGCAGGATCTTCCGCAGCTCGATGCCACCCGCGAGCAGCGCGGCGGCGACGCCGATCGCGTCGGGCAGGTTCGACAGGAACACCGCGCCGACGAGCGCGACCGACACCGTCCCGCCGCCGAGCAGGGTGAGCCCGATGGCGATCGACTCGGGGATGCCGTCGAGCACCATGCCGACGGTGAGGTTGCGCGCCGCGGTGGCGTCGGCGCCGGACGGCACCGCGGCGTCACCCGCGAGATCCTCGGCCTCCTCGACCGGCTCCTCCGGGTCTTCCCGTTCGGAGCGCTGGTTGAGCCACGTGGTGAGCGCGTAGTAGCCGACCGCGCCGACGAGCAGGCCGATGCCGGCGGGCGCGCGTCCGGCGGCGTCGTACGCGGGCACCACGAGGTCGGTGGTGATCGCGCTGATCGAGCGCGCCGGCGCCGAACGCCATCACGAGACCGAGCCAGCGCGGCTCGGTCAGCTTCGGGAAGCGGGCGACGAGCAGCGCGCCGACCAGCAACGCCGACTGGCCGAGCGCGGCCCACAACCCTGCTTCGAGCACGAGACGGGAGTCTCGCGCGAAGTCGATCAGCCAGCGCGGGGTGCGTCGCCGAGGTGCGCGTGCAGCACCGACGCGACCGCAGCACCACTCGTGAGCATGGGCTGGATGTCGCGCAGGGCGCGGCTCATGGTGAGCGCGCCCTCGTAGCTCGACAGCACGAACGTCGCCAGCGGCTCGGCGTCGGACTCGGCGATGCCGGCGTCGACGAACACCTGCGTCAGCGTGACCTGCCAGCTGCCGAACACGTCCTCGCACACGCGGCGGATGGGTTCGATGTCGCTGGAGGTCTCGAGCGCGACGGTGGCGATGGGACAGCCGCGCTGGTAGTCGGAGTCGCGCAGGCGCTCGGCGTTGATCACGAAGTACTGGTTGATCGCAGCCGGGAGGTCGGGGGCGTCGCCGGCCCGGGCGATGGTGGATCGGATGCGCTCCCCCGACCGGGCGAGGGCCTCGATGCCGATCTGCTCCTTGCCGCCCGGGAAGTAGTGGTACACGGACCCGAGCGGCGCATTGCCCTCAGCAACAATCTGTTTGATGCCGGTGGCCGTATAGCCCTGCCGACGCAACAACCGGATGGTGGCGTCGAGGATGCGGTCGCGGGTGTCGCGAGCGTCGGCGGCCGTGGTCACGAAGAAAAGGTTAGCACCGAGAGTATGTAGAGTGCTATACAGACTATATAGAGCGTTCTAGTTTGAGATCCAACGGTGGGGGCCGGAGGGAAGGGTGATGGCGATGACGGTGGACGTGCTCGAGAGCTTCTCGGTGGCCGACCACGACCGGGTGCGGGCGGTGGCCCGAGCCCGCGAGCTGCAACCGGGCGACTGCCTCTACGACCAGGGGGCGGTGGCGACGGCGGCGTTCCTCGTGACCGGCGGCATCGGTGCGGTCCTCCAGCAGGGCCGGGTGGTGAAGGAGATCACCGCCGGCGACATCCTCGGCGACGCCGACCTGCTCGGTCGTCGTCCCTACCGCACCCGCATCGAAGCGGTCACGCCGCTCACGGTGTGGCAGATCGACGCCCTCGACTTCGACCGGCTGCTCGTCGACGCGCCCACGTTCGCCCGCGCCCTCGCGCGCGACCTCGGTCGTCGGCTGCGCGCGGCCGAGGTGTCACTCGCCCGAGCCAGTTAGCGTTCCTCCCCGACAGGGAGAGACCATGACGGGAAACCTGCTGGTACGGGGCGGCACGGTCGTCGACGGGACCGGCGCGCCGGCCGCGCGAGGCCGACGTGCGCATCCGCGACGGCGCGATCACCGAGGTCGGCGCCGGCCTCACCCCCGACGGCGAGACCGTCGTCGACGCCGGCGGCGCGTACGTCGCGCCCGGGTTCATCGACTGCCACACGCACTACGACCCGTCGGTGTGGTGGGATCCGCTGGTCGACCCGATGCCGCAGCACGGCGTGACCACCGTGGTCACCGGCAACTGCTCGCTGTCGCTCACGCCGGTGCGCGCGCCCGACCGCGTGGCGCGCCAGCGACGTGTTCGGCTTCATCGAGGACATCCCCGTCGACGCGTTCACGACCGGGATCCCGTGGACGTGGGAGTCGTACGCCGAGTGGCGCGACGCGCTGCGGGCGCACGGCACCGCGGTGAACGTCGCCGCGCTCGTCGGCCACTCGAACCTGCGCGTCTACGTGATGGGCGACGACGCGTGGACCGCGCCGCGACGCCCGAGGAGCGCGACGCAGCTGGCCGCGGTGCTCGCCGAGTCGCTGGCGGCGGGCGCGCTCGGGCTGTCGACGTCGTTCGTCGACCAGGACCGCCACGGCCACGCGGTGCCGAGCCGGGCCGCCGACGACGACGAGCTGCGGGCGCTGATCGAGGTGCTCGGCGCCGCGCCCGGCCACGCCCGCGGTGCTCGAGTTCCTGCCCTGGATCAAGGAGATCGAGCGGCAGCTGGTCGACATCGACCGGGTGGCGCGGTGGTGCGGCGCGGCCGGCGTGTCGTGCACGTGGAACCAGCTGGCCGAGAACAGCCGCGACCCGTCGCGCGCCGAGCGCATCATCGAGCAGGCGCACGCGCTGCACGCCGACGGCTGTCGCGTGTACGCGGCAGGTGTCGCCGCGGCCGTTCGACCTGCAACGTGAGCTTCGACCAGACGCCCGGCGTTCGTGGCGGTCCCCGCGTGGGGTGCGCTCATCCACGCCGACGCCCGACGAGAAGCGGCGCGATGCTGGCCGACGACGAGTGGCGCGGCGCAGGCCCGCGCCGACTGGGACCGCGTCGGCGACGGCTTCACCATCTTCCCGGTGTCGCGCCTCGACCGTGTGCGGCTCACGTCGGTGCGCGACGGCGAGGAGCGGTTCCTCGACGCGCACGTTCGCCGACGTGGTCGCGGCGCGCGGCGGTCACCCGTCGGACGTGCTCGCCGACTGGGTGCTCGAGCACGACCTCGCGCCGGGCATGGTCGCGGAGGCGCTGTCGAACAACGACGCGGCGAAGGTGGCGGCGCTCATCGCCGACCCGACGACGGTGGTCGGCGCGAGCGACGCCGGCGCGCACCTCCAGATGATGTGCGGCGCCGGCGACTCCACGCTGCTGCTCACCGAGCACGTGCGCGACCGCGGCGACCTGACGGTCGAGGCGGGCGTGCACCAGCTCACCGGTCGCATCGCCGACGCGTTCGGCATCCGCGACCGCGGCGTGCTGCGCGCCGGGGCTCGCCGGCGACGTGGTCGTGTTCGCGCTCGACGAGCTCGCGTACCGCCCGAGCCGTTCGTGCACGACCTCCCGGGCGGCGCGCCACGCCTCACCCGTCCGCCGGGCGGCTTCCGGGTGACCGCGGCCGAGGGCGTGGTCACCCAGGAGGACGGCGTCGCCACCGGCGCCCGCCCCGGCGGCCCTCGGCGAGCGACCGTCTCGAGTTGACCGTCACCTGACGTACGTCGACGTCGAGACGGATCTGCGCTTCGGCGGGCAGCGGGAAGAAGCCGCTGGTGCGCTCGACGTACTCGCGCGTAGCCGGGGCGACGGTCGGCCATGCCCTGCTCGAGCAGCGGCTTGCCCGTCTTGCGGGTGAGCGTCCACGTCATCAGCAGCGGGCGAGAGGACGGTGAGCGCGCCCGACCCACTGCTGGGCCGCGATCAGGTAGAGGCCCCACCACACGCAGGCGTCGCCGAAGTAGTTGGGGTGACGGGTGTAGCGCCACAGGCCCGCGGTCCATCACCTGCCCGCGGTTCGCGGGGTCGGCACGGAACCGCTGCAGCTGCCAGTCGCCGATGCTCTCGAAGCCGAAGCCGATCGCCCACACCGACGGTGCCGACGACGAGCAGCGCGCCCGGCTCGCTGGGCTCGAACATCGCCACCTGCACCGGCAGCGACACGAACCACATCGCGACCGCCTGGGTGAGGAAGATGCCGAGCGCGCGCCGGCGCCGGGATCGGCGTGGCCCTCGAGCATCGCCGCGTACCGCGGGTCCTCGCCCTTGCCCCGGCTGCGCCACACGATGTACCCGGCGAGGCGACCGCCCCACACGGTGACGAGCACCGCGACCAGCACCCGGCGGGTGTCGTCGCCGTGGCCCGCCGAGAGCGCGAACGTCGACCCAGGCGACCACGCACGAAGCCCGAGACCCCAGGCGACGTCGATCACGTTGTAGCGACCGAGCGCCTGCCCGAGCAGCCAGGTGAGCGAGCACCAGCACGACCACCGCGACCGCGGCCGCTGCCGACCGCAGACCAGGAACGTCGCCGGTGGCGAAGTCGCTCACCGCGGTAGCACGGATCGGGCTTGCGGACGAGGATCTGGTCGACGCCCATGCGGCGCTCCTCGAACGCGAGCGACGCCGCCGACGAGGTAGAGCCGCCACACCCGCGCGACCTCCTCGCCGACCAGCGCGACGACCTCGTCCCACCGCGCCTCGAGGTTGGCGCAGCCACTCGGCGCCGGTGCGCACGTAGTGCTCGCGCAGCGCCTGCACGTCGCGCACCTCGAAGCCACCCGCCTCGAGCAGGCCGATGGTCTCGCCCAGCGGGCGCATGTGCATGTCGGGCGCGATGTACGCCTCGATGAACGGCCCGCCACCGGGTGAGTCGCCCGCGGCGCGCGACATCTGCTGCACGAGGAACCGGCCGCCCGGGCGCAGCGCGCGGTGCACGGTGGCGACGAACGCCGGGTACTGCTCGTCGCCGACGTGCTCGCCCATCTCGAGCGACGCCGCCGCGTCGTACGGGCCGTCGTGCGAGGTCGCGGTAGTCCTGCAGGCGGAAGTCGACGAGGTCGCGCGACGCCGTGGTCGGCGGCGCGCTTGCGGGCGAAGTCGAGCTGCTCGCGCGACAGCGTGATGCCGGTGACGCGCACGCCGTGATGGCGCGCCGCGTGGATGCTCAGCGAACCCCAGCCGCAGCCGACGTCGAGCAGCCGCATGCCCGGGACGCAGCCCGAGCTTGCGGCAGACCAGGTCGAACTTGGCGCGCTGCGCGTCGGCGAGCGAGATGTCGTCGGGACCGTCGGGCGCGTAGTACGCGCACGAGTAGGCCATGTGCTCGTCGAGGAGCAGCGCGTAGAAGTCGTTGGAGAGGTCGTAGTGGTGCGCGATGACGGCCCGGTCGCGCGCGCGGCTGTGCAGACGACCGCGGATCCGCGCCTCCGACGCCGGCGGCTGCGGCGGCAGGCCGACCACGCCGAGACGGGCGGCGGCGCCGAGCGCGCTCGAGCCGGTCGCGCGCCGACGCGACCTGCCGCCGCGCGCTCCTCGGTCGCGGGCGAACGCCCAGACCCGTCGGAAGCCCGTCGGCGAGGTCGCCCTCGACGTCGAGGTCGCCGGTGACGTAGGCCCGGGCCAGCCCGAGCTCGTCGGGCCGCCAGAGCAGCCGGCGCAGCGCCCGGCGGTTGCGGAGCACCAGCGACCGGCCGCGTCCGAGTCGGTCCCGGCCTCGCTGCCGTCCCACGCCCGGATGCCGCACGGGGAGGTCGTCACCGACGAACTCGGCGAGCGTGGCGGCGAGCATCGGCGCGACGGCGACCATGGCGACGCACTGCCGTCACGAGCCGTGCCCTTCGTGAGGACGATCTGCGCGACGTCGAGGTAGCCGGAGGCGAAGCCGGCCTCGCAGTACGCCAGGTAGAAGTCCCACATGCGGCGGAACGTCGCGTCGAACCCGAGCTGCGTCGACCTCGGCGCGCGTGCGCGTCGAAGCGCTCCCGCCACGCCCGCAGCGTCCGGGCGTAGTCGGCGCCGAACGTGTCGACGCTCGTCGACCGACAGCGACGTGTGGTCGCGCACGATCTCGTCGATCGCCCGCAACGACGGCAGCGCACCGCCCGGGAAGATGTACTTGCTGATCCACGTGTACTGGTCGCGCGTCGCCAGCATGCGGTCGTGCGCGAGCAGGATCGCCTGGACGCCGATGCGTGCCGCCCGGCGCGAGCGCACGGTCGAGCGTCGTGAAGTAGGTGCGGCCAGTACTCGTCGCCGACCGCCTCGATCATCTCGACGCTGACGATCGCGTCGTAACGAGCCGTCGACGTCGCGGTAGTCGCGCAGCTGCACGTCGACCGCGTCCCGACACGCCGGCGCGCCGGGCGCGCTCGCGAGCCCACGCGGCTTGCTCCTCCGACAGGGTGAGCGTGGTGACGGTCGCACCTCGCTGCGCGGCGCGGACCGCGAGCGCGCCCCAGCCGGTGCCGATCTCGAGCAGGCGGGTGCCGAGCCCGACGCCGGTGGCGTCGAGCAGCGTGTCGATCTTGCGCCACTGCGCGTCGCGCTCGAGCGTGTCGTCGCCGTCGGCGTCGAACCGCGCGGACGAGTACGTCATGTCTCGTCGAGGAACAGCGCGAACAGGTCGTTGGACAGGTCGTAGTGGCGACGCGATGTTGCGCCGCGCGCCCGACTTCGTGTTGCTGCTCGGCGTGCGGCTGGTCGGCGCACGTAGAAGTGGCGCAGGCGCTGCATCCACGCGGGGACCAGACTTGTCCATCCGCGCCGCGAACGGCGTGAGCACCGCGGCGGGATCGTCGGCGTCCCAGTCGCCGGCCATGAACGCCTCGCCGAACCCGATGAGCCCGTCGCGCCCGAGCCGGCGGAAGAACGTCGTCGCTGCGCACCCGCATGAGCGGCGCATCCGGACCGCCGCCGCCGATGACGCGCCCGTCGGGCAGCGCGACCCGCACGTCGAGCGAGCGGCACGACCCGGTGGAAGAGGGCGCGGGCGATGGCGGTGTGCACCGGATAGTGCACCGGCGCGGCGGCGAGCTCCTGCCACGGACCTCGGGGCGCCGCGAACGACGGCGACGCGGATCGGACGTCGGCGCTGGTCATGCCGGTCGACTCCCTCCTGGACGGGCGCCGCGGGCCGCGGGATCACCGGAAGATCGCTTCAACCAGAGCCGGATGCCCTGCAAGCGGATCAGCGCCATGACCGCGGCGGCCGGCGGCCGGGTGACGGAGCGCGCCGACGCAGGAACGACGGCGCCGCCGGGTCGGGCCGACCCGTCGACCGACGCCCGGAAGACGCACGTGCCCGTCGCGCGTCAGCGCGATGGCGACGCGCAGGTCGTCGTCGTCGCCGCGGCCGGGTCGGTGAACGTCATCTCGTAGCGGCCGTCGACGGCGAAGAACGGCGACACGTAGAACGCCTTGTCGGCACCGGCGTGGCCGTCGGCATCGGGCCGCAGGAGGTAGCAGTGGCGGTCGCCGTAGGTGTTGTGCACCTCGGCGACGACGCACACGAGCGCGCCGGCGCGGTCGTAGCACCAGAACACCGCTGAGCGGGTTGAACACGTAGCCGAACGAGCGCGGCGTTCGCGAGCATCAGGACGCGACCCACCGTCGAGGTCGATGCCTTCGGTCGCGAGGTAGCGCGTCGACGTTGGCGCGCAGGGTCGGCGCGGGATCGCCGAGGTGGTCGCGGGCGTCGAAGCGCGCCAGCGACGCGCAGCGGACGCGGGAGCACCGGGACGTCGTCGAGGTCGACCAGCCAGGTGGCGTGCCGGTACGCGAACCCGTGCCGCACCCGCTCGGTGCGACCGTGCGCGATCGCGTGTGCGGTAGACGGCGCCGGCCTCACCAGTCCACCCCCAGCGCCGACGGCGGCGCGCACACCGGAGAGGCAGCCGTCCTCGTGGAAGCCCCACCCGTGGTACGCACCGGCGAACGCGATGCGCCCGTCGTTCGAGCTCGGGAGTGCCGCCTGCGCCGCCACCGACGTCGGCGGTGTACACGGGATGCGTGTAGCGCATCCGCGCGAGCGACCTGCGCGTCGTCGACCCGACGCGCCGGGGTTGAGGGTGACGACGTAGTCGACGCGGTCTCGTCGAGCCGGTGCAGCCGGTTCATGTCGTAGCTGACGTGCACCTCGTCGGCGCTCGACGCGCAGTGGTCGAGGAGGTAGTTCCACGACGCGCCGCGCACGCGGGTGCGTGGGCAGCACGCGACCGTCGGTGTGCAGCACGGTCTCGTTGACCGACGACGCGAACGCGCCGAGCGTCGCGCGCTCCGTCGCGGTCGGATCGGCGAGGAGCGCCGAGTGCGTCGTCGGCGTGCGTGGCGACGACGGCGGCGTCGAACGAGCGGACGATCGTCGGCATCGTCGCGGATCTCGATGCCGGTGGCGCGTGCGCCCGACGCTGCGCACCGGCGTCGACAGCTCGGTGGCGGTGAGCTCCTTGGCGGCGCGCTCGACGTAGCTGCGCGAGCCGCCGACGACGGTGCGCCACTCGGGCGAACCGGTGACGCTCAGCACGCCGTGGTGATCGAGGAACGTGAACAGCGAGCGCGCCGGGTAGAGCGAGCGCGGTGCGCGGTGCGCACGACCACACGCACGACACCAGCGGCACCATGAAGTGGCGTCGCGAAGTACGGCGTGTAGCCGCCGGCAGTGAGGAAGTCGCCCAGCGTCAGCGGGCCACCATCGGGGGCGTGCGGATCGCCGTCGCCGTCGAGCAGGCGGCGGGCGGCGCGATGGAAGCGCTTCACCTCGACCAGCATGCGGAGGAAGCGCGGGTTGGCGGCGTTGGCCGACTGGGCGAAGATCCCGCCGAGGCCCTTGGCGCCGGCGTACTCGAGCCCGCAGCCGTCGCACCGCACCGACATGCTCATGTCGGTCGGTTGCGTCTCGACGCCGAGCTCGCCGAAGAGGCGCAACAAGGTGGGGTACGTGCTCAGGTTGTGCACGATGAACCCGCTGTCGACGGGGACGACGCGGCCGTCGGGCGTGACGACGTCGTGGGTGTGGGCGTGCCCGCCGAGGCGCGGCTCGGCTTCGTAGAGCGTGACGTCGCACTCGCGCTGCAGCACGTAGGCGGCGGTGAGCCCGGCGACGCCGGCCCCGACGACCGCGACCCGTCGACGCCTCGGCGTGGTGGTGGCGCTCACGGCGCGACCTCCCCGGTGACGTCACGACACCCGGCGGCGCGTGCGAGGTCGAGCGGGCGTTCGAACGGCGCGTCGTCGACGATGGCAGCAGTGAACGCGGCCGTGAGCCGGTGCCAGGTGGAAGCGCGCGACAACATGCCGTGACCGCTCCACGGCACGTGCAGGCACACCGCGCGCCGGGCGAGCGGCACCGCACGCGTGACGAACCGCGCCGACGCGCGCGGGCTGGTCGTGCGGTCGCGCGTGCCGTGCAGCACCACGAGGTCGCGACCGGCGAGCTGCTCGACCGGTTCGGTGCCGGGCAACCACGGCGCCAGCGCGACCACGCCCCGTACCGTCGGGTGACCGGCCGAGCGCAGCGCCGCCCGTCCACCCATCGAGTGACCGACGAGGACGACGGGCACGCCGTCGTAGCGCGCATCGAGCGCGGCGAGGGCGAAGGCGACGTCGGCCAAGGCGTCGTCGCCGGAGTCGTTCCAGCCCCGGACTCGATACCGGAGCTGTGCCACGGCGAGGTCGTCGCCGAGCGCGGCGAGGTCGCGGGCGAAGGGGTGCATGCGGCGCACCGCCAGCTGGCCCGCGTCGACCGGGGCCCGGCTCTTGGCCTTGCCGCCGTGCAGGACGAGGACCGCAGCCCGCGGCGGCGTGGTGCGCTCGGGGATCTCGAGGTACGGCTCGGGCACGGCCCTGTCACCCACCTTCTCGTGCTGTGTCGACAGGACCACGTAGCGGCACCTCGCCCGCACGCCCCCAGGTCAAGCGACCCGGGAATCGGCGCCTCGTCCGGCTGTACCCCGGGTGTTCGCCGTGGAACCGCATCCGGATGGCCCAGCGCGCCGATTCGCGCCTTCGGCGGCTAGACAGCCCCGGTGCTCCACGCGTCCTGACCTGCGCTCGTGCTCGCCGTCGTTCGCGGTCACCGTCCCGTTGGGAGGCCGCGCCGCGGTGGCGGCCACGCCCCGGACGGACCGGCACCGACCCAACATCCTCTTCGTGCTCGCCGACGACCTCGACCTGGCCGAGATGCGTTACCTCCCCCACGTGCGGTCGCTCATCGCCCGTGAGGGCACGGCCTTCGACCAGTACTTGGTGAGCAACTCGCTGTGCTGCCCGTCGCGCACGACCACCCTGCGCGGGCAGTACGCGCACAACACCGGCGTGTGGACCAACGGCGGTGAGCAACGGCGGCTTCGAGCGCGCCCACGCCAACGGCGTCGAGCAGGACACCGTGGCCACCCGTCTCCAGCACGGCGGGTACACCACCTCGCTCACCGGCAAGTACCTGAACGGCTACCCGAACGGGGCCCCGCCCGACGACGTGCCTCCGGGATGGGACAACTGGGCCAGCGCGGTGTACGGCAACCCCTACTCCGAGTACGGCTACGTGCTGAACCAGAACCAGTCGTACCACGTGTACCAGCACCGGCCGCAGGACTACGGGACCGACGTGTACGTCGGCCTCACCGACCGCTTCATCCGCGGCGCGAGCCGCGCGCACCAGCCCGTTCTTCGCCTACCTCTCCGTGTACACGCCTCACCAGCCGGCGACGCCCGCGCGCGTCGATCGCCGCAAGTTCCGTCACGCCCGCGGCGCCGCACACCCCGAGCTTCAACCAGGCCGACGTGAGCCGCTCGCCCGGGTACGTGCGCGACCTGCCCCAGTTCAGCCCGGCGGAATCGCACGCCATCAACGAGCTGTACCGCAAGCGGATCCGTTCACTGCAGGCGCTCGACCGCGGCGTGGCAGCGTCTGGTGCACACGTTGCGCGTCACGAAGCAGCTCGACAACACCTACATCGTGTTCGCGTCGGACAACGGGTTCCACCTCGGCCAGCACCGCATGCCGGCCGGGAAGCAGACGCCGTACGAGACCGACATCCACGTGCCGCTTGCTCGTCCGCGGTCCCGGGGTGCGCGCCGGCGCGCACGTCACGCAGCTCGCGGGCAACACCGACCTCGCCCCGACGTTCGAGGCCATGGCCGGGGTGCGCGCGCCCTCGTTCACCGACGGCCGATCGCTGCTCCCCCTGCTGCGCGGCAACCGCCCGGCGCACTGGCGCACCTCCTACCTGCTCGAGCACCGCAACGAGACCGGCGTGACCCAGCCGGCGCGCGTGACGCCGCCCCGACGGATCGACGCTCGAACCGCCCGATCCCGACCAGGCCAAGGCCGACGGCCAGCCCCGTCACCGCGAGATCCGTGACGCCATGCTCCTCAACCGCGGGGTCGAGCTCCCCGACTACGACGGCGTGCGCACCAGCCGGTACACGTACGTGCAGTACGCGACCGGCGAGCGCGAGCTCTACGACCTGCGCCACGACCCCGACGAGATCCACAACCTCGCCGGCACCCGACCGAAGCTCGAACGCCAGCTCGGCCGGCAGATCTCGCAATTGCGTCGCTGCGGCGGTCGCGGGTGCCGGCAGGCCGAGGACCATTCGGTCCCGCACTGACCCCGGCGACCTCGACTCCGCCGATGACTGGTCGGAGTCGTGCTGCTACCATGCGCTCCCTCAGGTGAGCGAGCCCCCATCGTCTAGTGGCCTAGGACGCCGCCCTTTCAAGGCGGTAACGGGGATTCGAACTCCCCTGGGGGCACTCCCCGACGTCACTGGTCCTGTGGTGCAGTTTGGAGTGCACGCCGCCCTGTCAAGGCGGAGGCCGCGGGTTCAAATCCCGTCAGGACCGCCAGGGGCCGGCGCTGCGGCGTCGGTCTCGCAAGGCCGGGTAGCTCAGTCGGCAGAGCACGCGCCTGAAAAGCGCGGGGTCACCGGATCGACGCCGGTCCCGGCCACACCCAAGCCCCCGGCCCCCGGCCGGGGGCTTCGTCGTGTCGCTCGCCTCGGTCGCGTGCGTCCCGTTCCATCACCCGGCGGAACCAGACCGTCGACAGCGCCACCATCGACGCCGTGCCGACGACCGAGAGCGGCGTCCGCACCAGCACGTAGGTGTCGGTCGGGAGCGCAGTGAGCATCCAGACGCCGAGCGCCGCATTGACCAGCCCGTACACCCCCCACGACAGCGAGAGTCGTCGGAAGCAGCGATGCACCGATGCTCGCGCCGACACGTCCGGCGGGAGCTCGGCGAAGTCGGTGGCGAAGCGACGCACCAGGGGCCGGTCGAGCAGCACCGATCCGAGGAACGCGAGCGCGAGTGCGATGCCGCCGATCGTGGGTTGCACGAAGTAGAGGAAGGTGCTGTCGGCCACGAACACGATCACCGAACGCACCAACAACGTCACCAGCGCGAGCACCATCATCCCCGGCACGCGCATCCCACGCGCCGAACGCCACGACACCGCGGCGAGCGCCCACGCGAGCGGCGCGCCCATGGCGACGCGCGGGCCGACGACGTGCGACGCGGCCAGGTAGAGCACTGCGGGCACGAGCGCGGCCTCGAGCGCCTGTGGCACCGCGCGCCGCGCCAACTCGCGCAACGACGGGACGGCGAACGACATGCCGACGACGGTACGGAAGCAAGCGGGTCACGACGATCCGGTACCCCGGTGTCTCGCGGTTCGGGCCAGCCCCCGCCGTCTCCACCGGGTGCCTCGAACACGTGTCGTGCGCGCAGCGCGAAGCAGACGAAGGTCGACTTCGTCGACAGCTACACGCCGAAGGGTCACGACGACGTGCACGCGCGGCGCACCGTTGGATCCAGGGTCAGGAGCCGTCGACGACCGCGCTGACGTTCCACCCGAACGGGGCGGGCATGCAGGCGCAGGCGGCGATGATCCTCAAGGCGCTCAAGACCAAGTAGGCCCGAGCACCAGCGTCATGAGGCTGGCGTCACTCGACCTCGTTGGCCTCGTCGACCTGCTCGAGGAACTTCCGGATCTCGGACGCCTTGAACCGGCGGTGACCGCCAAGGGTGCGGATGGCCGAGATCTTGCCGGCGCGCGCCCAACGGGTGACCGTTTTGGGGTTCACGCGGAACATGGCCGCCACTTCGGACGGAGTGAGCAGCTGTTCGGGCTCGGGAGCGGGGTTCTGGGGCATGGGGTCCTCGCAGTTCGTCGGATCCTCACCGGGGGGCTCGGGGGGATCGTTCCCGTATGCCCAGAGTAGCAGCATCCGTACAGATTCGCACTGGATGCCCTGCTCCCGGAATCGTTAACGGGTGATACTTACCCGACCGCGGCCTTCTGACACCTCTCCGACGATCCAGGCTTCCTGACCGGCCGAGCGAACGGTGTCCAACGTAGCTTCGATGGCTCCGGGCGGGACCACCGCGAGCATCCCGAGGCCCAGGTTGAAGACGTGGGCCATCTCGTCGTCGGAGACGTCGCCCGCCGCCTGGATCTCGCCGAAGATCCGCGGTTCCTCCCATTTGCCGCGGTGCAGCACGGCGTCGCAGTGCGACGGGAGCACCCGCTCGAGGTTGTCGGGCAGGCCGCCACCCGTGATGTGCGCGAACGCGTGCACCTCGACTCGTTCGCGCAGCTTGCGCATCGAGGGGGCGTAGATCACGCTCGGGCGGATCAGCTCGTCGCCGAGGGAGTGCCGTGCGCCCTTCCACGCGGGATCGTCGAGACGACGCCCAGCGCGGTCGAGCAGCACGCGACACGCGCGAGCGAGTAGCCGTTGCAGCGCAGGCCCGGACTGGCGAAGCCGACGATCACGTCGCCGGGCTTCACGTTGTTGGGGAGCACCCGAGCGCGTTCGACGACACCCACCGCGAAGCCGACGAGGTCGAACTCGCCCGGTTCCATGAGGTCGGGGTGCTCGGACATCTCGCCGCCGAGCAGCGCGCAACCCGCCTGCGCGACACCCGTGCGCGACGCCACCGACGATGTCGTCGACGATCTCGGGCACGAGCTTGCCGATCGAGATGTAGTCGAGGAAGAAGAGCGGCTCCGCGCCCTGCACCGCGATGTCGTCGACCGACATCGCGACGAGATCGATGCCGATGGTGTCGTAGCGGCCGGTGAGGCGGGCGATCATCGACTTGGTGCCGACGCCGTCGGTCGACGACACGAGCAGCGGGTGGTCGAAGCGCTTGGGCTCGAACGCGAACAAGCCGCCGAACCCGCCGATGTCGCCGACGACCTCGGGGCGGAACGTGGAGCGCACGTGCGCCTTGATCAGCTCGACGGCCTTCTCGCCGGCGGCGATGTCGACGCCCGCCCGCGTAGGTGAGGCCGTTGGACGCGCCGCGTTCCGGGGCGTCGCCGTCGCCGTCGCCGTCAGGCGTCATCGAGCCGCCAGTCGGGGGCGGGGGTGCTGGCGGTGGGCGTGTCGTCCTCGAGCGCGAGCTTCGAATCGGTGAGCGGGACCGGGACCGGGTAGTTGCCGGACAGGCAGGCGGTGCAGAACGAGTCGGCCGACGCGCCGGTGGCGGTGGTGAGGCGGTCGAGCTCGAGGTAGGCGAGCGAGTCGACGCCGAGGTAGTCGCGGATCTCGCCCACCGACATGTCGGCGGCGAGGAGCTGCGAACGGCTCCCGGTGTCCATGCCGTAGAAGCACGGCCACTTGTAGGGCGGCGACGACACCCGGAAGTGCACCTCGGCGGCGCCCGCTTCGCGCAGCATCTGCACCACCTGACGGGTGGTGGTGCCGCGCACGATGGAGTCGTCGACCACGACCAGCTTCTTGCCGCGGATGTTCTCGGGCAGCGGGTTGAGCTTGAGCCGCACGCTGTTGCCGCGCTGCTTCTGGTTGGGCTGGATGAACGTGCGGCCGACGTAGCGGTTCTTCACCAGGCCGTCGCCGTAGGGGATGCCGGCGGCGCGCGCGTAGCCCTGCGCGGCGGGGATGCCCGACTCCGGCACCGGCATCACCATGTCGGCGTCGACCATTGCCTGCCGCGCCAGCTCCTCGCCCATGCGCTGGCGCGCCGCGTGCACGCTGCGGCCGTAGAGGTTGGTGTCGGGCCGGGCGAAGTAGACGAACTCGAACAGGCAGAGCTTCGGATCCGCCTCGGCGAAGCGCTGGCCGTCGTGCAGACCCGACGCGTCGATCACGATCATCTCGCCGGGCTCGACCTCGCGCACGAAGTGGGCGCCGACGATGTCGAGGGCGGCGGTCTCGCTGGCCAGCACCCAGCCGCCCTCGATGCGACCGAGGACGAGCGGCCAGAACCCGTGCGGATCGCGCACGCCGATGAGGTGGGCCTCGTCCATCATCACGAACGAGAAGCCACCCTCGAGCTGCGGCAGCACGTGCGCCAACGCCCGCTCGAGCTCCTTGCCGTCGCTGCGGGCCTGGGCTTCGTACTCGTGGCCGATGAGCTCGGCGACGAGCGCGGAGTCGGTGGTGGAGTCGAGGCCGACCGCGCTGTCGCCCGGCGCGAGGCCGGGGAGCATGCCGAGGCGCTCGGCGAGCTCGAGCGTGTTGGTGAGGTTGCCGTTGTGGCCGAGCGCGAAGCCGGCGTCGCCGACCGACCGGTAGACCGGCTGCGCGTTGCGCCAGCTGCTCGAGCCGGTGGTGCTGTAGCGCACGTGGCCGATGGCGAGATGGCCCTCGAGCGGGGCGATGCGGCGCTCGTCGAACACCTGGGTGACGAGACCCATGTCCTTCGACACGGTGATGGTCTGGCCGTCGCTCACCGCGATGCCGGCCGACTCCTGGCCCCGGTGTTGGAGCGCATAGAGGCCCAGATAGGTGAGGTGGGCGACGTCCTGGCCGGGCGCGTACACGCCGAACACGCCGCAGGCGTGGCCGATCGAGGCGTCGTTCACGGCCATGTCCACGCCGTCATTGTCCCATACACAGGGCGTCCAACCCCGACCCCGGCCCCACTGTTCCGCTTCACCCTGAACATCTCGAAGTTGACTGTCGCCTACGTACGTCAACTTTGAGATGTTCACTCGGGTGTGCGGAGGGCGTCGGGGAGGGCGTCGCGCCAGGCGTGGGTGGCGGCGGCGAGGTCGACGGAGAACGCCGGGCCTGACGGACCGCCGGAAGGACTGGAAGCCACGAGGCGGTCGCCGCCGGCGGTGCCGAGGCGTTGGGCCGGGACATTGGCGGCGCGGGCGCGGTCGACGAGGGCGTCGGCAGTGGTCGGGTCGACGGCGACGACCACCCGCGACGTCGACTCCGAGAACCACGCGAGCGGCGGACGAGCTCGCTCGCCAGCGCGACGTCGAAGCCGCAGCCACCGGCGACGGCCATCTCGGCCAGCGCGACCGCGAGACCACCGTCGGACACGTCGTGCACGCCGCGCACAGCTTGGTCCTGGCCGCGCGCCACGACGATGTCGCGCACGAAGTCGTGCAGCGCGGCCGCGACCTCGAGATCGGCGGACGGCGGGAGACCGCCGCGCAGGTCGTGCGACGTCGCCCACTCCGACCCGCCGAGCTCGGCCTCGGTGTGACCGAGCAGCACGATCGCGTCGCCGTCGTGCAGCTCGGACGCGGGCGGCACGGTCGCGAGGTCGTCGATGAGACCGACGACGCCGACCACCGGGGTGGGGTCGATGTCACGTCCTCGCGACTCGTTGTAGAAGCTCACGTTGCCGCCGACGACGGGGATCCCGAGCGCGCGGCACGCGTCGGCCATGCCGTCGACGACCTCGGAGAACTCCCACATCACCTCGGGGTGCTCGGGGTTGCCGAAGTTGAGACAGTTCACGAGCGCCTTCGGCACCGCGCCGACGCACGCAAGGTTGCGCGCCGCTTCGATCACGACGAGGCGAGCTCCCGCGTGCGGGTCGAGCGCGGCAGAAGCGCGCCTTGCCGTCGGTGGTGAGCGCGAGCCCGCGCGACGTGCCCTTCAACCGCAGCACCGACGCGTCGCCACCGGGCTTGACCACCGTGTTGAGGAACAGCTGGTGGTCGTACTGGCGGTACACCCACGACTTGTCGGCGATGGTGGGGTTGGCGAGGAGCGCGAGCAACTCGTCGCCGAGGTCGGTGCCGTCGGGGAACCGTTGCGCGAGCACCGGCGCGGGATCGTCGGCGTGCACCGCGGCGCGATCGGCCGGCCGGGTGCGGGGCCGGTCGTACACCGGGCCGTCGCCCAGGCTCTCCACCGGCACGTCCGCCACCAGCGGCGCGTCGGACGACACCGTCGGCGGCGCGTCACCGCGCGGCACGGGCGGGTTCTCGCCCGGCACGCCGACCGCGTCGAAGAGGCCGTCGTACACACGGAACCGCGCGGTGTCGGTGACGCGCCCGATGACCGACGCCCGGATCTCCCACCGGCGACACAGGTCGAGCACCGCCTGCAGGTTCTCGGGCGTGACGATGGCGAGCATGCGCTCCTGGCTCTCCGACGTCATCACCTCGACGCCGTTCATGCCCGGCTCGCGCTTGGGCATGCGCGCGAGATCGACGTCCATGCCCGCGCCGGTCTTCGCCGCGGTCTCCGACGCCGCGCACGAGATGCCGGCGGCGCCGAGGTCCTGCACGCCGACCGCGAGGCCGGCGTCGAGCAGTTCGAGGCACGCCTCGATGAGCCGCTTCTCCTCGTAGGGGTCGCCGACCTGCACCGACGGTCGCTTGGCCTCGTCGCCCTCGGAGAAGCCGGCCGACGCGAGCACGCTGGCCCCGCCGATGCCGTCGCGTCCGGTGGCGGAGCCGAGCAGCACCGCGACGTTGTCCACGCCTTCGGCCTTCGCCAGCACGAGCCGTTCGACCGGGAGCACACCGAGGCAGAGCACGTTGACGAGCGGGTTGTCGCGGTAGCAGTCGTCGAACACGACCTCGCCGCCGACGGTGGGGACACCGACTGCGTTGCCGTAGCCACTGATGCCGGCGACGACGCCTTCGACGAGATAGCGCGTGCGCGCGTCGTCGAGGGGACCGAAGCGCAGCGGGTCCATCAACGCGATCGGGCGTGCGCCCATCGAGAAGATGTCGCGGATGATGCCGCCGACGCCGGTGGCCGCGCCCTGGTAGGGCTCGACCGCCGACGGGTGGTTGTGGCTCTCGATGCGGATCGCGACCGCGAGGCCGTCGCCGACGTCGATGACGCCCGCGCCCTCGCCCGGGCCGACCAGCACCCAGGGTGCCTCGGTGGGGAAGCGCCCGAGGTGGCGCTTCGACGACTTGTAGGAGCAGTGCTCCGACCACATGACCGCGTACATGGCCAGCTCGAGCTCGGAGGGATCCCTGCCCAGCAGCTCGACGATGGCGGCGAGCTCGTCGTCGGTGAGGCCCAGCTCCCTGTGAAGGGGGGTCCGGTGCAGGTCTTGGGTGGCTGGTTCGCTCATGGGTGCGGTCGCATCGTAGTCAAGTGGCCCTTTTCCGAAAGTTGGTCACCAGCTGTCAGGGCCGATATGAGAACAAGACTTCCCGGTGATAGAAAACAAATGAACCCAGACAGCGCAGAGTGAAAGACAGGGGTTGATTGGCATGGCCAAACCGGCAAAACGCACGATGACCGCCCAGCACAAAGCGGCGCTCGCCGAGGGGCGATCAGAGGGCCGCGCGGTGAAGAATTACCTCGAAGCCCTCCAGCAGAACCGCCCCAAGCGGGGGCGTCGCCGCACCCCGGATTCCATCAAGAAGCGGCTGACCGCCATCGACTCGTCGTACGGCGACGTCTCGGCCCTCCAGCAGCTGCAGCTCGCGCAGGAGCGCATGGACCTGCAGCGGGAGCTCGAGACGATGGGCAACAAGGTCGATCTCTCGGCGCTCGAAGGAGACTTCGTCAAGACCGCGGCGAAGTACGCGCAGCGAAAGGGCATCTCCTACGCCGCATGGCGCGAGCTCGGCGTGCCCGCCGACGTGCTCAAGAAGGCCGGGATCTCCCGAGCTTCCTAGGCGGCACTCACGTCGCGGCGGGTTGGGCGGCGGCGAGCAGCGACTGCAACAACACCACACCATCGGCGCTGCCCAAAAGGGCGTGCGAAGCGCGCTCGGGATGGGGCATCAACCCGACGACATTGCCGGCCTCGTTGCAGATGCCGGCGATGTCGTCGATGCTGCCGTTGGGGTTGTCGACGTAGCGGACGACGATGCGGTCGTCGTCGTGGAGCGCCCGCAACGTGTCGGGGTCGCACACGTAGTTGCCCTCGAAGTGGTTGATCGGGATGCGCAGCCGCGCCCCCACCTCGGCCTGGCGGGTGAGCACCGAACGGGTGCTCACCACCTCGAGCTCGACGGTGTCGCACACGAAGCTGAGGCCGGCGTTCTTCTGGAGCGCGCCCGGGAGCAACCCGGATTCGGTGAGCACCTGGAAGCCGTTGCAGATGCCGACGACCGGACCCCCGGCCGCGGCGTGCTCGGTGACCGCGTCCATCACCGGCGAGAAGCGGGCGATGGCGCCGGTGCGCAGGTAGTCGCCGTGGGCGAAGCCGCCGGGGACGACGACCGCGTCGACGTCGCGCACGCTGCGCTCGCCGTGCCACAGCAGGACCGCCTCGCCGCCGAGCTCCTCGACCACCCACGCGACGTCGAGCTCGCAGTTGGTGCCGGGAAAGACGACGATGCCGACGCGCGCGCTCACGGTGCCGGGACCACCTCGTTGATCTCGACCGTGTAGCGCTCGATGACCGGGTTGGCGAGCAGGCGCTGGCACATGTCGTCGACCTGGGTGCGCGCGCGCGTCGGACGACTCGGCGTCGAGCTCGAGGCGGATGGTCTTGGCGATCGACACCGCGCTCACGTTGCTGTACCCGAGCGCGGGAAGTGCGCGTTCCACCGTCGCGCCCTGGGGATCGAGCACACCGGGCACGTGCGTGACGTCGATGCGGACGCTGAACCTCATTCGTCGTCTCCGTACCAGGTGTCGAAGCTGCGCCCGCTCACCTGCTCGTAGGCCTCCACGTACCGCGCCCGCGTGCCCTCGATGACGGCGGCCGGCATGCGCGGGACGGGCGGTTGCATGTTCCACCCGATCGAGAGGTAGTGGTCGCGCACGTACTGCTTGTCGAACGACGGCGGTGACGTCCCGACCTGGTGGTCGTCGGCGCTCCAGTAGCGCGACGAGTCGGGGGTCATGATCTCGTCGATGACGAACAGGCGGCCGTCGATCTCGCCGAACTCCAGCTTGGTGTCGGCGAGGATCAACCCGTGCCGGGCGGCGAGCTCGGCCCCGAACGAGTAGATCGCGAGCGTGAGGTCGCGCAGCTCCTCGTAGCGGTCGTCGCCGACCAGCGCGGCGGCGTCGGTGTCGTTCAGCGGGAGGTCGTGGCCCTCGTCGGCCTTCGTGGTGGGCGTGAAGATGGGCTCGGGCAACCGCTCGGCCTGGCGCAGGCCGGCGGGGAGGGTACGCCCCATCACCGTGCCGGTCTCCTGGTAGTCGCTCCACGCCGCACCGAAGAGGTAGCCGCGGGCGACGCACTCGAGCCGCACCGGCCGGGCTGCCCTCACGAGCATCGCCCGGCCCGCGATCTCCGCACCGGCGGTCTCGGGGAAGTCGGTGGGGTCGGACGACACGAGGTGGTTGGGCGCGAGGTGCGCGGTCTGCTCGAACCAGAACGTCGACAGCGCGGTGAGGACGCGACCCTTGTCGGGGATGAGGTCGGGGAGGACGACATCGAAGACCGACACGCGGTCGGAGGCCACGACGAGCATGCGGTCGTGGTCGACCTCGTAGAGCTCGCGGACCTTGCCGCTGTAGTGGTGGGGCAGCGACAGCTTGCTCATCAGCAGCGACCGGAGGGAGCTGCATCGAGGGCGGTGAAGGTGCGGTCGACGTTGGCCAGCGCGGCGCTGAGGTCGAAGCACGCGGCGAGGCGTTCGTCGCCCAGCGCACCGACGACGTCGGCGTCGTCGCGCAGCACGTCGAGGAATGGACGGCGCGACTCCCACGTGGTCATCGCGTTGCGTTGCACGGCGCGGTAGGCGTCGTCGCGCGTCATGCCCGACTTCGACCAGCGCGAGCAGCACCGGTTGGCTGAACACGAGGCCGTACGACGCGTCGAGGTTCTCCTGCATCCGCTCGGGATACACGTGCATGCCTTCGACGATCGACCGGAACTTCACCAGCACGTAGTAGGCGAGCTGCAACGAGTCGGGAAGGATGATGCGCTCGACCGACGAGTGCGAGATGTCGCGCTCGTGCCACAGCGCGACGTTCTCGAGTCCGGCCTGCAGGTTGCCGCGCAGCACGCGTGCGAGCCCACTGAGCTGCTCGGCCTTCACCGGGTTGCGCTTGTGGGGCATCGCGCTCGAGCCCTTCTGCGCGCCGGCGCGGAACGGCTCCTCGACTTCGCGCACCTCGGTGCGCTGCAGGTGACGGATCTCGGTGGCGAACGTCTCGATGGTGGCGCCCACCGACGCGCACGCGTAGAGGAGCTCGGCGTGACGGTCGCGGGCGATGACCTGGGTGGCGGGCACCGCGGTGAGGCCGAGCGCCTCGCACACGTAGGCCTCCACCTCGGGGTCGATGTTGGAGTAGGTGCCGACCGCGCCCGAGAGCTTGCCGACGGCGATGCCCGCCCGGGCCCGGGCCAGGCGTTGGCGGTCGCGGTGCACCTGCATGGCCCAGAGGGCGAGCTTGGCCCCGAAGGTGGTGGGCTCGGCGTGGACGCCGTGGGTGCGCCCGGCCATCGCCACCGAGCGGTGGGCGTGGGCCTGGGCGGTGATCGCCACCTGGAGGGCGGCGGCGGCGTCGATCACCAGGTCGATCGCCTGCACCAGGACCACCGACAGGGCGGTGTCGACCACGTCGCTCGACGTGAGGCCGTAGTGGAGCCAGGAGCCGGCAGGGGCGCCGATGCGCTCCTGGACCACGTCGACGAAGGCGGCGACGTCGTGCTCGGTGGTGCGCTCCCGCTCGAGGATGGCCTCGACGGTGAAATCGGCCCGTTCCCGGACCGCCACCGCATCGGCGGCGGGGACCACGCCCAGCTTCGCCCAGGCCTCGGTGGCGAGGATCTCCACCTCCAGCCAGGCCCGGAACCTGGCCTCGTCGGTGAAGAGGGCAGCGATCTCAGGCAGTGCGTAGCGCTCTATCAAGGGGGCCCTTCCTCCTGCCGAACACTCTACGAGCCAGGAATGGTGCGGACGGATCCCGATTCGGGCGCGCCCGCGAGCGAGATCGGGGCGAGGCCGAAGCGGCGAGGAGGTCGATCGGGGGTGATGAACTGCACGAAGCACTGGAACGAACATGCGGTCGCGCAGTGCGACGCCTGCGGCCAGCCCTGGTGCGCGGTGTGCCTCGTGCCGCCGCCCAAGGATGGGGGGCCGCTGCGGTGCATCCCCTGTTCCCTCGTCATCGCCGGGGTGCGGACGCGGCGCCGGGTGCGCTGAGCGTTCCCTTGACGTCTCGGCGGCGGCCCCCGCCAGTGCCGTCGCCCGTTCCCCACCCGCCCGCCGCCGCCTTCGGCGACGAACGTGCGGCGTCACTGTCGGTGTCGGCGTCGCCTGGTGCTCAAGTTCCGCGGCGTTGGGCCGCGGCCGCGTGGGCGGCGATGTCGTGGCGGAAGCGCATGCCCTTGAAGTTGATGATCGAGGCGGCTTCGTAGGCGCGCATGCGGGCGACTTCGAGGTCGACGCCGGTGGCGGTGACGGTCAGGACGCGACCTCCTGCGGTGCGGAGGACTCCTTGTTCGTCGCGGGCGGTGCCGGCGTGGAAGACGGTGACGGTGTTGACCGCGGACGCGACCTCGATGCCGGTGATCGGGTCGCCGGTGCGCGGTGACGCCGGGGTAGCCGTCGGCCGCGAGGACGACGGTCACCGCGGCGTCGTCGGAGAACGTGACCGCGAGCTTGTCGCCGGTGGCCGCGGCGAGCAGCAGCTCGGCGACGTCGGACGTGACGCGCGGGAGCACCACCTGGCACTCGGGGTCGCCGAAGCGGACGTTGTACTCGATGACCTTGGGTCCGTCGGCGGTGAGCATCATCCCCGCGTAGAGCACGCCGCGGTACTCGGCGCCGTGGTCGGCGAGCCAGCGCAGCGTGGGTCGCACCGCGAGCTCCATCACCTCGTCGACGAGCGCGTCGCTCACGATCGGCACCGGCGAATAGGCGCCCATGCCGCCGGTGTTGGGTCCCGCGTCGCCGGCGAGCGACCGCTTGAAGTCCTGCGCGGGCGCGAGCGGAATCGCCGCGTCAGGGTCGCCGTTGCACACGACGAGGAGCGACAGCTCCGGACCGGTGAGTCCCTCCTCGATCACGAGCGTGCGGCCGGCGTCGCCGAACGCTTCGCCGGAGAGGTAGGCGCGCACCGCATCACGCGCCTCGGCGAGCGACTCGGTGACCACCACGCCTTTCCCGCCGGCGAGGCCGTCGGTCTTCACCACGTACGGCGCTGCGAGCTCCTCGAGGTACGCGAGCGCGGCCGCTTCGTCGTCGGCACCGAAGGCGCGGTGGCGGGCGGTCGGCACGCCCGCGTCGGCCAGCACCTGCTTCATCCACGCCTTCGACCCTTCGAGCCGCGCCGCCGCCGCGCCGGGTCCGAAGCAGGCCCGACCGCGCGCCCGCACCGCGTCGGCGACGCCCGCGACCAACGGCCCTCGGGACCGACGACGACGAGGTCGACGTCGAGGTCGTCGGCGAGCTGCGCGACCAGCGCGGGGTCGGCCGGGTCGACGGGGAAGCAGAGCGCGGTCTCGTTGATGCCGGGGTTGCCGGGCGCGGCGAACACCTCGGGCGACGACGGCGACCGTTGCAACGCCCACACGAGCGCGTGCTCGCGCCCGCCCGAACCGACGACCAGGACGCGCACGTTCAGGCGGCTCGAGGCAGCACGACGGTCTGCGCGCGGTCGGGGCCGACGCCGACGAAGCTGATGGGCACGCCGACGAAGTCCTCGATGAAACGGAGGTAGTCACGCGCCTCGACGGGGAAGTCGTCGACCTCGGCGCAGGTGTCGATGTCGCTCTTCCAGCCCGGCAACGTCTCGTAGACCGGCTTCACCTTGTGCAGCACCGACTGGTGGTACGGCACGTGGTCGTAGCGCGTGCCGTCGTCGCCCACGTAGCCGGTGCACACCTTGAGCTCGTCGAACGGCGCGAGCACGTCGAGCTTGGTGATGGCGATCTCGCTGCAGGAGTTGAGCGCCACCGCGTGCTTGAGCATCACGAGGTCGAGCCAGCCGGGACGGCGACGGCGGCCGGTGTTGGTGCCGAACTCGTGGCCGCGTCGACACCAGCTCGTCGCCGACCGCGATCGCCGTCGAAGAGCTCGGTGGGGAACGGACCGCTGCCGACCGCGCGTGACGTAGGCCTTGGCCACGCCGATCACGCGCGTGATCGCACGGGGTCCGACGCCGGCGCCGGTGCAGACGCCACCCGCGATCGGGTTCGACGACGTGACGAAGGGATACGTGCCGTGGTCGAGGTCGAGGTAGGTGGCCTGCGCACCCTCGAACAGCACCGGCCGCTCGTTCTCGAGCGCCTGGTGCACGAGGTGCACGGTGTCGTCGATCATCGGCTCGAGCCGCGGCACCATCGCGAGGTACTGCTCGCAGATCTCGTCGGCGTCGAGCGGCAGGCGGTTGTAGACCTTGGCCAGCACGCCGTTCTTCTCCCGCAGGGCGAGGTCGAGCTTCTCGCGGAAGATCTTGGCGTCGAGCAGGTCCTGCACGCGCAGCCCGACCCGCAGCGCCTTGTCGGCGTAGGCGGGGCCGATGCCGCGCTTGGTGGTGCCGAGCTTGTTCTTGCCCAGGAAGCGCTCGGTGACGCGGTCGAGCTCCTGGTGGTACGGCATGATCAGGTGCGCGTTGCCCGAGAGCTTCACGCGCGACGTGTCGACGCCCTTGCCCTCGAGCATGTCGAGCTCGTCGATGAGCACCGCGGGGTCGACCACCACGCCGTTGCCGATGATGGCGGTGACGTGCGGGTAGAGCACGCCGCTGGGCACCAACTGCAGCGCGAACACCTCGTCACCGACGACGATGCGGTGTCCCGCGTTGTGACCACCCTGGTAGCGAACGACGAGGTCGCTCTCCTGCGCCAGGTAGTCGGTGAAGCGGCCCTTGCCTTCGTCACCCCACTGGGTGCCGACGATCACCGTGCCAGACACACCAGCCCCCCGCGCAACGCAACCAATACAGGTGTCACGTTGACGAGAGGTTAGTCGCCCCGCAACCGCCGAACATCTCGAAGTTGACCGTCGCATGGGTACGCGAACCTCGAGATGCTCGGCGAGGTCAGGAGTGGGGTCAGAGGGTGACGGGTTGCTGACTGGAGAAGGTCAGGGTGCCGTCGGCGGTGGCGTCGACCACGACGATGTCGCCGTCGGCGAACTCGCCCTTGAGCAGGGCGAGCGCCACCGGGTCGCTGACCTCGCGCTGGATCACCCGCTTCAGCGGCCGCGCCCCGAAGTCGGGGTCGTAGCCGACCGACGCGATGTGCGCGAGGGCCGCCTCGGTGAGGTCGAGGCCGAGGTTGCGCTCGGCCAGGCGCTGACGCAGCTGGTCGACCTGGATCTCGACGATGCGCCCGATGTGCTCCTCGGCCAGCCGGTGGAACACGACGATCTCGTCGATCCGGTTGAGGAACTCGGGCTTGAAGTGGTTGCGCACCACGTCCATCACCACCGCCTCGTCGGCACCGCCACCGAGGTTGCTGGTCATGATCAGCACCGTGTTGGTGAAGTCGACGGTGCGGCCCTGGCCGTCGGTGAGCCGGCCGTCGTCGAGCAGCTGGAGCAGCACGTTGAACACGTCGGGGTGGGCCTTCTCCACCTCGTCGAGCAGCACGACGGCGTAGGGCCGACGCCGCACCGCCTCGGTGAGCTGTCCGCCCTCCTCGTAGCCGACGTACCCGGGAGGCGCGCCGACGAGGCGCGACACGTTGTGCTTCTCCTGGTACTCCGACATGTCGATGCGGACCATCGCCTTCTCGTCGTCGAAGAGGAAGTCGGCGAGCGTGCGCGCCAGCTCCGTCTTGCCGACGCCGGTGGGGCCGAGGAACAGGAACGAGCCGATCGGCCGGTTGGGGTCGGACAGCCCTGCGCGCGACCGGCGGATGGCGTTGGCCACCGCGCTCACCGCGTGCGTCCTGGCCGATGACGCGGTCGTGCAGCACGTCCTCCATGCGCACGAGCTTGCTCATCTCGCCCTCCATGAGCCGGCTCACGGGGATGCCGGTCCACTTGGCGACGATCTCGGCGACGTCCTCCTCGTCGACCTCTTCCTTCAGCATCTGCTGGTCGGACTGGAGGTCGTTGAGGCGCTCGGTCTTCTGCACGATCTCGGCGTCGAGGTCGCGCATGGTGCCGTAGCGCAGTGCCGCCGCCTGCTCGAGGTTGCCCTCACGCTCGGCCTTCTCGGCCTCGGTGCGCGCGTTCTCCAACTGCTCCTTGAGCGTCGCGGATCTCGCCGATGGCGTCCTTCTCGTTCTGCCAGTGCGCGACCATCGCGTCGCGGTCCTCGGCGAGCGTCGCCAACTCCTCGTCGAGCGCGGCGAGCCGGTGCTTCGACGGCTCGTCGGTCTCCTTGGCCAGCGCGGCCTTCTCGATCTCGAGCTGGCGGATCCGGCGCTCGACGACGTCGATCTCGAACGGCATCGAGTCGATCTCGATGCGCAGACGCGACGCGGCCTCGTCGATGAGGTCGATGGCCTTGTCGGGGAGCTGCCGGGCCGGGATGTACCGGTGCGACAGCACCGCGGCGGCGACGAGCGCGGCGTCCTGGATGCGGACGCCGTGGTGCACCTCGTAGCGCTCCTTGAGCCCGCGCAGGATGGCGACGGTGTCCTCCACCGACGGCTCGCCCACGTAGACCTGCTGGAAGCGCCGCTCGAGCGCGGGGTCCTTCTCGATGTACTTGCGGAACTCGTCGAGCGTGGTCGCGCCGATCATGCGCAGCTCGCCGCGCGCCAGCATCGGCTTGATCATGTTGCCGGCGTCGACCGCGCCCTCGGCGCCACCCGCACCGACGATCGTGTGCAGCTCGTCGACGAAGGTGACGACCTCGCCGTCGCTGTCGACGATCTCCTTGAGGACGGCCTTCATGCGGTCCTCGAACTCACCGCGGTACTTGGCGCCCGCGACCATCGCCCCGATGTCGAGCGCGATGAGCCGCTTGTTGCGCAGGCTCTCGGGCACGTCGCCCTCGACGATGCGCCGGGCCAGACCCTCGGCGATGGCCGTCTTGCCCACGCCGGGCTCGCCGATGAGGACCGGGTTGTTCTTGGTGCGGCGCGACAGCACCTGGATGACGCGCCGGATCTCCTCGTCGCGCCCGATGACGGGGTCGAGCTTGCCCTTGCGGGCGTCCTCGGTGAGGTCGCGCCCGTACTTCTCGAGCGCCTGGTACTGCTCCTCGGGGTTCTCGCTGGTGACGCGGTGGCTGCCGCGCACCTCCTGGAGCGCGCCGAGCACGGCCTCGTGGCTCACGCCGACGCCACGGAGGAGGTCGCCGACCCCACCCGCACCATTTGCCTTCTCATCGGCGCTCATGGCGAGGAGCAGGTGCTCGGTGGAGAGGTAGTCGTCGCCCAGGGTGGCCCGCTCGGCGTCGGCGGCCTCGAGCGCGGCGTACGCGCCGGCGGACAGCTGCGCCTGCTGGGCGGTCTCGCCGTAGACCTTGGGGACGCGCGAAGGGCGTCGTCGACCCGGTCGCGCAGGGTCCTGCTCGAGACGCCGATGCGCTCGAGGACGGGGAGCACCACGCTCTCGGGCTGCGCGAGCAGGCCCGCCAGCAGGTGCTCGGGCGTGACCTGCGAGTGGTTGAGCTCGCGGCGAGGGCCTGGGCGGCGCCCAGGGCCTCACCGGTCTTGCGGGTGAACTTGTTGGGATCGAGCGGCATGCATCTACCTCGGAGCCGTTGAACCGGACTCCAAAGTTAACAATGCCGTTGTCAAGTTTCTTCCCTTGGCCGAGCGACTCGGCCAAGGCCGCATCCGGCAGCACGTAGGACGTTTGCAGGACCTCGTCGGCACGTCGAGGATCGCGGATAGCGCGACCCAGGCAGGGCGAGCACCTCGTACAGCTCCTGCACGATGCCTTCGAAGCGAAGGAAGGCCGCCGTCTCGCCGGTGCGGAGGTCGATGACCCAGACACCGCAGGATCGCTCGACGCCTTCGGCCTTGAGCGGGATGCCCTCGAAGAGGTTTTCGCGGACCTGGGACAGCCCGATGAAGGCGACGGGCCCACGAACGACAGGCCTCGGGTGAACCCGGGCAGCCCTCACGATCTCCTCGAAGCGACCGGCCTCGAGGTCGACGTGGCCGAACGCGCCGTTCCCGGACTCGAGCAACCACAGCCGCCCGTCGTACCAGCGGGGTGAGTGGGGCATGCAGAGGCCGGCGACGACGACCTCCGCACTCGGGACGTCGAGCAGCACCCCGCCCGTCGTCTTGTGCTCACGCCACCCGTTCTCGACGTCGGTGGTGCCGAGCGCGGTGACGTAGCGCGGCTGCCCGTCGACCACGGCCATCCCGTTGAGATGGCAGCGATCCTCGGCCGCGAGCGCGCTGACGAACGGAGGGCGCCAACGCGGCACGAAGCTGTAGTCGACCGACGAACGTGGCGAGACACGAGAACCGCGTGTTGACGGCCCACAGCTCGTCGCCCGCGAACGCCATGTCGTGGATGCGGATGTCGCCGGTGTGATGCACCGACGCGCGGGACGAAGCAGGCATCGTGCGCGCCGGGCGGGTCGAGCCGCGCGTCAGGGCGGGCTGGTTCTGGAACCGTCGGAGCTCGGTCTGGGTACCGACCACCAACTCGCCCGGACGCGCCGCCATTCCCATCGGAACGTTGAACGAGCAGAAGTGCGTGTTGAGCGAGGCACCGTCGCTGCGCACGATGATCACCCGACCGCTCTGGTAGGTCGAGACCAGCAGCGACGTCCCCAGTCCGTCCAGGATCTGGGTGAACGACGTGGTGTGCACGCTGTCAAACGTCGGCGTGTCTGCGTCCAGCGACGAATCGGTACGGATCTTCGTCGGAGGTGACGGTGGTGGCGCTGGCGGCGTCGCACGTCGCGGCGCCGGCTTGATGCGCGGCGGTGCCGCGAACACGTCGTGGGCGCGGAGCGCGACCTCACGGACACGATCCCAGTGTGGTTCGAGCTCGTCGGCGTTGCGCCGCCACTTCTCGGGATCAGGCGAGTCGAGGGTGTGGCGCGACAGCGGGAGATCGGCTTCGAGCGTCACGTCCCACTCGACGCCGCAGAAGGCCGCGAGGCGTTCCATCTCCGCTTGCGCGTCGCGGACGATGGCGTCGTAGCTGGTCACGCACCACCGGTCGGCGTCGAGCGATTCGAGGTCGTCCAGCAAGACCTCGGTGGCGGTGGCCCACTGTGTCGTGACGATCTCGCCGAGCGGCCGGCCGGCGAGCTCCCGCCAGCCCGGGACGAGCAGCAGCGACCACGGCGACTCGGTCCAGTCGGGCAGGGCGGGATAGGTGACGAAGCGACCCGAGCGCCAGGCGTCCAACATGCTGCTGACCGTCTCGCGAGGGTCGCGGTACAGATAGACGAACCGCACATCCGGGAAGACGGACCGCGAGGAACGGCACTCGCAAGGAGTTCTTGGGTGTCTTCTCGAGCAACCGGACCGCGCCTCCCACCGGCGGTTGATCGTCGCGGTATGTAGCCACGCGGCGAAGCCGCGTCGACACGGCTGCAGCCGACCGTGTGGCGTCGCCGACGTCGAGGCGGTTCGAGGACCAGCTGTGGATCGCCGGGTGAAGGCCCGGAACCGACTCGATCACCAGGTGGCTCTCGCCCCCGATCGTCACGAACTCACCCGCCCGAGCCATCGTCTCGAACAGCAGCGTGCTGCCCGACCGGGGCGACGACACCACGAACACCGGTCGGTCGAACTCGATGGCAGCAGCACTCGACGGCGACGCCGAAGGCGCGGCCACGGGGCCGCGGCGCGAGGGTGGGGCGCCAGCGGGGGGTGGCACCGCCTCCGGCGCGCCGCGGTCGGGGTCGACGGCAGCGCTGGAACGCGTGCTGACGGATACCCTCGATCGCGAGCGCCGCCGTTCGGCAATAGCGCGCCGCCGAGCGCCTCGGCCGCCTTCCGGTCGGCGACGTTGCGCAGTGCGACGAACTGCTCCCAGCCGTCGGGCACGTCGCCGAAGAGTCGCCCACGTGTTCCGCCAGCCGCGCACGAGCTCGAGCGCCGTGCATCGAGGCGGCCGCCGCGGCCGGATCGACTGGTCGAGCTCGGCCAGCAGCACGTCGATCGACGTGTTGGAGCTCCCAGGGCGTCATCACCAGCGGCTGGTTGACACGACTTGGTACGCGAGTTCCGGCTCCGGCAGGCCGTCGACCGACACCTCGTGCGGGGCGAGGTAGGGGCTGGTCGATGCGGTTCACAGAGTCGCGGACCCCGACGGTGTCCACCACGACGATGCCGCCACCGGCGGCGCCAGCGGGGTTGACGAAGCCTTGTGCGCCCGCCAGGTGTCGAACACCCAGACCTCTCCTGGCGCCATGTGCACCGCGATGCCGTCACACTCGAACTGCACGTAGGGCGTCGGTCTCGACCGGCACGTGCACCCGCAGGTGATCGCGCCAGTAGTAGTTGGTGTCGATGTGGGAGGTCGGGCTCGCCCTTCTTCTTCGATGCGCATCGGGCCGCGTCCGGCCGATCACCGAATCGAGCACTTAGATCACCGCACCGGACGTACGGAAGCCGCTCGAGGTAGCAGCATCGGCGCCATCACCCCTTTGGCGCGGTCGTCGTCGGGGTCGCCCCGGTACGCGACGAGCGGGACCGCGGTGTTACCGGGCACGCCTTCCGGATTTCGCACGCCAGGCAGCGGGCGGCAGCGCAGCGACCTCGGCCGCCAGAGGCGGCCGGGTCGACGCGGATCGGTATCAGCACGAACTGCGTGTCGAGACGCACCGTGCGAGCTTGTCAGCGCTCGCGGCCAAAGTGCGGACCGAGCAGTGCGTCAACCGGTGAACTTCGGCGCGATGACGACGGCTTCCGGGGCGGGCGTCGGAGGCGGCTGGACCTCGAACGCACCGATGTCGACAGTCCCGTTAACGACGCGCGTGAACCCGTCACCGCGCTGGTCGAACTCGTTGGTCGGGAAGCTCGGTACCGGGTTGGGTCCCGCGTCGATGGCCGGGCTGCCGGGCAGCAGCGCCATCGTCTCGGTCGGTCCGCCGTTGTTCTGCAGCGGGCCGAGCGTCGGGTCCTGGCCCATGATCGTGCCGCCGGTGTCGGTCACCGACACCCCGCACCGACCACGCCCAACAGCGAGTGGTCAGACGTGAGCACGGCGCCTCCGGGGCCCGCCGCAGTGCCGATGTCCTCGCCGACGTTCTTGGCGAGGATCGTGCCCGCGGCCGAGACCTGGCCCTGTGCCGTGCCCTTGGCGTCCTTGCCGTGGACGCGGCTCTGCGACTTCACGGCGCCCTTGCCGGCTTCCTTGCCGTCTGCCTTCGCCGCCTTCGACTTCGCCTTGGTGCCGTGGACCCCATGGCCCACGCCGCCGCCGCCGTGTCGGGACCGTAGAGCGCGACCCCTCCGACGGTGGTCGCGGTGTTGCCAGTGATGGTCGACTGCGTGAGCTCGAGGCCACCACTGCCGCCGAACCACATTGCACCGCCTTCGTCGCTGGCGGTGTTGCCGACGATCGTCGAGTTCTGGACCTGCATCGGGTGGTAGTTGTTCATGACGTAGAGGCCACCGCCCCAGCCGCTGCTCGCGGTGTTGCCGGACACCGTCGAGTCGCGCACGACGAAGTTGTAGTAGCCGCCGTCGGACCAGACGCCGCCACCGGCGCCGCGCCGCGGTGTTGCCCGAGATGGTGGTGCTCTGGATCGTCACACCCTCGTAGAAGAAGCCGAAGTAGAGGCCACCACCGTTGTCTCCGTCGCCGGTGGTGTTGCCCGAGATCGTCGAGTTCGAGATGGTGACGCCGCCGTGCGATTCGTCGAAGTACGCGCCGCCGCCGCCATCGGACACGGTGTTGTTGGAGATCGTGGTACCGCTGCATGTGGATCACGCCGAGGACGTAGTCGGCGTAGAGGCCGCCACCTCACCGGAGGTCGTCGTGTTCCCCGAGATCGACGTGTCTGTGATGGTGAGTGCGCCCTCGATGTCATTGAGGTAGAGACCGCCGCCTCCGCTTCCGTCCGTGGTGTTGCCGTGGATCAGCGAGTTCGTGATCGTGAGCACGTCGACGGTGTTCACGTTAAGGCCGCCACCGCCGTTGTCGGTTGCGGTGTTGTTCGAGACACTCGACGAGTCGACGTTCACCGACGTGGAGTCGTCGGCGTAGATGCCGCCGCCACCGTCGCCTGCGGTGTTGCCGGTCACGGTCGAGTTGGTAACCGTCAGCGAATTCCCGGTGCCAGCGGGCGTGCTGCCTCCGGTGCTGATGCCACCTCCCCACTTCGTGGCGGCGTTGCCCGTGATCGTGTCGTTGGCGACGGTCAGGTGCTCGTTGATGTTCTCGATGCCACCACCCTGCGCCGCGTGCCCACCGGTGATCGTCAGACCCGGATCGTGATGTCGGCGTTGCCGGGTGCGTTGAGGTAGAAGACGCCAGCGGCGCCACTCCCATGCACGGTGACCGCGCCGGCACCCTCGATGGTGACTGCGTCCTAGACCTTGAGCCGTGTCGGCCAGGGTGATCGACGTGACGTTCGGTGCGAACACGATGGTGTCGCCGTCGCACGCGTCGCGGTGCACCGCGCAACGTGTTCGGACCGATGTCCCCATTGTCGGTGACCGTGATCGTGCTGGCGGCACTCGCGGGCGAGAAACCGGTCCCGACGAACGATGCCGCCGCGGAGGTCGCGACGAGCGCGCCCACCTTGGTAGCGGTCGAGTGCGGCGCCCGCCGCACGACGGCTCTTGCTCCGCCGCGGCAGCTCGGCGCTCGGCTCGGTTACGGGGTTGAATGTGGTCGGTCATGTACAGGACCCTCCGTGGGGTGAACCGGTTGTGTGTAGCACAGGACAGGTTCGTGGTGCTCGATAGGGACGTACCGGACGGAGCTTCCGAGGTCAGCCGGTGAACTTGGGGGTGATCACGACCGCGGCCGGGGCGGGGGTCACCACCTCGACCTCGACCGCACCGATGTCGCAGCCGGTGCCCTGCGGACGGGTGATGCCGCGCTGGTCGACGGCCGCACCACAGGACGCCGGGGGGATGGCGTCGAGCAGCGGGCTGCCGGTGAGCGGCAGCAAGGTCTGCGTGGGACCGCCGTTGTTCGCCAGTGCACCGAGCACCGGGTCGTTCGGCGTCTTCACGTTGCTCGTGGCGTCGGTGAAGCCGCACGAGTCGTCGTCGGAGAAGTTGTAGCCACCGTCGGTTGCGGGAGTGTCGAAGCTGGTGCAGTTCACTGCGCCGACCGGCTGGGCGACGACCGAGTTGCGCGACGTGAACGTGAACGCCGCCACGTTGGCCGCGTCGCCGTCGACCGCGAAGGCGCCGACGTTCCCGCGGCCGGTGCTCGTCGTGCTCTCGATGTCCTGACCCAGGCTGGTGTTGTTGGTCAGCGTCACCTGGTTGAGGCTGAGGTCGCCTTCGACGCCCAGCGCGCCGAACGACGCCTCGGTGTTCCCCGTGATCGTCGAGTTCACGAACTGGGCGTTCGTGGACGAGGCGTCCGCCGCGGCAGACGGGACCGAGAGCTCGCCGCCGCTCAGGTGCACCGCGCCGCCGTCCTCGCCGGACGTGTTCCCGGAGTACGTGCTCGCGGTCGACGAGAAGCTGGTGACCTGGCCGAACGCGCCGACCGCACCACCCCAGCCGCCGGAGTTGCCCGCAAGCGTCGAGTGGTCGATGGTGATGGTGGCGTCGTCCTCGGTGTCGAGGCCGCCGCCGCCGTTGCCGGACGCGGTGTTGCCCGTGACCGTCGAGTCGGTGACCTTGAGCGTGAACATGTGCAGTCGCGAGCGGGGCCGGCTCTTCCTCTTCGCTCTCCTGCTCGAAGGCGCCACCCCAGCCCTCGGCGGTGTTGCCCGAGAAGGTCGTGCTGTTGAAGGTGGCCATCGCCGTGGCCGAGGTCACCTGGACGCCACCGCCGTCGGCACCGTCGTCGAACGCGTGGTTGTCGGTGAACGTCGAATCGGTCGCGGTGATGTCACCGAAGGTCTCGATGCCGCCGCCGCCCGCTCAACGCCGAGTTGCCGGTGAACGTCACGCCGTTGAGCACGATCGGCGCTTTGGAGTCCATCAGCAGACCGCCACCCTGACCCTCGGCGTCGCCGCCGGTGATGGTGACGTTGTTCATGGTGAGCGCGTCCTCGGTGAAGAGCACGCGGTCGGGACAGGTCTGCTCGATGGTGCGCGCCGTTGCCCTCGATGATGACCGCGCCGTCGATCTCGATGTCGCCGGCCTCGCAGTCGTCGAGCACGTAGGTCGCGCCCGCCTCGAGGACGACGGTGTCGCCGTCACTGATCTGGTTCTCGAGCACGTCGCGCAGGGAGTCGGTGTTGCCGTCCGGGATCGTGTGGTCGACGGGACCGATCGTGGCGGCGGCGGCGGACGGGCCGGCCGTGACAGGACGCACCGACGCCGACGCCGAGCGAGAGCGCGAGGGCGCGGCGCACGAGAGCGCGCGAGCCGAAATGGAGCGAGTGGGGGTCATGTTCAGAGCCTTTCAGGGGCGGCCCCGCGTCTGCCTGGCGGGTCGAGTCGCAGGAGACTACATCGGGCTCGAGGGATCCGCCACTTGATGGTGCGCGAATGGCAGAGGCCCGATGCCGGTGGCATCGGGCCTCGCGCGAGGGCGATCGTCGCCGGGCTCCCGCCCCCGCGGGCTCAGCCGGTGAAGACGCGGCTGCACGACGACGGCAGCAGGAGCGGGAGTCGGCTCCGGCGTCGGGGTAGCCGGTTGCACCTCCACCGCACCGATGTCGCACTTCCCGCCGGCCACCTCAGGACGGGCGACCCGCGCTGGTCGGTGACGATGGTGGCGTCGGCCAGTGAATCGCCGTCGCCACAGTTCGCAGTGGGAATGCCGTCGATCAGCGGACTCCCCGTCTGCGGGAGCAGGGTCTCGGTGGGTCCGCCGTTGCCAGCGAGCGTGCCGAGCATCGGGTTGTTCGTGGGCGACTGCTGGTCGGACGACTGGTCGAAGAGGCAGGACGTGTCGTCGGCGTAGTTGTAGCCCGCCGACCCGTGGCTGTCGTCGACTTCGCAGTTGTTCCCGCCGATCGGGTTCGTGACAACGCTGCCGAACGACGTGAACGTGCCGTCTTCGTCGCCGGTCAGCACGTTGGCGGGATCACCGCGGGTGCGGCTGCGTGCGGAGCCCCGTGCGGATCGGCCGGGCCCGGCGCTCGTCGCGTCGCTGCACATGGGCTGGCTCAGCGAGGGGTTCATGGTGTTGCCGACCACGTCCGAGTAGACGAGCGTGAGGTCACCCTCGGCCGCGATGCCGCCGGCACCTTCGGCTGCGGTGTTCCCGGTGATCGTCGAATTCACGACGGTGGCCTTGGTGCCGTACTCGGCGATGCCGCCGCCGTACTCCGCGGTGTTGCTCGAGAAGGTGGAGTTCGTGACCGTGATCGGACCCGAGTAGTCCATCTCGATGCCACCGCCGCCCTCACACGTGGTGTTCCCGGTGAAGGTCGAGTCGATGATGTTCAGCTGGCTCTCGACCGTGCTCTGGATCCCGCCGCCGCCGTTGCCGCTGAAGGTGCCGAACACGGCCTGGCCACCCGTCACGGTGACGTTGCGCAGCGTCATCTCACCGGTCTCGCCGGTGATCTGCAGGACCCGAGTCTCGGGACAGGTCTGCGTGATGGTGTGACCCTGCCCGTCGAGGGTGCCGGCGCCGGCGAGGTCACGAACGGCTTCGGAACCACCCGGGTCGCTCTTCTCGAAGCAGGTCAGCGTGATGTCCGCACCGAGCACGATGTCGGCGTCGTTCGCCCAGGCGTCGCGGAACTCGGTCTCGGTGGTGACCGGCGTGACCGCGCCCGCTGCGGGGGCGATGGTGGCGATGAGTGCCGCCGACCCGCCGGCGAGCCCGATGCACGCGACGATGGGCGCAATCGCGCGATGACGCCAGGAAGCGAACTTCATGTCATGTCCTCCAGAACCGTGGGGAAATCGGTCGGAGCGTACCCGGTGTCGGGCCGCACGTGACGGTTCCGGGCCGGCGTCAGCGTCGGGGGACCCGCACCACGGCCCGGCTGACCGGCACGAGGTCGCGGCGGTAGCTCCGGTGCACGTCGCGGACGGCGACCTCGTGGGCCTCGTGCGCGGCGGTGAGCGCGGTGTCGAGCGCGGCGATCCGTTGCCGCAGCTGGTCGAGCTCGGCCTCGAGGTCGAGGATCTTGCGGACCCCGGCGAGGCTCACGCCGTCGGTGGTGAGCTCCTGGATGCGGCGGAGGAGCGCGATGTCGCGGTCGGAGTAGCGCCGGCTGCGACCCTCGGTGCGGCGGGGCTCGATGAGGCCCTTGCGCTCGTAGATGCGCAGCGTCTGGGGGTGGACGCCGGCCAGCTCGGCCGCCACCGAGATGACGTAGAGCGCGCGCTGGTCGGCCTGCTGGCTCGTTGGCCATGACCTACACCCCCAGGTGTTCGCGTGGGTTGCCGGGCAGCGCGGTCGCGAGCTGCTCGCACCGCCGCCTTGGCGTCGTCGTCGAGCTCCTGGGGGATCACGACGTCGAACGTCACGAGCAACGCACCCGGATCGCCCGACGACGCGCGGGATGCCCCGGCCGCTCACGCGCACCGTCTTGCCCGTCTGCGTGCCCGGCGGGACCTTCACCGTGACCGGCGCGTCGAGCGTCGGCACCTTCACCTGCGCACGCCGAGCGCCGCCTCGGGGAAGGTGATCGGCACCTTCACCGTGAGGTCCCACTTGCCGCTGCGGGCGAAGATCGGGTGGGGCGCGACGTGCACGACGACATAGAGGTCGCCGGGAGGCGCGCCGTTGAGCCCGGGGGTGCCGCGACCCTTCACCCGGATCCGCTGGCCGTCGTCGACGCCCGCCGGGATGCGGACCTTCACCGTGCGCGGCCGCACCTCGACCCCACGGCCCTTGCAGTTCTTGCACTTGTCCTTGACGACGCTGCCGCGCCCGCCGCACGTGGGGCACACCTCGGAGAACGAGAACGGGCCCTGGTCGACGGCCACCGACCCGGCGCCGTTGCACGTGGGGCAGCGCTCGGGGAACGTGCCCGGCTTCGCGCCGGAGCCGTTGCACACGTGGCAGGGGGCTTCCGACGTGATGTTCACCGACGTGGTGATGCCGTGGACGGCGTCGAGGAAGTCGAGGTGCAGCTCGGTCTCGATGTCCTGGCCGCGCTGGGGCCCGACCGGGCCCTGGTTGCGACCGCGCCGCGCCTGCGGCCACCGCCGCCGAAGAGGTTGCCGAAGATCCCGCCGAGGTCGCCCAGGTCACCGAGGTCCTCGACGCGGACGTTCTGGTAGCCACCCTGGCCGCCGGGGCCTCCGAATCCGCCGAAGCCGCCGAAGCCGCCCGGGCCACCGGGACCACCGCCCGACGCCACCATCTCGCGGACCTCGTCGTACTCCTTGCGCTTCTCGGAGTCGCCGAGCACGTCGTGCGCGGACGAGATCTCCTTGAAGCGGGCCTCGGCCGACGCGTCACCCGGGTTGGCGTCGGGGTGGAACTGCTTCGCCAGCTTGCGGTAGGCGCGCGTGATCTCCTTGTCGGTCGCGTCCTTCGACACGCCGAGCTCGGAGTAGTAGTCCTTCTCGAACCACTCGCGCTGCGGTGCCATCGCGCGTCAGCCCTCGCGCGTCACGCGCACCATCGCGGGGCGCAGCACGCGGCCCTTGAGCCGGTACCCGGTGCGCAGGATCTCGGCGACGTGCGGCTCGCCGTCGCCGTCGTCCTGCATCACGGCCTCGTGCTCGTTGGGGTCGAACTCGGCCCCGGTCGCGTCGATGCGCTCGAGCCCGCCTTCTCCAACACCGTCCCGAGCTGGGCGCGGATGCTCACCACGCCGTCGCGCACCTTCTCCGCCTCGGGCGTGTCGGCGCTGCCGAAGCTGCCGACCGCACCGTCGAACGAATCGAGCACGGGGAGCAGGTCGGCCACCAGGCGCTCGGTGGCGCGCTCGACCAGCGCGGTCTGCTCGCGCTGGACGCGCTTGCGGTAGTTCTCGAAGTCGGCCTGGACCCGCCGGAGCGTGTCGAGCAGCTCGGCGCGTTCGCCCTGCAGCTGCTCGAGCTCCGACAGATCCGACTCGACGGCGGCCTCGGCCTCGGCGACGTCCGCCTCGGCCTCGGCCACCTCGCGCTCTCGCTCGGTGTTGCGGCTACGGGCTCTGGTCGCTCACGCTCACGGCTCCATGGTTCGCTCACCGCTCACGGCGCTCACGCGCTCTGCTCACCGGGCTCGTCGTCGACGATCTCGGCGTCGGCCACTTCGTCGTCGTCGGCCGCAGTGGCACCGGCCCCCGGCGCACCGGCGCCGGCGTCGGCCGCGTTCTGGGCCTGCTGCGCGTTCGCGTAGAGGCGCTGCGCGAAGTCCTGGCTCACGGTCACCAGGTTCTCGTGGCCGCGCTTCACGGCCTCGATGTCGGTGCCCGCCAGCGCGTCCTTCAGCTCCTTGAGCGCGGCGTCCATCTTCTCGCGGTCGTCGGGCTCGACCTTGTCGGCCTGGTCCTTCAGGAGCTTCTCGGTCTGGAAGACGAGCGAGTCCGCGTTGTTGCGGACCTCCGCCTCCTCGCGCCGGACGCGGTCCTCCTCGGCGTGCGCCTCGGCCTCCTTCATCATCCGCTCGATCTCGTCCTTGTTGAGGGCGGTACCGCCGGTGATGGTCATCTGCTGCTCACGGCCGGTGCCGAGGTCCTTGGCGGACACGTGCACGATGCCGTTGGCGTCGATGTCGAACGAGACCTCGACCTGCGGCACGCCCCGCGGTGCCGGCGGGATGCCGACGAGCTGGAAGGTGCCGAGCAGCTTGTTGCGGTAGGCCATGTCGCTCTCGCCCTGGAGCACCTTGATCTCCACGCTGGGCTGGTTGTCGTCGGCGGTGGTGAACACCTCCGACTTCTTCGTGGGGATCGTGGTGTTGCGCTCGATGAGCTTGGTCATGATCTGACCCTTGGTCTCGATGCCGAGCGACAGCGGCGTGACGTCGAGGAGCAGGATGTCCTTGACGTCGCCCTTGAGCACGCCCGCCTGCAGCGACGCGCCGACCGCGACCGCCTCGTCGGGGTTCACACCCTTGTCGGCGTCCTTGCCGGTCAGCTCCTTCACGAGGTCGGCGACCGCGGGCATGCGGGTGGAACCACCCACCAGGATCACGCGGTCGATCTCGTCCTTGGTGAGGCCGGCGTCGCGGATGGCCTGCTCGAACGGCCCGCGGCACGAGTCGAGGAGGTCGGCGGTGAGCTCCTGGAACTTCGCGCGGCTGAGCGTGAGGTCGAGGTGGAGCGGGCCGTCGCTCGTCGCGGTGATGAACGGCAGGTTGACCGTGGTCTCCTGCAGCGAGGAGAGCTCGATCTTGGCCTTCTCCGCGGCCTCCTTGAGGCGCTGCACGGCCATCTTGTCGGCCGCGAGGTCGACGCCGTGCGCGTTCTTGAACTCGGTCACCAGCCAGTCGATGACGCGCTGGTCCCAGTCGTCACCACCGAGGTGGGTGTTGCCGGCGGTCGACTTCACCTCGAACACGCCCTCACCGAGGTCGAGGATCGACACGTCGAACGTGCCGCCACCGAGGTCGAACACGAGGATGGTCTGGTCGTTGTCCTTGTCGAGCCCGTAGGCCAGCGCGGCCGCGGTGGGCTCGTTGATGATGCGCAGCACCTCGAGGCCGGCGATCTCGCCCGCCTCCTTGGTGGCCTGACGCTCGGCGTCGCCGAAGTAGGCGGGCACGGTGATCACGGCCTGGGTGACCGTGTCGCCCAGGTAGGCCTCGGCGTCGCGCTTGAGCTTCTGCAGGATGCGGGCGGAGATCTCCTGCGAGTTGTAGTTCTTGCCGTCGATGTCGATCTTCCAGTCGGTGCCCATGTGGCGCTTGACCGAGCGGATCGTGCGATCGGGGTTGGTGATGGCCTGGCGCTTGGCGACCTCGCCCACGAGGACCTCGCCGGTCTTCGAGAACGCGACCACCGACGGGGTGGTGCGGCCACCCTCGGAGTTGGGCGCGACGACGGGCTCGCCGGCCTCGAGGACCGCGACGACTGAGTTGGTGGTGCCGAGGTCGATTCCGACGGCCTTGGACATGTGACGTGCCTCCATGTGGGTTGGCATGTGGGGGTTGCAGGTGACGGGGTTCGAGATGGCTGCCGGGGTTCTTCGGCCGCTCACGAGCAGACCTGAACCCGACTTGAGTGTGACGCTATCAACTTTCATGCGTGATTCGCTATTCCCGGCCCGGACGGCTTGTTCCCGCACACGCAGCACGAGTCCGTGGCAGGATGCTCGCCATGGCCCGCAGCGACTCGTTCGTCGACACGTTGACGACGGTGCCTCTCTTCTCCGCCTGTTCCAAGAAGGAGCTGGCGATGGTGACGAAGTCGGCCGAGCGGGTCACCATCCCCGCCGGGAAGACCGTCGTCAACGAAGGGGCTGCGGGCACCGAGTTCTTCGTGATCATCGAGGGACAGGCCCGGGTCGAGCGCCACGGCCGCCAGGTCGCGATGCTCGGCCCCGGCGGGTTCTTCGGCGACCTCGCCCTGCTCGACCGCGCGCCGCGCAACGCGAGCGTGATCGCCGATTCCGACCTCGAGGTCGCCAAGCTCGGCCAGCGCGCCTTCGACACGCTGCTCGACCACCCCGGCTTCTCGAAGAAGCTGCTCGCGGGCCTCGCTCGGCGCCTGCGAGAACAAGACGCGCGCAACCTCTGAAGTAACTTTCCGGCCGTGAAGCGCTTCCCTCTGCCGAAGCCGCACCACTTGGTGCTCGTCGTCGGCGCTCTCGTCTCGCTCGGCACGCTGGCCTCGGGCATCGCACCGCGGATCACCGAGTGGGAGGACCACTCGATCATCTCGCGCGAGCCCTTCGGCGGGATCCCCGACGCGGTGTACTGGGCGTTCTACGTCACCGCCGCGATCATGCTGTTCGTCTGCGCGTGGCTGATCAGCCAGCGGGTCAAGAACTACGAGCGGGGCGCGGGCGACGATCGGCGCACCAACAAGCACAACTTCCACCGGCGCATGAAGGACTTCCGGGCCGGCGTCTGGATGCAGACGCTGCTGCGCGACCCGGCGGCCGGCCTCATGCACTCGTGCATCTACTTCGGTTTCCTGTGGCTGTTCATCGCCACCGTCGTGCTCGAGCTCGACCACCAGCTCCCCGACAACCTCAAGTTCCTCCACGGCGGCGTGTACGAGGGCTACGCGTTCGCCGCCGACCTCGCCGGCGTGGTGTTCACCGTCGGCATCGTCTGGGCGATCGCCCGGCGCTACATCGAACGCCCGTACCGCATCCGCATCAAGACCAAGCCCGAGGACGCGGTCATCCTCGTCATGTTCCTGACGATCGCGGTCACCGGCTTCTTCACCGAGGCGCTGCGCATCGCCGAGCTCGGTCGCCCCGCGTTCGAGAAGTGGTCGTTCGTCGGGTACCCGCTCTCGGCGCTGTTCGACGGCTCGTCGGCGAGCAACCTGCAGGACGCGCACACGTGGGTGTGGGGCATCCACTTCGCTGCGTTCGTCGCGTTCCTGATCATCCTGCCCACCACGAAGCTCCGGCACATGATCACGTCGCCGATGAACATGTACCTGAAGGACAAGGACCGGCCCAAGGGCGCGATGAAGCCCATGCCGAACCTGATGGAGACCGACCTCGAGACCTTCGGCGCGGCGACGATCGAGGACTTCACCTGGAAGCAGCTCTTCGACACCGACGCCTGCACGGTCTGCGGGCGGTGCACGTCGGTCTGCCCCGCGCACGCGACCGGCAAGCCGCTCGACCCGCGCGAGATCGTGCTGAAGGTCGGCGAGGTCATGGCCGCGACCGGTGATCCGGTCGTGTCACCGCCGGTGAGCACCGCCCCCGGCATCACCATCACCGCCGACTCGGTGTTCGAGCGCATCACGTCGGCCGAGCTCTGGGCGTGCACGTCGTGCAAGGCGTGCGACGAGATCTGCCCGGTCAACATCGAGATCCTCGACAAGATCCTCGACATGCGCCGCTACCTCTCCCTCATGGAGAGCGACTTCCCCACCGAGCTCGGCAACACGTACCGCGCGATGGAGAACTCGTCGAACGTCTACGGCATGAACCAGGGCGAGCGCGGCGACTGGGCGGCCGAGCTCGAGGGCGTCGACATCGTCGAGGCCGGCTCGGGCCCGCTCGGGCACGAGTACCTCTACTGGATCGGGTGCGCGGGCTCCTTCGACGACCGCAACAAGAAGACGAGCCGCGCGGTGGCCAAGCTGCTGCAGCGCGCCGGCCTCGACTTCGCCATCCTCGGACCGAGCGAGCTCTGCACCGGTGACCCGGCGCGTCGATCGGGCAACGAGTACATCTTCCAGATGCTGGCGATGCAGAACATCGAGTCGCTCGACGGCCTCGGCGTCAAGAAGATCATCACGCAGTGCCCGCACTGCTTCAACACGCTGAAGAACGAGTACCCGCAGCTCGACGGCAACTACGAGGTGGTGCACCACTCGCAGCTGCTGAGCCAGCTCGTGTCCGACGGCCGGCTCTCGCTCGCGGGCGCCACGCTCGACGAGCGCGTCACCTACCACGACAGCTGCTACCTCGGTCGCCACAACGACGTGTACCTCGCGCCGCGCAACGTCATCGGGCAGCTCGGCGGGATCGACGTCGTCGAGATGCCGCGCAACGGCACCAAGGGCATGTGCTGCGGCGCCGGCGGCGCGCGCATGTGGATGGAGGAGCAGACCGGCAAGAAGGTGAACATCGAGCGCACCGAAGAAGCGCTCGGCACCGGTGCGCAACGCATCGCGGTCGCCTGCCCGTTCTGCTACGTGATGATGGACGACGGCGTGAAGGAGAAGGGCCGCGACGAAGACGTCAAGGTCCAGGACATCGCCGAGCTCCTCATCGAGGCGATCGAGGCCGGCGAGCGCGCACCGGCGCCGCTCACCGCGGAGTTCCAACCCGGGATCTAGTCGTGGCGGGTGCGGAGCGGCCAGGGTCAGAGTTGTCGCGCCGCCGGTTCCTCCGCGGCGTCGGTCTGGTCGGTTCGGCTGCGGCCGCGGCGCAACTCGGCGGGGTGGCGCTCGGTGGAGTGGCACGCGCCGCGGTGGGCCCGCCCACTCCGACGGTGCCGCCGATCGCAGCCCGCCACGCGCTGAAGCGCCTGCTGACGCCGTTGCCGCCGTGGATCCACAACGGCCCGACGACGAAGCCGCGCGTCGCCCTCACCATCGACGACATGTGGGGCGCGTTCGGCGCCGACAACGCCAGCGCGGCGATGGACGTCGCCAAGGCCAAGGGCGTGAAGCTGACCTTCTTCCCGACCGGCGGCGCGCTCGAGGACCACATCAACCTCGGCCGCCAGGCGGTGTGGCAGCGGGCGGTCGCCGAGGGCCACGACATCGGGAACCACACCTACACGCACAGCAACCTCACCAAGCTCACCGACGACCAGATCCGCTTCGAGCTCGGCCACACCAAGGATCTGCTCGCGCAGTGCCTCGGTCCGGTGCAGTACACGATGCGGCTGATGCGGCCGCCGGGTGGTGCCGGCGGGTTCGTCACCGGCGGTGACCCGCGCATCATGAACGTGCTGTCGAGCTTCGGCTACTCGATGACCATGTGGACGGTCGACGCCAACGGCGTGAAGGGCAACGCCGCGTTCATGAACAAGGTCATGACGAACGCGACCAACGGCATGATCGTGCTGATCCACTTCACCGAGTTCACGCCCGACGGCTTCCCCACGCTGATCGACCGGCTGCGCAACAACAAGCTGGAACCGACCAGCATCACCGGCCTGTTCACCTGAGCCGGTTCACCTCAATGGGTCGAGCGCGGTGATGACCGCGTTGGCCTGTTGGCGGAGCTGCTCGAGCGCGGCGTCGTGCTGCGGGTCGAGCGCGGTGCGCTGGTCGACCGCGGCGTTGTAGTCGGCGAGCTTGCCCGCGAGTCCGCCCTGGATCGCGGCGCGCACGGCGTCGAGGTCCTTCTGGTCGAGGTCGGCGAGACCCGGCGACCCCGGGTTCGAGCGCCGCCAGTTGGTCGTGGACGGTCGCGACCGCGTCGCGCGCGTGTTGCACGTTCTTCAGTTCGTTCGAGGTGGCGGCGCGTCGAGTCGCGAGCTGCACCCGCGCGTCGGCGAGGTCGTCGCGTGCGTCCTGGTGTTGCGAGATGCTCACCACGAGGAACGCGATGCCGCCGAGCGCGAGCACCAGCGCGACCCGCGAAGGCGGCGCGGCGCCGGCGCAGACCGGGACGGGTGTCAGCCACGGGCGGCCTCCTGCAGGCGTGCCAGCGCGGCATGTGCCGCGTCGGCTGCGGTGCGCACGGCCGCGGTCTTCGCTTCCAGGTCGGCGAGCGCGGCGTCACCCGCGGCCTGGAACGCGGCCGGCGAGGTCGGCGTTCTGCGCGTTGTTGTACTGGTCGACCGCCTGGTTGGCGACGTCGACGGCATGGTTGCTCGCGTCGACCTGGGCCTGCTCGGCCGCGAACAGTGCGGTGAGCGCTTCGTTGGTCGTGCGGCTCCGTTGCGCAACAGCCGCAGTCGTCGTTCGGCGTCGGCCTCGGCCGCGGTGAGGTCGCGCACCTGCTGGTGCACCGGTTCGGCGCGCGCCTGCAGGTCGTCGGTGTCGTGGCGCACGACCAGCGCCGCGCCGGCGGCACCGAGCGCGACCACGAGCAGGATCACGGTGGTGATGAAGAGCGCCGTGCCCGGTCGACCTTCACGCCGTACGCGTCGGGCGCGGCGCTCAGGACGGTCGATGACCGGTGCGGTCGGAGTCGTCATCGACCACCGTGCCGGAAGCAGGTGACCACGTGGTCGTCGGCGAGCCCCGCCGCCTGCATGAACGCGTAGACGGTGGTGGGCCCGACGAACCGGAACCCGCGACGCTTGAGGTCCTTGCTCAACGCGGTCGACACCGGCGTCGACGACGGCAGCTCGCCGAGCTGCTGCCACGTGCCGACGATCGGGGTGCCGTCGACGAACGACCACACGTACGCGTCGAAGCTGCCGAGGTCGGACTGCACCTCGAGGACGCGCTGCGCATTGTTGATCGTCGACTCGATCTTGCCGCGGTGGCGCACGATGCCCGCGTCGCCGAGCAGCCGTTCCACGTCGCGCTCGGTGAAGGCCGCGACCTTGGCGGGATCGAAGCCGGCGAACGCGGCGCGATATCCCTCGCGCTTGTTGAGGATCGTGCGCCAGCTCAGGCCCGCCTGCGCGCCTTCGAGGGTGAGGAGCTCGAAGTGCTCGGCGTCGTCGTGCGTCGGCACCCCCCACTCGTCGTCGTGATAGGCGACCATCAGCGGCTCGGTGCCCGCCCATTCACAGCGTGACTTCACGGGCCGGACTGTAGAGAACAATCTGCTGCTGCCTGTGTACGCTCCCGGTGCATGGCCCTCGCCTCGCCTGAGCCCGCCGAAACCGGCATCTGGCCCGACGCCTGGCTGCTCAAGGCGGTGGAGTCGGGGTTGATCGACGCCCCCCAGTTCGCCGAGGCGCAGCTGCAGCCGGCGAGCATCGACCTCACCCTGGGCGACGTCGCGTACCGCCTCCGATGTTCGTTCCTGCCCGGCAAGAACGAGACGATCGAGAAGGTCATGCGCTCGTTCGTCATCGGCCCGCCCATCCCCCTCGAGGAGGGTGCCATCCTCGAGCGCAACCGTCCGTATCTCATCCCGCTCCGCGAGCGGCTGGACCTTCCCAATGGGGTCCGGGCGCCGCGCGAACCCGAAGAGCTCGACCGGCCGGCTCGACGTCTTCACCCGCGTGATCACCGACCGGAACGGCGTGTTCGACGACGTGCGAGCCGGGTACTCCGGTCCGCTCTACCTCGAGGTCGTGCCTCGGTCGTTCGCGGTGATGGCGCGGACCGGGCTCGCCCTCAACCAACTCCGGTTGATGAAGGGCGACCCGACCGCAATCGACGTACCCGACACCGAGATCCGCGCCGCGGACCGCAACGACCCGATCCTCTATCGCAACGGGCAGCCGGTCGACCGCCGAGACGTGTACACGCAGGGCGGGCTCTGGTTGACGCTCGATCTGCTGAAGCGCGACGACGAGCCGGTCGGTTACCGCGCCAAGCACAACAGCAGCCTCGTCGACCTCTCACAGGTCGACGCGCATGACCCCGAAGACTTCTGGGAGACGGTGGTCCCAGAGACCGGGAACCGGGTCGTGCTCGAGCCCGAGGACTTCTACTTGTTGCTCTCGGCCGAAGCGATTCGGATCCCTCCTGAATACGCGGCCGAGATGACGGCGTTCGATCCCGCAGGCGGTGAGGTTCGGACGCACTACGCCGGGTTCTTCGACCCGGGCTTTGGTCATGATCCAGGGAAACTCGTCTCGGAGGGCAGCCGCGCGGCGTTGGAGATCCGGGCCCACGACGTGCCCTTCGCGGTCGACCATCTCCAACGCGTGTGCTCGTTGCGCTTCGAACGCATGGCCGGTACGCCGACGTCGTTGTACGGCAGCCAGCGCGGCTCGCACTACCAGGGGCAGATGAGCACGCTGTCCAAGCACTTCCGCCTGGCCAACCGTGCTGACCAGGCGACGTTCAACAAGGCGGCTAGTCGTCGCCGCCGAGGTTGAGCGAGAAGCCCTTGCCCGAGCCGCCGTCGCCATCGCTGGTGGGCAGGTAGGGCGCCAGCGCCGCGGCGAGGTTCGGCAGCGGCAGCGTCTGCAGCCACACCTTGCCGGGACCGGTGAGCTTGGCGAGGAACAGCGCGTCCGCGCCGAAGAGGACGTTCTTGATCCCCTTGATGCGCTCGAGCTCGAACGCCATGCCCGCCTCGAACATCCCGACGTGGCCGGGGTGCACCATGATCTCCTGGCCGGGCGCGAGGTCGTAGTCGACGACCTCACCGTCGAGCTCGATCCACGCGGGGCCGTCGCCCGACACCTTCTGCAGGATGAACCCGGCGCCACCGAAGAGGCCGGCGCTGAACTTCTGCTGGAAGCCGATCTCGAGGCTCACACCGGGCAGCCCACAGAGGTAGCCGCCGCGGTGGACCATGTAGCTCTGGCTGTCGGACACCTCGATGGGCAGGATCTGGCCCGGCACCTTGGTCGCGAACGCCACCATGCCCGGTCCGCCCTGGGCGGTGTACTCGGTCATGAAGAGGCTGCCGCCGGCGACGGCCCGCTTCACCGCGCCGAACATGCCCTTGGCCCCGGCCTTGCCCGACGCCGCGGTCTCGAGCTGGATCGGTCCGGTCATCCACGAGAGCTCGCCGCCCTGCGGCGACGATCGACTCGCCCGCTTCGAGCTGCATCTCGAGCACCGGCATCGTGGTGCCGATCACCTTGTGGTCCATGTCACGCTCCTGGCCTGGAAGTACGGACGTCCGCCGTCGACCGTGCACCGTCGCATGACGCGGTGCGCGGGGAAGTGATCCGACAGCGCGCGGTGGTTGGTGCTCGCTTCGTCCCAGACCGCGACGTCGCCCTCGCGTCCAGTGCCAGCGCACGCAGAAGTTCGGGTCCTCGACGTGACGGCCGAGGAACCCGAGCAGCGCGTCGCTCTCGTCGCGCCGCATGCCGACGATCTTGTCCATGAACCGGCCCGACACGAACAGGGCGCGCCGACCGGTGACGGGGTGCGTGCGCACCAGCGGGTGCTCGACCGGCGGGAACTCGGCCATGATCCGCTCGGCGACGTCCTGACTCATGGTGCGCGACACGCGCTCGTGGAAATCGGCGCCGGAGTGGTGACGCACGGACAACTGGCAGCACAGGTCCTGCATGACGGGCGACAACGCGTCGTACGCGGCGAACAGGCTCGACCAGATCGTGTCGCCGCCGCGCTCGGGGATGACCTTGGCGTTGAGCACCGCGTACGCGGGCGGCTCGGCCACCCACGTGACGTCGGTGTGCCAGCCGTCGGCGTCGGGCGGGCTGTCGGCGGTGTCCTCGATGGTCGACGACATCGCGGTGCCGCCGAACATCTTGGTGAGCGGATACTGGCCGACGGGACCGAAGGTCGCCGCGAACGCGAGCTGCTCGTCCTCGGTGAGGTCCTGGTCGTGGAAGAAGAGCACCGAGTGCTCGTGCACCGCGTCGCGCACGAGCTGCGCGGTCGTGTCGTCGAGCGGATGGTGCAGGTCGACGCCGTCGATCACGGCACCGATCGCGCCGGTGACGGGCGTGACGGTCGTGGTCGTGGTCGTGGTCACGGACGTGGCCATACGGCAGCTCGTTTCTCGACGAAGGCGCCCATGCCCTCGGTGATCTCGGCCGAGAGCCCGGGGACCATGAACAGGGAGACGTCGCCCGGCCGGAGCTGGGCGTTGAGGTCGCGCTTGACCGTGGCGCGCGCGAGCGGACCGGTGCTGCTGATCTGCTCGAGGATCCACGTCGGTGCGGGCGTCGAGCTCGTCGTGGGGCACGACTTCGCCCACCAGGCCCATCGCGCCCGCGGCGGCGGCGTCGATCTCGGCGGCGGTGAAGAAGAGGTAGCGCGCCCGGGCGAGCCCGACGACGTCGACGAGGCGCGCCGACATGTGCGGGTCGGGCAGGCCGCGCAGCAGCTCGGGCACCCGGAAGCGCGCCCGGTCGGACGCGATCGTCACGTCGCAGTGCATCGCGAGATCGAGCCCGCCGGCGATGCAGGCGCCGTTGATCTTGGCCACCCAGAGCTTGCGGCACCGCTCGATGTGACGGAACGGGAAGTGGTCGGTGCCGTCCCACTCCGCCGCGAGCCCCTCGGGGTCTTCGGCGTACCCGGCGAGGTCGCCGCCGGCGCCGAACCAGTCGCCGGTGCCGGTGAGGCACACCGCGTCGAGCTCGGGTTGGCGGTCGGCCCAGATCGCGGCGCGCTTGAGACCGCGGTACATGTCCTGCGTGAACGCGTTGCGCTTCTCGACCCGGTCGACCCGCAGGTGCAGCACGCGACCGTCGACGTGCGCGACGCAGGTACTTGCTCCCGAGGTCGGGAGCTTCGAGCCCGTTCATGTTCACGGGTCACTTGACGCCGTAGACCGCGGCCGCGTTGTCGTGCAGCACCTTGCGCACGACGTCGTCGGGCAGTCCGCCGAGCAGCTCCTGCGCGTAGTCGCGCGGGCGTTGGCCGGGAGTGCGTGGGCCCGGGTGCTGACAGGTCGGGTGCGGGTAGTCGCTCTCGAAGAGGATGTTGTCGGGGTACTGCGCGATGGCGTCGAGCGCACCCTGGCGCTCGAACCAGAAGCAGCCGAAGATCTGACGGCGGAAGTACTCGCTCGGCAGCAGGTCGTACTCGGGGTGCTCGTCGCGCACGCCACCGTTGCGCCACTGCCAGTCGAAGGTCTCCATGGCGGCCGGGATCCAGCCGACGCCCGACTCCACCGACACCAGCTTCAGGTCGGGGAAGCGGTGGCACACGCCGCCGAAGATCAGGTCGGCGATGCAGCGCATGTTGTCCATGAAGATCATCGACGAGACCTTGGCGAAGTTCGTCATCCAGCCCATGCCGGCCTCGTCGCCGAACTGGGTGCCCATGGAACCGCCACCCACGTGGAAGCTCACCGAGATGCCGGCCTCCTGCGCGGCCGCCCACACCGGGTCCCAGTGCGGGTGCGCGAGCGGCGGCTGGCCGTAGTCCTGCGGTTGGTTGCAGAAGTTCACCGCGCGGTGACCGAGCTCGATGCCGCGCCGCAGCTCGCTGATGGCGAGGTCGACGTCCCAGAACGGGATCGCGGTGACCGCGAGCAGACGCTCCGGGTCGGCGCTGCACCAGTCGTGGAGGAAGTCGTTGTACGCGCGCACGCACTGCGCGACGAGCTCGGTGTCGCCGAGGCGGAGGAAGTAGCCGTTGCCGAAGCCGCCGACGTTCGGGTACAGCACCTGCGCGCGGATGCCCTCGCGGTCGAGGAACGCGAGGCGCGCGTCGGCGTCGTACATCGCGTCGGGGATCTCGTCGAACGTCTTCGGGATCGACACCGGCATGACGCCGTCGAACCCGGCCATGGAGTAGTAGCCGGGATGACCGAGGCGCTCGCCGCCGGCCATCCACACGTCGTTGCCGTCGATGCGCTCGATGTGCGGCACGACGTCGTGCATCGACGACGGGACGCGCGCGACCCACGTGTCGGGCGGCTCGGTGAGATGGGTGTCGACGTCGATGACGGCGACGCGGTCGAAGAGATCAGTGCTCATGCGTTCACAGTCCCAGGGGGGTCGTGCCGATCTGGTCATCGGCTTCGAGGGCGGCGATCTCCTCCGCGGAGAGGCCGAGGTCGGTGAGGATCTCGTGGTTGTGCTCGCCGAGCATCGGCGCCGGCGTGTGGAGCCAGCGGTCGACGCTGGCGTAGCGGAACGGCAGCGACGGGTACTGCTGCGTCCCGATGACCGGGTGGTCGAGGTCCTCGAAGTAGTCGCGGGCGACGAACTGCGGGTGCTGCGACGCTGAGCCGGCCGTCGTACACGGGTGCGGCGGGCACGCCGGCGCCGACCAGCAGGTCGATCGCCTTGTCGAGGTCGATCTCCGCGGCCCACGCACCGAGCTTCTCGTCGAGCAGGTCGTGCGCGGCACGCCGACCGGCGTGCGTGGCGAGCGCGGGATCGGTCGCCCAGTCGGGACGGCCGAGGGCATCCACCATCGCCGTCCACTGGTCGTCGGTCGCCACCGAGACGACCAGCCAGCGCTCGGGGGTGTCGGTCGCGTAGATGCCCTGCGGCGCGGCCCACGGGCTGCGGCTGCCCTCGCGCGCCGATCGCGTTGCCGTACGCGGTCCACTCGACGATGAGCTCGGCGGAGATGTTCAGCGCGGCCTCGAACATCGTCGACTCCACCAGGCTGCCGACGCCGGTGCGGTCGCGCGACCTCGAGCGCGACGAGCGCGCCGAGGACCGCGTGCATGCCGCCGTTCGGGTCGCACGGCCCGCGCTGGATGCGCGGCTGGTCGTCGACGTGGCCGGTGAGCCACGCGAGTCCGGTGACCTGCTCCATCGTCTGCGCGAACCCCGGGCGGTCGCGCCACGGGCCGTCGAGACCGAACGCGGGCATCCGCACCATCACCGCACGCGGGTTGGTGGCGTGCACGACATCCCAGCCGAGGTCGAACTGCTCGATCACGCGCGGCGTGTAGTTCTCGACGACCATGTCGCACTGCTCGATCAGGCGCAGCGCGAGCGCGCGGCCTTCGGGACGGGTGAGGTCGAGCGTGAGATCGCGCTTGTTGGTGTTCGAGACGTGGAAGAGCGCGCTCGTAGTCCCACCAGTTGTCGCGATCGGTGCTCACGCCGCTGGTGAAGCGCATGCCGTCGGGGCGGGTGACGGACTCCACGTGGATCACGTCGGCGCCCAGCGCCGCGAGCATGGCCGACGCCGACGGTCCCGCCCACCACGCGGTGAGGTCGAGGACCTTCACCCCGTGCAGCGGCAGCGTGCGTTCGCGGGTCGCGGCGACCTTCGGTGGGCGGGGAACGATGGTCCCCGTGTGCTCGCCGAGGCGCGGCGCCGGGCTCGGCGGGGGCGCGCCCTCGCCGTCGATGCGCCACGACCGCGTGGGCACCCGGAACGTGCCGGTGGGGTCGTCGACGATCGAGCCGCGCGCCTTGCCCTGCTCGAACTCCACCACCGCGGGGCCGTCGCACACCGGCGCCACCGGGATGCGCAGCTCGGCCGCGAGCGCGACGACCTCGGCCGTGGTGTGCTTCGTCGTGAACTCGTGGATGATGCCGTTCCACTCCTCCCAATTGACGACGCGGGCGGCGATGGGGGCCCAGGCCCCACCCTCGATGAGGTCGGGGCGCTCGATCATGAGGAGGAAGCTGTCGAACTGGGTGCGGGTGTTGGTGTTGAAGCCGACGTAGCCGTCGGACGTCGGCTCGATCGACGGCGTCTCGAAGCTGCGACCGGGCGCGCCGGGGTTGGGGCGCCCGCGCAGCGAGTCCATGAGGTCGGCGGCGGTCGTGCCGGTGGTGTTCGCCACCTCGGCGACCGAGACGTCGACGAGCTCGCCCGGCCCTCCTCCGCGCACGACGCGGTGCGCGGCCAGCGCGGCGACCGCGGCGTAGAGCCCACTCACCCACTCCATGGTGCGCCCACCCATCTGCACCGGTGCGCGGTCGGCGCGTCCGCGCACCGAGAGCGCGCCGCTCTCGGCCTGCAGCGTGAGCTCGGTGGCGGGGCGAGCGGCGTACGGACCCTCGAGGCCGTAGGGCGTGATCGACACGACGACGAGTTGCGGGAAGCGCGCGTGCAGCGCCGCGGGATCAGACCCGAGCCCGTGCGCGCCTGGGTTCGGGCTGGTGATCAGGATGTCGGCGCCGGCGAGCAGGTCGGCGATCTCGTCGATGTGCGTCGCGACGATCGAGCGGTGGCCGAAATGGAGGAACTGGAAGAGGGCGCCGTCGCCTGCTCTTCTCACTCGTCTCCATCGGGTGCACCGTCCCAGTAGCCGCGGTTGGTCCAACGGCGCAGGGGATCACCGTCGGGCGACTCGACCTTGATGACCTCGGCACCCGCGCCGGTCAGGAGCTTGGCGCAGTATCCCCCCGAGATGCCCGACGAGCAGTCGACCACCTGCAGATCCGTGAGCAGATCCATGCTGCCAAGGTAACCCGTCGGGCATGACCGGGGACCGGGACGACGGGCCGGGCGACCCCGGTAGCGTGAGCCGGATGCTGAACCGAGTCACCCAATTGCTGGGCGTCGAGCACCCGATCGTCCAGGCGCCGATGGGCTACATCGCGCGGGCGCAGCTGGCGTCGGCGGTCTCGAACGCGGGCGCGCTCGGGATCATCGAGACGTCGTCGGGTCGGCTCGAGGAGGTGCGCGACGAGATCGCCAAGATGCGCGACCTCACCGACAAGCCCTTCGGCGTGAACATCGCGCAGGCGTTCGTGCGGGATCCCGGCATCGTCGAGTTCGTGCACGACCAGGGCGTGCGGTTCGCGACCACCTCGGCCGGTGACCCGCACCGGTTCACCGACGCCCTGCACGAGGCCGGGATCACCGTGTTCCACGTGGTGCCGAACCTGCACGCGGCGCTGAAGGCCATCGACGCCGGGGTCGACGGCATCGTCGCCGAGGGTGGCGAAGGCGGCGGGTTCAAGAACCAGCGCGACGTGGCGTCGATGGTGCTGCTGCCGCTCGTGTGCTCGCAGGTCGACGTCCCGGTGATCGCGGCCGGCGGCATCTGCGACGGCCGCAGCATGGCCGCGGCGTTCGCGCTCGGCGCCGAAGGTGTGCAGATGGGCACGCGCATGGTGTCGGCGGCGGAGTCGCCGGTGCACGACAACTACAAGGGTCTCATCGTCGAGTCGGCCGAGACCGGCACGGTCATGCTCAACCGGTTCCACAAGCCCGGCTTCCGGGTGTTGGCGACGCCCTACAGCGAGGCCCGCGAGCAGGCGACCGACCAGATCCCGATGGCGCCACTCGACGGCCTGCTGTCGCTCTACTTCGACGGCGATCTCGACGCCGCGTTCGCGTTCGGCGGGCAGGTCGCGGGGCGCATCGACGAGGTGCGACCGGTCAAGGAGATCGTCGAGCAGACGATCGAGGAGTTCCACGACACCGTGCGCGCGCTCGCGGCCGAGTACGCATGAACACGCTCGAGGGTCTGCGCGTCTTCGAGGCCACGGACGGCATCGCCGGTGGGTACGCGGGGAAGCTCCTGCGCGATCAGGGCGCACACGTCGTGAAGCTCGACGTCGACACGCGGCTGCGGCACTGGTCGGCGGCCACGCCCGACGCGCCGCTGGAGGGGACCGGCGCGCTCGCCGCGTTCCTCGACGCGGGCAAGGACGTCGTCACGGCGGTCGACACGACCGACGGATTCGACGTCGTCATCCGCGAGGGCACGGTCGGCGTCGACGCTGATCCGACGAACGCGACCGTCGTGCGCATCGAGCCGTTCGGTGCCGACGGCCCGCTGGCGGGCGTGCCCGCGTCGGAGTTCACGCTGCAGGCGTGGTGCGGGCTCATGTCGGGATGCGGCACGCCCCAGACGCCGCCGCTGCAGATGGGGATCCTGCACGGGCAGTGGGCGGCAGGGGCGGTAGCGGCGATGGCCGCGCTCGCCGGGGTGCGCTCGGCACGCGCCGCGGGGGTCGCGCCGACCATCGAGGTGAGCGCACTCGAGGTGATGGCCGTCGTCTTGAACAACTACCCGCCGCTCTACCGGCAGTTCACCGGCTCGGTGTCGTTCATGTCGCGCAGCGGCGACTGGCCCCAGGTGGTGCCGTGCCAGGACGGATGGATCGGGCTGTGTGTGTTCACGCCCCAGCAGTGGTCCGACTTCGCGGCGATGATCGGACGCGAGGACCTGTCCGCCGACGACCGCCTCAACTCGATGGGCGGTCGTGGGCGCAACCGCGCGCTCGCCGAATCGGTGGTCCGCCCGTGGTTGGAGACGCACACCGTGGCCGAGATCTGCGAGCTCGGCGAGCTGTTCCGCGTGCCCGTCGCGCAGGTCGGCAACGGTCGCGACGTGCTGGCGATGGACCACTTCGTGGAGCGGGGGGTGTTCGTCGAGCACCCCGACGGGTTCCTCGCGCCCCGGCCGCCGTTCCTCTCGACGACCTCACCCGCGCCCACCGCGCGGTCCGCTCCGGCTCCGACTCCGACGACCGGCCCGCTGCCGCTGTCGGGCGTGACCGTGCTCGACCTCACCGCGTTCTGGGCCGGGCCCGCGTGCACGCACCAACTCGCGACGCTCGGAGCCGACGTCATCAAGGTCGAGTCACCCTTCCGGCCTGACGGGATGCGCTTCGCGACGGTGCGGCCACCGACCGAGCCCGACTGGATGGAGTACGGCCCGACGTTCCACGGCACCAACCCGGGGAAGCGCTCGATCACCGTCGACTTCTCGAAGCCCGAGGGACGCGAGCTCGTCCTGCGACTCGTCGAGCGGGCGGATGTGGTGGTGGAGAACTTCACGCCGCGCGGTCCTGGGCAACGTCGGACTCGAGTACGAGGACCTCGTCGCGCGCCGGGGCGACGTCATCCTGCTGCGCATGCCCGCGTTCGGGCTCGACGGTCCGTGGCGCGACCGTCCCGGCTTCGCGCAGACCACCGAACAGGTGTCGGGCATCGCGTGGATGACCGGCGAGGCCGGCGGTGAGGCGCTGGTGCGCAGCACCATCGACCCGATCGCGGGGATCCACGGCGCATTCGCAGTGCTCGCCGCGCTCGCGCACCGCGAGCGCACCGGTGAGGGCCAGCAGATCGAGATGCCCATGGCCGAGGTGGCGATGAACGTCGCCGCCGAACCCATCGTCACGTGGTCGGCGTACGGCACGCTGCTCGAGCGTGACGGCGACCGCGGTGCACCGGGCGCGCCGCAGGGCGTCTACGCGTGCGCCGGCACCGAGCAGTGGGTGGCACTGTCCATCACCGACGACCGCGAGTGGCGCGCGCTGGTGACGGTCCTCGGCGATCCCGAGTGGGCGCGCGACCCGGAGCTGGCGACCGGTGCCGGTCGGCGCGCCCGTCACGACGAGCTCGACGACGCGCTCTCCGAGTGGTTCGCGCCGCGCGATCGCGACGACACCGTCGAGCAGTTGCTCGCCGCGGGGGTGCTGGCGGCGCCGGTGTGGGACCAGATGATCCAGGACGAGCTGCCGCAGCTCGCCGAGCGCGGGTTCACCCAGTGGCTCGAGCACCCGATCGCGGGGCCGGTCGGCTATCCGGGCACCGGGGTGCGCGCCGACACCTTCGACAACTCCTACCGCGCGCCCGCGCCGACCGTCGGCCAGCACACCGCCGAGGTCCTGCACGAGCTCGGCCTCGAGGACGCCGAGATCAGCCGCCCTCCACGATTCCGGCGTCATCTGAGCGGAAATGAGCCGCTCGAACTGACGCCGGATTCGGTGATCGGTCAGGTGGTGCGGTGGCGGAGGGGGCCGGCGGGGAGCTTGCCGTCGACGTCGGTGAAGCCGTACTCGTCGGCGAGGTCGCGGGCGGAGACCGCGGCGCCGGACCAGCGGGCGACGTTCGGATCGGTCGCCAGCGCGACGACGGCGCGGCCCATGAACCGCGGCGACTCCGAGGTGCTCAGGTCGAGGCTGTCGGGCAGCAGACCCATCGCCTCGCCGACGTCGATGCGCTCGGTGCGCACGAAGCCGGGCCAGACCGAGACCACCGCCACCGCGTCGGCACCGTGCTGCGCGAACTCGTGCGCGGTGTCGGCGGTGATGCGGTCGAGCGCGCACTTGCCGACGCCGTACGCGACCTGCCACGCGTACTCCTCCGCGCCCGACGAGCTCACGTTGACGATGAGCCCCGCGTTCGCCTTCACCATCGCGCGCGCCGCGAACACGCTCGCGACGTAGGCCGAGCGGGTGCCGATGTCGATCATGTCGTCCCAGTTCGACACGTCGGCCTCCCAGAACGGCAGGCCCGACGTGAGCTGGTCGGTGACGATGAACGCGTTGTTGACGAGGACGTCGAGGTGCCCGTGCTCGGCGAGCACGCGGTCGAACAGCGCCTCGACCGCGGCGTCGTCGCGGTGGTCGAGCGCGACCGCGATGCCACGCCCTCCCGAGTCGGCGCCGATCGCGTCGATCTCGTGCGCGGTCGCACCGATGGTGCCGGGCAGCGGATGGTCGGCTTCGCTCGTCGACCGGGCGGTGACGTAGACGGTCGCGCCGGCGGCACCCAGCTCGAGCGCGATGCCCTTCCCGATGCCCCGACTCGCGCCGGTGACGATCGCGATCTTCCCCGCCAACTCGCTCATGTGTCTCCCAACCAGATCTCGGTGCGGTGCGACGACCGTGTCGTGGGTGTCCTCGGGCTCGCCCAGGCACACGCGACCGACGCGTCGACCAGGGACCGACGACGGCGTCGCTCGGCGTGCCGGTGGCGGCGAACGACGTCCACGCCTCGCGCATCCGCGCCGACAGCGCCTCCGCGTCGGCGGCGCGCTCGCCGGTGGCGCCGGTGAACTCGCGCCAGGTGCTCACGTCGAGCGTGCCGAACGTGAACGGCAGGTCGAGCGCGTGGCACGCGCGCCGCACGGGCGCCTCCCACATGAACCGGTAGCGGTACACCGGGTTGCCGCGCGCCGCGTGACCGCGGGCGAGGATCTCGTTCGGGACGTGCAGCTCGAGGTCGGCGACCGCCTCCACCATGTCGTGGCCGGCGGCGCCGAACGCGGTGCGCACGCACTCGTCGTCGGTGATGCCGAGGTTGGCGGCCTTGCCCGCGAGGTACGGCACCGCGATGTCGGGCGGCAGGACCGGCACCTGGTCGCGGAACAGCTCCATCTCGTGCGCGGTGGTGCCGACGACGAGCGGGATCGCAGGGAACGGCGATTCGTGGGCGCGCCCGGTGAGCACGTCGCCGTCGATCCACGGGTGGAACGGCATCATGCCGACCTTGACCAGCGCGTCGGCGACGGTCTGGTCCTGCGCCGCGAGCAGCGCGTCGATCGGGGCGTCGCGCAGGTCGTCGACCGACGACGCGCCGGCGGCGGTGAGGAACGCCTCGGCGACCCAGGCCGCGGCGTCGGCATCGAGCGTGCTCGCGGGCGCCCCGCTCTGGAGGATCGCGCCCGCGACCGGGAGATCGGGGTACGCGGCGAGGAGGTGCGCGATGGCACCCGAACCCGCCGACTCGCCCATGAGCACGATGCGGTCGGGGTCGCCGCCGAACGCGCCGACGTTGGCGCGCAGCCAGTCGACCGCGGCGCGCAGGTCGCGCAGCGGGAGGTTCGTCGGGACGCCCTCGGTGGCGAGCCAGCCGAGCGCGCCGAGCCGGTAGTTGAGCCCGACGACCACGACGTCGTGGGCGGCGAGCTGAGCACCGTCGTAGAGCGGCAGCGACGCACCGCCGACGCGGTAGCTCCCACCCGGGATCCAGACCAGCACCGGACGCGCTCGCCGCCTCGACGAACGGTCGGGCGTGCAGATCTCGGCGGTGAGGCAGTCCTCCGACTGCGCGGTCGGGAATCATCCCCGGCACGAGGTCGAGTCCGCCCACGGTCTGCGGTGGCGCGGCACCGGGTTCGGTGGCGTCGAACGGCTCGGTCCAGGTGATCGGCTCGGGCAGCCCCCACCGCTCGGCACGCGCGTAGGGCACGCCGCCAATGGCAGCACGCTGTCGAACCGCAGCACGTCGCCCTGCAGACCGACGATCGGGCCGACCGCGGTGTCGACGGTCACGCGCGAGTCAGTAGGCATTCGGGGTCTCGCTGCACGGCCTCGGGGATCGCGTGACGGAACAGCTCCGACGCGTTCTTCCACGTGACGCGCGCGACCTCGTCGTCGGAGAGCCCCGCGAGCTGGGCGGCGAGGCGCTGCTGCGTGTGCGGCCACGTGGAGTCGGCGTGCGGGTAGTCGGACTCCACGAGGATGTTCTCGATGCCGATCACGTCGCGTTGCAGGAACGCGCGACGGGTCGTCGATCGCGCACACCCAGAAGTTGCGACGGAAGGTGTCGGCCGGGCTCAGCGCGACGTCGTTCCACGTGCCGTACATCGAGTCGTACTTGCGCACGTGGTCGAGCCGGTCGAGGAGACCGGCGACCCACCCGATGCCGCCCTCGGACAGGCAGATGCTTGATGTCGGGGAAGCGCACCGGGATCCGCGAGTAGAGCCAGTCGACGGCCGCGTACATCGCGTACCCGAAGAACAGCACGCCGATGGTGTCGGACGGCGCGTCGGGTGACGTGGTCGGCGACGTGCCCGACGAACCGACGTGCAGGCACACGACCGTGCCCGTCTCCTCGCACGCGGCGATCAGCGGATCCCAGTGACCGCTGTGCATCGACGGCAGCCCGAGCTTGTCGGGCGCTTCGGAGAACGTCATCGCGTTGAACCCGCGCTCGGCGTTGCGCCGCATCTCGGCGGCGGCGACCTCGGGATCGCGCAGGTACGGGATCTGGATCGGGATGATGCGCCCCGGCGCGTACCCCACCCAGTCCTCGAGCATCCAGTCGTTCCACGCGCGCACGCTCGCCGAGCGCGAGGTCGGGATCGTCGGTGAGCTGCTGGAGCCGCTGGCCGGCGAACCCCGGGAGGAACGACGGGAAGCAGAGCGACGCGTACACGCCGTTCGATGTCCATGTCGGAGATGCGCGCGGCGATGTCCCACGCGCCGCGCCGCATCTCGTCGAAGCGCGTCGGCTCGAAGCTGTACTCGCTCGACGGCCGGCCGACGACGGCGTTGAACCCGACGTTCGGCAGCTCCTGGCCCTCGCACACCCACGCCTCGCCGCCGTCGTCGGTTCGACGATGCGCGGGGCACGATCGGCGTACTTCGCGGGCATGCGGCCCTCGAACGCATCGGGCGGCTCGACGATGTGGTCGTCGACCGAGATCACCGTGTAGCGCCGCTCGGCGCGCTCGGGCTCGGGCAACCACGACCGCTGCCCCGCCTGCGCGGTGGTGAACCCCTGCTTGGCCTGCAGCTCTTCGAGCGGGATGGCCATGGCTACTCCAATACGTCCGGTTCGTCGCGCACGAGTGCGCGCACGACGCCGTGCCAGTACACGGGCGCGGCGCGCTCGATCAGCGAGGCCTTGAGCTGCTTCTGATGCGTCGGTGCGATCGGCACCGGCGCGCGGTCCATCGCGCGCACGAGCCAGTGCAGCATGCACGTGCGCTCGAACAGGACCGACTTGTACACCGCCTCCTCGATCGTCGGCGCGGTGACGATCACGCCGTGACTCACGAGCAGCGCGACCGATGCGTCGCCGATGCGGTCGGCGAGCTCGGCACCGAGCGTGGGCTGGTCGACCTCGCCGTCGTAGTCGGTGACGAGCACGAGCTCGTCGGCGAGGATCGACGAGTTCTGGTGCACCAGGTCGGGGAGCTCGCCGATGGCGGCGAGCGCGGCGGCGTACGGCGGGTGGTTGTGCACGACGACGGCCGCGTCGGCGCGCTTGCGGTGCAGCTCGGTGTGGAGGTGCACCGCCGGGGTGACGTCCCACTCGCCCTCGGTCACGGTGCCGTCGGCGTCGATGGTGAGGAGGTCGCTCGTGCGGACCTCGCCCCACCACAGGCCCCACGGGTTCACGAGGAAGCGGTCGCCCCGCTGCACCGTGATGTGGCCGGTCATGTTCTCGCACCAGCCGACGTCGTCGAGGTGACGCAGCGCGATCGCCAGCTCCTGCGCGGGTGTGAGCTCGATGCCCGGACCGGGCACCGCGCGCGGCGCCCATGCCGCCAATCCGCCCGTCCGTTCGGTGCGTGCTCCGGAGTCCGTCATGTCACCCCCTCGAACCCTCTGTGCCGGAGCGTACCGGCAGTGCCGGACATCGGTCACAGAGGGTTCGGGTCGCCGATCACAGGGGTACGACGGTCACATGGGAATTCTGATTGCAGTCCTCGTCATCCTCGCCATCGTCGCTCTCGTGCTCTACATCGCGCGTCGTACACGCGTCTGACTATGCCGGACAGGTGATGGCACCGAGCGCGAGCATCCCGCAGACCGTTTCGGTGCTCACCTTCCACTCACCGTTGACCTTCACGGCTCGCCCTGCTCGGTGAGGGAACTGCGGCTGACCGGCGTGCAGGATCGTGTAGAGCACCTCCGCGTGATCAGGGTCGATCACGGTCACCGACTCGACTCGACCTTCGTACTGCGCGAGATCAGCTGGCGTGTGCTGGTCCCAGCCTTCGTGGCTCGGGACGCGCACGGCATCGGGATCCTCCACCGACGCGTCGAGACCGGCGTCGCTCTGGTCGTCCATCCAGGTGATGAACGCCTGGGAGATCAGCTTCTCGTCGTCGGTCGTCGTCACGTTCACGGGTGTCGTCGTGGTCGGAATCGTCGTCGTGGTCGTGGGCGGGATCGAACCCGTGTGCTGTCGGAGTGACGTCGTCGTCTCCGCCACCAGCGGCTCGACGCGCAGCGTGTCGAGCACCTGCTCTGCGAGACGCAGGGGTGGCGTCGTGTCGCCGTCGGGAGCCACCAAGGCGCTGATCCGCGCGACGAAGACGCGCCCCGCATCGCGGAACGCGAGTTCCCGGTACGTGCCGCCGGGACAATCCCCGCCCTGCCAATTGGCACGCGAGAACGTCCCGGACCGATCCGTCACCGGGTAGATGACTCCGGCCGCTCCTCCGCCTCCGTTGGGATCGATCGGCCGCACCATCACGGTGGCGGATGAAGGGTCGTACTCCCACACATTCACCCACGTGCCCGGAACTGCCGGGCCGTCAGTCGCGGCACGCGGCAGTGCCGTCGGGCAGATCCGGCGACGTTCCCACGGCGAGCCGGGTGACCGCGACATCGGTGTGGCCGAAGTCGTAGGAGTCCCAGCCGGGCGGAATGGCCATGGTGATCCCCGGGTCGGCCTGGATCGTCTTCCAGCCGTCGGGGACGTCCGGTCGCGGACTGGCGCAGGCCGATCGCGACGTGGCCGTCGTCACCGCCTCCATTGTTCGCGACCGCGAACGCGCCCGTCGCCAGTGCGAGCACCGTGACCGCCACCAGCGCGCCGAGGCCGCCGCGGCGACGGCGACGCTCGCGTGCGCGCCGTCGCGCCGCGTCGATGTCGGGCGCGCGGCTCGGTGCCTCGGCCGCGTCGTGCAGCAGTGTGCGTACGTCGGTGGTCATCCGACCTCCTCGTCATGGCTCGGCTCGTCGTGTTCGGGCTCGTCGGCGATCTCGATCGCGTCGTCGAGCAGCCCGCTGGCGCGCAACGCATCGAGCGCGCGCCGCGTGTGGGTCTTCACCGTGTTCTCGGGACAGCGCATGACCGACGCGGTGTCGCGCACCGACAGGTCGGCGAAGTAGCGGAGCACGAGCGCCTGGCGCTGCGGCGTCGGCAGCGTGGCCAACGCGTCGCGCACCGCGAGGACGCTGGCGCGGTCGGGATCGACGGCACCCAGCGGCCGCTCGAGCGCCCGGGGCTGCACACGCGCCCAGGTCGCCTGCCGGCGACCGTGCGACTTGGCGAGGTTGAACGCGACCCGGTGGGCCCACGCCGACGGCGAGTCGGCCTTGCGCACGCGCCGCCAGTGCGCGCACACCCGGGCGAGGGTCTCCTGCGCGAGGTCCTCGGCCAGCTCGCGCGAGCCGACGTCGAGGCTCAACGAACCGACGAGGCGCGGCCACTCGGTTCGGCAGAACTCGACGAGCGCCCGGTCATCCTCCACGGGAGGAAGACGCCCGGCGCCGCCGAGAGGTTTCAGACCGGAACTGCGTGACCATCCCCTCAGGATTGCGGCTCGCGCCGAGCGCGGCGAGTCCCGGCCCGATACGGGTGAGCGCGACGAGCACCGACACGCCGAAGACCACGAACGACACCTCGTCCTGCACGATGAGCAGGAGGACCGTGCTGACCCCGCCGATGAGCGCGCCGCTCACGGTGCCGACCCCGCCGACCACGAGGAGCAGCAGGAACGGGATCCCGAGGAGCATCGCGAAGTCGGTGCTGCCGACGGTGCCGCGGAAGGTGCCGAGCAGCCCGCCCGCGAACCCGGCCATCGCGGCCGCCAACGAGAACACGAGCAGCTTGGTCCACGCCAGGTTCACGCCGATGGTCGCACTGGCCGCCGGGCTGTCGCGGAGCGCGAGGAGCCGGCGACCGAAGCGGCCGCGCCGCAACCACACGACGAAGAGTCCCAGCACCGCGAAGGCGACGGCCGCGAGCACCACGAAGTTGGCCGGATCGTCGAAGTTGATCCCGAGGAAGCGCGGCGTCGACAACGTGCGGCCGTTCGTGCCCAGGATCTCCGGCTGCGCGAAGAACAACGGGATCGCCATCACCGCGAACGCCATCGACGCCAGCGCGAGGTACAGGCCCTGGAGCCGGAGCGCGGGCAACGCCATGAGCACACCGAACGGCACGGCCACGGCGGCCGCCACCAGCAGACCGAGTGGGTTCCCCGGTCCGAGCCACGACCCCGCGTCGCCCGCGACCTCGGCCATCGCGAAGGCACCGACCCCCACGAACGTGATCTGCGCCAACGAGATCTGACCCGCCCAACCGGTGAGCGGCACGAGGGACAGCATCACCAGTGCGGTGATGAACGCGAGCGTGAGTCGTCGCAGGTTGGTGGGGTCGAGGCCGCCGAACGATGCGATCAGCACGACCGCGAGGATCAACGCGGCCATCCCGACGGCGGCGCGTTGCAGGCTCGGCACCTTCGGCACGCGGTGCTTCGGGACCAGCCGTCCCACCTCGAGGCGCGCTTCCGGCAGTGCGAGCAGCGCGACGAAGAGGATCACTGCGGGGATCGCGGTCGTCGCGGTGCCCCACCGACCACCCCACTGCAGGAAGTTGAGCGCGATGCTCTGGGTGGCGCCGATGATCAGGCCGCCGACGAACGTCCACGGCAGGCTGCGCAACCGGCCGATGATCGCGGCCGCGAACGCGTCGACGATGAAGAGTGTGAGCACGTCGACCCGCAGTCCGACGCTGGGCGCGAGCAGGATGCCGGCGATGGCGGCCATCGACGACCCGAGCGCCCACGCCAGCGCCGACACGCGTCCCGGTCGCACACCGTGCAACGCCGCCAGCTCGCGGTTGTCGACGACCGCGCGCATGGCGACGCCGGTCCGACTGCGGTAGAGCAGCAGCCGGAGGAACACGGCGACGAGGATCGCGACCACGATCGTGATGAAGCGGTGCCACGTGAGCACGACGTCGCCGATGTCGATGCCGTGCTTGTCGCCGAAGAATTCGGGGAGCGGCGGTGAGATGGAGTTCTCGTCCCAGATCGTCGCCGCCAGGCCCATGAGGAAGAACATGAGGCCGATCGTCACCACCAGCTTGACGACGAGCGGCGTGTCGACCAGCCGGCGCATCAACGACCAGTCGACGAAGGCACCGAAGAGCGGCGCCACGATCAGCACCACGAAGACGATCGCGATCCACGCCGGCCAGCCGTGGTGGATCCGCACCTCCCAGTAGAGGAACGCCATGATCATGCCGATGGCGCCCTGCGCGAAGTTGAACACACCCGACGTCGTGTACGTGACCACGAGGCCCGACGCCGCGATGGCGTAGATCGATCCCGCGGTGAGCGCGTAGATCACCGCACCGGTGATCGTCTGGCTCGTGAGCGCGTTCTGGTTGAGCGACGCAACCACGATCGCTCCGGCGAAGATCGCGACCGCGAAGCAGAGGACCAGTCGCCACTTGCCCACGCGCCGTCCCGACGTCGTCACCGCACCCCCCGTGCTGCCTGTTCTGCTGCGTTACGTCGGTCAGCTCGGCGCCGCGGCCTCCACCGTTTGGATGAGGCGATCGGCGAACCGTTCGTGCATCTGGTCGAAGGCGCGGTCGATCCGCGGCAGGAGCACGGCGAGGCGTTCGGCGTCATCGGGATCGAGGTGCGCCGAGCGCGGCGTAGACCTCGGGCGCGTTCGGCCCCTGTCGCCGTGACGACTCGGCCATCACGTAGCCCCCGACCGACAGCGCGATCCACACCTGCATCTCGGCGAGCTCGTCGTCTTCGTAACCGGCCTGCTCGAGGATGCGCACGAGCGTCGCCGCGTCGTGCACCCACCTCGAGGACCCGCCCGCGAGCACGACCTGCACCACTTCCGCGCACGGCACCAGGTGGTCGAGTCCGCCGAGGACCCACCGCGCAGCTGGTCCTGCCACGGTCCTTCACGCGGGATGGCGGCGTTGCGCTCCATCAGGATCCGACCGACGACCTCGTCCATGAGCTCGTCACGGTCCTTGAAGTGGCGGTACAAGGCCATCGGAGTCAGCCCCACCGCCTTGGCCACCCGGGCCATGGTCAGCGCCTCGTCCGGGGCCTCGCGCAGCAGCGCCACCGCCGCGTCGACGATCTGCTCGCGGCTCGCGCGTGGCGGCCGGCCGCGCCGGGGCGCGGCGGAGGTGGTGGTCGTCACGCCGTCATGGCGGGCGGTGGGCATTGCCCTCCTCGAGACTTTGTGATAGGCGTACACATAAGGCTACACAATTTCGGGTCCCGCACATCGGAGCGGAACTCGTGCCCAGGGGGGAGCGGAGCCCGTGAGTCATCGACGTCTGGTCGTCGCGTTCGTGTCGGCATTCTGCGTTGCGTCCGTGGGGCTCGTCACCTCCACGGCCGTCGGGGCGGGTGCCGCCGACGAGAAGCCCACCGCCACCGAGGTCGGCGTCACCCCGACCGAGATACGAATCGCGGTGATCGCCGACGTGGACACACCGCTCGCGCCCGGCGCGTACGCGGGTGCACGTGACGCGGTGCAGGCGTTCGGGAAGTACATCAACGCGCAGGGCGGTCTCGCGGGCCGGAAGGTCGCCGTCGACTTCATCGACTCGAAGCTCAACGGCGACGAGACCCGCAACGCGATCATCAAGGCCTGCCAGAACGACTTCGCCGTCGTCGGCACCGGCGCGCTGTTCATGAACAACGTCGACGACATGGTGGCGTGCCCCGACAAGGCGGGAGCGAAGACCGGCCTGCCCGACGTGCCGGTGGTGACGATCTGGGAGGCGCAGCAGAACTCGCCGGTGTCGTTCCCGATCACCGCGCCGTCGAAGGTGTTCACGGACCCCTCGGGTGACACCTACCAGGCACGCGTCGGTCGCTTCCGCTGGTACCAGCAGCACGTGTCCAAGGATCTGCACGGCGTGTTCCTGGTGGGCGCTGACCTCGAGGCGCTGAAGACCGCGTCCATGCCGATCTGGCTCGGCGCGCAGAAGATCGGGATCAAGAGCGACGGCGTGTACGAGATCCACGGCGCCGACGGCCAGGACAAGTACCTCCCGATCGCCACCGCGATCCAGTCCGATGGCTCGACCATCGTGTCGAGCGCGGTGAACGACACGTCCCAGGCCTACATGCTGAAGGAAGCCGCCGTGCAGGGCGTGAACACGGTGAAGGTGTGGGACTGCACCTCGGCGTGCTACTCGAAGCGGTTCCTCGAGACCGCGGGCGCCAAGGCCGACGGGCAGTACGTCGACATGCCGTTCGTGCCGGTCGAGGAGGCGAAGTACTCGCCGGCGGTGAAGTCCTACGTGAAAGCAGTGGGCGACGGCGTCATCGACGGCAACGGCGAGCTGGCGTGGGCGGCGGCACTCTTCTTCCGCGACGCGGTGAACGCGACCGTGAAGAAGGGCGGCGTCAATGCGCTGACCCGAGCCAACTGGCTGGCCGCGGCCAAGGACATCCACTCGTTCGACGCCGACGGGATGCTGGCGAAGAGCGACATCCCGGCCAAGAAGGCGACACCGTGCACGTCGCTCTTCCAGGTGAAGGGCGGCAAGTTCACGCGGGTGTTCCCGTCGAAGCCGGCGTCGTTCGACTGCAACAAGAAGAACGTCGTGCTCGTGAAGCAGACCGGAAGCTGAGACGGCCACCAGAAGGGAGCTGACGATGAGTGGCGAGCTCGCAGGGAAGGTCGCGCTGGTCACCGGCGCGAGCAAGAACATCGGCAAGGGCATCGCGCTCGAGGTCGGCGCGAGCGGTGCGGTCACCTACCTCACCGCGCGCACGGTCGAGGACGTGCCGGGGCAGCTCGCGAGCCTGGCTCGCACCGCGGCGGAGATCGAGGCCGCCGGCGGCACCGCCATCCCCGTCGCGTGTGATCACACCGACGACGCGCAGGTCGAGGCGGTGTTCGACCGGATCAAGTCCGAACAGGGTCGGCTCGACGTGGTGGTCAACGTGGCCTCGCCCGACTTCTCCGAGATGGTCGGCGTGCCGTTCTGGGACCTGCCGTTCCAGCACATCAGCAACTGTCTCGACATCGGACCGCGCTCCGACTACGTCACGACCACGCTCGCGGCCCGCACGATGATGATCGAGCAGGGTACGGGCGTCGTGATCAACATCTCGTCGCACGGCGCGGAGACGTACCTCCTGTCGGTGCCGTACGGCGTGGGCAAGGCGGCCATCGACCGGGTGACGCGCGACACCGCCTTCGAGCTGCAGGCCCATGGCGTCGCCGTCGTCTCGCTGTGGCCGGGGCTCGTGCTCACCGAGGGGCTCCTGGCCAACACGGTCGAGACCGACGACGGCCGCCGCGAGCTCCACGGCCTCGACATCAGCTTCGGGGAGTCGCCCAAGTTCAACGGTCGCGCCGTCGTCGCGCTCGCGGCTGATCCGAAGATCCTCGAGCGCACCGGCGGATCGTTCTGGACCGCGTCGCTGGCGCGTGAGTACGGCTTCACCGAGGACGACGGTCACCTGCCGCCGGAGATGGCGAACACCGTCCTCACCAGCATGGGCGACGACATGCCCGACTACTGGCGCGGCGTCGAGCGCGGCGCGTGAGCGTGACCGAGTCGGGCTGCCCCCACTTCCCGACCGTCACCGCGCAGGGGCTCGACCCCGATCCGTTGCTCGCGGTGCTGCGCACGACCGAGCCGGTCGTGCGCGTGCAGCTGCCGTTCGGGGAGCCGGTGTGGATGCTCACTCGCTACGAGGACGTGCGGGCGATGCTCGCCGACCCGCGCTTCAGCCGCACCGCGACCATCGGCACCGACGTCGGCCGCATGGCGGAGTTCTTCCCCATCGAGGACTCGATCCTCGGCATGGACCCACCCGGGCACACGCGCATCCGGCGTCTCGTGAGCGGCATCTTCACCGCCCGCCGGATGCAGGCGCTGCGCGCGGCGCGCGCAGGAGATCGTCGACGGCCTGCTCGACGCCATGGAGCAGGCCGAGCAGCCGGTCGACTTCGTGCAGGCGGTCGCACTGCCTCTCCCCATCACGATGATCTGCGAGCTCCTCGGCGTGCCGTTCGAGGACCGGGAGCAGTTCAACGGGTGGGCCGACATCTTCATGACGTCGAGCGGCCACACCGTCGAGGAGCTGCTCGACGCCCACGGCCAGCTCACCGCGTATCTCGCCGACCTGATCGCCAAGCGTCGTGTGGAACCGACCGACGACATCCTCGGCGCGCTGGTCGCGGCGCACGACGAGGACCCGTCGGTGATCACCGAAGGCGAGCTCCAGTCGCTGCTGATGGCCATCCTCGTGGCGGGCTACGAGACGACCGCGAACCAGCTCGGCAAGTTCGTGCTCTGTCTCCTCGAGCGCCCCGACCAGCTGCAGATCCTGCGCGACCAACCGGAGTTGATGGCGAACGCGGTCGAAGAGCTCATGCGCTTCGTCCCGCTGAGCGCGGGCTCACAGCTCGCGTACCTCGCGACCGAAGACGTCGAGATCGGTGGCGTGCTCATCCGTGCCGGCGAGGGCGTGATGCCGGCGACCGCGTCGGCCAACCGCGACGAGTCGGTGTTCCCCCACGCCGACGAGATCGACGTCGAGCGCAAGGACATCTTCCAACTCGGGTTCGGGCACGGCTCGCACTACTGCCTCGGCGCCCACCTGGCGCGGGTCGAGCTGCAGGTGGCGCTGACGTCGTTGTTGGCCCGCTTTCCCGAGCTGCGGCTGGCCGTTCCCGCCGACGAGGTGCCGTGGAAAGACGGCTCGGCCGTGTGGGGGCTCGAAGCGCTTCCGCTCTCTTCGACGTCTTCTGACACCGCTGCTTCCGACACCACGACTTCTGGGAGGTTCGTGTGCGAGGTCTGACCGACAAGGTGGTGGTGATCGCGGGCGGTGGCTCGGGCATCGGTGCCGCCACCGCGGTGCGACTCGGCGAGGAAGGCGCGCAGGTCGTCGTGGGCGACCTGGCGGCCGACAACGCGGAGGCCGTCGCGGCGAGCATCCGAGACTGCCGGGGGCCGCGCGGTCTCGGCCGAGTTCGACATCTCGATCGACGACAGCGTCGGCGCGTTGATGGCGAGCGCGGTCGACGCGTTCGGCGGCGTGGATCTGCTGCACGCCAACGCCGCGGACATGACGGAAGCAGCGATCCTCAGCGACACCGACGCCGTCGACGTCGATCTCGGCGTGTTCGACCGCACCATCCGCGGTGAACCTGCGCGGGTTCCTCCTGTGCACCCGCCACGCCATCCCGCTGATGCTCGAACGCGGTGGCGGCACGATCGTCTACACCAGCTCCGCGACCGCGCACGTCGGCGAACCGGAACGCCCGTCGTACGGCATCTCCAAGAGCGGCATCAACGCGCTCATGCGCCACGTCTCGGCCCGCTGGGGTCGCCAGGGCATCCGCGCCAACTGCGTCGCACCGGGCATGGTGCTGAGCAAGACCCTGCTCGAGCACTCCGACGAGGCGTTCCGCGAGTTCGCGCTCGGCCTCGGCCGCGTCGACCGCCTCGGTGAGCCCGAGGACATCGCAGCCGCGGTCGCGTTCCTGATGTCCGACGACGCATCGTGGATCACCGCGCAGGTGATCAGCGTCGACGGCGGCTCGACCGTGAGGCCGTAGCGGGCACCAGAACTCCGCGACCGACGTTGTCGTGGTGGCTCCAGAAGGAGGTCACCGATGACCGTCGAACAGATCCTCGCCGACTACGCCCGCGACGAGATGTACGCCCGCCTGACCGGCATCTGGTTCTGAGTCAGACGCCGCGCATCAGCTCCACGAGCTGGTCGAGCGCGGCGCCCCAACCGTCGACGAAGCCCATCTCGGCGTGTTCCTTGCGCATCGCGCCGTCGAGGTGCATCACCACGATCCGGTAGCGGGTACCGCCCGAGCCGTTCGGCTGCAGCTCGATGATGGCGGTGAACACGAGGGGGCCGGTCTGCGGCCGGAAGTCGGGGCCCAGCGCGCCGGTCCAGACCAGGCGCTCGTTGGGCACGATCTCGAGGAAGCAGCCGGTGTTGTCGTTCTCGTCGCCATCGGGCGAACGCATCACCGTGCGGAACTTGCCGCCCGGACGCAGGTCGACCTCGACCACCGGCGTCGTCCACGGCCGGGGCGTGAACCACTGCTTGATGAGCTCGGGCTCGGTCCACGCGCGCCACACCAGCTCGGGCGCGACGTCGATCTCGCGGTCGATCTCGAGGTCGAGCTCGGGGTCGAGGGTGTGGGGGGTGATGGTCATCGGTGCTCCTTGTTCGCCTGGTGCTTCTGGGAATCGAGTGTGGTGAGGAGATCGTCGAGCTGGTCGAGCCGGCGCTGCCAGAGCCGGCGTTGTTCGGTCAGCCAGTCGTCGGCGACGTCGAGGGTGGCGGGCACGAGCTCGTAGGTCCGCACTCGCCCGGTCTTCGTCGACGTCACCAGGCCCGCCCGTTCCAGCACCGACAGGTGCTGGGTGAACGAGGGAAGGGCCATGGCGAACGGCTCGGCCAGCTGCGACGTGGACGCCGAACCCGAGGCCAGACGACGGATCACGGTGCGCCGGGTGGGGTCGGCGAGGGCCCGGAAGACCTCGTCGAGCTCGGCCGTTTGCTGAGGCATGTGCCTAAGTATTACCGATCCAGATACTCAGGTCAAGTCCTAAGTGTTGGACGGTCGTACGATCGGGCCGTGCCCGAGACGATCCTCACCGAGCAGCGCGGCGACGTGCTGCTGATCACGCTCAACCGGCCCGAGAAGCTCAACGCGTGGAGCACCCGCATGGGGCGTGAGCTCTCGCAGGCGATCCGCGACGCCAACGCCAGCGCCGAGATCGGTGCCATCGTGGTGACCGGCTCGGCCACGCGTTCTGCGCGGGTGCCGACATCGGCGACACGTTCGCCGATCGTGACGTGACCACGGCGTCGTCGGGCGCGGAGGCGTCCGACGGGCGACGGAACGTCGCGTACGAGTGGGTGGAGCTCTGTCAGCGCTCGAAACCGCTGATCGCAGCGGTGAACGGCATCTGCATCGGCGTCGGCGATCACGCAGATCCTCTGCTTCGACAGGATCATCGCCTCCGAACAGGCACGCTTCGGGATCGGGTTCATCAAGATCGGTCTCGTCCCCGAGTTCGCGGCGACCCGGTTCCTGACCGAACGCATGGGACCTGGACGGTCGCGGTTGTTCGCGCTGAGCGGCGATCTCTGGACCGCCGACGAAGCGCTGCTGTCCGACCTCGTCGATCGCGTCGTGGTGCACGACGGATCTGGTCGAGGAGGCGGTCGAGATCGCCGGCCGCATCGCGGCCAATCCCGCGCCGCAGCTCCAGTGGACCAAGCAGCTGCTCTCGACAACGCGTTCGAGACCGACCTCCGCACCGTGCAGGGACGGGAGATGGACGTGATCGCGCGTGCCTTCGCCGACGCCTGAGCACGCGGAGGCGGTACAGGCGTTCATCGAGAAGCGCCCGCCGGAGTTCCCGCCCCGCGCCGCACTCCCCTGAGCAGGCCCACTGATTCGGCCTACTGATTCGGCCTACTGATCAGCGCGGTGACTCGTCGCCGGCGGCGATCAGCTCGGCTTCGACCATGCGGCCGAGCTCGCGCAGCCGTTCGAGCTGCGGTTCGTTCAGCACGCGTGGGCGGTGGTCCATGATGCAGAGCGTGCCGACGCACTGCTCGTCGGCGGTGAGCGGCACGCCGGCGTAGAAGCGCAGGCGCGGCCCCCGAGCGACGTACGGGTTGTCGGCGAAGCGGTCGTCACGCAGCGCATCGGTGACCACGAACACGTCGTCCTCGAGGATGGCGTGCGCGCACATCGACAGGTCGCGGTGGGTCTCGGTGATGTCGATGCCGTGGTGCGACTTGAACCACTGGCGATCGGAGTCGACGAGCGAGACCAGCGCGATCGGGACGTCGAAGGTGTCGCACGCCACCTCCGTGTAGCGGTCGAAGCGGTCCTCGGGCTCGGTGTCGAGGATGCCGAGGTTCCACAGCGCGGCCAGCCGCTCCGCTTCGTTGGCCGGGAGCGACGCGGCGCGCCACCGACACGCCCGCCGCAGCAACCACGCCCGCAACTTCGTGCGCAGGTGCGACTGCGATGCGGGCCACACGAGCCAGTCGGCGATCTCCGCCCGGATCTCGTTGGCCGGTGGCGCGTCCTTCGTGACGTAGGCGACGGTCGCCCCCTCCGGTGTTGCCGTGACCACCGCGTGGGCGTCGGCCGCGAGGTCGTCGAGCGAACAGCCGCCTTCGGCTTCGAGCACGACGATCGGCGTGTCGTGCGCGGCGACGTGCTCGAGGACCGCGTCGAAGGATGCGAACGCCAGTGCTTCGAAGCCCTCCGCCGCCGCCGCTTCGAGCAGCTCGGCTTCGATGTTCCGGTCGGTGACCGCGATCGCGACCGACCGGTCGACGTCGCCGAGCGCAGGCACCCACGTCGCGGTGTCGATGATCTGCGGTGCACGCGGCATCGTCGTCGGAGCGCAACGCGATGGTGGCGCCCTCGGTCGCGGCGAACACCTCGCCGGGGAAGCCGACAGCCGTGGCACGCGCCCGGGCGCGCTCGACCAGGTCGTCGACCGCGTCGTCGGTGCGCGTCGGATCGTGATGGAAGAGCGCGAGACGGGCGACGTCGGCGGCAACGGCGACGTCGACCGCGTACTCCACCGTGCTGTGGCCCCATCCCACCTTCTCGGGGTACTCCTCTTCGACGTACTGCGCGTCGTGCACGAGGAGGTCGGCACCGCGGGCGAACCCGATGTGCAGCGCGTCCTCGCGGTCGAGCCCTCGCAACGCGCCCGACTCGTCCGCGACTGCGCTGGGCTCGTGATCCGTGGCGTACACGAGCGTCGCGCCGTCGACCTCGATCTTGTACCCGAGCGTCAGCGCCGGGTGGTGCAGGTACCGCGTGGTGACGGTGATGTCGTCGATCTGGAACTGTCCCTCGACGAGGTCGTGGTACTCGATGTCCGCCTGGAAGTCGAGCAGTTGCACCGGGAAGTACGTGTACTGCATCTGCCCGGCGAGCGTGTGGTCGATCGACGTGTCGAGCCCGCGCGGCCCGTAGATGTGCCAGGCGTTGCGCTCGTCGAACAGCGGCGCGAAGAACGGCAGGCCCTGGATGTGGTCCCAGTGCGTGTGGCCGATGAGCAGGTGACCGTCGACGGGGTCGCCGGCGCTCGTCAGCACCTGACCGAGCTCGTGGATGCCGGTGCCGCAGTCGAGCACGAGGAGCGTGCCGGCGTCGGTGCGCACGGAGACGCACGACGTGTTCCCGCCGTACCGGACCGTGGTGGGTCCGGCCTTGGCGATCGAACCCCGAGTCCCCCAGAAGGTGACTTCCATCCCGCTCCCACGTTGGTCGTTCGTCCGGTCATGACTCGACGTTCTCTTAGCCTGCCCCGATGCCGGTCGTCTTGCACGTTTCGCCCCATCCCGACGACGAGGCGCTCGGAGCCCCGGCGACGCTGCTGCTGCTGCGCCGGTCCGGATGGCGGGTGGTGAACGCGGTGGTGAGCCTCGGTCGCCCCGACGACCACGCGCGCCGACGAAGCGAGGCGATCGAGGCGGCCCGGCGTGCGGGATTCGAGCTGCGGCTCAACGACGAGTCGCCCGTCGAGGACTGGCTCCGGTCGTTGCTGGACGAGCTCGCACCCGCGATCGTGCTCTCTCCCTCACCCGACGACGCGCACCCGCGTCACGAGGCGACGGCGCGGGCCACCGCGCTCGCGTGCGCGGCGACGGCCGATCCGCCGGTGTGGTGGCAGTGGGGGTTGTGGGCCGACCTGCGCTCCCCCACGCTGTACCTACCGTTCGACGACGATGTGCTCGCCGAGGCCCAGCACGTCCTCGCCGCGTACGCGGGCGAGCTCGCGCGCAACGACTACGCGCGTCTGCTGGGCGCACGCGCGGGTCACGCACGCGGTGCTGGGCAGCGAGCGCGTCTTCGGCTTCGGCACCGCACGCGTGTCCGACGCGCCCTACGCGGAACTGCTCACCGAGTGCCGTCTGGTCGACGGCTCCTGGCAGCCCGGCCCACCGCGGCTGCTCGATCCGTCGGCGCCCGCGGGTGACCTCACCCGGTGATGCTGCGCAGCGCGAGACCGTCGGCGCCGTAGACCGCCAGCGGGTCGGCGCGCACCGCTTCGTCGAGTGCCCGCGCGTCGTCGCCGACGAGGATGCGCCACTCGTCGTTGCGCACGCCGTCGAGGATGATCGTCGCCGCTTCCCTCGCCGAGACCGGCGCCTGCGCACTGAATCCGTCGGACACCTCGCGCAGCGCTTCCGCGGCGGCTTCGCCGTCGAGCACGCGCGTGGTGTTCGCCACGATGCCGGTGCCGACGTGTCCGGGCATCACCACGGCCACCTTCACGTGCGGCGCGTGGAGCCGGAGGTCGGTGATGAGCGATTCGGAGAAGCCCTTCACCGCGAACTTGGCCGTGCTGTAGGCGGTGTGCGGCACGTTGGGTCCGAGTGCGGCCCAGAACCCGTTCACGCTGCTCGTGTTGACGATGTATCCCGCGTCGCTCGCGATCAGGAGCGGCATGAACGCACGGCTGCAGTGGTAGACGCCGCCCCAGCAGATCGCGAACGTCCGGTCCCACGCGGCGCGGTCGTCGCTCACGAAGCTGTAGCCACCGGCGACGCCGGCGTTGTTGAACAGCAGGTTCACGTGCCCACGCTCGTGCTGGGCGACCACCTCGTCGCGGAACGCATTCACCTGCACTTCGTCGGACACGTCGCACTGATGTGCGGTGACGTGCACGCCGGGTGCCGCTGCGGACGCGAGCTCCACGGTTTCGGCGAGGGACGGTTCGTGGACGTCGCAGGTCGCGACGTCACACCCCGCGGCCGCGAGTTGCACGACCAGCTCCCGCCCCATCCCGCTCCCGCCGCCGGTGACGACGGCGAGGCGGCCTGCGATCTCCATGCGCGCTCCTCCCGGAACCCGCATCGTGTCACGACGACCGGCGCCACCGCGTCAGAACGCCACCCCTCCGGTACTCGGGGCAGTGGTGGGCGTCGTCTTGGGCGCGGGAGGTTCGGTCGCGGGGGCCTCGGTGGCGGGGGGCTCGGTGGCCGGAGCTTCGGTGACGGGAGGTGCCGTGGCCGGAGCTTCGGTGGCGGGGGGTGCAGTCGACGGGGCCTCGGTGGCAGGAGGTGCCGTGGTCGTGGGAGCGATCGTGGCTGCGGCGACCGTCGACCACTTCCCCCACTTGTTCTTCGTGTTCCCGTGCACCTGCCCCCGAGCCGTGTCCTTGGCGAACCAGTAGAGGCGCTTGCCCGAGTAGGTGATCTGACGTGCACCGTGGGCGGCGGACGCGGTGCCGAGCTTCGATGCGTCCACGCCCGTCCCGGCCGTCGGCGTCGTGGCGCCGCGGGGCAACAGCACCGGCAGCCAGACCTTCAGGCATGCAGCCGTGCAGGCTGTCGCGCTGGGCTTCACGGTGTAGACGGTGTTCCCGGCCACGAGGATCGGGCCGAGCTTGGGGTTCTCCGCGATCGAGACGGTGCGCGCACTGCGGGGGCCGGTCGCGGCGCCGGCCGTGCCGGGCGCGAGCCCCCAGACCGCCAGCGCACCCAACGCCAGGGCCGCGGTGGCCACGCGTCCGACTGAGATCCGCCAACTCGATCCGTGCCCAGGGCTCGTTCGCATCACGTGTCCCCTCGTCGACGCGCCGTCTCGTGCTGTACGGGCGGCGACGGGCGAGGGATTGCGCACGGGTGGAGCGCGAGGACCGGGAGGCAAGGACTCGGTTCAGGTTCGCCCAAGGATTGGTGCGCAACGGCCAACACTGCGCTTCACCCCTCGACGGGTCGGGTCGGACCTGCCAGGGTCGACCTCGAGCGGGAGGGCTTCATGCAGGAGAACGAGGAACCGCGCCGGGACGAGCTCCCGGTCGACGTGAGAGACGGCGACGTGCTCGTCTACATGCAGGGTCGCCTGTTGGTCGTGGACCACCTCGTGCCCGAGGCGTTCACGATCGACCTCGTCGAGCTCGATCAGGAGGCCGCGGCGCAGCGCTTGGTGCGCGGCCAGCCGCCCCGACCGAGCTGATCGCGTTTCTCGGCTCGGGCACTCCGGGTGGACGACACTGGCCTAACGTCGTGACATCAGATCGGAGGGCCTCCAATGGCCGACAAGTCACCCAAGAAGCCGAACGCCAAGAAGCCGGGGAAGTCGCTGAAGGAGAAGCGTGCCGACAAGCACGCGAAGCGTGACGAGCAGCGCCCGGGTTTCGCTCGTTGAGCTGAACCACTGAGCGTGTGGAGCGGTGACGGGAATTGAAGCCACGTTCTCAGCTTGGGAACCCCGCCTTGGCAACCGTGTGCCATCCGTTGCCCAGCCGTCGCGGTCGTTGTCACCTTCTTCGCGACCAAGAAATCCCTCGAGTGTCTCGCGTCGTGATGCTGCGTTGAATATCTTGTTGAGCCGCTGCACGCCCGCCCGAAGGCGTTGGCGCGCGAATTTAGGCTCGCGGCTCGATCGGGCAGAGCTTCGAGGACTTCGAGAGGTGCATCGCTCGTATGGTGGGTTGCGCGGTGCGGTACTGCGGAGTTCTCGGTCGGGGGCGGGGACGTCGAGTCATGATCGCTCTGTGCGGCTTGTTGGCGTCCATTGGGCTCGCCGGCTGTTTCGGCCAGGGGATGTACCGTGTGGCTCCCACGGTCTCGGCGACAGCGATGTCGCCGGGTTTGTGGCGCTCGTTGGGAGGGTCCGCGTGCACGTGGAGACGTGTCGGAACGGCTGGCGCCCTGGGGCGCAACGTCCGCACCAGCGGGCCGCAGTACGTGCAGATCGACGCCGCGGACTACGGGCTCGCGATTGGGAACTGCGCGCCGTTCTGGCAGGACCCGGGTCCCTATGCACGGGCGCTCGCGCAACCGGGCAAGCCGTTCGCCGACGGCGATTTCCTCGTGAACTACGAGATCGCGCCAGGTCTCTACCAGGCGACGGCACCACCGGGACAACAGTGCACCTGGGCCGTTGTCAGGGGCTTCCACGGCTACGACGCGACCGGTGACAATCCGGACTTCGTGCGAGGCGACACCACCACAGCGGGTGCGCCGACGGTGCAGATCGACTCCGGTGACTACGGCTTCACCTCGCAAGGCTGTGGCGAGTGGCGACTACTCCCGCCAGCTCCGAGCGGCATCCCGACCGACGCGGCTGCCATCAGCGGCGTTGTGTCGGACTTCCCCGACCCATTCGTGCTCAGGGTCGACGATCCCGGCGTGTGTGATGGCAGGACTTCGTGTTACTTCGCGTACTCGACGCAGTCGAGCTTCGTGCAGGTGCCCGTGGCGAGATCGCTCGACCTGACCACATGGACATGGACGGGATCGGGCGTCACCGGGGGCGAACCCAACCACGAGGCAATGCCTTCCCTCGCCTCGTGGGTTGCCTGGGGCGCCAACTGGGCACCGTCAGTGCTCGTGCGGCCGGACAATCTGCCCGACGCTCGATACGTCATGTACTACACCGCCAGATCGACCGTCAGTTCAAGCGGCGGAGGCAACCAGTGCGTGGGCATCGCGACCTCGGCATCGCCACGTGGTCCGTTCGTCGACCACGCGAACGAACCTGCGATCTGCAACACAGCAGCGGGCGGTACCATCGACGCCAGCCCCTACGTCGCCAACGACGGATCCGTCTTCCTCACCTATGCGGACGACGCCGCGATTCGCGCCCAGCACCTGACGCCGGACGGTCTGGCACTCGCGAGCGACGAGAGTGTGCTGCTGTCAGCGGATGCCGACTTCGCATGGGAGCAGCAACGCATCGAGGCGCCGAGCATGTTCGCCGCGCCCGACGGCACGATCGTGCTGCTCTACTCTGCCAGCCGGTTCTGGCAGCCCACGTACTCAGTCGGCGCTGCGTGGTGCGACACCCCACTCGGCCCATGCCGACGCACCTACTCGAGCGCAGTGCTCGCAAGCCGCGGCACGATGTTCGCGCCCGGTGGTCAGACTCCCTTCCAACTCGACGACGGGTCTTGGGAGCTGGCGTTCCACGCCTGGGGCACCGCCGCCGGCAGCCGCACGCTCCACTTCCTACCGATCAGCTTCCCGTCCGGGCTGCCTGCCGTCGGCTGACCTCGTCGAGACACCACCCATCGACGAAGGGGAAGGGGTGATAGCCCCCTAGAGCGGTAGACCGTGGTTGGTCCTGGGCGCTGAGGCCAGGACAAACGCCGCAACAGGCGAGGCGACACGCTGAGTATCCCGCGAACTCATCCCTGAGTGGTGAAGCCTCGCGCCACCCCGCTACCGCATGTTGACCACCGGTGACCTCACCGGGGTCACTACCGGTGAAGGCCTCGTGGATGGAGCGGGTGACGGGAATCGAACCCGCGTTCTCAGCTTGGGAAGCTGATGTTCTGCCTCTGAACTACACCCGCGCACCCGCCCGGGTAGGCGGGACTGAACGGGTCGTTCCGACGAGGATCGTAGTCGTGAAAAATCGGGGTGCCACCGAATGCAGCACCTCGTCGTCCCGGGCCCCGGGTCGTGTCCACATGTCCGAGTGCGCGACGCTGTGCCCGCATGATGTTCCGAAGAGCCGACAACGTGGTCAAGGAAGTGGTCGACGACAGGGCTTTCCTCTTGGACGATCGGGGGGTCGAGATGATCGTCCTCAATCCCGTGGGCACCCTCGTCTGGGACGTGCTCGACGAGCCTCGCGACGCCGACTCGGTGGCAACGTTGCTGGTCGACCGCTTCGAGAACGTCTCGCTCGAGGAGCTCGAGCGAGATGTCCAGGCGTTCCTCGAGCAGCTTCGCGATGCCGGGCTCGTGGTCGCCGTCACCGAGCGCTGAGCTCGGCCAGGAATCGTCGCGCCAGGCGAGGCGTGTACTGGCGTCCACGCCATGACCGAGGCTCCAGCTGGGGAGCCGGCTGAGCGCGCTTGCGATCGGGAAGAACCGCGTGAGCAGCAGAGGGTCGGTGGCGGAGGAGAACGCACCGAGCACGGAATAGAGCGTCGGCTCGCCGGTCAGTGACTCCAGGTCACCATCGGCAGACTCGCTGTGCCCGACCACGATGACACCCGCAACGGGGAACCAACCCTTTGTGAGGCGGTCGACTCCCAGGTCCCAACGGCCGCGTGCATCGCCGGGAACCGGCGGGGCCGGTACAGGCAGGACGGCTCCGAGATCGCCAGGGACGACGCCACACTTCGAGCGATCCCACTCGCTTCCAGGCCGCCCGCACGCCGACGGATGACGACGAGGTCGTCCGCCAACAGGCCCCACCCAGATGCAAGTGCGGCGAGCGAGAGCGTCGACTTGCCCTGGCCGGTCCCGCCGACCACGAGGTACGCGTTGCCATCCGCGGCGACCAAGCCTGCCGCGTGCACCACGTAGCGCTGATGGTGCGCCAGGAGATGGGTCACCGTGAAGTGGAACAGCTGGCGGAACACCCGGTCGACATCCTCGGTCGGACCGCCGATCCAGGCGGAGTCGGAGGATGAGGTGAGCGCCGGCCGGCTCGGCATCGAACTGCACCACGAGCTCGTCATCGTGGTGCCAGACGCGCATGCCCTCGTACACGTGGGTCGGACGTCGCCTCGGGGTGGCCGGGCGTCGACGCCGGTATCGGATCTCGAGTCGCGATCGCTCCGACCGACCCTCCAGGCCTCCGAGGAGCCGAGTGATCGCCGCCGCCCGCTCGCCGTCCACGGCGTGGAGAGCCACCGGCAAGTCGCCGAGATCGACCACGCCGGCCAGCACAGACCGAGACGGTACCGCTCACGGCCCAGTTGCGTGCGAAGCGAATCGGTCTATAGTTCTCTGGTCCGACAGGGAGGTCGCATGCAGTACGAACGACCGGCCATCGAACGGCTCGTTCCCGTCAAGGGTCCCGTGATCGTGGGCGGCTCGCCCGTGGTGAGCTGATGACCTACCAACGACCGGCCATCGAACGACGCGTTCCGGTCAAGGATCGTGTGATCGACGTTGAGGCGGCGGTGAGCTCGTGACGTACCAACGACCGGCCATCGACGGGCGTGTCCCCGTCAAGGGCCCCGTGATCGCCGGCAGCCTCCCGGTGAGCTCGTGACCTACCAACGACCGGCCATCGAACGACGTGTGCAGGTCAAGGGACCCGTGATCGCGGGGATCCCCGCCCCGGTGAGCTGATGAACTACCAACGACCCGCGATCGAACGGCGAGTTCCCGTCACCGGCCCGGTGATCTCGGCTCCAGTCATCCTGGGTCCCTCCCCCGTCAGCAACTGATCCTCGACCTCCTCGAGGTCGGCCGGTTCCGCATGCCCCCAGACCCGCAACCGTCGAGCACCAGTACCATCCGCGCTCCGCTGCTCGACCTCTCAGCAACCGCGCTCGTCGAAGACCTCGGCTCCGCGCCCTTCCCGGTCCGGCACCACGTAGGTCCGCAGCATCCCCTCCTGACGCGCGAGGCCTTGATCGCTCGGGCAGCTGACTGGCCGAGGCGGCTGGCGAGGCATCGCCGCGGCGACGTGCCGTTGGTCATGCCCACCATGTCGGCGGACCGGCTCGACGGAGACGCGGAAGACGTGATGCGCGACATCGACCACAACTCGTGCTGGCTCGTGCTCTGGGAGCTCGAACGCAGCCCCCGCTACTCGGACCTCCTCGACGAGTGCCTCGATCCGGTGGATGCGCTCGTCGGCACCCGAGAAGGTGGGATCACCGACCGCGGCATGAACGTGCTCGCCAGCTCGCCTGAGGCCGCGGTGCCGGCGCACTTCGACATGCACCACAATTTCCTGCTCCAGGTCGACGGCACCAAAGAGGTGACAATCGGCTCCTTCAGCGATCCGCGCGTGAACGAAGGCGCGATCGACCGCTTCTACGACGAATGCAACAACAACGCTCGCACGCTTCCCAACGTCGCCACGACCTTCCGGCTGGCACCTGGCGACGGCGTCTACATCCCGCCGTTCGCGTTCCACTGGGTCCGCGGTGGCCCCGAGACTTCGGTCTCCATCTCGTGTGGCTTCCGGACCCGAGCTACGGAACAGGCGAACCTCGTCCACGAGTGCAACGCCCGACTGCGTCGGCTCGGCTTGCATCCCCAGCCACCGGGAACATCGGTGCATCGAGACCGAGCGAAGGTCGAACTGCTGGCTTGGGCACGTCGGGCGCGTCGCGCCAGCGAGCCGGTGTTGACGAACGTCCGGAACCGCGTTCACCGCACAGCAACACCGAGGTCGTGACGGGCTCCGCCGCACCGCGTCGATCGCCGGGTGAGGCACTGCTCATTGCGTGTGTCCAGCCGGAGGCCACGACCGCGCCGTCGGTTGCCCTCGCGGATCTCGCCGCCGACCGATTGGTCGAGTGGTTGCCAACCGTCAGCCTCGCGCACTGGCATGGCGTGGCACCGCGTCTCGCACGCCGCGCTCGTCGTCAACGGTGTGGCCGACGCCATCCCCCGCGACATCGACGATCAGCTCCAGTCCGGCTACTTCGCGACCATGGCCCGCAACCTGTCTCTCCGCCGCGAGCTCGGACGCGTCGTCGCCGAGCTCCACCGTCATCAGATCGAGGTGATGGCGTTGAAGGGCGCCGCGCTCGTACCGCTCGTGCACCACGATCCGGGCGTGCGACCGATGGACGATCTCGATCTCCTCGTACGCCGCGACGATCTCGCGCGCGCTGAGAAGGTCATCAGGGCGGCGGGCTATCAGCCCGCGGACAAAGCCCCGCGCCGTGGCGCTCGACGACGAGGCGCACCATCACCTTCCCTCGCTGGTCCGGGCCGACGGCACGATCGCGATCGAGCTGCACCACAAGCTCGGTTCCTCGGGGTCCGCACCCGACTTTGACATCACTACCGTCTGGGCAAATGCCGTGCCCTTCGACGCCGGTGACACGACGTGTCTCCGGCCGTCCGACGAGGACCTGCTGGTCCACGTCTGCCTGCACTTCCTCGTCGATCGAGTGCGGCTGTTCAGCCGCCGGGCCCTCCGCCAGATCTGCGACATCGGGGCAATCATCGATGCCTTCGCGAACACCCTCGAATGGGACAGGTTGACCGCCGAGGCCGCCGAGCGAAGGTACGCAGAGGCACTGGCAGTGGCATTGGGCACCGCCACCATGATCGTTGACACGCAACTGCCCGACGACCTGCTCGCGAACCTCGCGCCACATCGTGTCGCCCCGGACGCGGTGGAGGTGGCGCGGCGCCGAGTGTTGCGCGACCCGGCCTGGACGTCGCTCGAACGGCTCACGTCGCGCCAACCATCGGTGCTGCATCTCCTCCCGCCGAATCCAGCCCGATGGTCGCCGGACGACGAGGCGCAGCGTCCCGCTGGGAGCCTGGCCGAGGGCTATTCCGAATGGTTGGTCGCGTCGAGCCGGATCCTGGGACGCCCGGGTGAGGTCGGGACCGAGCGACGCGTCGCAGCACAGCTCCAGGCGCTGGTGTTCCCCGCGGTTTGCCCGACGGAAGCCGTGCACGTCGTTCATTGCGGCGGCGGCTGCAAGCCCGACTCGTCGTGGCGTGAGGAGCCAGGGCGACCGTCCGCGACGAGCGCGTTCCGTGTCGTGCTGGGTCACGGGGCTCAGCGGTGGTCACGATCCAATCCCTCACGGGCCGGCGTCCGTAGAACCGGGCGAAGTCACCGAACACGGCCGGAGGTCTCGTGATGACTCATCATTCCTGGAAGCAGACAGTCCGCGGCATCGCCGCCGCGGCGAGCCTGATCCTCACCCTCGCCGTCGGCGTCACCGCCTTCGCGACCGCGCCGGCAGGCGCGGCCACGAGCAAGGCGGTCACGACCGCGACGGTGCCCGGTGTCGGCGTCATCCTCGTCGACTCGCAGGGTCACGCCCTGTACACCCACACCGACGCCAACGGGAAGGCCGTGGCGTGCACCGGTGCGTGCTCGACCGCGTGGCCGCCGATGACCGTCGCCGCGGGCGCGAAGGTGAAGGCCCCGAAGGGCGTCAAGGCGCTGGCCGTGGCGAGCGCCACCCACCAGGTCACTTCGGGCGGCCTGCCGCTCTACCGGTTCTCGGGCGACTCGGCGGCCAAGCAGGCCAAGGGCGACGGCGTCAACGCCTTCGGCGGCACCTGGCACGCGGCGAGCGTGAAGGCGCAGACGGCCAAGTCGACCCCCACCACCAACGCCGGCACCGGCGGCGTGTCCTTCTGACGAGCCGCGGCGCGCAGGGAGCACGGTCGTGTCCACCGGCATCGTCGAACCCACCCGAGCCCCCGCGCTCGGGTGGGTGCAGCGCGGCGAACGGGCGGCGCGGCGCGTGCGTGCCGCAGTGTCGTCCCGGGTGTACGTCCCTGCTTGCTTGATCGCGGCTGCGGCCGGTGCACTCCTGTGGGTCGGGTGGATGAACGGTTGGGGTGGTGTTGACTTCGCCGGTTCGGTCGTGAGCCTGCGCGCGGTGGTCGCGGGCCCGGCGACCCTCGTGATCATCGGCGTGTTCCTCGTCGTGGAGCGCACGTGGCCCGCGCAACCGCGGCCGATGTTCGCCCGCGGCTACCGCCACGACCTGCTCTTCACGGTGGTGAACGCGCTGCTCGTCGTGCCGCTCGTGACCGGGCTCACCCTGGCGGCGGTGCACGTCGCCCAGACGTCGGTCCCGTGGATCGTGCTGCCCCGGATGGGTGTCGTGCCGCGGTGGGGGGCGATCGCGGTGATCGTGGTGGCCATGGACTTCTGCAACTGGGCGGTGCACCTCGCGAACCACCGCTCCCGCATGCTGTGGCGGTTCCACGAGCTCCACCACTCACAAGAGGACATGAGCGTGCTGACCGTCTTCCGCACGCATCCGCTCATCCACTTCTCGTACCTCGTCGCGCTGCTCCCCGGTGTCGTGCTGCTCGCCAACGGCGCGATGTCGATCACGGTGCTCGTCGTGTACGGCGCGATCGTCGCCTTCGCGCACTCGAACACCCGGTTGGGCTTCGGGCCCCTCGAACGGATCTTCGTCAGCCCGAACTTCCACCGCATCCACCACAAGGTCGACGGCCCCGCCGACGTCAACATGGGCTTCGCGCTGACGATCTGGGACCAGCTCTTCCACCGGGCGGTGTGGCCGACCGAGGACACGATCAGGACCGACACCGGCTTGGCCGGCCGCCCGCTGATCGTCGAGCAGGAGGCGCCACGGGCGAGGCACCTCTCGGTGTTCGCCGCGCAGATGGTGGCGCCGTTCCGTCCGATGCGCACCGCCACCGACCTCCCGCCGGTCAGGGAGCCCGACGCGCACAAGAGTGGGAAGCTCTCGCACCACCGCGACGAACGAGTCGCGGCCGACGAGTACGAGGTCGCGTGATGGTGACGACGTCCGTTGCGAACCGTCCGTCCCGGAGCCAACAGCTCCTGAAGATCCTGTTCAGCACGCGCACCGCCGGGCTGCCGGCCGATCTGTGCCTGTTGGTCGTGCGCCTCGTGCTGGCGTGGATCTTCATCTACCACGGTTCACGCCGTCTCTTCGGCTGGTTCGGCGGACTCGGCATCGAGGAGTACGGCAAGTACTTCGCGAACACCGCGCATCTCCATCCCGGTGAGTTCTTCGCCGTGCTCAGTGGCGTCATCGAGTTCGCCGGCGGCATCGCCCTCGCCCTCGGCCTCTTCTCCCGGCTCGCGGGCCTCGCGATCTTCGGCGACATGATGGGGGCGATCGTCACCGTGACCTGGGCGAACGGGATCAACGCGACCGGCGGCAACGCGGGGTACGAACTCAACCTGGCCCTCGGCTTCCTCGCCCTCGTCCCCGCGGTGTTCGGCGCGGGACGCTTCAGCATCGACGCGCTGCTCGAGCAGCGGCTGCTGCGCGCGGAGGCATCGGCGGCGACGCGCACGTAGCACCGGGCCTTGGTGCCCGCGGAGACGGGACCCGTAACCTCGCCCGTCGATGACCCTCCCGGCCCACGACTCCCCCGACGACTCCTCACCCCAGGTCACGCACCCGGCGGCGACCGAGGCGCTGGTCACCGCCACCCGCGCGCTGGTGACGACGCAACGGACCGCGGACGCGCCCGCCGACGTGCTCGAGCAGGCCACCGCGCTCGTCCGCGACGCGGCCGCGCTCCTCGCACCGCATGTGGTCGACGGCATCCCGGGACAGAACGCGCTGCGCGCCGCGTACCCCGACCGCGAGCAGTTCGCCACCGGTGATCCGGCGAGGTTCTTCCCGTACAGCCCGGTCGTCGGTCCCCTCAACCCGATCGCGCCGCCGGTCACGTTCACGTTCGACGGCGAGCGCATGAGTGGGCACGGCACGCTCCTCGCGCCGTACACCGGTCCGCCCGGCACCGTGCACGGCGGCGTCGTGGCGATGGTGCTCGACGAACTGCTGGGCGCGGTGAACGCGTGTCTCGGCCTCGGCGCGTACACCGGCACACTGACGATTCGCTACGAACGACCGACCCCGATCGGTGCGGACCTGACCTTCGACGCGTGGGTCGACCGCACCGAGGGCCGCAAGGTCTTCACGGTGGGCACGATCAGCGTGGGCGGCGAAGTCACTGCGCGCGCCGACGGCGTGTTCATCCGCGTCGAGCAACCGATCCCCGCGGACTGAGCAGCGCCCACACGCCCGGTGAGCGAAACCACCGAGCGGGCTAGCGTTCGCCGCTGTGGACGACTCGCCGGGGCACGAGGTCGACGAGACGTCGCCGGCGCACGACGTCGGGTTCTTCACCATCGCCGACGACGAGCACTACCTCGGTCTCGTGGCGATGGTGAACTCGCTGCGCCGACAGGGACACCACGATCCGGTGACGGTGCTCGACCTCGGTCTCACCGACGCGCAACGCTCCGAACTGCGCGACGAATGCACGCTGGTCGCGCCCCGGCCCGACTCCCCCTCGAACCCGTGGCTGCTCGCGCCGCAGATCTGCCAGGCGCGGCCTGCTCACGTCGTCGTGTACCTCGACGCCGACGTCATCGTCACCCAGCCGCTCGGTGACCTCCTGGAGGCGGCGGCACAGGGTGCGATCTGCGCGTTCCCCGACGTGCGCGACCGCTGGTTCCCGCAGTGGCGCGAGATCTTCGACCTGACGCGCCCGTTGCGCCCGCAGCGGTACGTCAACGCCGGCTTCCTCGCCTTCTCGGCCGTCCGTCATCCGTCGCTGCTGACGCGCTGGCAGGAGAGCTGCGATCGGATCCGCGACGACGCGGGCACGGTTCGCCACCATGCCTTCGCGTCGCCAACCGGGCTCGCGGACCAAGACGCGCTGAACGCACTGCTCATGTCCGAGTTCGGACCCGAGGACCTCGCGCTGCAGCCCGAGGGCGCGACGTCGCAAGGACCGGGGAGCTCGCCGACACGACGGTCGTCGATCCACCGCGCCTCGAGTGCCGTCGCGCGGGCGAACCGGTGCGACTCCTGCACTGCTGGGGCGTCCCGAAGCCATGGCAGGCCGCGGCGGGTCGCGACCTGCGCCGCAGCGCGTACTTGGTGCTCCTGCGCGAACTGCTCGATGCCCCGGGTGTCGCCGTGCGATCGACCCAGCCGCGCGTGCCCTGGCTCGCGGCGGGTGCGCGCGGCGCGTTGGCGCGCCAGTGGCGTTACCCGTACGGGGAGGTGCGTCGCGGCGCTTCGCGCGTGCGCAGGAAGCTCCTGCCGCCGCGCCGGACGACAGGCGATGCGCATCGTGAACGCGGGCGCGCAACCGGTGCGATCCGTCCGCACCGCGCTCGACACGAACCTGCGGCGCGCCTATCCGTGGAAGGCGCGCCAGATCGCGCGGTCGACCACCGGGGCTGCGATCGTGCTCGTCTCCGGCGCGGTGGTCTCGATCGTCCTCGGCACCTGGGTGGTCATCGGGATCGTGGTCCTGCCGTTCGCGGCGCAAGCCGTGCGGCTCGCCTGGAACGCGCGGCGGAGCCTCGGGCGCGCGGACGGCTGGCCCCGAGGATCGCTCCGCCCGGGCCCGCGCAACGACGTCGACCCCGGCCACCTGGCGCGGTGCATCCGGCGCGACGGCCCGATCTTCAAGACGTGGCTGCTCGGGAGCCCCACGGTGTGCATCGCCGATCTCGAATTCGGCCGCGACCTCTACAAGGTCCACGCCGACGACCTCAAGCACGCGTGGCTGACCGTCGAACGGTTCGTCCCGGGCGGCACCATCCGGGAGATCGACGGTCCGCGGCACGAGGAGCTGCGGCGTCTCCGCACCAAGTCGCTCACCGCGACGCTCGTCCGATCGTGGGAGCCGACGCTGGCGCGTCACCTCGCGGCGTCGCTCGACGCGATGGAGGCGTGCCCGCGTGGTACCGCGATCGACCCCTTGCCCTTCGTGCGCGAGGCAGTGCTCGCCGCATGGTCCGACGTGTTGTTCGGCGTCGCTGCGGACGATGCCGACTACCCCGAGGTCGCGGCGCTCGTCGCCGACCTCGACCCCGATCGGCATCTCTACAGCACCGGGATCTCGGACGATGAGATCGAGACGAAGCTCGATCGGCTGACCGCACTCGTGCAATCCGCCGTCGCTCGCGGCGCGGGTGCACGCGGCGCGCCGAGCCTCGCGGCGCGGACCGAGGAGGAGCGCCCCGGCGCGCTCGCCGATCCCGGCATCGTCCGCGACTTCCTCTTCGAGATCATCAACACCCGCGACGACACCGCCGGCTTGCTGATGTGGGTGCTGAAGTTCCTCACCGACAACCCGACGCGAGCCGCCCGCCTCCGCGACGCCGGCGCCGACCAGCACGCGCTCGCCGACCGCACCGTCTCGGAGACGCTGCGGCTCGCGCAGAGCGAGTACCTCTTCCGTCGCGCGGCCCGCGAGATCAGGTTCCGCGGGATCGTGATCCCAGCCGGTTGGCTCGTGCGTGTGTGCCTCCGCGAGCTGCCACCGGGATCCCGCGGACTTCGCGTACGCGGACGAGTTCGATCCCGATCGCTTCGCCGACGGCGGCTGCGGCCGCGACGTCTACTCGCCGTTCGGCATCGACCAGCACGCATGCGTCGGCGAGAACCTCACCCGCACCACCGCCCGCATCTTCGCCACGCTGGTTGCGAGCGACCACGACTGGGTGACCGTGCGCGACGGCGCGATCGAGATGACCGTCGAGCGCCACTGGGCCCCCAGCTCGCGCTGGCGCATCGCTGCGACGCCGACCGCACCGGCGAAGCAGACGGCGGATGCGCACCGCGTCGAGCAACCGATCACGGCCGACTGAGGAGTCGTCACGTGCCCGACCTCGGCCTCACCTGGGGCGTGCTGCCGCCCGACACGTTCGCTCGCGTCCTGGTGTTCTCTCCGCACTTCGACGACGCCGCGATGGGCGCGGGCCACCTGCTGCTCGCGCACCCCGGCGCGACGGTCGTGCACCGTGTTCGCGGGACCACCCGACGAATACCCCGCCACCCCGACCGAGTGGGACGCGCTCGGCGGGTTCCAACCGGGTGACGACGTCGTCGCCATGCGGCGCGACGAGGATCTCGCCGCGCTCGCGGTCCTCGGCGCCGAGCACCACTGGCTCGACTTCGTCGACCACCAGTACCTCGCGCCCGACGAACGCGCCACCGCGGAAGACGTCGCGCCCGCGCTCGCCGCGGTCGTCGACGCGATCGCACCGACGGCGGTGGTGCTGCCCCTCGGGATCGCCAACCCCGACCACGTCGTCACCCACGACGCCGGCGCGCAGGTCGCACTGCAACGCCCCGACGTCGGCGTGGTTCGCGTACGAGGACGCCGGCTACAAGCACATCCCGGGGATGATGGCGTGGCGGGTGTCGAAGCTGTTCCACTCCGACCTCTGGCCGACGCCGATGATCGTGCCCACGGTGCAGGATCACGCCCGCAAGCGCGCCGCGATCGAGTGCTACGTGTCGCAGCTCGGACCACTGCGCGCCGATCACGCACTCGACGCGCGGATCGACGGCGCAGTGGCCGAGCAGTTCTGGCAGCTCGCGCCTCCGCCCCCCGGGTGGGAGCGGATGCGCGACGCCTGACGGCTACTTGTTGAGGTCTTCCTGGAACGTGTAGATGTTCGACTTGTTGCAGTCGAACGTGCCCTTCTTGGTCGGGTAGACCCGCACGAACTTCCCGCTCTTGAACTGGTCGAGCATGAAGCAGGCCGAACCGGTCCGGTTGCCGATGTCGGTGGTGGCGACCATGCCGCTGGCGTTGAAGTCGTGGATGTTCGCCAGCTCGGCCAGCAGATTGGCGCGGGTGAGGCCGTTCTTGCCGTCCTTCTGGATGACGGCCTTCGCCGCCTGCTCGAACAACAGCCCCGACGTGAAGCCCCAGCTGGCGAAGCCGTTGAGGTTGTCCTTGCCCACGTACTTGACGAAGTTCTTGGTCATGGGGTTGGCCGAGCCCTCGTCGAAGGGCAGGAACTGCAACGACATGTACTCGCCGTCCATGACGCTGCCAGCCTTGATCACGCTGTCGTCCTGGTAGCACGCCAGTGTGCACTCCCACACAATCTTCGGGTCGGTCAGGCTTTGCAGCTGCGCCTCCTGGCGCTCGGCGACGACCCCGGTCACCGCCTGCAGACTCAGGCCGTAGTTCGAGCTGTCGTTCTTCATCGCCTGGATGATGGGCGTGTACTGGCTCTGCGGCGAGTTCGCGGTGACGTTCCACGAGCTGTCGGCCTTGATACCGGCAGCCTGCGCGGCCTTGTTCAGCACCTTTGACGTCTTCACCACCGACGGCGAGTCACTCGCGAGCACGAAGGAACCGTGCAGACCCGGGTTCTTCTTGAGCAGGTACTTCGAGTCACCGTTGTTGGCGCGGTAGGTCTGCGGGCTCTTGTTGAGCGTGTCGCACTGCACGGCCGGGGGCGTGATCGCGTAGCCGGTGGGCGCGCAACCTTCAGCCGCGTTGGTCACCAGCGCCGCGATGTCGGGGATGCCGGTCGCCTTGCCGGCGGAGTCGGCGCAGCTCGTGATGTCAGTGGGCGTCGACAGCAGGAGCGTGCCGGTACCGACGAGCGCGAAGTCCTCCGAGCACGCCTTGATGAGGGCGTTGCGGGTCTCGTTCGGGTTCAGCTTCGAGTCGATGAAGTCGACCTGCACCTTGCGGCCGCCGATCCCGCCGTTGGCGTTCACGTACTTGCCCCACCCCTGGACGCCGTCCACGATGCCCTTCAGCACATTGGGCGCGATCGGGTTGTCGACGTCGGCGACGACGGCGACGTTGATCGTCTTGGCGGTGACGCCGACCTCGTTGGTCGTGCTCCCGCTCGTGGTGCTCGACTGTGCCCCGGCGGGCACCGCGACGAGCGCTGTACCGAGCACCACCAGGACCGCGACGACTCCTGTGATTGACCACCTGCGCATGGAACGTTCCCCCTCTTCGAGTGCGTTGCTGGGATCATGACACAAACGGGTGCATAACGGAACGGGCACGGTCCGTATGTCGGGATCGTCAGCCCTCGCGCGTCCCGTGGCTAGGTTCTGCCCTCGTGTCCACCGTGCCCAACCAACGCCGCGGAATCCTGTTCGCCTTCGTCGGGATCCTGCTCCTGGCCTTCAACGTGTTCGACGCGGCAGACCGCGGTGCGTCCGGAGCGAACATCGTCGCCATCGCTTGCGGCGCGTTCCTCCTCTTCTACGGCTTCACCGTGGTGGCTCGCAGCGGACGCCCTCCGACGAGCCAGCCACCGGCGAGCTGACCCCACCGAGGTCGAGGAGACCGATGGAGACGATCACGACCGCCGACGGCCGCACCGTCGCCTACGAGGTCGTCGGCGATCCCGACGGCACGCCGGTGTTCTGGCAGCACGGCACCGGTGATTCGCGCCTGTGCAAGCACCCCGACGACTCGGTCACCGCCGCGCTCGGCATCAAGTTGGTGACCGCCGATCGCCCGGGGGTCGGCGGCTCGTCACCGAAGAAGCCGCGCAGCATCCTCGACTGGGTCGCCGACGCCGAGGCGGTCGCCGACGCCGCCGGCCTCGGGCAGTTCGTCGTGGCCGGCCATTCGGGCGGCGGCCCCCACGCGCTGGCCATCGCCAAGCAGCTCGGCGACCGGGTCACCAAGGTCGGGCTCGCGGCATCGATCGCGCCCTTCGACCAGCGCGGTCAGCAGGGGGGCGTCGACAAGGGGATGGTGAAGGACAAGGACCTGCAGCTCATCTTCAAGCTCGCGCACGTGAAGTGGCTGGCGAGTGCGGCCGGGAAGGTCGAGGCCAAGCACTACGAGAAGCACCTGCACAGCTTCGTGGCGCACTGCGCGAAGGAGTGGCCCGCCGACGCGGGGATCTTCACCGACCCGGTGCTCGAGCCCATGTTCGAAGCCGAGTTCGCCGCCGCGTTCGAGCAGGGCGGCGTGGGCGCCCTCGACGACATGTGGGGTTTCCTCGACTGGGGCTTCGCGCCCGAGGACGTCACCCAGCACGTCGAGATGTTCGTGGGCGACGCCGACGACATCCTCGACCCCGCGATGTCGACGTCACTCTTCGAGCGGCTGCCCAACGCGGACCTGCAGCACTGGCGGAGAACGGGCCACTACGGGGTGTACGGCCGTTGGCAGGAGTTCCTCAGCGCGATCGTGTGAGGGCGTCGACGACGGTCTTCGGTGCGACCATGCAGTACGCGTCGCGCACGACGCCTTCCACCTCACCCCAGTCGACATCGACGTCGAGCCGAAGACCGATCCAGCCGCGGTAGCCGACGTACGCGGGCACGAAGAATCGAGTCGGCTCCTCGCGCACGACCTGGTCCTGCACGCCCGTCGGCGCGGCGCACCAGATCGCGAGTCGACCGTCGCCGTGATGGTCGTCGTGGAACATCAGGAACGACTTCTTGCCCTTGTAGAAGAACGTCGGTGCACTGTGGCTCGGTCGCTCCTCGACGTCGGGGAGCGCAGCGCAGACCTTGCGCACGCGGGCGAGCGCGCGCTCCGCCTTCGTCGCCATCAGGCGCCCTTGAACCGCGGCGCCCGCTTCTCCGCGAACGCGGCCTGGCCCTCCAGGTAGTCCTCGGACCGGAAGCACGCTTCGACCAGGCGCTCGACCGCGTCGAGGTCGCGCTGGTCGGGATCCTTGCGCGCCTCGCGGATGGCGGCCTTGCACGCCTGCACGGTGAGCGGCGCGTTGGCCGCGATGGTGGCGGCGAGCTCACGCACGGTCGCCTCGAGCTCGGCCACCGGCACGACGCGGTTCACCAGGCCGATGTCGCAGCGCTTCCTCGGCGTCGAGGCGTCGGGCGGAGAAGAGGATCTCGGCCGTCCACGACGGCCCGACGATGCCCATGAGCTCCTCGACGCCGCCGTACGCGTACCCGAGTCCGAGCTTGGCTGCCGGCACGCCGAACTGGCTGTCGTCGGACGCGATGCGGATGTCGGCCTTCATCGCGGTGAGCAGTCCCCCACCGATGCAGTAGCCGCGGATCATCGCGATGATCGGCTTGTCGACCGTGCGCCACGACCCCCACGCCGCCGCGAGCGCGTCGTCGTAGTCGGCGCGCGCCGCGACCGTCGTGCGCTTCTCCGAGAACTCGGAGATGTCGGCGCCGGACACGAACGCTCGGTCGCCCGCACCGCGCACCACGATCACGTGGACGTCGGGATCGGCGGTGAACGCGTCGAGGATGCGCGGCACCGCGATCTGCATGTCGTACGACATCGCGTTGAGGCGCGCCGGGTTGTTGTACGTCATCCAGCCGATGCCACCCTCGACGTGGGCGAGCATCTTCTCGGTGCCGCTTTCAACAATTTTCTTGGCAACGGTCCTCATGTGTTCTCCCGGGTTCCGACCGCACCGGAAGCGTGCAGGTCGTCGATCTCGTCGTTCGAGTAGCCGAGCTCGGCCAGCACAACACGGGTGTGTTCGCCCTCGGCCGGTACCCCGCTGCGCACGCTCGCCGGTGTGTCGCTGAAGGTGAGCGGCGGACGGAGCACGTCGATGTCGTCGCGCGTGGGATGCGAGACGCGGCGGGTCAGCTGCAGGTGCTGCACCTGCGGATCGGCGAACACCTCGTCGACCGCGAGCACGGGCCCGCACGGCACGTGGTCGGCGAGCCGCTCGACCCACTCCGCGGTCGGGCGGGTCTGCAACACGCGGGCGAGGTCGGCGTCGAGCTCGGCGCGGTGCGCGTGGCGGGACGGGAAGTCGACGTAGCGCGGATCGTCGGCCAACTCCGGCGCGCCGAGCAGTTCGCAGAACGCACCGAAGTCGCGCAGCGCCGACACGTTGAGGTGGCCGTCGGCGGTGGGGTACGCGCCCATCGGCACCATCGTCGGGTGCTGGTTGCCCTCCTGGCCGGGTACCTCGCCGTCGATCAGCCAGCGCGCGGCCTGGAAGTCCATGAAGCTCACCATCGCCTCGAGCAGCGACGTGTGCACCCACTGCCCGCGCCCGGTGCGGTCGCGAGCGATCAACGCCGCGAGCACACCCTGGGTGAGCAACGTCCCCGCGGCGGTGTCGGAGATGGCGATGCCGACGCGCCACGGACCGGAGCCGGGCGGACCGGTGACGCTCATCAGCCCGCCGAGGCCCTGTGCGATCTGGTCGACGCCGGGGCGCGTCGCGTAGGGCCCGTCCTGGCCGAACCCCGAGATCGACGCGTAGACCACTCGCGGGTTCACCGCCCACACCGCGTCGGGATCGACGCCGAGACGCTCCTTCACCCCGGGCCGGAAGTTCTCGACCACCACGTCGGCCTGCTCGACGAGGCGGAAGAACACCGCCAGTCCGGCATCGGTGGTGAGGTCGACCGCGATCGCGCGCTTGTTGCGGTGGAGGTTGGCGCCGTCGGCGCCGAGCGACGAGAACGGTCCTCCGCCGTCGCGTCGCTGCACCGCGATCACGTCGGCACCGAGGTCGGCGAGCTGCCGGACACAGGTGGGACCGGCGCGCGCCTGGGTGAGGTCGACGACGCGGATGCCGGCGAGCGGACCTGCCGACGCGCCGGACGGCGGCGCGTAGGTCACGTCGACGCGCCGCTCACGAGGTGGGCGCGTCGGCCTCGGCCGCTCGCGCCAGGGCGCGCGCCGTGGCGGGGAAGAACCGCTTCAGCACCTGGTGGACGGCCCAGCCCCCGATCGGGTTGGCGCCGTCGAAGTCGGTCTCCCACCGGATCCGGGTGCCGCCGCCGACCGGCTCGAGCGTGACCTCGGCGTGGTAGTCGCGCACCGGCAGACCCTCGCGCACCTCGTAGGCCAGGCGTCGGGGCGCCTCGAACGCCACGACCTCTTCCGTGTGCACCCGCTTGCCGCGGCGGTACCGACGCAACGCGCCGACGCCGTCCGGCGCGGGATCGCCTTCGCGCACGCGGGTGGTCTCGTCCCACTGACCCCACTGCGACCACGTGGTGATGTCGGCGACGCGCGCCCACACCACCTCGATCGGCGCCGCCGCGACCGCGGTCGGTCGCGACGTGGTACCGGCTCACATCGACAACGACGCCAGGCCCGCGACCATCACGACGAACCCGAGCACCATGAAGCCGAACGTGCGCGCCACGGGCGCCTGCGCCAGCTCACGCTTCGCACTCGGCTTGGCCGGCGATCGCACCGGGCTGCCCGGCCGGCCTCGCTCGACGGTGCGCGCCGCGATGCGGTCGGCGTCGCGGTGACGGCGCAGGAGCGCGTAGAGGTTGCCGAAGAACAGGGCCGCACCCATGGCCGCGATGAGCTCGCGGAGGACCTCGTCGTAGAAGCTGCCGATGACGACGTGCACGGCGTCATCGTACGGCGCGGGCCCGCCGAATCAGAACTGTCGACGGCCTGCGGACGACTGCCTACGGACCGCCGGGCTTGAACACCATGAGGAACAGGATCGCGATCATCGCCAGGTCGAGGATCGGTCCGACGACACCGAGCTTCTGACCGATCGACGCCATCTCGGCCGCCTGCGGCGGCGGTCCACCCACCGGCGGCGGTCCGTCGCGCATCTCGCGCATCAGGACGCCCATCCGCTTGACCGCGGGCAACAGCACGCCGTGCGAGAGGCCGATGGCGATCACGTAGATCACGATCGCGAGCCACACCCAGGTCTGGGAGAACTTCCACACCGAGTCGCTCAAGCCGATGACCGCGAATCCGAGCACGAACACCGCGTAGATGAAGTACTCGCCGATCTTCGACACGAGGTCGTTGGCCTCGAAGATGCCGATCGCCTCGTCGATCTTGCCCGCCTGCATCCGGACCTTCATCTGCTGGCCGTAGACGCCGTTGAGGAACACCGCACCGAACCCGACGATGGCGCAGAAGATGTGCAGCACCAACACGAACTTGTAGAACCCACCATCGATGTTCGCGAGCACCATCGACACGTACCTCCCGAGCGCTGCCCCTGCTGAAGAACCGCGGCATCGTAGGTCCACGGCCGTCGGCGTGCACGGATGTGGTACAACGCGCGTCGTGCGGATGCTGGTCGCGAACTGTTCGGTCGAGTACCAGGGCCGGTTCGGCGCGCGGCTGCCACCCGCGCCACGCCTGATCCTCCTGAAGGCCGACGGCTCCATCGCGGTGCACGCCGACACGAAGGCGTACAAGCCGCTGAACTGGATGAGCCCGCCGTGCACCGTGCGCGAGGAGGAGGGCCGGCTCGTCGCCACGAACCCCGGAGGCGAGACGCTCACCATCGAGCTGCACGAGGTGCTGCACGACTACGTGGTCGAGCTCGGCGACGACCCGGGCCTGGCCAAGGACGGCGTGGAGGCCGAGCTGCAGGAGCTGCTGGCCAAGCGGGTCGCCGCGCTCCGGGAGGACCTGCGGCTGGTGCGGCGGGAGTACCCGACCGACATCGGGCCCGTCGACCTGTTGTGCCGCGACGGTGACGACCGCGCCATCGTCGTCGAGGTGAAGCGGGTGGGCGAGATCGCGGGCGTGGAGCAGCTGTTGCGCTACCAGGAACGGCTCGACCTCGACCCGAGCCTGGCGCCGACCATCGGCATGTTCGTGGCGACGCGCATCAAGCCCCAGGCGAAGGTGTTCGCGCAGAGCCGCGGCGTGTTGTGCGTGGAGATCGACCTCGACGAGCTGCGCGCGGGCGCGCCGCTCGACCTGCGGTTGTTCTGAGGCGACGTTCGACGTGCGGCGGACGGCCCAGCGCACGGGGACCACGGTGGTGGGCGTGGTCGGCGACGCCGCGACCGACTGCGTGCGCCGGCTCGGCGAGGCGGCCAACGTGGTGCCGGTGTCGGTCGACGTCGACGATGCGCCGCTCGACCGCGCGGTCGCGACGTGGGGCGAAGCAGTGCGCGCCCACTCGCCGTACCTGGTGCACGACGCGGATCCGCTCGCGGTGGTCGCCGACGCGTGGGTGCGTCACTACGACGAGCAGGGTCCGATCGGCGAGCTCGAGGTCGCGGTCGCCGAGACCCTGGCCCGGTGGCGCGTCGGGTCGATCGAGCTCCCCGACTACTACCTCGTCCTCGACGCCGAGGCGTGGGGTGCGACGCGACGCCACTGGTACCTCGGCGTGCTGCACGGCGCCGCGCCGGCGCGGGTGCTGCCGGTGCCCGATCCCGATGCCGCCGCGCGCATGCTCCCGCGCCTGGGCGCGGGAGCATGGTGGCCTGACCTGGACGACCTGCTCGGGGGGATCGAGCGGGTCGTGCCCGACGAGCTGACGCCGGGTCAGCCCTCGGCAGGTGAATCGGTGGGCGACTCGGCGAGGATCGCGTAGAGCTTCCGCCGGGTCTCGGTGAGGATCTCGGCCGCGGCCGCCTGCTGTGCCGGCGTGCCGTCGATCGCCACCTGACGGGCGGCGATCGCGATGGGGCCGAGCGCGTCCCGCAGCTTGAACTGCGACGGGTCGATGCCCGCGGTCACGTCGTCCCACGGCTTGCGGTCGCCGAGCTTGGCGGCTTCCTCACGACCGGTGTCGGTCAGCGAGAAGAGACGCTTGCCCGCTTCCGCGTCGGCGGTGACGAAGCCCTGGTCCTCGAGGAGCTGGAGCGCGGGGTAGACCGCGCCCGGGCTCGGACGCCACACCCCGTCGGTGCGCTCCTCGAGCTCCTGGATCATCTCGTAGCCGTGCATCGGCCGTTCGGTCAGCAGGGCGAGGGCGGCTGCCCGCACGTCGCCGCGGCGGGCCCGGCGACCCGGACCCCCGCGCCGGCCCCGGCGCGATCCGCCGAAGCCGAAGGCCTCGGGCGGTCCGTCCCAGCGCCGGTGCTCGTGGCCGTGCTCATGTCCTTCGTGGTGTTCCTGGTGCTTCTGGTTTCGGGTTCTCATGGTTGGTGATGTCCTTTGGATCGATGGTTCTCGTTACTTACGAGTGACATCACGATATATCTTTGACTGTCGGATTGCAAGTCGTAATTCCGCGGGGTGGCAGGATCGGGCCCATGGCCGAACGGGAACGGGCGCAGGAATGGACGGTGGCGGCGATCGGGACCGTGCACTCGAGCCGGTCGGAGGCGATCGACGACGACTGGGGCGGGGTGACGGCGACCATCACGCTCGTAGCGCCGCTGGACGAGCGGTCGGTGGCCGGGTTGGCCGAGTTCAGCCACGTGGAGGTGGTGTTCCTCTTCGACCGGGTCGACCCCGGCGGGGTGTGCGTCCACGCCCGCCACCCGCGCGGCAACCCCGACTGGCCCGAGGTCGGGATCCTCGCCCAACGGGCCAAGGACCGGCCCAACCGCATCGGCCTGTGCACGTGCGAGCTCGTCGCGGTCGAGGGCGCGTCGATCGTCGTGCGCGGTCTCGACGCGATCGACGGCACCCCGGTGCTCGACGTGAAGCCCTACATGCAGGAGTTCGCGGCCGCGGGGCGACGTGCGCCAACCGGCGTGGTCGCGTGAGCTCATGCGCGGCTACTGGTAGCGCCGGCGAGCCCGAGCAACTCGCGCGCGACGTAGAGGCGCGCGGGCTGACCGCGGGAGCTCGTCGGCGCGGTGCCCTGCTCCGTGAGGACGCCCGCGTCGGCCAGGGTGCGCAGCGCGTCGAGCGCGGCCTTCGACGACACCCCGAGCTCGTCGACGAGCACGCTCGAGGTGAGCAGGAGGTGGCGCGGCATGACCGTCAGCGCCTTGTACGCAACCGCGTCGCGGCGCAGCCCGGTGGCCGTGAGTCGCGCCTGCCACTCACGTCGGAGGTCCTCGACGTGCGCGACCAGCTCGCGCTGCCTGCGGCCGCCGCTGCTGACCGCCTCGGCGAACCAGCGCACCCAGCCCAGGTGGTCGTCGAGGCGGAAGCGGACGAGTCCGGCGCCGTAGCCGCCGACGTCGGCCGCGATCGCCACGCTGACGGGCGGCGGGACGAGGAGCGCCAGCCGTCGTACGAGCAGCCACGCGATCAGCACACGTCCGATCCGGCCGTTGCCGTCGGCGAAGGGATGGATGATCTCGAACTGCGCGTGGGCGATCGCCGCCTGCGCGATCGGGTCGACGTCGTCGCGGTTCATCCACACGAACAGGTCGTCGAGCAGCGGTCCGAGTCGGTCGACGGGCGGGGTCACGAGATGCGCGTCGAACGGGCTGGTACCGCCGATCCATCCCTGTTCGTCGCGAATGCGCCCGACGTAGCGCTCCGGCGTCGGGCTGCCGGTCATCAGGATGCGGTGCCAGCGACAGAGCGTCTCGACGTCGAGCGCGACGTGTCCGGAGCCGGCTTCGTCGACCGCCGCGTTCATCGCGGTGAGCGCGGCGGCCACCCAGGCGGCCGCGGCGTCGTCGGTTCGGGCCCGGCCCTCTTCGGCGAGGACCACGTCGAGCACGGGGGCGGTGATCCCCTCGATGTACGAGGAGGCGACCCCTTCCGACCGCAGGAGCAGTCGCGCCAGCGGCTCGAAGGCCACGTCGAGCGACTCCGCCGCCCGCAGCACCTCGGCGACCGCGGCGCCGGTCTGCGTGGCAGTCGCGGCGTCGAGCGCCAGGTCGCGCGCGGCGAGGAGCTCCGGCACGAACGCCGTCGCGCGCCGTCCGCGCCAGACGATCGGGACGTCGACGCCTGCGACCATCGGGGCTCCTTCGGACGAATACCTTACTGATACGAGTATATCGGTAAGGTATTCCGGCGAAGCCGAGGGCAGAGCCCTACTCGTGGGCCATGTTGACGAACTCGGCCCGTTCGGGGCGGAACACCAGACGCGCGGTGCCGGTGGGCCCGTTCCTGTGCTTGGCGATGATGATCTCCGCCAACGCCCGGTCGTCGGACTCCGGGTTGTACACCTCGTCGCGGTAGATGAAGGCGACGACGTCGGCGTCCTGCTCCAGACCACCGGACTCACGGAGGTCGGCGAGCATCGGGCGCTTGTCCTGGCGGTACTCGAGCTGGCGGTTGAGCTGCGAGAGCGCGATCACCGGGCACTCGAGCTTCGCGGGCGAGGATCTTGAGGCCACGCGAGATCTCGGACACCTCGACCTGGCGGTTCTCCGACCGGCGGCCGGTGGAGCTCGGGGTCATCAGCTGGATGTAGTCGACGATCACCAGGCCGAGGTCGCCGTGGCGGGCGCGCAGCCGACGGGCCTTGGCCCGCATCTCCATCACCGTGCAGTGCGGGTTGTCGTCGATGTGCAGCTGCGCCTCGGCGAGACGACCGACCGCGTGGCTGATCTTTCCCCAGTCGGGCTCGCTCAGGTTGGCGGTCCAGAGCTTGGTGGCGTCGACGCCGGCCTCCATGGAGAGCAGTCGCTTGGTGAGCTCGAGCGCCCCCATCTCCATCGAGAAGAAGACGACCGGCTTGCCGGTGCCCATGGCGACGTTCTTGGCGAAGCCGAGCGCGAGGCTCGTCTTCCCCATGCCGGGACGGGCAGCGAGGATCACCAGGTTCGAGCGCTGCAGACCATGGAGCTTCTTGTCGATCTCGTCGAAGCCGGTGGGCATGCCGATGAGCTCGCTGTCGTCGCCGTAGCGCGACTCGAGGTCGTCGAGGGTGTCCTGCAGTGCGTCGCGGATGCCGACCATCGAGTCGGAGACGCGCCGCTCGGCGACCTCGAACACCAGCGCCTCGGCGCGGTCGAGGGTCTCGGTGACGTCGTCGGTCTCGTCGTAGCCCATCTCGGCGATGTCGCCCGCGACCCCGATGAGGCGGCGCAACAGTGCGAGCTCGTTGACGATGCGGGCGTAGTGCCCCGCGTTCGCCGACGCCGGCGTGTTGGCCTGGATCTGCAGCAGTGCGACCCGGCCACCGATGTTGTCGAGCAGGTCGGCGCGCCGAAGCTCCTCCGCCACGGTGACCGGATCGGCCGGCTCGCCCTGGCCGTGCAACGACTGGATGGCCTCGTAGATGTGCCCGTGCGCGGGCTTGTAGAAGTCGCTGGTCTCGACGTGCGCCTCGACCGCGGCGGTGATCGCGTCGCGCGACAGCAGCATGGCGCCGAGCAGCGACTCCTCGGCTTCCAGGTTGTTCGGAGGCACGCGTCCGCTCGCGCGACGACGTACCGAATCGATCGCTTGCACCACAGCCGTTTCCCCTCCGCCCCCGTTACGCCCGGGGGGCATCATGCGTGCTGGAGCCTGTGGATCGGTAGAGCGACAACCATGGGGATTGGCTGTTGAGGAAGGGTCGCCACCTGTTGACAGCTGTGGATTTCGTCACCCGGCCGATGCTGACACGGGGGTGTGACAGTTATCGCCCGGAGGCGCGAGCGAAGGCCCCGGGCGGACCCGGGGCCTCTCGTCAGTGCTGTGGTGAACGTGGAGCAGGACTCAGGAGCTGAGGGCCTTGGCCTTGCCGGCCTCGAACTCTGCGTCGCTGATCACGCCCTGCGCCTTGAGGTCGGCGAGACGCTGGATCTCGTCGGCCGTGCTGCCGCTGGTCCCCGCAGCCTGCTGGATGTACGCCTTGGCGGCGGCATCCTGCGCTTGAGCGGCCTGCTGGGCGTGCTCGGCCATCTTGTGGCCACGCACGATCAGGTAGAGCAACACGCCGAGGTACGGCAGGATGATGATGCCGATCACCCAGAACGCCTTCGACCACCCACTCAGGTCGTGGCTGCGGAACAGGTCGCTGAAGACGACGATCAGCAGCCAGATCCAGATGAAGAACAGGAAGAACCAGAGCATCGACAGGAAGACCTGTCCGGTGCCGAAGTCAGAAGCGAGAGGCATTTTTCTCCTCGAGAAGGCAAATGGAACCGAGAGCGAGGCTACGCCGACCCCCCAGGAAGGCGCTTCCCCCAATCGGGGTGAAACTATGTCACGCGCCGCAGCCGCGCCACCGCGCCGCGAAACCGAGTGTGACGCACGGCTGAGCGGGGTCGCGCGTGGCAGGGTGGGTGATGAGCACGGTCCGAGCGCTGCTGGACGACCTCCGCGAGGTCGCGACGCCGCGAACGCACCGAAGGGACGACCCGCCGCCGACCGGGTGACGCGGCGCGTGCGGTGCTCGCCGCGCTGCTCCTCGTTCCGCTGATCCTCCACGCGCACCACCCGACCGCGACCGAGGAAGCCGTCGTCCGGCTCTTCGAATCGATCCCCGCGGGCGCCAAGACCCTCTTCCTGATCCTGTACCAGCTGGCGGCGTTGTGGGCGGTGGGGTTGCTGGTGGTCACCGTCCTCCTCCTGCGCCGGTGGCGGCTCGCCCGCGACCTCGCCGTCGCCGCGGTCGCGGCGTGGGTGCTCGGCCGGTTCATGGCCTTCCTCGTGCACGACGAAGGCCTGTGGCAGGCGTTCAAGGTCACGTTCGACCTCACCGGCGCGCCCCGCTTCCCGATGGTGCGGCTCTCGGTGGCGGTGGCGACGGTGCTGGTGGCGTCGCCCCATCTCTCCCGGCCGGCGCGCCGCATCGGCGAGGGTCTCGTCACCCTGCTCGCGCTGTCCTGCCTCTACCTGTCGCGGGGCTTCCCCACCGACCTCCTCGCCGCCCTCGTGCTCGGGTGGGGTGTCGCCCACCTCGTCGAGTGGATCTTCGGCACCCCGGTCGGCCGTCCGGCACGCCGTCAGGTGGAAGACGCGCTGGCGAAGCTCGGCGTACCGGTGACCGACCTGCACCTCACGTCGGAGCAACCGGTCGGACGCGCGGTGTTCGTCGCCGACCGGGCCGACGGCGACGGACCGGTGCGCGTGATCGCGCTGGGTCGCGACGAAGCCGACGCGCAACTGATGTCGCGCGCGTGGCGCTACGTCGCGTACCGCGACGCGCCTCCGTCGCTCCTCCCGAGCCGACGCGCGCAGGTGGAGTACGAGGCGTACCTCATGCTGCTGGCGCGCGATGCAGGCGTCGACGCGCCGCGCGTCGTGGTCGCGGCGATGAGCGGACCGCTCGCACTCCTGGTGGTCGAGGAGGTGGCGGGCGCGGAGCTGTTCGACCTCGATGCCGACACGGTGACCGACCTCGTCCTCGATCATGTGTGGACGGAGCTCCGGACGCTGCACGCGGCGCGCGTCGCGCACGGCAAGCTCGACGCGCGTCACGTGTTGGTCGACGGCACGGGACCCTCGAAGCAGGTCCGCATCGTCGGGTTCGACTTCGCCGCGAGCAGCGCGCGCTTCCGCCAGACCGCGGGTGACGTCGCGCAGCTCCTCGCGGCCACCACCGCGAGCGTCGGCGCCGAGCGCGCGGTCGCCGCCGCGGTGCGCGTCGTCGGGAAGGAGACCGTGGCCGCGGCGCTCCCGGTGCTGCAACCGGCCGCGCTCTCGGGCTGGACCCACGACGCGCTCGGCGGGCGCGACCAGCTCGACGACCGGCTCGACGAGATCCGCACCGTGGGTGCGGCCGCCACCGGCACCGACGCGGTCGAGCTCCGACGCCTCTACCGGATCCAGCCCCGCAGCCTCATCATGGCGGTCGGCGCGCTGGTGGGGGTCGGCGTGCTCCTGAGCCGGGTCGGCGACCCGGAGGTCTTCTGGGACACGGTGAAGAACGCCGACTTCTGGTTCGTCGCGCTGGCGTTCCTGCTCGGCATCGCCACCGACGTGGCCTTCGGCATCACCTTCCTCGGCAACGTGCCCATCCGCCTCCCGGTGTGGCCGAGCATCGAGCTGCAGTCGGCGATGAGCTTCTCCAACCTCGCGGTGCCGGTCGCCGCCGACACCGCGCTGCAGGTGCGCTTCCTCCAGAAGAACGGCCTCGACCTCGGGTCCGCGGTGGCTGCCGGCGGGATCCTCAGCTCGGTGTCGGAGATCGTCGTGCAGGTCGGCCTGCTGTTCCTCGCCATCTGGCTGGCGCCCGACTCGATCGACTTCGGCCGCATCGACACCAACCAGATCGTCGTGGTGGTGCTGGGCGCCGTGCTGCTGATCGGCGTCGCGATGGCCGTGATCTTCGGCGTGCGCCGCATCCGTCGCCGCGTGCTGCCGCCGATCCAACGCGCCCTCGTGACGGTCTGGAGCGCGGTGAAGACACCGAGCCGCCTCGCCCTGCTGATCGTGGGCAACGTCGTCGCCCAGTGCCTCTACGCCGCGTCGTTGCTCGCGTGTCTCGAGGCCTACGGCGCGTCGATCAACTTCTGGACGCTGCTCGCCCTCAACATCGGGATCTCGGTGATCGCGTCGCTGGTGCCGATCCCCGGCGGCGGCACCGCGGTGTCGGCCGTCGGCCTGGCCGGCATGGTCACCGCGTTCGGTGTGCCGCCGGCCGCGGCGTCGGCCGCGGTGCTCACCCACCAGCTCGCGGTGACGTACCTCCCGGCGATCCCGGGATGGTTCGCCACCAACGACCTGGTGAAGAAGGGGATGTTGTAGCGGGCTGCTCAGGCAACCCGAACGGTCGACTTCGCTTCGCCGTCCCGCCCTCCGGGCACGGCTCCGCTGCGTCTCCTATTCGGCGACGACCAGCACCGCGACCGCGACGACCACCTCGGCGGGCAGGCGGACCTGCACCTGGGCGTCGCCGAGCTCACGGATGGGCTCGTCGAGGACGACCTTGCGCCGGTCGAGCTCGATGCCGGTCTGCACCTGCACCGCGTCGGCGACGTCGGAGGCGGTGACCGAACCGAAGAGCTTGCCGCCCTCGCCGGCGCGGGCCTTCACCTGGATGGTCTGCGAACCGAGCTGCGCCGCGATGCGCCTGTGAGGCCTCGCGGTCGCGCGTCTCCTTCGCGTCACGGCTGCGCCGCATCGACTCGGCCTGCGCGACCACGCCCTTGGTGGCCTTCATGGCGAGCCCACGAGGCACCAGGTAGTTGCGCGCGTAGCCGTCGGCCACCTCGAGGAGGTCGCCCTTCTTGCCCAGCGTGTCGACGTCTTCGCGGAGGACGATCTTCACGCCTCGGCCCCTTCGGTCTCGACGGTCTCGCACGACGTCGACCTCGGTGACCTCGATGCCGCCCTCATCGATTCCGGCAGGGGTCTCGTCCACCTCGACCGACGACGTAGTCGGACTCGACCGGCTCACGCGTCTCGGGCGCCGGACGACCGGTGTTCTCGTCGCGCAGCTCGCCGCGATCGCCCCGATCGCCGCGGCGACCGCCCTTGCGCTGCGTCACCTGACGCACGCTGTAGGGCAGGAGCGCCATCTCGCGGGCGAGGCGGATCGCCTTCGCCACCTGGCGCTGCTGCTGGGTGGAGTTGCCGGTGACGCGACGCGCCCGGATCTTCGCCCGCTCCGACATGAACCGCCGGAGCAGGTTGACGTCCTTGTAGTCGATCCACTCCACCTGCTCGGTGTTGAGGATCGAGATCTTCTTCTTCTGCGGCCGGCGCCGGTCGGCGGCCGCGCTCTTGCTGTTCCGTCGATCGCGTGCCATCTAGAAGGGCTCCTCGCCGAAGTCGTCGTAGTTGTTCTCGGCGGGCCGGTCGCGGCAGCTGCCGCCGCCACTCCGCCGCCGGTGCCGCCAGTCCGCCACCGCCACCGCCGCCGCCGCCGAAGTCACCGCCGGCGCCGCCTCCGCGGCGCTCGTTGCGGGTGACCTGGGCGGTGGCCCAGCGCAGGCTCGGACCGACCTCGTCGGCCACGATCTCGACCACGCTGCGCTTCTCGCCGTTCTCGGTCTCCCAGCTGCGCTGCTCGAGGCGGCCGGTGACGACCACGCGCGAGCCCTTGCCCAGCGACTCGGAGACGTTCTCGGCCATCTCGCGCCAGCACACGACGTTGAAGAAGCTGGTCTGCTCCTCCCACTCGTTGCGACTGGCGGTTCTGCCAGCGCCGGCTCACGGCGACGCCGAACGACGCCTTGGCGGCGCCGCCGGTGGTGTAGCGGATCTCGGGGTCGCGGGTGAGGTTCCCGACGACGGTCACGGTGCTGTCAGCCATGTTGGCGTTCCTCCCTATGCGTCCGACGACGAGGACCCGGCGAGCTTCCCGTAGACGTGCTCGGGGATCCGCAGGACCTTGTGTCGGAGGACTTCGTCAGCAAGGGAGAGGGTCCGGTGCAGCTCGTCCATCGCCGCGGGCTCGGCCTTCGCCTGGAAGACCACGTAGTAGCCCTCCCAGCGGTGCTTGAGCTCGTAGGCGAAGCGCCGCTTGCCCCAGAAGTCGATCTGTCCGCGCTCGGCGCCCTTGGACTCGATCAGCTGGATGGAGCGGTCGACCGCGGACCGGATCGTCTCCTCTTCCAGATCCGCGTCGAAGATGACCATGACCTCGTACGGCCTCATGGGCCGACCTCCTTCGGACCGTGGAACTCGGTCCACGGGCGACCGCCTGACCCCGACCAGCAGTGCCGGTTCCGGAGCGACGGGCGCAGGGATGCAATTGAGCAGATCAGGCTAGCAGTCGCCTGACGACGTGGATCTATCGAGTGCGACCCTACAGCGGGGGTGTGACAGTTACGAGGGCCGGCTGCGAGTGCTGCTCACGACGGGCTGCAGGCGGTGATCGGTCCCGACGGCAGCTGGCCGGCCTTGGTCTCGAGCGCGAACACGTAGGGGCCGTCGGCGCGGTACACCGGGCACTCGGTCTCGGCCTTCTCCGGGCAGGCGGGCATGGCCGGGTGGAGTTGCGCGAGCCGTCCTGCTCGAAGAACGCGATGTCGAGCGGGTCGTCGACCCCGGCCATGGTGAACGCCGATTCGGTCGGACCCTGGAACACGAAGAGCATGCCGTCGTACGGCCCGAGGTCGGCGGTGTGGTCGCGCAGCCCCGCGACCCGTTCGTCCTCGGTGTCGGCCACGACCAGCCGCAGGCAGCGGTCGTAGCCGACCGCGGCCTTCACCTCGCTCAACCCCTTGAACGGCGCCTGCGCGGGACCGAGCGCGGGAGCACCGCGGTGAGCGGGATGCCGCCGGCGTGAGGCGTGGGGTCACCGAGCTCGTCGATCACCTTCACCGCGACGACCGAGAGGGCGACGACACCCAGCACGATGAGCGTGATCACGAGGGGTCGGCGCGACATCGCCGAGAGGTTAGGGGCGAGCGCCTGCGAGCAGAGCGCAGCCGGTCAGAGGCGGCGCGTCAGGCAGGCGCGTGCTCGACGGAGCCGTAGAGACCGAGGGCCTCGCTGACCGTGTCGGCCGCGTGGTAGGTCTCGCCGCTGGCGGGGAACCGGCCGGCGCGCACGTCGTCGGCGAAGCGCTCGATCGCGCGGGCCGAGTCGCCACCGAGGTCGGCGTAGCGGCGCACGAACTTCGGGCGCACGCGGTCCTCGAAGCCGAGGATGTCGTGGTACACGAGCACCTGGCCGTCGCAGTGACGACCGGCGCCGATGCCGATCGTCGGCACCGCCACGGAGTCGGTGACCATGCGGGCGACCGCGTCGGGCACGCACTCGAGCACGATGGCGAACACGCCGGCGTCGGCCAGCGCGACCGCGTCGTCGACGATCTCGCGTGCCGCGTCGAGCGTCTTGCCCTGCACGCGGTAGCCGCCGAGCGTGTTGACCGACTGCGGCGTGAGGCCGAGGTGGCCCATCACCGGGATCTCGGCGTCGAGGATCGCGCCGATGGCGTCGAGGCGCTTGCGGCCGCCCTCGAGCTTCACCGCGGCGGCGCCGGCGCGGACGAGGCGGGCCGCGTTGCGCGACGGTGTCGTCGCGCCCGAGGTGGTAGCTCATCCACGGCAGGTCGGCGACGACCAGCGCGTGCGGCTTGGTGCGCGCGACCGCGCCGGTGTGGTGCGCCATGTCGTCGATGGTGACGTGGAGCGTGTCGTCGTAACCGAGCACGACCATCGCGACGGAGTCGCCGACGAGGATCATGTCGACGCCCGCGGCGTCGACCGCGCGTGCCGACGGCGCGTCGTACGCGGTGACCATCACGAGCGGGGTACCCGACCCCTTGCGCGCGACGACATCGGGCGCGCCGAATGCGCGTCGAGCAGCCCGGGAAACGGCCATCTCGTTGTCCTCCACCGTCCAGGGCACCCACGGCTCCCGGCGGCAGACGCGAGCAGTAGCCGCTACTCCGCGGGACGTGCAGCCGCCCGCATGCGCCGCGCACCGGCACGCCGCGGCGGGTCGTGCGCGCGCTACTGCCGGAGCGGCCGTCCGGCCCGCGCTGAGTCGTGCCGCCGGCCGTGCAGCTCGCGTCGGGTGAGGAAGTTCCACCCGCAGTCGGGGCACACCTCGACCACGTAGCGCGTGTACTCCTCGTGCGCGGCGTCGAGGCGCTCGAGCTCACTCGGGTGGACGATGCAGCGGCCGTTCGCCTGGCGCAGCTGGTCGCCGTAGACGTACGAGACGTAGCGCACGTGCCGGCCCGAGCACACCGGGCACCGGAAGTCGGCAGGACTCCCCGACGTGGCGGGCGGCCCGCAGCAGCTCCGGATGGGCGTCGCACACGTCGAGACGGGTGACCGCGCCGCGTTCGAGATCCCGTAGCAGGGCCCGGCGGGCCAGCGCGTAGTCGATGTGCTTGCGCACGGCGCCACTGTACAAGGGCCGAGGGTGGCCAGGATCCAGGTTCCGGCTCGATCTGGAGGCCTGGGAACCACCGGATGTCGACCTGTCGTTCACCGTGTGTATACTCGCACCGATATATCGAAGCGATATATCGACGCACACTCCCAAGTCACTCGACACCGAACCGGAACCCGAATGCTGGACCTCGCCATCCTCGGACTGCTGAAGGAGCAACCGCTCCACGGCTACGAGCTGAAGAAGCGCCTCGGTGAGACGCCTCGGCTCGCTGTGGGGCATCTCCTACGGCTCGCTGTATCCGGCCCTGCGCCGGCTCGAGCACGACGGCAGCATCGAGATCGTCGAGCCCGAGTCCGTGGCGGTCCCGATGCCCGCCACCGGCTCGCTCGACGGCGACCTCGCCGCCGCCCGTCAGCGCCGTCCGGCCAAGGCCACCCGGCGCACGAAGAAGGCCTACCGGATCACGCCCCAGGGCGAGGCCCGCCTCGCGGAGCTGCTCGTCGACGACGACGCTGCCGGCGACGACGAGCGCACCTTCGCGTTGAAGCTCGCGTTCTGCGGCAACCTCGACCCCGAGGCGCGGCTCGAGGTGCTCACCCGCCGCCGCGCCGCGCTCGCCGACCGCCTCGCGCGCGCCCGACGCTCGTCGCCCGGACGCGGCGACCGCTACACGCGGTCCCTGTTCGAGCACCGCACCCAGTCCACCCAGCGAGACCTCGAGTGGGTCGACGCGCTCATCGCGGCCGAAGGCAGCACTGACCAGGCCGACGAGCCCGACCCGTCCAACACCTCCCAGACGCCAGCTCGCACAGGAGCCCCTGCATCATGAGTGGTCGCATCCGTGTCGCCATCGCCGGAGTCGGGAACTGCGCGAGCAGCCTCGTCCAGGGCGTCGAGTACTACCGCAAGGCCGACCCGAACGAGGACGTGCCGGGTCTCATGCACGTCGTCCTCGGCGGCTACCACGTGGGCGACGTCGACTTCGTCGCCGCGTTCGACGTCGACGCCGACAAGGTCGGGCTCGACCTCGGCAAGGCCATCTCCGCCGGGCAGAACAACACCATCAAGTTCGCCAACGTCGGCCAGCTGAACGTCGAGGTGCAGCGCGCCCCGACGTTCGACGGCCTCGGCAAGTACTACCGCGAGACGGTCGAGGAGTCTCCCGCCGAGCCGGTCGACGTGGCGCAGGTGCTGCGCGACACGAACGCCGACGTGCTGGTGAGCTACCTCCCGGTGGGCTCCGAGGAGGCGCAGCGCTTCTACGCGCAGGCGTGCCTCGACGCCGGCGTCGGCTTCGTGAACGCCATCCCGGTGTTCATCGCCAGCGACCCGGAGTGGGCGGCGAAGTTCGAGGCGGCCAACCTGCCGATCGTCGGCGACGACATCAAGAGCCAGGTCGGCGCCACCATCACCCACCGCATGCTCGCCCGCCTCTTCGAGGACCGCGGCACCAGCATCGACCGCACCTACCAGCTCAACTTCGGCGGCAACATGGACTTCAAGAACATGTTGGAGCGCACCCGGCTCGAGTCGAAGAAGATCTCGAAGACGCAGTCGGTCACCAGCCAGATCGACCAGGGCATCGAGTCCGACAACGTGCACATCGGCCCGTCCGACCACGTGCCGTGGCTCGAGGACCGCAAGTGGGCCTACATCCGCCTCGAGGGCCGCAACTTCGGCGACGTCCCGCTGAACATCGAGCTCAAGCTCGAGGTGTGGGACTCCCCGAACTCGGCCGGCGTGATCATCGACGCGGTGCGCTGCTGCAAGCTCGCGCTCGACCGTGGCATCGGTGGCCCGCTCGCAGGTGCGTCGGCGTACTTCATGAAGTCGCCCGCGGTGCAGTACCACGACGACGAAGCCCGCGACATGGTGGAGCGCTTCGCCAACGGGGAGTAGCTCCCCGCGCGATGATCACGGCGTGACCAACAACGGGCGCGACGACTTGACCGACCAGGAGCTCCGACTCCTCGGCGACCTGCGCGGCAAGCGCGTGCTCGACCTCGGCTCCGGCGGAGGTAGCGCCGCGATCGCGTTCGCGCAGCAGGGCGCCATCGTCATCGCGCTCGACACCACCGACGCGCGGCTCGCTCGTGCCCGCGCGCGCGCCGAGCAGGCCGAGGTGAAGGTGGAGTGGCGCACCGGCGACCTCGCCGACCTCGCGTTCCTCCGCGCCGAGTCGATCGACGCCGCCTTCTGCTCGTCGGCGGTCGCCGAGGTCGACGACGCGTCGCGTCTGTTCCGTCAGGTGCAGCGTGTGCTGAAGCCCAACGGTGCCTTCGTGTTCGCGTACGCGCATCCGATGTCCCTGTGCATCGACACCAGCGGCGTCGTGGGTCGCTCGTACTTCGACCCCGGACCCATCGACACGGAGCGCGACGGTGAGTCCGTGCGGATCCACGTGCGCGACATCGGCGAGGTGTTCACCGAGCTCGGCCGCGCCGGGTTCCGGGTCGACACCATCCTCGAACCCAAGCCGTCGACCCCCGGGGCGCGGGTGCCCGACACCATCGTCTGGCGCGCCCGCAAGGAAGGCGCCTGACGAAGTCTTCAGTCGGGCACGGATGCCAGTCGGGAACATGGTCGATCGAAGGCATCCCGCTGGCTCCGCCGCATCTGCGGCGCATGCTCGTGGGCGGTGTCCTGACGATCGCCGCGTCTCCTGCGGGAGCCGCCACCGCGACGGTCTCGACCGAGGCGCAGCTGCGCACCGCGCTCGCCGATCCGTCGGCGACGGCCATCGTCGCGTCGGCGAACTCGGTCGACCTCGTCGACTGCACACCGTCCGGTGGCGACCTGGATCGACAGCGGCACCGCGCTCACGCTCGACGGCGGCGGGTTCACCGTGCGGCAGACGTGCGCCGGCGAGCACGTCGCCGAACAGGTCGGCGTCGGCGCGCTGACATCTCCGACATCACGGTCACCGGTGGGCGATCTGCACGCGGACGCGGACACGAGGCCAGCGTGGCAACGGCGGCGGCATCACCTCCGCCGGCGACGTCACCGTCGCGCGGCGTTGCTGCTCGCGGGCAACCGCGGCGCCAACGCTCCTGGGACAGGCACTCGGTGGCGCGGTCGTTCGGCGTGAACGTCGACGTCGAGGATTCGATCGTCAGCAACAACGAGGTGCACGGTGGGAGGTTCGGCGTCGGTGGCGGGATCGGCGGGCGCACCGTCACCGTGACCGGCTCGACCGTCGAAGGGAACCTGGCGGCCGCGGTCACGGGTGACACCGGGATTCGGGACGCAACCGCGTTCGGCGGTGGCATCGTGCGCTCAGCGCGATCTCCCTGCAGGATACGAGCGTCAACGCGAACGAGGTCCGGGCCGACGCGGTTCGGCTCGCGCTTACAGCAGCGGCGGCGGCATCGGGACCACCAAGACGTGTCTGCGGTCGCGATCACCTCGTCGCACGTCGACGGGAATTCGCTCGCTGCCAGCGGCGAACGGGCCGGCACCGCCGGTGGTGGCATCGACGGCGGCGAGTGCGCCTGACGCGTCGACCGTCGACGACAACAGCAGCGCATCGCACGGATTCGACAGCACCAGCGGCAGCGGCGGCGGGATCTTCGTACCCGGACATCGCACCACCGATCGGATCGACGTCGCCGCCGAGGGATCGTCGTAGAGCAAGAACCTCGTGGTCGCGACCGAGAAGGCTCGCAGTCCACGGTCGAGGGGGGTGGCATCAGCGCACCGACGAGTGCAGTGCTCGACAGCCGTGTCGACGCAAACCGGGCCGAAGCCCTGTACGACGCGGTGGGCGGCGGCCTGAGCGGCGTCGACGCCGACCATCGTCCGGCACCGACGATAGCAGGCAACGCCGCAGTTGCATCCGGGACCCACGGCCGCGTGTCGCACGGGCGTGCGCGGCGGTGGCGGTCTCGGGCGGCCTACGCCAGTCGACCAGCGTTCCCGCCAGTCGACATCGTCGACGATCTCGTCGAGAACACAGCCCGAGCCACGCAGCGACGCTCGGGGGTGGCGTCTACCAGGGCGCTCCACGAGAGCTCGACGTCGTGACACTCCACCCGTCACCGGCAACGAGGCCGGTCGGCCGGGGCACCGGTGGCGGGATCGGCAGCCCTGCGACCGGCAGTCGAGTTGCGAGCTGGTGTACACGCACGGTCGTCGGGAACACCGTCGGCCCCGGCGGACCAACGTCGGCGACGGTGCGTGCGTTCCCCAACGACCCGTCGACCACCAACACGCTCTCGACGTTCGCGACCGTCGCTCGCGTCACCGCTCGGCGGCGGCACGAACTGCGGCGGCGCCAGGCGACCGACAGCAGCGGGTACGACGTCGTCCGACGACACGTCGTGCGGATTCGTGGGCAGCGACCGATCGGCGCGATCGGCGGATCCGCAGCTCGGCGCGCTCGCCGACAACGGTGGATCCGACCCTCGACGCTGCTCCCGCGCGACCAGCCCGCTCGTCGACGTGATCCCCGTCGACGCCTGTCAGCGACGCTGCGGCCGGCGTCAGATCAGCGCGGCGTGCGCACGCGCCCGCAGGGACTCGGGCTGCGACATCGGCGCGGTCGAGGCAGTCGCTCGAGCCGAGATCGCCGCGCTGCCGCCGCGTCGATCGTCCCGTCGTGCCAGCGCTTCACCGGCTGATGCCCTGCTCGGCCGCCCAGGCGTCGAGGCGCGCGTAGGCCTCGTCGTCGGTCATCGGTCCCTCGTCGAGCCGCACCTCGAGCAGGAAGTCGAGGGCCTCGCCCACGATCCGACCGGGCTTCACCCCGAGGTGCTCCATGACCTGCCGGCCGTCGAGCGGCGGCCGGATGGCGTCGAGCTCCTCCTGCTCGCGCAGCTCCTCGATGCGGCGCTCGAGGTCGTCCATGCGCCGCTGCAACGCACGGGCACGGTTCTGGTTGCGGGTGGTGCAGTCGCACCGCTGCAGGTGGTTGAGCGGCTCGAGCAGGTCGCCGGCGTCGCGCACGTAACGACGCACCGCCTTGTCGGTCCACCCCATCGCGTAGGTGTGGATGCGCAGGTGCAGGTAGACGAGCTTCACGACGTCGTCGACGATGTCGTTCGGGTACTTCAGCGCGCGCATGCGTTCCTCGGTCATGCGCGCGCCGACCACTTCGTGGTGGTGGAAGCTCACGCCGCCGTTGGCGAACGAGCGCGTCTTGGGCTTGCCGACGTCGTGGAACAGCGCGGCGAGGCGCACCACGAGCTCCGGACGCGTGTTGCGCACCACCGCGATGGTGTGCGCGAGCACGTCCTTGTGCGTGTGGATCGGGTCCTGCTCGAGGCGCATGCGGTTGAGCTCGGGGAGGAACTCGTCGGCCAGGTCGGTCTCGGCGAGGAACCAGAGCCCGGCGCTGGGATCGTCGACGAGCAGCAGCTTCGACAGCTCGTCGCGGATGCGCTCGGCGCTCACGATCTCGAGCCGGTGGCGCAGCTCCACCACCGCCGCGGTGCAGCGCGGTCATCGGGCGCGAGGCCGAACTCGCGCGACGAAGCGGGCCACGCGCAGCATGCGCAGCGGGTCGTCGAGGAACGAGACCTCGGGCGCGAGCGGCGTGCGCAGGCGCTTGGCCGCGAGGTCGACCAGCCCGCCGTGCGGGTCGACGAGCACCGGCTCGGGCAGGCGCAACGCCATCGCGTTGACGGTGAAGTCGCGCCGCGAGAGGTCGGTCTCGATGTCGTCGGAGTACGACACCTCGGGCTTGCGGCTCTCGGGCCGGTACACCTCGGCGCGGAACGTGGTGATCTCGATGACCATGCTGCCCTTGCGACAACCGACGGTGCCGAAGCGCTGGCCCTGCAGCCAGACCGCGTCGGCCCACGGGCGCACGAGCCGCTCGACGACGTCGGGACGGGCATCGGTGGTGACGTCGACGTCGGGCGTCTCGTCGTCGCGCACGGTGCGGTCGAGGAACGCGTCGCGCACGCTCCCGCCCACGAGGAAGCACTCGTGGCCCGCGTCGGTGAGCAGGCGCGCGAGTTGCTGCAGCGGCGACGAGTCGTCGAGCAGCGGACGCAGGCGGGGCGGGAACGCGGACATCACCGCCATTCTCGTCGCATCGGGTACGTCGCGACCGCAATATGACCGGGATCCCGGACTCCACCCCTCGTGCCGCCATCCCAAGAGCCGCCATCCCAAGAGCTGTCGGCACCCTCCGCTACCGTCGCCGACGTGGACGGTGCACCCAACTGCTCGCGCTTGGGCTGCGACAAGCCCGCGGTGGCCGTCTTCGCGTTCGACGCACGCGAGTGCCTCGTGTGGCTCGACCCCCTCGGCCCGGGTGGACGCGGCGCCGGCGTGCTCTGCGACGCGCACGCCGACCGCATGTCACCGCCGCGGGGTTGGAACCTGCTCGACCGGCGCGGCGCGCGGAGTCGCGGCTGTGGATGGGCCGGACCTCACCCGCGCCGACCCACGCCACGCCGACGACCCGGACGACCGGCGCGCGAGCACACGCCACGTTCGCGCCCGATCTCGGCGCCCGGCCCGCTGCTCCCGTTCGACGCGCCGGTCGCCCGCGAGCCGGAACCGCTGGTACCGACGCCGGCACAGGCTCCGGCACGAGCCCCGTGGTCGCCGCACAACCGGCCCGGCCCCGAGTTCGAGCACGTGCTCGACGCCCGCACGCCGCTCCTGGCGCGCGCGTTCGAGTCGGCCCGGCCCGTCGACGACGACGAGGCCTGAGCGTCAGCTCGCGGCGGGCGCCGCGGGGACTGTCTCGGCCACAGGTTCAGCGGGCACGTCGGCCACCACTTCGGCTGCCGGCGCCGGCTCGTCGACCGCGCGCTCGCGGTCGACATCGGCGCGGTCGAGCGAGAAGCGCATCTCGCCGGGCGCGCTGGCGTGGGCCACCGCGTCGGCCGCGCTCCACCAGACCGTTGCGGTAGAGCTGCACGAGGCTCTGGTCGAAGGTCTGCATGCCGTAGAGCTCGCCGACGGTCATCTCGTCCTCGAGCTCATCGAGGCGGCCTCCCGCGATGCGCTCACGCGACGCGGGAGTTCACGACCAGGATCTCGACCGCCGGGACACGCCCGCGTCCGCCGGCGCGGGGCAGCGAGGCGCTGCGACACCACGCCCCGGAGCGTCGCTGCGAGCGTCGAGCGCGCCTGACGTTGCCGGTGCGGCGGGAAGAGCTCGACGAAGCGGTCGATGCTGTCGATCGCGGTGACCGTCGACAGCGCGGCGATCACCAGGTGGCCGATCTCGGCCGCTTGCAGCACGGCTTGCGCGGCCGCCTCGTCGGTGAGGTGCCCGAGCACGATGACGTCAGGGTCCTGGCGGAGTGCGTGTTCGAGGCCCGCGACCGGCGACGCGGTGTCGGTGCCCACCTCGCGCTGGTCGACGATCGAGCGCTTGTCGGGGTGCAGCACCTCGACCGGGTCTTCGATGGTGACGATGTGGCCCTCGCGGTGCTGGTTCACGTGGTCGACCATGGCGGCGATGGTGGCGGTCTTGCCCGCGCCGGCGAGGCCGGTCACCAGCACGAGGCCGTGCTGCTCGCTGTGCGAGGTCGGCCACCGTCGCCGGGAGGCCGAGCGCCTCGAAGCTGGGGATGCCGGGCAGCACCCGCCGGAGCACGAGGCCCACGTAGCCACGCTGGCGGAACGCGCTCACCCGGAAGCGCCCGAGACCGGCGATGCCGTACATGAAGTCGCACTCGTTGTCGGCGACGAACGACTCGGCCCGGCCCCGCGGGGATCACCGCAGTGGCGAGGCGCTCGGTGTCGGCGGGCTCGACGGTGTCGAAGGGGCCCTCGCGGAGACGGCCGTCGACGCGCAGACGCGGGCGTGAGCCGACCTTCAGGTGGACGTCCGACGCCCCCTGTTCGACCGCGAAGCGCAGCAATCCGTCCAGGTCCAACACGATGCCTCCAACCAGTCGTATCGGCGGCCGACCGGGGCTCCTGTAGCGACACCGCGAGTCCGCGGGACGCCGATCACAGCCTCATCTACGCTCCCGCCCATGGCCCCGAACCCGATCAGACCGAACCCGATCAGCGTCGTGCAGTGGACCACCGGCAACGTCGGACGCCGGTCGGTGATCGCGATCGCCGCCAACCCCGGCCTCGAGCTCGTGGGTTGCTACGCGTGGGGCGCCGACAAGGTCGGGAAGGACGTCGGCGAGCTCTGCGGCATCGAGCCGCTGGGCGTGACCGCCACCAACGACGTCGACGCGTTGTTCGCGCTGCGGCCCGACTGCGTCGTCTACAACCCGAAGTGGCCCGACGTCGACGAGATGGTGCGCATCCTCGAGGCGGGCATCAACGTGGTGAGCACCGCGGCGTTCATCACCGGCCACTCGCTCGGGGAGGGCCGCGACCGCCTCATCGCCGCGTGCGAGCGCGGCGGCGTGTCGATCTTCGGGAGCGGCATCAACCCCGGCTTCGCCAACATGCTCGCCATCCTCGCGGGCGGGATCTGCGACCGGGTCGACTCCGTGACCATGCTCGAATCGGCCGATTCCACCGGGTACGACTCCCCCGAGACCGAGATCAAGGTGGGCTTCGGCCGTCCGATCGACGATCCCGCGCTGCCGGAGATGGTGCAGGACGGCACCGCGGTGTTCGAGGACGCGGTGCGCCTGGTCGCCGCCGGGCTGGGCATCGAGCTCACCGACGTGCGGTGCGTGGCCGAGTTCGCGGCGGCTCCCGACGACGTCGTCATGAAGTCGTGGACCATCGACAAAGGTTGCGTGGCCGGCGTCTCCGCCAGTTGGCAGGGCTGGGTCGACGACCGCAAGGTGGTCGACATGCGGGTCCGCTGGCGCAAGGGACCCTCGCTGGAGCCCAACTGGGAGGTCGGCGAGGGCTACCTCGTCGAGATCCAGGGCCAGCCCGCGGTGCGCCTGAAGATGGAGATCTTCCCGCCGCCCGACTTCGTCGCCAAGACCTTCGACGACTTCATGGTGCTCGGGATGATCATGACCGCCATGCCCGCGATCGACGCCATCCCGGCGGTGTGCGCCGCTGCGCCCGGCATCGTCACCTACCTCGACCTGCCGCTGGTCACGCCCCGCGGGTTCGTGCCCGCGAGCTGACGCCGGCCAGGCGCTGGCCTGCCAACGCGCTCGACCGGTCAGACCATTACCCTGCTTCTGTGCGGCAGCAGACCCTTCGCTTCGGCGACGGCTGGGCGCGCATCGCCCCGTGGCGCGGAGGCGGTGGTGCGGCCCACCTCGTCGTCAGCCCGGACGCGACCGTGTCGTCGACAGTCGTGCGGCGATGCGTCGAGAAGGCGCGCGCGTCCGGGTACGAGTCCGTCCTCACCGAGCGCGGTCAGCACTCGCGAGTCGGAGCCGTTCGTCGACGCCGGGTTCTCCGTCCAGGAGCGCCTCCACCTGCTCGCCGTCGACCTCGAGCGTCCGCCCACACCGCCGACGCTGCCGTTGGTCAAGGCCGCACGTCGTGACCGTGCCGCGGTGCTCGAGCTCGACGACCTCTCGTTCGACGAGTTCTGGCGACTCGGGCCAGTGGGCCTCAAGGACGCCCTCGACGCCACGCCGTCCAGTCGGTTCCGCGTCGCCCGTGACCGCGACCACGTGATTGCGTACGCGATCACCGGGGTCGCAGGCCGGTTCGGGTACCTGCAGCGCATCGCGGTCCACCCGGACCAGCGCCGCCAACGGTGGGGCCACGCCCTCGTCGCCGACGCGCTCACCTGGGTCTGGCGCCACGGAGCCACCCGCGCCTACGTGAACACCCAACTCGAGAACACCAACGCGCTCGCGCTCTACCAGTCGTTCGGGTTCGAGATCCTCCCGGCCGGTCTGTGCGTTCTCGGCCGCGCGTTGTGAGGGCCCGCTTCCGACGCGGCGCGGCCCTGCTCCTCGCCGCGCTCGTGGTGCCGAGCGCGCTCGCCGTCACCTCGGTCGGGGCCGGTCCGGCCGCCGCGCAGAGTGCGGCGCCGACGTTCGCACTCGCTCAGCAGAGCCCGTGGATCGCGCCGGGCGCCAACTTCTCCATGCGCTTCGACGCCACCGGGGTGCCCGCGGGCGCACAGGTCGCGGTGACCGCGCACGACGCGCTGCAGTCGCGCACCGCGTTCGACGACAGCATCGGCGGTGACAACCTGCCGCCGACGCGAGCCCGTCAGGAGTTCCCGTTCGACGCGCTGCCGGTGGATCCCGCCTCCGGGCAACGCGTGCTGACGTATCCGAGCGGCGCGCTCGGTGACGACGGCGTCTTTCCGCTCGAGGTCGATCTCCGCAGCGCCTCCGACGAGTCGCTCGCGCACTTCGTGACGGACGTGGTCGTCGCGCCGGTCGGTGCCAACGGCGCGCTCACCGTCGGACAGCCGCTGAACGTCGCGTGGGTGTGGCCGTTGCAGGCCGAGCCCGCGTACGTGGCCAACGGGCCGGGCGGCCCGCTCAACCCGCAGACGCTCGCCGATCTCAAGCTCACCGGCCGACTGGGGCGCCAGGCCATCCAGCTCGCCAGCAACACCGACGTCCCGCTCACGTTGGCGCCGAGCCCGGAGACGCTGGACGCGTGGGCCGCGCTCGGGCAGAAGGCACCCGAACTCAAGAGTGGCGCCGACGCGGTGCGCGCCGCTGCCGTCCGCGGCAACGACCAGGTGTTGGCGGGGCCGTTCGTGCCGCTCGACCTGCCGTCGCTCGTGCGCGGCAACCTCGAGGACGTCGTCACGCCGGTCGACGGGACGCGACCGGGCGAGCTCACCCGCGGGCTGGCCGCACTCGAGCAGTTCCTCGGCTCGCACGTCGATCCGAGCACCGCGCTCCCTGGCCATCTCGACGCCGCGTCGCTCGGCATCCTCCAGAGCGCCAGCGTCCGCCAACTCGTGGTCGACGGCAGCGCGCTGACGCCGGTCACCGAGAAGTACACCCCCGCGCATCCCGTACAAGATGCAGACCGCCGCCGGCGACGACGCCAGCGCGGTCACCGTGCTCGCGACCGACGACGGCCTCGAGCAGTTCCTCAGCGGCGATGCCCCGCCCACGCTGCGCGCCGCGCACCTCCTCGCCGGACTCGCGCTCGTGGCTGGCGAGCAACCGAGCATCCCACGCGGCGTCGCCATCGCCAACCCCGCGCAGTGGGACGCGAACAGCACCTTCGTCGAGCGCGGTGCTCGCAGGGCTGCGCGGCAACCCGCTGCTGCACGCGACGTCCGTGGAAGGCCTGCTGCAAGCCGTGCCGGTCGCGACCGTGGACGACGCTCCCGACGCGGCACCGGTGTTCCGCCAGCTCGCGGCGTACTCGCCGCCGAAGCCGCCCGTCACCGCGCAGGAGTACGCCGCGGGCGTGACGAGCCGCGACGCGGTCGCCGACCTCGTGAAGTCGCCGAGCGACCCCCGCGTCCATGAACGCCGACCGCGCGCTGGCCACGTCGGTGGCGGCCGCGTGGTCGAATCCCGGGGGCCGGCTCCGCGCCCGCGACCTGCTCGCGTCGATCAGCGACTCGGTTGACGGGTACCTCGAAGTCAGGTCGAGGTGCAGCCCCAGAGCACCGTGACCATCACCTCGAGCAAGGCCGAGATCCCGATCAGCTTCCGGAACAACGGCGACGACGATCCATCGCCGTCCACCTCCAACTCAGAGCGACCGGCTCCTGTTTCCCGAGGGCGCCACCCGCGACATCACCTTGCGCGCCACACCAGAACACGACCGTGCGGGTCGCGGTCGAGACCCGCGGCTCCGGGACGTCGCCGGTGCAGCATGACCGTCACCACACCCGGTGGTCTCGCCATCGGTGTGCCGACGACGATCAAGGTTCGCTCGTCGTTCGTGAGCGGTGTGGGAGTCTTCCTCACCGTGGGAGCGATCGTGTTCCTGGTGCTGTGGTGGGGTTGGGACATCCACCGCCGACGCAAGAAGCGCGCGCGTGAGCAACATCCCACCTATCGCCTGGCGCCGCCCTCCGGACAACCGGCGTGACCAAGCGCCCGCGACGCGGGTACGACCCCCAGGCGCGACTCCCCCATCTCTACGTCGACGACGACATCGCCGACGTCACCGACCTCGAAGGGCTCGGCGTCGTCGAACCGGGGTCCAACCCCACCGAGTCGGAGACCTCGCTCGTCCGGTCGAGCGCGCTGGTCGCGGTCGGCACGATGTTGTCGCGCGTCACCGGGTTCGCGCGCATCGCCGCCATCGCGTACGCGCTCGGCGCGTCGACCCTCGCCGGCACCTACAGCTACGCCAACGAGGCCCCGAACATCGTCTACGAGCTGCTGCTCGGCGGGGTGCTGACGGCAACCCTCGTCCCGCTCTTCGTGAAGTACCACGAGACCGACGACGACGACGCGCCGAGCGCGATCTTCACCGTCGCCATCGTCGCCCTCGCCGCGATCACCGTGATCGGCGTCGTCGCCGCCCCGTGGATCGTCGAGCTCTACACGCTCAACGTGAAGGGCTCGAACGTCGCCGCGCAACAGCAGCTCGCGACCGACCTCCTCCGGCTGTTCATGCCGCAGATGCTCTTCTACGGCATCGTCACGCTGGCCACCGCGATGCTCAACGCGCGGCGACGGTTCCTCGCCGCCGCGTTCGCGCCGGTGCTCAACAACATCGTCGTGATCGCGGTGTTCCTCGCGCTCCCCCGCATCGCCGACGGCTCGCTCACGGTCAACCACGTCCTCGACGACCAGGGCCTGATCCTGCTCATCGGACTGGGCACGACCGCCGGTGTGGTGGTGATGGCGCTGGCGCTGCTGCCGCCCTTGAAGCGGCTGCACACCCACCTGCGCTTCCTCCCGCGGTGGCGGCACCCCGCGGTGCTCACCATGCTGCGCCTGTCGGGATGGACGGTCGGCTACGTCATCGCCAACCAGATCGCGCTGCTCGTGGTGACCATCCTGGCCAACGGCACCGACGGCGGGCCGTTCATCTACATCAGCGCGTACGCGTTCTTCCAGCTCCCCCACGGGTTGTTCGCGGTGTCGCTCATGACGACGTTCACGCCCGAGATGGCGAGCGCGGCGACGCGCGGCGACCTCGCGTGCGTTGCGCATGCAGCTGTCGCGCGGCATCCGGCTCGCGGCGATGGTCATCGTGCCCGCGTCCGCGCTCTACATCGGTCTGGCGCGCCCGATCATCGTCGCACTGCTGCAACGCGGCGCGTTCTCGGCCGCCGATGCGTCGGCGGTGTCCGACACGCTGGTGGCCTTCTCGGTGGGTCTGCTGCCGTTCTCCATCTACCTGTTCGCGATGCGCGCGTTCTACGCCGCGCCACGACACGTACACACCGTTCTGGATCAACTGCATCGAGAACCTCGTGAACATCGCGCTCGCGTTCCCGCTGTACGCGTGGCTCGGCATCCCCGGCCTCGCGCTCTCGTTCGCGCTCGCCTACTTCGTCGGCGCGATCGTCACCCTCGGCGTGCTGCGAGTCCGGCTCGACGGCATCGACGGCGCGCAGATCATGTCGTCGCTCACCCGCATCGTCGCCGCCGGGGTGGTCGTGGGCGGCGTGAGCTGGGCGGTCGGCGAGTTCGTGGGGTGGTCCAGCTTCGGGCACGCGGTCGTCGCCGTCGTCGCGGGGACCGCGATCGGTGGTGTGGTGTACGTCGGGCTGCTGATGCTGCTGCGGGTCGACGAGCTGTCGGCGGTGCGCAGTCTCGTACCGGCCCGGCTGCGGTCGCGCTCGTGAAGCGTGCAACGATCATGACGACGAGGCAGCATCGCAGCCATCCCCGCCGAGCCCGCCGAGCACAGGAGCGACACCAGTGAGCATCCGGGTGGTCACCGACAGCAGCTGCGATCTGCCGCAGTCGCTGGTCGACGCGCTGCGCATCGAGATCGTCCCGCTCACCATCCGCTTCGGCGACGAGGAGCTCGTCGACCGCGAGGAGCTGAGCACCGACGAGTTCTGGCAGCGGCTCGAGCACTCCAAGCTGCTCCCGGAGACCGCGGCGCCGTCGGCGGGCGCGTTCGAGGCCAAGTTCCGTGAGCTGCTGGCGCGCGGCGCTTCCGGCGTCGTGTGCATCAACCTGTCGTCGCACCTCTCGGCGACGATGCAGGCCGCGCAGGTCGCCGCCGCCGCGGTGTCCAACGACATCCCCGTGCAGGTGATCGACTCGCAGAGCGCGTCGATGGGCCTCGGCAACCTGTGTCTCACCGCGGCGCGTCGGGCGGCCGACGGCGACTCGCTCGAGTCCATCGTCCACGAGGTGGTCGACCGACGCGACCGCACGAAGCTGTTCGCAACGCTCGACACGCTCGAGTTCCTCAAGCGCGGCGGCCGGGTCGGCAACGCCCGCGCGCTGCTCGGCACGGTGCTCTCGATCAAGCCCGTGGTCGAGGTGCGCGAGGGCATCGTCGAGGAGGCGGGGAAGGTGCGCACCCGTTCGAAGGCGCTCAAACTGCTCGCCGCGAAGGCGTCGGAAGGGAAGATCGAACACCTCGCGGTCCTCGACGGCAACGCGCCCGACGTCGACGAGCTCCTCACGCTGCTCGAACCGATCTTCCCGCGCGACGACATCATCACCGGCGTGGTCGGACCGGTGATCGGGACCCACGCCGGCCCCCGGGTCATCGGAGTGACCTACCAGGTCGTCCGCTGACGACAACAATGCTGCCGTGGAGTTGACCGCACCCGGCACCGTTCTCGGCGGCCGCTACCGCCTCGTGTCGCCGATCGCGCGCGGCGGCATGGCCACCGTGTGGGTCGCCGACGACCCGGTGCTCTCCCGCCGGGTGGCGGTCAAGATCCTCCGCTCCGACCTCGCGGCCGACGACGGCACCCGCGTCCGCTTCCGCCACGAGGCCATCGCCGCGGCCCGGCTCTCCCATCCCAACATCGTCGCCACCTACGACACCGGCGACGACGACGGCGTCGCGTACATCGTGATGGAGCTCATCGACGGCCCCACCCTGCGCCACCTCATCGACCAGCAGGGTGGCCTCCCGGTCGCCGACGTGATCCGCATCGGCAAGCAGGTCGCCGACGCGCTCGACGCCGCCCACCGCGCCGGGCTCGTGCACCGCGACGTGAAGCCGGCGAACGTGCTGGTGCCGGCGTCGGGCCCGGTCAAGGTCACCGACTTCGGCATCGCCAAGGCCGCCGGCGCGGACGACCTCACCCGCACCGGCACGGTGATGGGCACCGCGCGCTACCTCTCACCGGAGCAGGTCAACGGCCGGCCCACCGACCCGCGCACCGACGTGTACGCGCTCGGTCTGCTCATGTACGAAGCGCTCTGCGGCCACCCGCCGTTCGGTGGCGACACCGAGATCGCGACGGCGATGGCGCGCTCGACCACGTCTGCGCCCGCGGTGCGCGCGGAGCGGCCCGAGGTGTCGCAGGCGCTCGACGACGTGATCCACCGCTGCCTGGCCCGCCAGCCGTCCGCCCGCTTCGGGTCGGCGGCGGCGGTGCGCGACGCGCTCGACCGCGCCCGCCTCGATCCCACCGGCGCGATCCCCCGCCCGGTCGTGCCTCCGACCGCGTCCGCCGTCGCCGGTGCCGGCGCGGTGGCCGCGCAGCCCCCCGCGCACACCGGGCCCACGCATCCCCAGCCCCTCCCGGCACCGGTCGCCACCACCCCCACCCGTCGCCGTCGTCGTCGTCGCTTCACCTGGCTGTGGGTGCTGCTCGTCGTGCTCGTCGCGATCGCCGGCGGTGTCGCGGCGTTCCTCCTCGTGAACGACAGCTCGGGGTCCGGGTCGGGCGGGAGCAAGAGCGCGGCCGCCGCCCCGTCGGCGACGACCGCGAAGGTGGCCGACATCACGTCGTTCGATCCCCTGGGCGACGACAAGGTGGAGGATCCCACCGAGGTCGGCAACGTGCTCGACGGGAACGCCGCCACGGTGTGGTCCACCGACCAGTACAACCAGTTCCCGGACGGCCCCAAGACCGGCGTGGGACTCGCGTCTGACCCTCGACGGCGACTTCGACGTGTCGAAGGTGACCGTCGACACCAACCAGGCCGGGTGGGGCGCGGAGATCTACGTGAGCGACCAGCCCGCGAGCAGCCTCCAGTCACTCGGCGACTGGGGCCCGGTGCGGGCGAGTGGCACCGACCTCGGCCAGTCCCACGACTTCACCTTCAAGGGAGTCAAGGGTCGCTCGGTGCTGCTCTGGCTCACGCAGCTCCCCACCGGTCAGAACAACACCGGTGAGACCAAGCACTTCGTCGACGTGGCCGAGGTGAAGGTTGCGTGACGAGGACGACAGCGCTCTCGTCACGCGCGCCGTCGACGGTGACCGGCGCGCGCTCGAGCTGCTCCTCGACCGCCACGCCGACCGCATCCACGCGGTGTGTCGCCGGATCGTCGCCCACCCCGAGGACGCGCTCGACGCCACCCAGGAGGCGATGATCGCGGTCGCACGCGGCATCACCCGGTTCGACGGGCGCGCCGCGTTCAGCACCTGGTGCTACCGGATCGCCACCAACGCCGCACTCGACGAGCTGCGACGGCAGCGCCGCCGACCGGTGCCCGCACATCCCGACGCACCCGAACCGGTGGCGACCGGCTCGAGCCCCGACGACGTCGTGGCGGCGCGGCTCGACGTCGACGCCGCCCTGCAGCACGTGCCCGAGGAGTTCCGGGTCGCGGTCGTGCTGCGCGACCTGTGCGACCTCGACTACGCGGAGATCGCCGAGGTCCTCGACATCCCGCCCGGCACCGTGCGGTCGAGGATCTCCCGGGGCCGCGCGATCCTCGTGGAACGGCTCGGACCGGCGATTCCCGGGCCGGCAGATCCAGGACCTCCACATTCAGGGAACCGGGTACCCACCGGCGAACGTCAGAACGACGATGGCTGACGACGAGCGCTCCCCTGAGGTCGCGGCTGAGATCACGGCGTGGCTCGAGGTCGAGCCGCTCGACGACGTCACGCGCCGTCGCCTCGTGTCGTCGGCGCTCGCGCGAGACCGAGAGCGCCGACGCGCCGGCCGACGGCGCCGGCCCCCGCCCGCCCGTCGCGCACGTGGCGGTGGATCGCCGCCGCGGCCGCGCTGGTGATCGTCGCCGTCGGCACCCTCGCGGTGGTCACGGCGAACGGTGGTCACGACGACAAGCAGCAGGCTGCAGGCGACCGCTCCACCGCGCTCGCGCCCAAGGCCGTGTCGGCTGCGCCGAACCTCGGTGACTTCGGCAACCTCGACGACCCCGCCAACCTCGCCGCCTTGCGCGCCGCGCTCGAAGGCGAACTCGTTCGCGGCGTCGTCGGCCACGCCCGAGGCCGCCGCCGACGCCACGACGTCAGCGGGGGACCAGCGGGCGCGACCGTGGGCAACGGTGCACCGCTGTCGCTCTGCGGAGCCGTGGTCCCCGAGGGTGGCTCGATCCTGGCTCAGGCCACCGGCACGATCGACGGCCGGCACGCAACCGTCGTGCTCGTCGAGACAGGCCGACGGCACCCGCTCGTCCGACGCCGTGCTCGAGGATCCCTGCGAACTTCGCCACTTGCCCTGACACCGAGGCCACTGACGCGGCTCGGTCGCGACCGGTTCGGGTACGCTCCGTCATCCGAGTCAACCGGCCCGCGACAGAGGAGGCGCCGTGGCGGACTGGACGACCGATGCGGTCGACACGCTGGAGAACGTCGTCGCCGCGGTGCGCGACAAGACCGTCGTGCCCGCGCAGAAGGCCACGAAGGCCGTCGTCTTCGGTCTGCTCGTCGCGTTCTTCGTGCTCACCGCCGTGCTCATGCTGGCCATCGCGCTCTTCCGCGTGCTGGTCGTGCTCACCGGCGAGGTGTGGGCGGCGTATCTGATCCTGGGCGGAATCTTCGTGCTCGCGGGGGCGTTCGTGTGGACGCTGCGCTCACCGCGGAACGAGGACGCGAATGCCTGATCTCCACGAGCTCGTCATCGTCGGCTCCGGACCGGCCGGCCTGACCGCCGCGGTCTACGCCGGCCGCGCCAACCTGGCCCCGATCGTGATCGAGGGCATCGGTGCCGGTGGGCAGCTCATGCTGACCACCGACGTCGAGAACTACCCCGGCTTCCCCGACGGCATCCTCGGCCCCGAGCTGATGATGAAGTTCCGGGAGCAGGCCGAGCGCTTCGGCGCCGAGTTCGTCACCGCCGACGCCGACCGGGTGGAGCTCACGCCCGGCGGACCGCACGGTGTGTGGGTGGGCGACCGTGAGTTCCGGGCCCGCTCGATGATCATCACCACCGGCGCCAAGGCCCGCATGCTCGGCCTGCCCAACGAGCAGCGCCTCCTCGGCCACGGCGTGTCGACCTGCGCCACGTGCGACGGCTTCTTCTTCCGGGAGAAGCCGATCGCGGTCATCGGCGGCGGCGACTCCGCCATCGAAGAGGCCATCTTCCTCACCAAGTTCGCGACCACCGTCTCGCTGATCCACCGCCGCGACGAGCTGCGGGCGTCGAAGATCATGCAGGACCGCGCCTTCGCCAACCCCAAGATCGAGTTCGTGTGGAACTCGGAGGTCACCGACGTGAAGGGTGACGGCTCGGTCGAGTCGTTGCGGCTGCTCGACACCGTGACCGGCACCGAGTCCGACCTCGAGGTGGCGGGGATGTTCGTCGCCATCGGTCACGACCCGAACACCGCGCTGTTCCGCGACCAGCTCGACCTCGACGAGAACGGCTACATCATCACCGAGGCCGACTCGACCCGGAGCTCGGTGGAGGGCGTCTTCGCCGCCGGCGACGTGCAGGACCACGTGTTCCGCCAGGCGATCACCGCGTCGGGTTCCGGGTGCATGGCCGCGATCGAAGCCGAGCGTTGGCTCGGTGAGCACGAGCACGGCGCCTGACGACGGCCTTCGAGACGGGCGCGAAAACCGACCTCGCGGCTCGGGAATGCGCCCGGGCGCGGGACCGTTGTGGCGAAGAGCACGTCGGTAGACTCGACCGACCTCAGGAAAGGACCACCCCCGTGGCCGACGAAATCCTCACCCTCTCCGATGCGACGTTCGACGAGACCATCGCCGGTTCCGACACGCCTGTGCTCGTCGACTTCTGGGCCGAGTGGTGTGGTCCCTGCAAGATGATCGCCCCGACGCTGGCCGAGATCGCCAGCGAGCAGAAGGGCAAGCTCGCCATCGGCAAGCTCAACGTCGACGACAACCCCGACACCGCTCGGCGTTTCGACGTGATGAGCATCCCGACCCTCCTGGTGTTCAAGGACGGCCAGCAGGTGAAGCGTCTCGTCGGCGCCAAGGGCAAGGGCCAACTGCTCCAGGATCTCGCCGAGTTCATCGCTTGAGCGACCCGGCCGTGCTCCGGCCGGGCAGCCGCGGCGAGGCGGTGCGCGACCTCCAGGTCCGTCTCGGCGCCCTGGGTCACGAGATCCCGCCGGTCGAAGCCGGCGGGTACGGCTCTGCCACCGAACGAGTGGTGCGCGCCTTCCAGGAGGCGCGCGGTCTCCGCGTCGACGGCATCTGCGGTCCGCAGACCTGGTCGGCGGTGGTGGAGAGCGGGTACCGCCTCGGCGACCGCCTCCTCTACCGCCGCCGTCCCATGCTCCGGGGTGACGACGTCGCCGAGCTCCAGCGCCGCCTCAACGGGCTCGGGTTCGACGCCGGACGCGAGGACGGCATCCTCGGGGACGACACCACCCGCGCCCTGGTCGAGTTCCAGCGCAACATGAGCCTGCCCACCGACGGCATGTGCGGGGCAGCCACGCTCGCCGTCCTCGACCGGGTCGGTGGTCTCGCCGACGGCTCGGTCGCCGTCGTCCGTGAGCGCGAGGCGTTGCGCCGGGGGCCCCACCGACTCGAGGGGCGGCGCGTGTTCGTCGCCGCCGCGCCCGGGTTCGAGACCCTGGCCAACCTGGTGGTGCGGGGGCTGGTCGAGCTCGGGGCCGGGGCCGCGCTCGATGCCACCGGCGCCGACGACCCGGTCCTGGCCGCCGAGGCCAACCGCTACGCCGCCGACCTGTTCCTCGCCTTCCGGGTCGGCGACGGCCCCGGCTGTCGTTGCAGCTACTACGAGTCGGGTCGGTTCCGCTCCGAGGCCGGCCACGCGGTGGCCGACGCGGTGAGCCAGGAGCTGGCGCCGATCCTGGGAGGCGAGTCGTGCGTGGCCGGCCGCACCTACGCGGTGCTCCGGCGAGACGCGCATGGCGGCGGTCATCTGCGAGCCGGTGGCCGCCGACGACGTGGCCAGCATGGGCACGCTCGTGGTGCGCGGCGCCGACGTGGCCCGCGCCGTCGTCCGCGGTGTCCGCCGCGGCGTCGAGCAGCCACCAACCGAACCATCGGCCGAAGCCTCGACCTGAACTATAGTTGCGCGCGAACCTGCAACCGTTAGGCGGGCGTCGTGCCGTCGGTGATGCGCCGGTAGATCCGCTCGAGGTCCTCGAGGGTCGAGAACTCAACCACGACCTTGCCCCGTGCGGCGCCCATGGAGATCGTCACCCGGGTCTCGAGGTGATCCCCGAGCAGCTCCTCGAGCTCGACCAGGCCCGGCGGACGCAGCTTGCGCCCGGCCGGCGTCACCACACCACCGGGTGCGGTGCCGGCGGGGGCGGAGCCGTTGCCGTCACCCTGGTGCGCCCGGACCGCCTCCTCCGTGGCGCGTACCGAGAGGTCGTCAGCCACGATCCGCTTGGCCAACTGCTCCTGGAACGCTCGGTCGGGGCTGCCGAGCAGCGCCCGGGCGTGACCGTTCGAGAGCTTGCCGTCCTGGACCGACTTCTGGATCGCCGGCGGCAGCTGCATCAGGCGCAGCGTGTTGCTCACCGTCGCGCGGCTCCGACCGACCCGGGACGCGACCTCGTCGTGGGTCAGGCCGAAGTCCTCGATGAGCTGCTGGTAGGCCGCAGCCTCCTCGAGCGGGTTGAGTCCGTCGCGGTGGATGTTCTCGACCAGCGCCTGTTCCAGTGCGGCGGCGTCGTCGGTCTCGCGCACCAGGGCGGGGATCGTCTGGAGGCCGACCCTGCGGGCAGCCCGCCACCGTCGCTCCCCGGCGATGAGCTCGTACTCGCCGTCGCCGATGGGTCGCACCAGGACCGGCTGCAGCACGCCGACCTCGCGGATGGACTCGGCGAGTTGGCTCAGCGCCTCCTCGTCGAAGTGCCCCCGGGGCTGGAAGCGGTTGGGGGTGATCGATGCGAGCGGGAGCTCGTCGAGGCCCCCCAGTTCGGATGCCGTCCCCTCGGTCCCACCAGGGGGGATGAGGGCGCCGAGGCCCTTACCCAGTCCGCCGCGTCGCGCCACCGCTCACCTCTTTCGCCAGGTCCCGGTACGCGGTTGCTCCCCGCGACGTCGGGTCGAACACGATGACGGGTTGGCCGAACGACGGCGCCTCGGCGAGGCGCACGGTGCGCGGCACGACCGTCTTGTAGACCTTCTCGCCGAAGTGCTCCCGCACCTCGGTCTCGACCTGTTCGGCGAGCCGGGTGCGGCCGTCGTACATGGTCAGGATGATCCCGCGGACGTCGAGCGTCGCGTTGAGGCTCGAGCGGACCAGCGCCACGTTGCGGAGCAGTTGGCCGAGCCCTTCGAGGGCGTAGTACTCGCACTGGATGGGGACGATCACGTCGTCGGCGGCGGCGAGGCCGTTCACGGTGAGAAGTCCGAGCGACGGGGGACAGTCGATGAGCACGACGTCGTACTCCGTGCGCACGGCGTCGAGCGCCCGCTTGAGCTTGAGCTCGCGGCTGAACGCCGGCACCAGTTCGATCTCGGCGCCGGCCAGGTCGAGGGTCGCCGGGATCACGAAGAGGTTCTTGAGGCTGGTCGGTTCGACCGCGTCCAGCGCCGGCGTGTCCTGCATGAGGACGTCGTAGATGGAGGCGGTCGACGTCGCGGGGATTGATGCCGAGTCCCGTCGAGGCGTTGCCCTGGGGGTCCAGGTCGACGACCAGCACCCGGAGGCCGGATTCCGCCAGGGCGGCACCGAGGTTCACCGCGGTCGTGGTCTTGCCGACGCCACCCTTCTGGTTGGCGATGGCGATGATCCGGGGGATCTGCAGCATCCCGTGCGGCCCGGTCTCGACGCCACCACCCTCTTCGGAGGGGGGCGATGGTGCCGGTTCGGGTTCGGGCGCAGGCTCCGGTGTCGGGGCGGGTTCAGTATCCGGTTCAGGAGCCGGGTCCGGCGCAGCTTCGGGCACGGAGGCGACCTTCGGGACCAGCGGCGCTTCGACCACCACCGGCTGAGGCGGGTCGGGCACCGGTTCGGGTTCAGGTTCCGGGACGGGTTGGGGAGCCGGCACGGGTTCGGGGGCCGGCTGCGGTGGCGGCGGCGGTGCAGGCACAGGCGCTGGCTCCGGTTCGGGTTCAGGTTCGGGGATCGGCTCGGGATCGGGCACGGGGTCCGGCGCCCGCTCCTCAGCCACCGGCGCCGGCTCGGATTCCGGCGGCGGTTCGGGCGCCGGGGTCGGACTCGACGCGTCAGCGACCTCTTCGTCTGGACGCCGCCTTCCGAAGAGGCGCCGCCGCGGGCGTGAGTCGCTGAATTCGTCCGTCATTGACCGTCCCAGGGAGCGTCGGGCCGAGAGCCCATCCTCAACCAGCGCGTCAGGCGGGTCAAGGATGTTCCACGTGAAACAAGAAGAAAGTCTCAACCACGAGGCGAGACTGTTCCACGTGGAACACTAGCGGGCCTCCACCGCCCGCGATGCGATAACCGCTCCTCCCCGCAGGTCAATGCGTGGATGCGAGCATGGTGGAGGATCCTCTCGGCTGCCCTCATCCTGTTCGCGGCCGTGCTGCCCGCCTCCGTACAGACTTCGCGCCAAGGCGAGGGGCGTGCTCGTCGGGGTCGAGGGAACGACCGGGCATCAGCTGTTCCGCGCCGAGACGCCGGGCGCGGCATCGCTCCACGTGACCTTCGCCTCCGAAGGTGTCGTGGTCGCCGAGCGGCTCGGCTGCTACAGGGCAGACCGGCTGAATCCCGAACGGGGCACCGTGATGGTCGGAAACGACGCCCGAACTGGTCGGGAACGCTGGCACCAGCGTGCGGGAATCGTGGCCGTCGGGTCAGGGGCCAGCGGCTGGGCGCAGCTCACACCCGGAGTGCTGCCCGCCCCGTGACGTCTTGACCGAGGAGAGGATGGGTCTCGACCCGCTGACCGGCAAGGTCCTCTGGTCTCGGGCGCGGAACCCGATCTCATTCGATCTTCGACCCCCAACCTCCCGGTCACCAGTGGCGCCGGTCGCGATGGCGCCCGTCTGACCGGTGTCGACCGGACCACCGGTCGGACCCGCTGGTCCTACGAAGTCGACGCCGAGCGTCGGGTCCAGTTCGTCACCGCTGGCGGCGGCGTTGTCGCGGCTGTCGTGGTCGATCCTCCCGCGGCCAGGTTCGAGCAGGTCCCCCAGGTCGGCGCGGCAATCCACGTCCTGTCAGGTACGACCGGCGAACTCGAGCACCAAGTGCCTCTCCAGCTCACGCCGGCGCAGAAGATGCAGACGCCCTCGACGCCGGCCTGCAGATCGCCGGGTCGACCGTCGTGCTCGACGTGGGCGAGTTGGTGGCCTTCGACATCCACACCGGCGTCGAGCGGTGGCGGGCCCCGGGACGCCTGGACCCGACCCTCTCCGCTCGCACCAATGTGCTCCTCGCACGAACGGGTGCCGGCACCGGCTCACCCGTGTCCATCACACACTCGATCCGAAGACGGGCCGGAAGCTCTGGGTGCGAGCTGGGTCGCTTCATCTACGGCGCCGCCGCAACCACCTCGAACGTCGTCGTGTTCGAGCGACGGCTACCAAGGGCTCGATCCGAAGACGGGCCGGGGGCGGTGGCACCTCGACCCGACAAAGGGAGTCACCGGCATCGCGGGCATGGCCGGCCGCGACCTCTACCTGGCCGGTGGCTGCCCGATCACCTCCGCCGACTGACGGCAGCTACCAGAGCGGACGCTTGGTGGGAACGCCGTCTCGGCGCGGCCACCGGTCATCCGGCACGCCGGTGAGCTGGATCCGCACCGCTCCGGTGTCCCCCGCCCGCAGCGGCGTCGCGGGTCCGAGGCCGAGCTCGGCGAGTCCGCCCGGCGGCCAGCGCGTCTCCACGTCCGAGTCGGGCGGCTCCGTCACCACCAGCACTCCGCCCGGGCGCAGGAAGCCGACTGCGCACTCCGCGGTCACCGCCGGCGCGCCGAACGACCGGGCGACGACCAGGTCGAAGCCGGCGCGGAGGGGCTCCTCCCGTGCCAGCACCTCGGCCCGTCCGCACTCGACCGTCACCCGCGCGCCGAGGTCGAGGGTTGTGACCGCTCGGCTCAAGAACTCGCCGCGTCGGCGCTGGGCGTCGAGGAGCACGCCCGTCGCGCGCTCCCAGCGGTCGAACAGCACGAGACCGGGAAGGCCGCCGCCGCTGCCGAGATCGAGCAGCCGACCGTCGAAGTCGCCGATCGCCCGAGCCAGACCAGGGCGTGCTCGACCTGACGAGCGACGGGACCCGGACCGAGGAGGCCCAGATCCCGTGCTTCGTCGAGGACGTCGAGCAAGATCCCCGGATCACGGTCGGACATCGCGACCGTCCGGGGAGACCGTGTGCAGCTGTCGATCAGGCGGGACGCAGGACGACGCGCCGGCGTGGGTCCTCGCCCTCGGAGATCGTCGTGATGCCGTCGATCTCGGCGGCAGTGTCGTGCACGACCTTCCGGTCGCTGGCCGACATCGGCTCGAGCGCCTGGGCCTTGCCCGTGTCGAGCACCTTGTCGGCGAGGTTGCGGGTGAAGTCGGCGAGCGCCTCCCGACGCTTGGCGCGGTAGCCGGCGACGTCGACGTGGATGCGAACCCCGTGACCGTCGGTCTGGCGCTGCACCACCGTGCGCACGAGCTCTTCGATCGCGTGGAGGGTCGCGCCCTTCGGCCCCACCAGCAGACCGAGGTTGTCGCCGGTGACGTCGACCACCACGACCTCGTCGTCGATGATGCTCTTCGCCTGGGCGCCCAGATCGAACGCGTCCACGAGACCCTGGGTGAAGCGCTCGGCCGCGGCCGCCTGCTCCTCGATCGGCACGTCGCTCTCGATGGTGTCCACGTTGCTCCCCTGCTGCTGCTCTTGCCGCGCGTTGCCGCTCTGGCCCCGCGATCCCCCGTTGCCGCCACCACTCCCGCTGCCACCGCGACGACGGCGACCCGACGACGAGCCTCCCCCGCCCTCGGCGGCAGCCGTCTCCGAGCGTTGGCGCGATCCGTTGCCGCCGCCACCACCGGAGCCCGAGCCGTTGCCACCACCGGAGCCGGAGCCCCCGTTGCCGCGCGGTCGCGACGATCCTCGCCGGTTGCGGCGCTGACGCTCACCCGGCTTCTCACGCGAGATCGGCTTCACCCGGCGCGGATGCGTCCTTCGCTGCTGCCGAGTCGGCCGAGGAACCCGCTCTTGGGCTCCTCGAGCACCTCGTACTCGACGTCTTCCTCGTCGACACCCAACTCATCGAGGGCCGCGTCCAATGCTTCCGCGATCGTGCGACCGGTCGTCTCCACCCACTCCATGTGATCGTTCTCTCCGCTCGGCGGCAGCACGTGCTCGCTGCCGCATCTGGTCCGACTGCTGAATGTGACGCGACCGCAGGGGTCAGCGCCGCTTGCGCTTCTTGTTGTTCCTGCGCCGGGCGCCCGAGGCCGCACCGCTCCCCGACGAGCTGGTGCTCGAGCTCGAGCTCGCCTGCGTGCCCTTCGTCGTGGCGCCCTTGGCTGACGTGCCCTTCGCCGTCGCGCCCTTCGCGGCCCCTGCGCTGCCACCGCTCGGCTTCGCGGCACCGTTCTTGGCCCCGTTCTTGGCGCCGTTCTCGGTGCCGTTGCCCGCATCGGCCGCCGGCTCTCCGCCGTTGGCGGCCGCGGGGATCTGGAACAGCTTCCGCAGTCCACCCGCGGCGCGCGGGAACGCCGATGTGTCCCCTGCCTCGACGTCGATCACGTCGTCCTTCTGGGAGGCCGCGAGCGCGGCCTGCCCTGGTCGGGTGATCTTGCGCATGATGATCTCCTGCTGGCCGAGGCGCCACAGGTTGCTCACCAGGAAGTAGAGGACCAGACCGGCCGGGAACTGCAGGGAGAACAGACCGAACGCGATCGGCAGCACCGAGGTGACGATCGCCATCTGCGAGTTCATGTTCGGCGCGTTGCGTCGGCTCTGGCGTGCCTGCAGGAAGCCGGTGACCACGACGAGACCCACGAGGATGAAGTAGGGGAGCGCGTCGAGGAATCCGCCCGTGACCGCGGTCGCGTGCTGCGACAGGTCCATCCCGAGGAAGTACTGCGGGTTCGGCAGTCCCTTCTTCGGGAGGTTGCACTCGTTGATGTAGAGGTGGCCCTTGGCGCCGGTGCAGAACGCGGCGTAGAGGTCGGACCCCTTCGGGATGTGCTTGTACGGGTCGCGCATCACGCGGAAGAGCGCGAGGAACACCGGCATCTGGACCAGGAGGGGCAGACAACCCGCCAGCGGGTTGATCTTGTTCTCCTGGTAGAACTTCATCATCTCTTCGTTGAGCTTGGCGCGGTCGTTCTTGTACTTCGCCTGGAGCTTCTTGATCTCCGGCTGCGCCCGCTGCATGGCCATCATCGACTTGGCCTGCTTGGCGGTGAGCGGGAACATCACCAGCATCACGAGGATGGTGAGCAGGATGATGGAGACGCCGAGGTTCGGGATGATCCCGTAGAAGAACGCGAGGATCGCCCCGAAGAAGTTGTAGACGGGGTCGAACGGGGAGCCGGCGGCGAGGATCATCGGTCAGCCTTCTTCCGCCACACCGACGGGTGTGGCCAATGTCGAACGTACGTTCGCCGAGCGCGTGGCGGGAGGGACGGACTCGGCGGGAGGGACGGGGTCGAGGCCGCCGTCGTGCCAGGGGTGACAGCGACCCACGCGCCGGATCGCCAGCCAGCTGCCGCGCGCCGCGCCGTGGACGGTGAGCGCCTCGATCGCGTACTGGGAGCAGGAGGGGTGGAAGCGGCAGCGGGGAGGGAGGTGCACGCTCAGCAGACGCCAGGCGCGGATCGGCAGCATGAGGATCCGGGCCGGCACCGAAGCCCGCGGCGTGGTGAGCACCGCGTCGGTCACGCCGCCCTGATCGGGTCGTTCGCTGCTCGCTGAGCCATTGACCCGGGTGGCCACATCGCTCGCGCTCACTTCGTGTCCTCACGGACGGCCTGGAGCAGTGTGGTCACGTGGTCACGGAGCGTGGAAAAGGGGAGGGTCATGACGGATCGTTCCGCGGCGACCAGATAGGCGCCCCCTGGGAGCAGGAGTGCCTCGTCCAGCGCGATCGCGGCGCGCAGACGCCGCCGCGCGCGGTTGCGCTCCACCGCGGTGCCGAAGCGCCGGCCGATGGCGTAGGCCACCCGCGCCGGATCATCGGATCCATCGGTGAGGAAGCGCAGCGAAACCGGGCCGGCCCGCTGCCGGCGGGCCCCCGCGAGGGCCTCGAACGTCGCACGGTCGCGAACGCGCCAGATCAGGCGGAGAGGCGCTTCCGGCCGCGGGCCCGGCGGGCGCGCAGCACTGCACGGCCCCCCTTGGTGCGCATCCGGAGGCGGAAGCCGTGGGTTTTGGCGCGCTTGCGATTGTTCGGCTGGTACGTGCGCTTCACAGGAAGAGCCCCCTCGAGGAGGTCGCGCGCGGCCCGAAGTAGGGGACCGAGCGGGAGGCGGAAACGACACAGTGTACGGGTCCGGCCCCCTCCGACGCAACGCGGAGCACCCCGGATCGCGAGTCTGGGGAAAACCCTTGCGGCCCCTTGTCGCACAAGGACACCGGTGCTACGTTGCGCGCCTCGCTCGGCCTTCGGGCTGCTGTCCTGCTCTTCGGAGCGTCGCAGCTCGACCCGGCCGAACCCGTGCAACACATCTGGGCGATCTCCACACCTGTGGACTCACCTGTGGACAACACGACGGTGGACGGGACGACCACCCGTAGTGGTCGCGAAAGAACGGTGAGTGTTGACGGCGGACGAGATCTGGGACCAGGGTTCAGCGACCCTGCGAGAGCAGCTCGCGCCCGCCACCTGGGCGGCCTGGTTCCCCGGCGTGCGACCCCTCGGCTACGACGGCGACACGCTCCTCCTGAGCGTCCCGAGCTCGCTGGCCGCCGAGCGGATCCGCTCGAGCTACTCGGGAATGCTCACCGACGCGATCCGTGACTCCACCGGTTTCACCGTGCGCGTCGAGCTCCTCGTGGAGACCGAACCCAAGGTGCGCGAGATGGCCCTCGCGCCACCACCGGCCGCGGTCGTCGCCGACACCCACGACCGCCTCCCGGACCACCCCCGCGACCGCGAGCCGGATGCACTCTCGCAACCGATCGCCAGCGATCCGGTCGTCGACGAGACCGGCGCGGGCACCTGGGCGTCGGGCACGCTCAACGCCCGCTACACCTTCGACCAGTTCGTGATCGGGGCGTCCAACCGCTTCGCCCACGCCGCCGCGCTCTCGGTCGCCGAGAGCCCGGGGCGGTCGTACAACCCGCTCTTCATCTACGGCCCGGCCGGGCTGGGCAAGACCCACCTGCTCCACGCCATCGGCCACCACGTGCGCACCGTGTTCCGCAACAAGCGCGTGCGGTACGTGTCCACCGAGTCGTTCATGAACGAGTTCGTCGACGCCATCCGGGCCAAGGCGATGCCCAGCTTCAAGCGGCGCTACCGCGACCTCGACGTCCTCCTCATCGACGACATCCAGTTCCTGGAACGCACGCAGGAGCTCCAGGAGGAGTTCTTCCACACGTTCAACCAGCTCCACAGCGAGGGTGGCCAGATCGTCATCTCGTCCGACCGGGCGCCCAAGTCGATCGCCAGCCTCGAGGACCGCCTGCGCACCCGCTTCGAGTGGGGCCTCATCACCGACGTCCAGCCGCCCGAATTCGAGACCCGCCTCGCCATCCTCCGCAAGAAGGCCGAGTCGGAGCACCTCGGTGGGATCCCGCCCGAGGTCCTGGCCTTCATCGCCACCAACATCAGCGACAACATCCGGGAGCTCGAGGGCGCGCTCATCCGCGTCGCCGCCTACTCCAGCCTCAACCGGGCCGAGCTCTCCGAAGAGGTCGCGCAGAAGGTCCTCGCCGACCTCCTGCCCCCCACCACGCCGCGGATCATCACCCCCGACCTCATCCTCGACGAGACGGCCAAGATGTTCGGATGGACGGTGGAGGACATCTGCGGCAAGAGCCGGCGCCGGCCGCTGGTCACCGCCCGCCAGACCGGCATGTACGTGATGCGCGAGCTCACCGACCTCAGCTACCCCCGCATCGCCGAGGCCTTCGGCGGACGTGACCACACCACGGTCATGTACGCGGTCGACAAGATCAAGCAGCAGATGACCGAGCGCCACGTCATCTTCGACCAGGTGAACGACCTCATCGCGCGCATCCGCCTCGGGAGCAGTGGATAATGCTGTGGAGTCCTGGGGACAGAGAGCCACCGAATTGGGGAGAACCACCAGAGCCCGCATGACTGCACCGTCCCCCTGTGGACGACGGTGGAGAACCCGGGGATCGCGATCTGCGCCTTGACCTGCGCAAACCACATGCCATCCCCAATTCACAGGACCTACAACAACTACACGAGGATCTAGTAGAGAGTCTTCGTAGGAGGCACGAGTGAAGTTCCGTTGCGAGCGTGACACCCTCGCCGAGGCCGTCGCCACCGCCCAGCGTGCGGTGGCGTCCCGGACCGGGGCCATGCCGGTCCTCTCGGGGCTGCGCGTCTCCCTGACCCCGGGATCCCTCGAGCTGGTCGGCACCGACCTCGAGCTCACCATCCGGGTGCGGGTTCCGGCCGACACCGACGACGAGGGGAGTGCGGTCGTCCCGGCGCGGTTGTTCTCCGAGATCGTGCGCCAGCTCGACGGCGACACCGTGTCGGTGGAACTGGCCGACGACGACGCCAAGATCGAGGCCGGCCGCTTCGCCACCACGCTCCGGACGCTCTCGGCGACCGAGTTCCCCCGGCTGCCCGAGGCGGGCGAAGGCGGCGTGCGGGTCGAGGCCGCGGCGTTCGCGGAGGCCCTGCGCCAGGTGGTGCCGGGCGCCTCGCGCGACGACGCCCGCCCGATCCTCACCGGCGTGTTGCTCACCGCGTCGTCCGGTGGGCTCCGCCTCGTCGCCACCGACTCCTACCGGCTCGCGCTGCGCGACCTCCAGGGTGTCTCCATGCTCGAGGAGGGCCAGAAGGTCCTCGTCGCGGCCAAGGGTCTGAACGAGGTGCAGCGGCTGCTCTCCGGCGAGACCGGGGAGATCGAGGTGGTGCTGGGCGAGCGCGAGGTCGTGTTCCGGGTCGGCACCACCGAGGTGACCACCCGTCTGATCGAGGGCGAGTTCCCCAACTACCAGCAGCTGATCCCGAGCGGTTACCCCAACCGGCTCACCGTGTCGCGCGAGGCGCTGCAGTCGGCCGTCAACCGGGTGCGCCTGGTCGGGCAGAGCAAGGACACCGCGCCGATCCGTCTGGGCATGAGCGCGGAGGGCCTCGAGCTCTCCGCCATCGCCCAGGACGTCGGTGAGGCCCACGAGTCGGTCGAGGCGAAGTACGAGGGCACCGACGTCACGGTCGCGTTCAACTCGCAGTTCCTGCTCGACGGCATCGACGCGGCCGCGTCCGACGAGGTCGTCATCGAGTCGATCGACCCGCTGAAGCCGGCGGTGATGAAGGCGACCGACACCGGCGACTTCCTCTACCTGCTGATGCCGGTTCGCATCGCCTGAACCGGTCGACGTGCACCTGGCCGGGCTCTGGCTGACCGACTTCCGCTGCTACGAGGAGGCGACGCTCCGGTTCCCTCCCGGGGTGACCGTGATCTGCGGGGCCAACGCGGAGGGCAAGACCAGCCTGCTCGAGGCGGTCGGCTGGGCTGCGACCGGCAAGTCGTTCCGCGGCGTGCCCGACAGCGCGCTCGTGCGCAGCGGGCACGAGACGGCCATCCTCCGGGCCGAGGTGGTCGACGACGAGCGGGTGCAGCTGCTCGAGGCCGAGATCAAGTCCAGCGGCCGCAACCGCGTCCAGTTGAATCGCAACCCCGTGCAGCGCTCCCGCGACCTGCTCGGCCTCATGCGGGTCACGGTCTTCGCGCCCGACGACCTGCAGCTGGTGAAGGGCGGGCCCTCGGGACGGCGCGACTACCTCGACGACCTGCTGGCGGCACTGTCGCCCCGGTACGAGGCTGCCCGGGCCGACTACGAGCGGGTGCTCCGGCAGCGCAACGCCCTGCTGCGCGGCGGCCTGCGCGGTGAGGACGCGGTCGGCACCCTCGACGTGTTCGACCTCCAGCTCGCGGCCGCCGGCGCCGAGCTGGCCCGGGGCCGCGTGAAGCTCCTCGAGCGGTTGGTGCCCGCGGTGGCCGACGCCTACGCCGAGCTGGCCGGCGCCCGCACGCCGATCACCGCGAGCTACGAGGCCGAGTGGGCGACCGGCGGACTTGGCGGGGATGGCGGCCTCGACGGCGATCTGCAGGCCGAGTTGCTCGATGCGTTCGCAGCGCACCGCAAGGCCGAGGTCGATCGCGGCGTGACCCTGGCCGGACCACATCGTGACGAGTGGCGGCTCCTCGTCGGGGGGATGGACAGCCGGACCCACGCGTCGCAGGGCGAGCAGCGCACGCTCGCGCTCGCACTGCGCCTCGGTGGGCATCGGCTGTGCGGCGAGCTCACCGGGAGCTCGCCGGTGCTGCTCCTCGACGACGTGTTCAGTGAGCTCGACGACCAGCGCGCGGTCGCGCTGGTCGCGCACCTCGACGCGGGCCAGACCCTGGTGACGACGGCGGGCACCGTGCCCCGCGGCATCTCCGCCGATCGCATGCTGCGGGTCGATGCCGGCGTCGTCGAAGAGGCTGCGTGATGGCGCGTTACGCGGGTGACGACCCGGTCCCGCTGTCCGACGCGCTGGCGAAGGTCGGCGCTGAGCTCGGACTTCCCCCGGGCGACGCCCACGGCACCCTCGAAGCTCGGTGGAGCGAGGTGATCGGTGCCGACGTGGCCGCGCACGCGCTGGCTCGTCTCCGTGCGCGAGGGCACCCTCACGGTGGCCGTCGACGACCCCATCTGGGCGACCCAATTGCGGTATTTGGAGCCCGCGGTCGTGACCCGCGCGACGGCCCTCCTCGGGCCCGGTGTGGTGGCCCGCCTGAAGGTGCGCGTGGGCAGGCCCTGAAGGCGGCGCGTCCGTGCGTTCCGCACGGCTGAAATCGCCCGGAACACCACCGAATTCGGGGCTCCGTCTGGTACACTGAACGAGATCGTAATTGAGTGCTCTGACCTGCGGTTTTGCCGATTTCTCGGCCCAGATTCCGACAGGGAGTCCGGCCCGATCTCCGGCCCGTCGGAGCACCCCTTCCCCCAACCATCCGCCCGGCCTCGCGCCGGGGAGTGAACGAGGTACTCGCGCGTGGCGTATGCCGCCAAGGACATCACCGTTCTCAAGGGTCTCGAACCGGTCCGGCAACGGCCCGGGATGTACATCGGATCCACCGGCCCGACCGGCCTCCATCACCTGGTCTACGAGATCGTCGACAACTCCGTCGACGAGGCGATGGCGGGGTACTGCACCCGCATCGACGTGACCCTGCTCGCCGACGGCGGGTGCCGCGTGTCCGACGACGGACGCGGCATGCCCGTCGACAACCACCCCGAGTACAAGGGCAAGTCCGCGGCCGAGGTCATCATGACCGTGCTGCACGCGGGCGGGAAGTTCGGCGGTGAGGGCTACAAGATCTCCGGCGGCCTCCACGGCGTCGGCGCGTCGGTGGTCAACGCGCTCGTCGAGCCGTCTCGACGTCGAGATCCACCGCGACGGCGGCAAGTGGGAGCAGCACTTCGCCAAGGGCGGCAAGCCCCAGGACAAGCTCACCAGGACCGCGGCGTCGAAGAAGCACGGCACGACCATCTCGTTCTGGCCGGACGCCACGATCTTCGAGGAGACCGAGTTCCGCGCGCAGACCCTCATCGAGCGGTTGCGCGAGATGGCCTTCCTCTCGAAGGGCCTCGAGATCCGTTTCCGCGACGAGCGCGTCGACCCCGTGCTCGCCGTCGACTTCAAGTTCAACGGCGGCATCAGCGACTTCGTGAAGCACCTCAACTCCACCAAGGAGCCGCTGTTCAAGCGGGTGATCGCGTACACCGAGGAAGGCGCCGACTACGAGGTCGACGTCGCGATGCAGTGGAACACCGGGTTCTACGAGGGCATCCACTCGTTCGCCAACAACATCGCGACCACTGAAGGCGGCATGCACGAGGAGGGGTTCAAGAAGTCCCTCACCAACGTGATCAACCGCTACGCCAAGGCGAAGAACCTCATCAAGGAGAAGGATCCCAACCTCTTGGGTGAAGACATCCGGGAGGGGCTCACCGCCATCCTGTCGGTGAAGCTGCGCAACCCGCAGTTCGAGGGTCAGACCAAGGCCAAGCTCGGCAACACCGAGATGCGGTCGCTGGTCGAGAAGGCCACCAACGAGAAGCTCGCCGACTGGCTCGAGGAACACCCCTCCGAGGCACGTCAGGCCGTGGCCAAGTCCAACCAGGCCGCCAAGGCCCGGATGGCCGCCCGCCAGGCGCGCGACCTCACCCGGCGCAAGTCACTGCTCGAGTCCTCCGCGATGCCGGGCAAGCTCGCCGACTGCTCGTCGAAGGACCCGCACCTCTGTGAGCTCTTCATCGTCGAGGGCGACAGCGCCGGCGGGCCCGCCAAGCGCGCCCGTAACCCCGAGGTCCAGGCCATCCTCCCGATCCGGGGGAAGATCCTCAACATCGAGCGGGCGCGCCTCGACCGCATGCTCAAGAACGAGGAGATCCAGGCGCTCATCACCGCCTGCGGCACCGGCATCGGTGAGGAGTTCGACCTCGCCAAGCTCCGCTATCACAAGATCGTGCTGATGACCGACGCCGATGTCGACGGCTCGCACATCCGCACGCTGCTGCTCACGTTCTTCTACCGGCAGTTCCCGGAGATGGTGCGCGGCGGGCACGTGTACATCGCGCAGCCGCCGCTGTTCCGCGCCGACCTCGGCAAGGAGCGCAACTACCTGAAGGACGAAGCCGCGCTGCGCGTCTTCGAAGAGGCCCACCCCAACCGGAAGATCGAGGTCAGCCGGTTCAAGGGTCTCGGTGAGATGGACTGGCAGGAGCTCGGCGTCACCACCATGGATCCCACGACGCGCTCGTTGCTGCAGGTGTCGGTGGAGGACGCCGCCATCGCCGACGACGTGTTCTCGCGGCTCATGGGTGAAGACGTCGAATCCCGCAAGACGTTCATCCAGGAGAACGCGAAAGACGTGCGCTTCATCGACATCTAGCATCGTCACGCCCCGAACATCCTGATCAGCTTCTTCACCGCTGAGGAGGTGGTTGCGTGCCCGACGGCACCCAGCCCACGCTCGAACCGAACATCGAACCCATCGAGATCCAGGAGGAGATGGAACGCTCCTTCCTGGACTACGCGATGTCGGTCATCACCGCGCGCGCACTCCCGGACGCGCGCGACGGCCTGAAGCCCGTCCACCGCCGCATCCTCTACGGGATGTACGCGGGCGGTCTGCGCCCCGACCGCAAGCACCAGAAGAGTGCGGCCGCGGTCGGCGACGTCATGGGCAAGTTCCACCCCCACGGCGACCAGTCGATCTACGACGCGCTCGCCCGCATGGCGCAGGACTTCTCGCTCCGCTACCCGCTCATCGACGGCCACGGGAACTTCGGCACCCCCGACCCCAACGACCGGCCGGCGGCAATGCGCTACACCGAAGCGCGCCTCGCTCCGCTGGCGATGCAGCTGCTGGGGGAGATCGACGAAGACACGGTCGACTTCACGCCCACCTACGACGGCAACTCCGTCGAGCCCGTGGTGCTCCCGGCGAGATTTCCCAACCTCCTGGTCAACGGAGGAGGCGGGATCGCCGTCGGTATGGCGACGAACATCCCGCCGCACAACCTCGGGGAGGTGATCGACGCGGTGCAGCACCTGCTGGAACACCCCGACGCGTCCGTCACCGACCTCATGCAGTTCGTGAAGGGCCCCGACTTCCCGTCGGGCGCGCTGATCCTCGGGCGCAGTGGGATCCACGACGCCTACACGACCGGCCGCGGCTCCATCAAGATGCGCGCCGTGGCCGAGATCGAAGAGGGCCGCAAGGGTGACATGCGCATCGCGGTCACCCAGGTGTCCGTACCAGACCTCGGTCGAGGTGATCGGCCAGAAGATCGCGGAGCTGGTCAACGACCGCAAGATCGAAGGCATCCGCGACGTGCGCAACGAGTCGTCGGGCGACACCACGCGCCTCGTCGTCGAGCTCAAGCGCGACGCCAATGCGCAGGTCGTGCTGAACCTCCTCTACAAGCACACGCCGATGCAGACCAACTTCCCGGTGCACATGCTGGCGCTGGTCGACAACGTGCCGAGGCTGCTCGACCTCAAGACCGCGCTCGCGGTCTACATCGATCACCAGAAGGAGATCATCCAGCGGCGCACCGAGTTCCGTCTCCGCAAGGCGAAGGAGCGCGAGCACATCGTCGAGGGCCTGGTGAAGGCGCTCGACATGATCGACGCCATCATCGCCCACATCCGCGGTTCGGAAGACGCCGAGACCGCCAAGGCCGGCCTCATGGTCGCGCCGTTCGAGTTCACCGACGTGCAGGCGCAGCACATCCTCGACATGCAGCTCCGCCGGCTCACCCAGCTCGACGGCAAGAAGCTGCGCGACGAGCTCGAAGAGCTGCGGGCCACCATCGCCGAGCTGCAGTCGATCCTCGACAGCCCGGCCAAGCTCGCCGCGGTCATCAAGGAAGAGCTGGCCGAGGTGCGCGACAAGTACGCCGACGACCGGCGCACCGAGCTCACCAGCGACGTCGGCGACCTCGACGTGCTCGACCTCATCGACGACGAAGAGGTCATCGTCGTGCTGTCGAGCAAGGGCTACATCAAGACCGTCGCGGCCGATGCGTTCCGTCGCCAGGGCCGTGGTGGACGCGGCGTGCGCGGCGGCAACCTGCGCGACGAGGACTTCGTCGCGCACCTGCTCACCAGCACCGCGCACTCGTACCTCCTGTTCTTCTCGAACCGCGGCAAGTCGTACCGGCTGCGCGCGCACGAGATCCCGATGAAGGAGCGCACCGCACGCGGCACCGCGCTCGGTGAACCTCCTGCCGCTCGACGCCGACGAGCGGATCCAGGCGGTCATCGACACCCGCACCTACGAGGACGGCTCGTTCCTGTTCTTCGCCACCAAGAACGGCATGGTGAAGAAGACGAGGATGCAGGAGTACGACTCGCCCCTGGCTCGCAACGGGCTGATCGCCATCAACCTGCAGCAAGGCGACGAACTGGTCCGGGTCATCCAGACCACCGGCGAGAACGACATCTTCCTGGTGTCGGCGGGTGGGATGACCATCCGCTTCTCCGAGAACGACGTGCGCTCGATGGGCCGGGCCACCGCCGGCGTGCGGGGCATGAAGCTCAAGAACGCCGAGGACGCCGTGGTGGGCGCCGCGGTGGCCCAGGACGGCGAGGTGATGCTGTTCGTGAGCTCCAGCGGCCACGGGAAGCGCACCAAGCTCGAGAATTTCAACCGCCAGGGCCGTGGCGGCCAGGGCGTGCGGGGCATGAAGATCACCGCTTCCCGGGGTTCCGTGGTGGCCGCGTTCACCGTGGCCCCCACTGATGAGATACTCGTGTTCTCGTCCGGTGGAAATATCATCCGGATGGACGCCAAAGAGATCTCGGCCCAGGGTCGGGACGCCACCGGGGTGCGGGTTGCCCGGTTGGAGGACGGGGAGACGGTCAGTGCCGTGGCTCCCGTCCTCGAAGCCGAGTCCGCCACCGGAGAGGACACCTGAGACCGAAGATGGAGAGCGTGGCCGACGACATCGGGCCGGAAGCGGCCGTCCGGCCCCCGGCGCGCAAGCCGGGGACCGTCCCGGCAACGGCTGAGAAGCCGTCGCCCGACGGAAACGGCGACGAGCCGGCGTGGACGCCCGCGCCCGCCACCGCCCCGCAGCCGGCGCGTCCGACGCCGGCCGCGGCACCGCGTCCGGCGCCCCAGGTCGAGGTCGGCCGTCGCTACCGCCAGACGATCCACCGGGTCGACCTGTGGTCGGTGCTGAAGATCGCGGTGTGCTTCTACATCTGCGGGATGGCCGTCACCATGGTGGCGCTGGTCGCGCTCTGGCTCATCGCCGACGCCGCCGGCGTGATCCACAGCGTCGAGAAGTTCTTCGGTGACCTCCTGCAGACCAAGGACTTCACCTTCCTCGACGGTGAGATCCTCCGTGGGGCCCTGCTCGTCGCCGCGGTGCTCGTCGTGCTCCAGATCGTGATCACGGTCATCGCCGCCGCGTTCTACAACGTCTTCGCCGAGCTGTTCGGCGGGGTCGAGATCACGATCTCGGAAGACGAATCCGCGCTGTAGTCATCCGGGCGTGATCCGTACCGCCTCTTTGGTACTCTCGGCGGCTCTCCGGGGCTATAGCTCAGTCGGTTAGAGCGCATCCCTGATAAGGATGAGGTCGCTGGTTCGATTCCAGCTAGCCCCACACGTGGACTTCCCTCCCGGGTTCTTCGACCGGGCCGATCCCAGCCCGGACCCCGCGTTCTACCGGCCGTTGCGGTTGGTCACGCACATCGACGCCGGCGCCATCGCCGCGGTGGGTGAGCTGTACGACGAGCTCGGCATCGGGGTCGCGGGCAACGGCGAGGTGCTCGACCTCATGAGCTCGTGGGTGTCGCACTTCACCGTCACGCCGCGCCGCCTCACCGTCCTCGGCATGAACGACGACGAGCTCGCCGCCAACCCCCAGGCCCAGGCGCGGGTGGTGCACGACCTCAACGTGAACCCGGCGCTGCCGTTCCCCGACGACTCGTTCGACGCCGCGGTGTGCTGCGTGTCGGTCGACTACCTCGTGCAGCCGATCGAGGTGTTCACCGAGGTCGCGCGGGTCGTGCGTCCGGGCGGGCCGTTCGTGTGCACCTTCTCGAACCGGTGCTTCCCGACCAAGGCGATCCGGGGCTGGCTGCACTCCTCCGACGCCGAGCACGGCGAGATCGTGGCCGAGTACTTCCGCCGTGCGGGCGGCTTCGACGAACCCGTGATCCAGCGCCGGACACCGGCCGGGCACTTCGGCGACCCCCTCTGGGCCGTCTGGGGCACCGTCGTTAGACTCGCCGACGCATGAAGGCCTTCCAGCGCGGCGTTCTCGTGGCATCCATCGCGGTGGCCGTGTCGGTGGTCGTCAAGATGAAGAGCAAGGGCCCGGTGCCGCCCACCGTCAGCGGTGGCTGGCGCGAGCTGCAGGGCCCCGACTACCGGTGAGTCGCCTTTGCCGTTCGGGCACGGAGCCTGCTCTGAAGACGGTTCTGGTCGCCGGCCTCGGCGAGGTCGGCATCCGCGCCGCCCGCCAGCTCATCGACACCCCCGGTGTCGACCGGGTGATCGTCGCCGCGCGCCGGCTCGAGCACGCGCGCGAGGTCGCGGCGGCATTGCACGACGGCGCCGAGCCCTATCGCCTCGGACGCGACGATGCCCTCCCCGACGAGCTCTCGGCGATCGTCGCCGCGCTCCCGGGCGAGGCCGACGCCGCGCTCGCACGCCGTGCGGTGGGCGCGGGCATCCCGTACGCGTCGGCGGCCGACCGCGACGCGACGCTCCGGTCGTTGCTCGCGCTCGACGCCGAGGCGCAGTCACGCGACACGCGCGTCGTCGCCGGCTGTGGGCTCGCACCCGGACTCACCGACGTGCTCGCGCGCCACGCGGTTGGCGCGCTCGACGCGGTCGACGAGCTCCACGTCGCGCGCTGGGGGTGGCCGGGGGCGAGTCGGCTGCGGAGGCGCGCCGCGCGCAGCGCGAGGAAGCGCGCGAGTGGCGCGACGGCGAGCTCGTGCACGAGAAGCACCGCCACGCCGAGCTCATCTGGTACCCGGATCCGGTCGGCGCGCGCGAATGCGAGCTCGTCGCCACCGGCGTCGAGTTGCTGGTCGCTGCGAATCCCGGCGCCGGTCGCATCACCGCGCGGCTCGGCGTGCCGCCCACGAAGCGGTTCACCCCACCGGGGCGTCGTGACCCCGGGCAGGGCTGGGGCGCGGTGCGGGTCGAGGCATGGGGCTGGCGGGGCACCGCCCGCACCTCGGTGGTCTACGGCGTGATCGAGCGGACGGCCGTCGCCGCCGGCACCGTGCTGGGCGTGACCGGCGCGATGCTCTGCGGCACGCTGCCCGGCCTCGCCGCGGTGCCCGCCGGTGGCGCCTTCGGCCTGGGTTCGGTGGTCGAGCCGGTGCCGTTCCTGGCCGAGCTCGCCAGTCGGGGAGTGAAGGCCGCGGCGTTCGAGGGTGTCGCCGTCGCCTGAGGCGCCCTGACGAGTTCGGGTGTCGTGACCGCGATCGGGCACAGACGACCCCGCTAGCCTCTCTTCGACCGGTGCGGTCGACGCGGGCAGCGCCGATCGCCGGCAATCGACCAGCGAGATCGGTCAAGCGCGCCGACCGAAGTGCCGAATCCAGCGGGGCAAGCACGTGGACGTCCGTGGGGGACGACCGCGTGCGGGAATGGGCGGAACCATTCACTCCCAGGTCTGGAGGCGAAGTCCGTGTTGCGAAGGATCATGAGTGTCGCCGTCGCCGGCGCGGCCCTGCTCGCCGCGTTCGGGTGCGGCGGAGGTGGGAACGACGCCAGCGTCAGCGCCGGCACCTCACGTGACGGCACGTCGCTCCTGCGGCGGCGTCGTCGAGCGAGTCGACGTCGACGGTGGGAGCGAACGGCCTCCGCACGGTCACGTACCGCGACGTGCAGTTCGACGTGCCCGGCGACTGGCCGGTGTACGACCTCGCCGCCGACCCGTCGACGTGCGTGCGCTTCGACGTGCACGCGGTGTACCTGGGACATCCCGGCGCCGACATGAACTGCCCGGCCGGCCTGGTCGGACGCGCCGACGCGGTCCTGGTCGAGCCGACCGAGGGCGAGCGGCACCGCGGCAGCCAGGGCGGCGACGCGGGCGATGTCGCCGCCGCGACCGCGAGCGGTCTCGAGGCGCAGGTGGCCACCGACAACGCGGCCGCGAGCGAGGTCGCCGCCGACCTCCCGAGCGCGGGCATGAGCGTCACGCTCACCTACAACGAGTCCGACGCCACCGCGCAGCAGATCCTCCAGTCGTTCCGGACTGCGTCATGAAGCCCCGTGTCGTGAAGCCGCGCGGGCAACGCCTCGTCCGCCGGTCGGGCCTCCTCGTCGTCGCGCTCGCCGCGGCCGCGCTGCCTGAGCGCATGCCTCCCGGCCGCGCCGCCACCGCACCCACGCCCGCGTACACGAAGGGCTTCGACGCCTGTGCCGCGCCGAGCCTCACGACGATGAGCAAGTGGAAGACGTCGTCGCCGTACGTGAACGTCGGTGTCTACATCGGCGGTGCGAACCGCGGTTGTGCGCAGCCGAACCTCACCGCGTCGTGGGTGTCGAGCGTGTGGGCTCAGGGGTGGAAGCTGCTGCCGATCTGGGTCGGGCCGCAGGCGTCGTGCACGCACACTCGGCAGCACCACGAGGTTGTCGGCGGACACGACCACCGCGTTCTTCCAGGGCCTCGCCGAGGCGCAGGCCGCGGCGCGCCGCTGCGCAGAACGCTCGGCCTAGGATGGATGACGCCGATCTACTACGACATGGAGGGCTACGCGCGCGGCGGTGCGTGCAGCGCCTCGGTGCAGTTCTTCGTCAACGGCTGGGTGCGCCAGCTCAACGCGCTCGGTCTACCGCGCCGGCATGTACAGCAGCCTGTGCTCCGGGATCCTCGACGCCGCGGCGTCGGTGAGTGACTCGACCAAGGTGCCGCTCGACGCGGTGTGGATCGCGGCGTGGAACAACACGCCGAACATCTACGGGTTCGGCTCGCCGTGCGCGCTGTCGGACACGCTGTGGAGCGACCACCAGCGGGTGCACCAGTACATCGGTGGTCACAACGAGGCGTACGGCGGCATCACGATCAACATCGACACCAACGCGGTCGACGGCCCGACCGGCTAGCGCGGCGCGCGCGGCGGCGTACCTAGCCGGACTGGAGCGTGGAGCCGGGTTGGTTGCCTTCGGTGGTGAGGCGTGCCGCCGCGGACTGGTCATCCTTGAGGTACAGGTCGAAGAACGCGACCATCGTGCGCGCGACGTGCTCTTCCCACGGCGGGTCGACGTAGACCTCGAGGTGGGAACCACCCTCGATGGTGTAGAGGTACTTCGGTGACTGCGCCTGCTCGAACATCGACGTGCTCGCGCCGTACGGGTTCACCTCGTCGTCGGTCGCGTGCACGAACATCACCGGCGGAGTTCCCGGCGGGAACCACTGGCCGTCGAACCCGAACGCGCCTCCCGTGAGGATCACCGACGCCTTGATGCGCGGGTCGATGCAACACGTGTTGAACGCGGCCGCGGCCGCGGTGACGCCACCGTCGGACTGACCCGAGTCGCCGACCGCGTCGGGGTTCACCGCGTTCGCGAGCGGTCCCGGGGCGTTCGACAGGTTGATCGTCGAGGTGATGACGAACGAGATGTCCGCCGGTTGCTCGAGCGAGTCGCTGCGGATCGCGCCTCCGGGGTAGGCGGTGCTGGTGCCGGGGAAGTCGGGGGCTGCCACCACGAATCCGCCCGCCGCGACGTCCGTGAGCAACGGCGCGTAGGCCGCGGCGTCGATCGCGTACCCGTGCGCGAACACGATGAGCGGGAAGGGGCCGGGTGCGGCCGGAGGGGTCGGGTTCGCGGCGTCGGGCGCGGTCGTTGCCGGGTAGTAGATCGTGGTTGCGATCGTCCGGCTCGGCGTCGCGGGGTTGCCACCGCGCGCAGGGGTGGACCTCGCGGTGTCGACGAAGGTCTGGTGCGTGGTGGCGACCGCGAACGTCCCGGTGATCGGGGGCGTGGTGGTGGTCGTGGGCGCGACCGTCGTCGTGGTCGTGGTGTCCTCCGCCCGGCGAGCCGCCCGCCGCTCTCGGCCGAGGATCGTGGCGAGGCCGTCGGGCGCGATCAGGCGCACCCGACCTGACCGGCCGCCGTCTCGAGGTGGACGTCGAGGTGGACGTCGACCCGGACTTGGATGCGGAGTCGTCACCGCCGCTGCAACCGGCGACGCCCAGGGCCACGACGACGAGCGCGGCGAGCACGAGACGTCGTTGCACGCGGCATCTTCGCACGCCACCCAGACGCGGTCGCGGCTCAACATCACCATCGGAACTCGACACGGATCACGATCGGGCCAGGTACACTGGCAGGTCGGTGCGGCGGATCGCGCACTGCGCGGGGACGTAGCCGTGCCTCCAGAGCACTTGCTTTGCGGGGAGGGGGTCGTGAAGGTTCGAGGCGGATCGTCTCCACTTCCCTGGGCTCTGGTCAGGGAAAGTGTATCGTCGCGCTCGCCGTCCCTGGCGGCGGGATGCGGATGCCGTCGGGACCAGACGTATCAGCGATGTATCAAACGCGGTCGCGCACATGTCCAGTCGGCGGCCGACGACGGCGGGTCGGCGAGCGTGCGACCCCGGGGCCGGCCACCGGATCGAACGTGCGCACGGTGTCGTACCGCGGCGTCGAGTTCGACGTCCCGGCCGCGTGGCCGGTGTACGACCTCGACGCCGCGCCCACCACGTGCGTCCGCTACGACGTCCATGCGGTGTACCTCGGCCATGCCGGCTCGGACATGGCGTGCCCCGCGCACCTGTCGGGCCGCACCGAGACCGTGCAGGTCGAGCCGACCGATGACCGTGCGAGCGTCGCGACGAGCGGCGCCACGACCGAGGACGTCAACGGGTTGTCAGTGACCCTTGCTCCCGACGTCGCGAACACGCCAGCTCGACGTGGGTGTGCCCGACGCCGGAGTCGTCGCGACGCTCACCTACACCAACTCCGACGCCACGGCGCAGCAGATCCTCCAGTCGTTCCGGGTGGCGTCGTGAAGCGGTTGCTGGCCGCGCTCGTGGTGCTCGTCGCCCTCGCGCTGGTGCTCTCGGCGTGCCTGCCGCCGCCGCCTCCCCCTCCACCGACGGGAGTCGACACGTGCTCGACTCCTTCGTCCTCCGCGATGAGAGCGCGTCTGGCGCGGGTCGTCGCCGTACACGTCGTTCGGGGTGTACATCGGTGGCGTGAACCGTGCGTGTGCACAACCGAACCTCACCAAGTCGTGGGTCAGCACCGTGAGGCAGCAGGGCTGGCGGCTGCTGCCCATCTGGGCCAGCACGCAACCGTCGTGCACCATCATCGCGAACAACGCCACGTTCAGCGACAACCTCGACGAGGCGTGGTGGACCGGAGTGCGCGAGGGACTCCAGGCCGCCGACGCCGCGACCGCACTGGGTTTGGGTTACCCCTCGCCGATCTACCTCGACGTGGAGCCGTACCGGCCGGGTGGTGCGTGCGGCGCGGCGGCGCTGCGGTTCATCAGCGTCGTGGACCTTGGCGGTGCACACGCGCGGGTTCCGCTCCGGGCTCTACGGCAATCTGTGTTTCGGACTCGGCGACTCCGCTGCGGACTACCCCAACCCGAAGGACTACCCGCCCGACGCCATCTGGATCGCGAGCTGGAACGGCACACCGAACATCTTCGGTTTCGGTCCGCCGTGTCCGTTGACCGACAGCCTGTGGGCCGACCACCAACGTGTGCACCAGTACGTCGGTGGTCACGACGAGGTGTGGGGCGGGCAACTGATCAACATCGACATCAACGCGGTCGACGGGCCGACGACGCCCTGATTCGCGTACCCGAGCCGAACCTTCCTTCGCGCGGAGGCCGCCGCTCATCGGCACGATCGGAACTCCGACTCGGATCACGATCGGGCCAGGTACGCTGGCGGATCGGTGCGGCGGGTCAAGCGCACCACCGCGGGGACGTAGCTCAGCTGGCTAGAGCACCTGCTTTGCAAGCAGGGGGTCGTGGGTTCGAGTCCCATCGTCTCCACCGCTTCGAGGTGAAGGTCGGCGCCTGTACGTCGAGGACGCGGCTCGCCCTCAGATGCGGACGACCACGCGGCCCCAGGTGCGGCGTTCGGCCAGGTCGGTGATGGCGTCGGGCACGTCGGCGAAGTCGACGACCCGGCTCACCAGCGGTCGGTAGCGGCCGGCGGCCATGAGCGCGTCGATCTCGCGTTGGGTCTCGCCGTGGATGCGGGTCATCTCCTCGCGCCCGTAGCCGCCGAGGGTCGCGCCGACCAGGGTGTGGTTGCGCACGTAGAAGTGCGGGTCGTGCGCGATCAGCCCGCCGGCGTGTCCGCACAGCACGTGACGACCGTCGGGCACGAGCAGGTCGCGGACGCGCGCTCCGACCTCGCCCTGCACGGGATCGACGATCACGTCGACGCCGTGTTGCGGAGAGACAGCAGCCCGGATCGTCTCCACCACATCTCCGGTGGAGTGGTCGATCGCACGCGCGCCCAACCCCTCGACCACGGCCGCCTTCTCGGCACCGCCGACGACCGCGAGCACGTCGCAGCCCGCGGCCACGCAGAGCTGCACGATCGCGGCGCCGAGGCCCCCGGCCGCGCCCATGACCACGACCGTCTCACCCGACTGGATCTTCCCGCGCCGGTGCACCGCGTGCCACGCGGTGTGCGCAGGGATCATGAACGCGGCCGCGTCGTCGTCACTCATCGAGTCGGGCACTTCGAACATGGTGGAGATGCCCACCGACACGGGCGCGAGGCTGCCGAACGGCTGGATGCACACCGCGGCGACGCGCCGGCCCACGAGATCGGCGCGCTTCGGTGACGCCGCGGTCACCACGCCCACCCCTTCCTGTCCCGACACGTAGGGCATCGCCACCGGAACGGGGTACGAGCCGCGCGCCATGGTCACGTCGGGCAGCGCGAGCGCGGCCACCGACATGTCCATGATCACCCAGTCGTCGAACGGCTCGATGCCCGGTTGCACCGGCACCCATCCGCTCATGTGCATGCCGAGCCCGTCGAGGTCGGCGGCGGTGGGCTCGGGGATCTCGTCGAGCTGGAACACCTCGCCCGGTTCGCCGTGGCGGTGCACCCGCCACGCCTGCATCACTCCACCGCCTGCAACTGGTGGAGCGCTCCTGGATGCACGCCGATGCCGCCCGCCGCGCTGCTCTCGTACGCGGCGAGCGCGAAGCGGAGCACGTCGACGGCCTGTTCCCCGCTCCACAGGAGCGGACCCTCGCCGGTGTGCAACCACCGGAGCCAGTGACGCCCCGAGTCCCGGAAGCTGCTGCCCCAGTCGTCGTCGAGGTCGTGGTACGACGTCAGCTCGCCGTCGGCGTACACCTCGAGGCTCGGCTGCTGGATGCCGCGCCCGGTGCAGCGGTTGACGCGCGCGTAGCCGCGTCGACCGGTGACCTCCCACCGCTCGTCGTTGGTGTAGTAGTCGGAGCGCAGGTAGAGGTCCGTTGCCAGGGTGATGTCCCACACGCCGCGGACGCCGCTCTCGTGCTCCCAGGCGATCATCGTGGGTGCGTCCATGCTGATGCCGGGCACAACTTCGGTGGCGCCGATCCACGCGCGCACCTCGGTGATCGGGCCGAACAACCACAGCGCAGTGGCGAGCTTGTGCCAGCCGTCGTCGAACACGAGGATGCCGCGGGCGTGTTCGCGCATCTGCTTGAACTGCCACTCGTAGCTGCTCATGGGGACGTCCCAACCGCCCCGGCCACTCGCCACCATCTTCAGGTGGTAGCCGACGACGTCGCCGATGGTGCCGTCCTCGATGGTGGCCTTCAGCTTCTGCAGCGGCTCGTAGAACAGGTAGTTCTCCATCACCCGCAGCACGCGGTCGTTGGCGGCCGCGGCGTCGAGCATGCGTTGCGCGTCCGGCAACGTGTTGCACATCGGCTTCTGCAGGTTGACGTGCCACCCGTGGCCGAGGAGCTCGATCACGCCGTCGACGTGCAGCGGGATCGGGAGCAGTGCTTCCACCGCGTCGACCTCGAGTCCGCTGGCGGCGAGGTCGGCCACCGACGCGAACGTCTGCGCGTCGGGCCAGTCGCGTGCGCGCTCGGCGCGTCGTTCCTCGCTCGGGTCGACGAGCGCGACAACTTCCACGTCGGGGTTGTCGCGGTAGGCACGCACGTTGAGGTCGTAGATGCGGCCGAGGCCGACGAACGCGGCGCGCACCGGGCGGTCGTAGGGAGTGAAGGTCATGAGGGATCCTGTTGCAGTTCGATGGTGTTGCCGGCGGGGTCGTTGATCCAGATCTGCACGTTCGACTCGCCCTGCACCCCGCGTTTGTAGGCGATGCCCTTCGCGTCGAGCTCGGCGATGGCCGCGGCGAGGTCGTCGACCGCGAGGCAGTAGTGGTTGCCGGTCGAGTCGATCGGCGTGCCGCGCGGAGGCGCGCCCACGAGGTGGAGCTCGAGGTCGCCGACGCCCTTCCACGTGCCGGGCACGCCGGGGATCTCGGGACGCGGGACATCGGCGAGGCCGAACAGGCCGCCGTAGAAGTCCCGCATGTCGTCGAGCGTCGCGTCGTGCACGTTCACCGACACGTGGTGGAACCGGGTGACCTTCATGGCTCGAGCTGCTCCATGAATTCCAGCCGGATCCCACCGGGGGCGGTGACGAACGCGATGCGCCGACGACCGAACGGACCCTCGACGATCTCCGGTCCGAAGACCACGTCGTGCCCGGCGAGCTCGGCGTCCAAGTCGTCGGTGAACAAGGCGGGATGCAGGAAGCCCTCGGTGGGCAACGCCACCGCGTCCTCGTAGATGGCGCGGGTGAACAGGGTGATCTGCACCGGTCCGAGGAACACGTCGGCGCGCTCGGCGCCGTTCCACTCCATCCGGTCGCGGATCTCGGCCCCGGCGCGCTCGTAGTACGCGCACGCCGCGTCGAGGTCGGCGACCTTCACCGCCAGGTTGGCCATCCCGGTCACGCCCATGTCACGCCCACGTCGGGGACTGTACGAGGCCGGCGCGCGCGGTGCCCACTACCGTCTCGCGAATGACGGGGATCTGGCGGCGCCCCATGACCTCGCGCGACCGGACCGAGGAGCACCGCGCGTCCACGCCGCTCGAGCTCCTCTACGACCTGTGCTTCGTCGTCGCCATCGCGCGGGCCGCGTCGTTGTTGCACCACGCGATCAGCCACGGCGGGGCGGGCAGCGCGGTCGTGAGCTACCTGCTGGTGTTCTTCGCCATCTGGTGGGCATGGATGAACTTCACGTGGTTCGCGTCGGCGTACGACAACGACGACGCCCTGTACCGCGTCCTGGTGTTCCTGCAGATGGTGGGCGTCCTGATCCTCGCGGCCGGCGTGCCGCGCGCGTTCACACATCGCGACTTCGACATCGTGTTCGTCGGCTACCTCGTCATGCGGGCGGGGTTGGTCACGCTGTGGCTGCGTGCCGCCCGCCACGATCCCGCGCATCGCCGGACCGCGCACCGCTACGCCGCCGGCGCGTCCCTGACCATGGTCGGCTGGGGCGCGGTCGCGGTGCTCGGCTGGCCGGTGTGGGCGTTCTTCGTGATGGGCGTCGCCGAGCTGTGCGTGGCGCCGTGGGCGGAACGGGGCGGCGCACCCACCCCGTGGCACCCCGAGCACATCGCCGAGCGCTACGGCCTGTTCACGATCATCGTCCTCGGCGAGACCATCCTCTCGTCGTCGGTCGCGTTCCAGGCGATGGTCGACGCGCGCACCGGCGACGTCACCGCCGCGCTCACCGCGGTGGGAGCCCTGCTCACCGTGTTCTCGATGTGGTGGATCTACTTCGCCAAACCGGCGGCGCCGCGCCTGGTGTCGAACCGCGTCGCGTACCCGTGGGGCTACGGCCACTACGTGGTGTTCGCGAGCGCCGCCGCCGTGGGAGCCGGCGTCGCCGTGGTGGTGGACCAGGTGACGGGGCGCACGCACCTCACCGCCTCCGCCGCCGCGGCGGCGTTCACCATCCCGGTGATCCTCTACCTCCTCGCGGTGACGTTCATCCACACGTTGCTGTACGGCGTGCGGCGCCAGCACCTGACGGCGATGCTGGTCGGGATCGGGCTGGTCGGGGCGGCGACGTTCACCGGCGAGGCCGTGCTCTTCACCGGCATCGTGTTGGCCGTGCTGGTGGTCGTGCTCGTCGCGCTGCACGAACGTGCGTCACATTCGTGAATCAGAGGTTCAGTGGAGCTTCAGGCACGGCCGACATCATGGGGGCATGGACGCGGAGCTGGCCCTCGAGCAGGCGCCCCCGACGACGCTGACCACTCGGTTGGCGCGGTGCATGGGCGTGTCGGTGATCACGACGATCGTCAGCGTGACGATGCTCACCGCCGCCACGCTCGGGTTCGGGTTTGCCGCGTGGACGGCCAACGTGTTCGCCACCGCGGTGGCAACCGTCCCCTCCTACCACCTGAACCGCCGATGGACCTGGGGCAAGCGCGACTCGTCCAATCTGTGGCGGGAAGTCATGCCGTTCTGGGTGCTCTCGTTCACCGGCCTCGTGCTGTCGACGCTGGCGGTGGCGCTCACCGACTCGTGGCTCGACGGCTCGCACCTGGGCGAACCGCTTCGTACCTGCGTGATCGTCATCGCCCAGCTCAGCGGCTTCGGCATCCTCTGGATCGCGCAGTTCATCTTGCTCGAGCGAGTGCTGTTCGCGCGTCGCGACGGACTCGGTGGGCGCGTCGGTTCGCTGGAGTCGCCTCAGTAGCATGAGCGCGTGCGAGCGGGGGTGAGGTCGCGCGTCGACACCACCGTCGCCGCAGTCACGGGCATCGCGATCCTCGGCTTCCTGCTCCGGCTGGCCGTGTTGGTGCGGCCCATCGGGGTCATCGACAAGCTCTTCATCCCCGACGACACCTACTACACGCTGACCATCGCCCGGTCGATCGCTCACGGTCACGGTCCGACGGTCGACGGACACACGCTCACCAGCGGTTTCCAGGCGCTGCTCGGGTTCCTGCTGGTGCCGGTGTACTGGCTCACCGACAACGCCGACACCGCACTGCGCATCGACCTCGCGCTGCTCGTCGTCTTCGACACGCTGACGATCGTCGTGCTCGCGTGGATCGCGTACCGCTTCGCCGGTCGCGTCGCCGCGGTGACGGCCGCCGCGCTGTGGGCGGTGTCACCGGTGGCGGTGTCGATGGCGCTGGGCGGACTCGAGACGTCGCTCGCGATCCTCGGCGCGGTCGCGCTGGTCGCGGCCTGGATCTGGGCCAACGACACGGCCACCACCAAACGCGCGGTCGTGACCGGCGTCGTGGCGGGGTTGGCCGTGCTCGCACGCGTCGACATCGCGCTCCTGGTCGCGCTGCTCGCCGCGCTGCAGCTCTGGCGCGGGCCCCGCCGGCTGTTGGTGCCCGGCGCGATCGCGGGCGCGGTGGTGGTCGCACCGTGGTGGATCTGGTGCACCCTGCAGTTCGGTACGCCCATCCCGACGAGCGGGTCGGCGGCCCACGACCTCGCGCCGCTGCGGCCGTTCGCGCGCGAGGGGCTGGCGCAGGTCGCGGGCGCGGTGGCGGGCGGACCCTTCGACGTGTGGCGCTCGCTGCGGGAGTGGCTCAACAACAACCCGGTCGCAGGCATGGCCGTGTTCTGGCTCTTCGTCGTCGCGCTCGTCGCGCTCGGCGTGTTCTGGACCCGCCACCGGCGGATGCCGCAGCTCGCAGTCGCCGCGCTCCCCGTGTTCGCGGCCGGGCTGCTCCTCTTCTACGCATGGTTCGGGGTGGGCTTCTACTTCACCCGCTACCTCGCGCCGGTGGCGTGCGTCGTGTCGCTGATCATCGCGGTGGGCGTCGAGCGCGGTGTGGCACGTGCGCGGGCACGTGGCGGATCCCGCTGTTCGTCGGCACCGCCGCGGTGCTGCTCGTCGGATTCGTCGCTGTCGTCCGCGCCACGCAGCGCAACCTCACCGACACCGAGGTCCCGGAGGTCTCGTTCGATTCGATCACGGGGTACCGCGACGCGGCGAAGGCCGTCGTGAAGATCCCACCCGAAGGCAGCGTCCTGGGCGCCTACCAGAGCGGCGCGTACGGCTACTACGCCGACGATCGGCTCGAGGTCGTGAACCTCGACGGCGTGGTCAACCCCGACGCCGCCGACGCGCTGCGCAACGGCACCACCGTCGAGTACATGCACGACCGCGGCGTCGACTGGTTGTCCGACTTCACCCTGCACGTCGTCGGGTTCGTGGCTGACAGCCGGGCGCACGTGCACCCGCCGCCGACCGTGGATGTGATCAAGGGGCTGCCGCAGTATCCGCCGTTCCCGGGCTACGCGTTGGCGCAGATCCGGTGGCCGTCGCGACCCGAGTTCGACGGCGGCTGAGCAGCCACTCGATCCCGCGCGCGCCGGCGTACCCGAGTGCGAGGACGACCCAGCCACCGACGGCGTCGAGGATCCAGTGGTTGGCCGTCACCACGATGCAGAAGAAGATGCTGACGGGGTAGAGCGCCCACAGCACCTTCGCCCACGTGCGCCGCAGGAGCGGCCACACCGCGAGCGTCGACCACGTCGACCACCCCACGTGCAGGCTCGGCATCGCCGCGAACAGGTTGCCGTACGTGCGGACGGCCGCGGCCGACGGCTGCCCGTTGGCACCGAGGTGCACCCGCACCTGCGGCCCGAAGTTGAAGAAGTCGGCGGCGGCGTCGACGAACCCGAACCGGGCGGGCATGAGCCGCGGCGGCATGAGCGGGTAGGCCCAGAACGCCAGGAGCGACGCGCCCAGCATGAGCACCAGCGTGTTGCGCCAGCGCACGTAGCGGGCCGGCGTCCGGCGGTACAGCCACACCAGCGCGACGACCGGCATGACGAAGTGGATGGTGCCGTACCAGATGTTCCAGAACGACATGAACCAGCCGACGCCCAGGAACGCCTGCTGGATGGAGTACTCGTGGTAGAGACCGAGGAACTTCTCGGCGTCGACGATCTGCTGCGCGTGGCGGAACGCGTCGGCGCTCAGCCCGGCGACCTGGTCACGCAACTGGTCGTAGACCAGGTAGATGGCGGCGCCGACGAGCACCTCCACGATCCAGCCGTGACGGATGCGGCCTGAGAGTGGTCCGGGCCGCGCGTCGCGCGCGGGCTCGGGCGCGACGTCGGCGACCTGAGCGTTCGCGGTCACAGCTGGGTCATGGCGTCTTGCGGCGCACGATGAACGTCGCCATCGCGCGCGACACGATCTTGCCTTCGGCGTCGGTGACCGTCGACTCGGTGTAGGCGACCTGGCGCGTGAGCTGGCTCACGTCGCCGCGCACCGTGAGCGCGTCGCCGACCTTCGGTGCGCGCCGGGTCTGGTACGACACGTCGAGCGTCGCGACGCGGTCACCCGACTCCAGCGCGCTGTTCGCCGCGAAGTTCATGGCCGCGTCGTGGATCACGCCGTACACGCCGCCGTGCACGATGCCGAACGGGTTGCCGGCGAGCTCGGTGGGCGTCCACGCGGCCTCTGCCCAGCCCTCGCCGTAGCGCTCGAAGTGCACACCGAGCTGCCCGAGCAGCGGCATGCCGCCGTCGCCCAACGAGCGGTCCATGTTGCGCACCGGGCGAGGCTACCGGGCACCACCGATACCCTCGGAGCCATGCCCACTGCCGTCGTCGTCGACGCCATCCGCACGCCGCTGGGGAAGCGCAACGGCCAGCTCGCCGGCTGGCACCCGGTCGACCTCCTCGCCCACGTGCTGTCCACGCTCGCGGTCCGCAACGACCTCGACCCCGCGCTGGTCGACGACGTCATCACCGGCTGCGTGTCGCAGGTGGGGGAGCAGGCGCTCAACGTGAGTCGCAACGCGCTCCTCGCCGCGGGCTTCCCCGACTCGGTGCCCGGCACCACCGTCGACCGCCAGTGCGGGTCGTCGCAGCAGGCGCTGCACTTCGCCGCGCAGGGGGTGATGGCGGGCGCGTACGACGTGGTGGTCGCGGCCGGCGTCGAGAGCATGAGCCGTGTGCCGATGGGCTCGTCGGTGCTCGGCGCCGATCCGTTCGGCACGCGCCTGGTCGAGCGCTACCCGAACCTCGTGCCGCAGGGGATCTCGGCGGAGCTCATCGCCGAGAAGTGGGGCTTCACCCGCGAGCAGCTCGACGCGTTCGCGCTCGAGTCGCAGCAGCGCGCGGCGCGTGCGACCGCGGAGGCGCGCTTCGATCGTGAGCTCGTGCCCGTGCCGATCGTGGTCGACGGGAAGTCGCGCCCGATGACCGCCGACGAGGGCATCCGTCCCGACACCACTCTTGAACGGCTGGCCACGCTCAAGCCCGCGTTCAAGCCCGACGGGTTGGTCACCGCCGGGAACTCGTCGCAGATCAGCGACGGCGCCGCCGCGGTGCTCGTCACCAGCGAGGAAGCCGCCGCCCGGCTCGGCCTCACGCCCCGGGCGCGCATCGTGCAGTTCGCGCTGGCCGGCGACGATCCCATCCTGATGCTCACCGCGCCGATCCCGGCGACGGCGCGGATCCTCGAGCGCGGCCGGCCTCACGCTCGACGCGGTCGACCGCGTCGAGATCAACGAGGCGTTCGCGAGCGTGGTGCTCGCCTGGGCCCACGACGTGCGCGCCGACCTCGACCGCGTCAACGTGAACGGCGGGGCGATCGCGCTCGGCCACCCGCTCGGCGCCTCGGGCGCGCGGCTCACCGCCACCCTCCTGTGCGAGCTCGAACGCAGCGGATCGCGGCTCGGGCTGCAGCTGATGTGCGAGGGCGGCGGCCAGGCCAACGCCACCCTGTTCGAACGGCTCTGACCGGCCCGTTCGCGTTCGCGTGCGCTGCGGCGCGAGCATCGCGGCATGGCGTGGACGGTTCTCCGCATCGCGATCGGCATCGCCGTCGCCGTGATCGTCTACGTCATCGGCGCGTCGATGCTGCGGAAGTTCCACATGGCGCCGCCGCCCGAGCCCGACCCGGAGGACATCCAGCCCGTCGACCTGCACTTCCGCTGCATCGTCTGCGGAGCCGAGGTGACGATGACCGCCTCGCAGGAGGATCCGGAAGCTCCACGGCACTGCCGGGAGGACATGGTCCTCGTGGCCGAGGGCCCGTCCCGCTGAACTTGCTCGTCCGCCGCTCGCTCCGTCCGACAGTTCTCCACAGACTGTGGACAAACCTGTGTGAAGTTACACGCCTGGGGTTCGGACAATCCGCCCAGATGTGGACAACTCGGCGGCGCTACTTGAAGAATGTGGACAACACGAACCCCGCGATCAACAGCACGAGGCCGATGAGCAGGAAGTTGTTGCTCACCTCGCCGCCGGGCAGCAGCTCGAGGTAGTTGCCCACGATCACGAACACGCCGAGGCCGAGGCAGGTGAACATCGTCACCGGCACCCAGAGGTGGCTCTGCTTGACCTTCTTCGGGCGCCGGCGGCGTGTAGCGCGAGCCCTTGGTGGGGCGGCGGGCCGGCGGCGGCGGGGCCTTCTTGGTACGTGCCACGGTGGGCGACCTTAGCCAATCACGGCCGAATCAGCAGGCTGGCATCGTCGCCGTCCCGGTAGCGTGCTCGTCGTGCGCGTGCTGGTCATCGACAACTACGACTCGTTCGTCTACAACCTCGTCCAGTACCTCGGTGAGCTCGGCGCGGAGCCGATCGTGCACCGCAACGACGCGGTGACCCTCACCGACCTGCAGGCGCTCGAGCCCGATGCGGTCCTGGTGTCGCCCGGTCCCGGCAGCCCCGACGAACCGGGCGACGTCGGGGTCTCGATCGACGCCATCCGCGCGTTCGGCGAGGCCGGGGTCCCGGTGCTCGGGGTGTGCTTCGGTCACCAGTGCATCGGCCAGATCTTCGGCGGCCGCGTCGTGCGGGCACCCCACGTGATGCACGGGAAGACGTCGCAGATCAGCCACGACGGTCGGGGCGTGTTCACCGGGCTGCCCTCACCGTTCACCGCGACCCGCTACCACTCGCTGGTGGTGGCGCGCGACACCGTGCCCGACGTGCTCGAGATCAGCGCCGAGTCCGAAGACGGGCTGGTGATGGGCCTGCGCCACAAGGACCTGCCGATCGAGGGCGTGCAGTTCCACCCCGAGTCGATCCTCACCGAGGCCGGTCACACCCTCCTCGGCAACTTCCTCGGCGTCGTTCGCACCTAGGCGCGTCAGGCTCAGGGCAGACGGGCCCGGCCTCGCACCACGACCGCGAGTCCGTCGTCCACCAACGACGCCAGCGCGTCGGCGTCGAGCACGCGCGCGGCGAGCGCCGCCGTCGCGCAGACCGCGCCATCACCTCACCGCGGCGTTGCCGGAAGCTTCCCTCGAACGGAGCCTGGCGGTGGCGGGTCTCGTCGGGGAGCGGGCCGCGTGTCGCGCACCGCCGTCGCAACGGGCACTCGCCACAACGCGGTGCACGAGGACGGCACAGCAACGCGCCGACGTCCATGAGCGCGAGCAGGCGGTCTCGACCGTGCAACCCACGGCCGATGCGCACCGTCGCGTCCTCCGCCGTCGCGATCCGACAGAGCGCGCGCCGGACACGCGCTCGGCGACGCGCCGGATGTTCACCTCGATCGCGGGGACGTCGGCGTCGTCGGCCTGGGCGAGGATCGCGGCTGCGGTGTAGCGGCCGACGCCGGGGAGCGTCGGTGAGGTCGTCGGGCCAGCCGTGGTCGCGCACCACGACCGCGGCGTCGTACAGCCGTCGCGCCCGGCGCGGGTAGCCCAACCGTCCCCACGCTTCGATCACCGCCGCCGGTCCCGCGTCGGCCATCGCCTCCGGGGTGGGGAAGCGATCCACGAACTCGTCGTAGACCGCGGCCACCCGCGGCACCTGCGTCTGGTGGAGCATCACCTCCGACACGAGGATCGCCCACCGGTCACGGGTCAGGCGCCACGGCAGATCGTGACGGCCGTGGTCTTCGTACCAGGACGCGAGGGTCAAATCCCCACGACGAGGTCGATCGCGGAGCCCTTCGCGGCTTGGCCGCCCGCCGGGCTCTGCGCCACCACGAGGCCCTTCTTGGTCGGGCCCGCGTTCACGAGGCTGATCGTGAGTCCGAACCCGAGTTGGTCGTGCAGCACGGCCTCGGCCGTCGGCGCGCGTCTGACCGACCAGGTTCGGGACGGTCACCAGGTTGGGGCCGCTCGACACCTGCAGCGTCGACCGTGGTGCCCTTCGGCAACGGCGTGCCGACGGGCGGATACGGTCCCGATCACCTTGCCCGCGGGCACGGTGTCGTTCGGCACGTCGACCTGGGTGGCCTGGAAGCCGGCCTGACCGAGCAGCGCCAGCGCCGCCGGCGGGATCGAGGCGTCGTCACGTCGGGCACGGGCACCAGGGGTTCGCGGGCGACCACGACCGACACGGTGGGCGACCCGCCCTGGGGCAGCTTGGCCACCGCGCCCCCGGCCGCGGGATCGGTGCGCAGCACGGTGCCGGGAGGTTGGTCGCTGTCCTCCTCGGTGAAGTTGGCGGTGAGGTTCTGCGCCGCCAGGGTCTGGGTCGCCTGCGGCCTTCGCCTGGCCGACCACGTTGGGCATGACGATGGTGGGGCTGCTCGTCGTCAGCGTGACGAGCCCGCCCTTGGGGATCTTGCGGCCGCTCTCGGGGTCCTGGCCGAGGACGAGATCGGGCGCCTGGTTGGGTTGGTCGACGTCCTTGCGGGCGACCGTGAACCCTGGGCCTTGAGGACGGCCTCGGCCTGCCCGTACGGGACGCCGGCCACCGCGGGGACGTCGAGCGTCGGGGTCGGAGGTGCCGCCGTCGCCGAAGTCGGAGTTGGCGAGGAGGAACACGATGAGCGCGACCAGCAGCGCGAGCGCGATGCCGATCACGACCGCCGGACCCCACCGGCCGCGCTTCCGGCGAGCGGCCGGCGGCGCGGTGGCACGGGCGCGGCGCGCTGCCGCGGCCGCGGGTGCGGCGACGCGCACCGAGCGCCGGCGCCGCGGCGAGCGCCGCACCGGCGAGCGGTCGACCGCGTTCGAAGCGCATGCAGGTCGGCGCGGAGGTCCTGCGCCGACTGGTAGCGCTGGTCGACGTCCTTCGCCATCGCGGTGAGCACGATGCGGTCCATCGCACCCGGGAGGTCGGGCACGAGCGTCGACGGCGGCGCCGGTGCCTCGCGCACGTGCTTGTACGCGACCGACACCGGGCTGCTCGCGGTGAACGGCGCGACGCCGGTGAGCATCTCGTAGAGCACGACGCCGAGCGCGTACACGTCGGAGCGACCGTCGAGCGCGAAGCCCTGCGCCTGCTCGGGCGAGAAGTACGTCGCGGTGCCGAGCACCGCGCCGGTCTTGGTGAGCGGCTCGCTCGGCTCGGCGCGCGCGATGCCGAAGTCGGTGACCTTCACCTGACCCTGCGGCGTGATCAGCACGTTGCCCGGCTTCACGTCGCGGTGCACGACGCCGTGCGCGTGCGCGAACGACGAGCGCGTCGGCGATCTCCGCCGCGATGCGCGCCGCGTCCATCGGCGAGAGACGGCCGTACGTCTGCATGATGTCGCGCAGCGTCTGCCCGGGGACGTACTCCATCACGATGAAGGAGGTGTCGTCCTCCTCGCCCCAGTCGTAGACCGCGACGATGTGCGGGTGGTTGAGCCCGGCGGCCGCCTGCGCCTCGCGGCGGAAGCGCTCGACGTTGGTGGGGTCGACCGCGAACTCGGGGCGAGAGCACCTTCACCGCGACGCGGCCGGTCGAGCAGCCGGTCGTGCGCGAGGTACACGTCGGCCATGCCGCCGCGGCCGATCTCCTCGCCCAGCTCGTAGCGGTTCGCGAAGACGCGCGCGTCGGCGGGCGGCATGGTCACGAGAGGCTACTCACGGGTTCGTGCGCCAGAAGGTTCTGGAGCATCTGCTTCGCGATCGGCGCGGCGACCTCGCCACCGGTCGCCTCGCTCCCGTAGTCGCCGCCGTGCTCGACGATCACCGCGACCGCGTACCGCGGCGCGTTCGCCGGCGCGAAGGCGATGAACCACGCGTGCGGGTGTCTCGCCCTCGATGCCGTCTGCGCGGTGCCGGTCTTGCCCGCGACCTGGATGCCGGTCGATCTGCGCCGCGGTGCCGGTGCCCTCGTTGACGACCTCGACCATCATGCTCGTGAGCGCTGCGGCCGTGGTCGGCTGCATGCACGTCTTCCAGTCCTTCGGCGTCGATGGTGCGCACGGTCTTGCCGTCGGTGTTGCTGGATCTCCTTGACCACGTGCGGTTCCTTGATCACGCCGCCGTTGGCGATCCCTCGGCGATCAGCGCCATCTGCAGCGGCGACGTGAACACGTCGCCCTGGCCGATCCCGGCGAGCGCGAAGCGCGGCTTGTCGCGTCGCCGACCGGGCGGGCCGACGCTCTCCGACCGCGCCGGGCTCGAGGTCGATCGGCGGGGCGCTCGTCGATCGCCGCACTGCTCCATGCGCGGGCGGGAACGCGTCGCCCAGCTCGTAGCCGAGCTGCGGCGAAGGTCGCGTTGCACGACTCGACGAGGCTCTCGTCGAGCGTGCCGCCGCACGAGCTCGTCCGCCGAAGTTGCAGCAGCGTGGTGTCGGTCCGCGGGATCGGGAAGCCGTTCTGGTCGGGGAAGACCGGGTTGTCGGGGGTCGCGATCCCGGCCTCGATGCGCCGACTTGCTGGTGACGACCTTGAACGTCGAACCCGGCGGGTAGCGCTCGCGGTACGCGCGCTGCAGCGCGGCCTTGTCGCCGCGTGTTGATCTGGTTGAACGTGTTCTGCACGACCTGCGTGTCGTGCGACCGAGCAGGCCGTTCGGGTTGAACGTGGGGTTCGAGTACATCGCGAGCACCGCGCCGGTCGTGCACGTCGAGCGCGACCACCGAGCCGCGTCTGGCCGTGCGAGCGCCTGCTCGGCCGCGGTCTGCTGCGCCGTCTGCGGTGCAGCGAGAGCACGACGTTGTTGGTCGTCCGACTTGCCGCTGAGCACGCCGCCGAGGTCGCTGAGCTGCAAGCTGGTCGTCCTGGCCGGTGAGCACGTTGTTGTACTACTCCTCGACGCCGGTGTTGCCGACGAGGTCGACGAACGACTGGTATCCGGCGATCGTGCGCGAACAGGCCGCCCTGCGGGTACTGGCGCAGGTACTTGAAGTCGCCGCGTGGTCGGCATCGACTGCGCGACGATCTGGCCGTCGGCGGTGAGGATCTCGCCCCGCGGCGCGGTTGTACTCCTTGAGCGCGCTCGCGCACGTTGCGCGGGTCGTTCGCGAGGTTGTCGGCGTCGACCACCTGCAGGTAGGTGAGCTGCGCGACGAGGAGCAGGATCAGCACGGTCACCGCGTACCCGACGCGGCGGATCGGCGCGGTTCACCGGCGCGCCGGCGGCGCGGCGGCCGACGGCGTCACCTGCCGTCCACCGCGGTGCCGTCGCGGTGCGCGCGCACGCGCGCGGCGCCTCGGCGTCGCGCGACCGTCTCGTCGGAGATGCGCAGCAGCAGCGCGATGATCACGAAGTTCGCGATCAGCGACGACCCGCCGTAGGAGACGAACGGCAGCGTCACGCCGGTGAGCGGGATCACGCGGATCACGCCGCCGACGATCACGAACGTCTGCACGCCGATGATCGTGGTGAGCCCGGCGGCGAACAGCTTCGAGAACGGGCGGTCGGCCTGGACCGCGATGCGGAAGCCGCTGCCGATGAGCAGCAGGAACAGCATGCACACGGCCACGGTGCCGAGCAGCCCGAGCTCCTCGCCGATGGCCGAGAGCACGAAGTCGGTCGACGCGTTCGGGATCTTCTGCGGGCTGCCGAGCCCGAGCCCGGTGCCGGCGAACCCGCCCGATCCCGAGCGCGAACAGCGACTGCACGAGCTGGAAGCCCTTCGTCTGCGACACCGACCACGGATCGATCCACGACGGTCACGCGGTCCTGCACGTGCGCGAAGAGCTGGTACGCGACGAACGCGCCGGCGAGGAACATGCCGAGCGCGACGACGAGGTACGACCACGCGCTCGGTGGCGATGTAGAGCATCGCCGCGAACACCGCGAAGAACAGCAGCGACGAGCCGAGGTCCTTCTGGCGCACCATCACGAGGATGGAGAAGCCCCACGCGAGCAGCAGCGGCCCGAGGTGCTTCGGGTCGGGGAGCCGCAGGCGGCCGATGTGGCGGGTGCCCGGCGGCGAGCAGCTCGCGCTTGTCGACGAGGTACGCGGCGAAGAAGATGACGAGCAGCACCTTGGCCGCTTCGCCGGGCTGGAAGTTCACCGGTCCGAGGCGCACCCACAGCCGCGCGCCGTTGATCTCCTGCCCGATGCCGGGCAGCGAGCGGCAGCAGCAGCGCGGCGACGCCGAGCAGCAGGAACGTGTACTTGTAGCGCTCGAGCGTGCGCACGTTGCGCACGACCATCAGCGTGAGCACGAACGCGCCGATGCCGACCGCGGTCCACACCGCCTGCACGCGCGCGAGGTCGCGGTCGAGGCGCGAGATCGTGAAGTACCCGATGCCGTTGAGCAGGAACGCGATCGGCAGCAGCGTCGGGTCGGCGCGCGGCGCGAAGCGTCGGACCGCGAGGTGCGCGACCACGTAGAGGCCGAGCACCGCGAGCAGGAACACCCAGAGGTCGGCGGGGATGTCGGGGCGGTCGGCGAGGAGCAGCAGCACGTAGCCGGCCGCGGTCACCACGACCGCGAGGAGCCCGAGGCCGAGCTCGCGGCTGCGACGCCGGCGGCGCGGTGGGCGACTTCACGGCGCGGGGGCCGCGGGCGCGGCGCGTGGTCGGCGGCACGGTGGTCGTCGGCGGTGCGGTGGTGGTCGTGCTCGTCGTGGTGGTGGTCGTCGTGGTGGTCTGGGCCTGCAGCCGCTTGACGAACACGGCGGCGTCGGCACGCGACGAGAACGTCTGGTGCTCGCGCACCTGCGGCCTGCGCGGCCGGGTCGCAGGTCGGCGACGTCGACCGACGGTGCGCTGCTCGATGGTCGGGTTCCAGCCCGCGAGGCCGCCGGGCACGCCCTTGAACACCGTCACCTGACCCTGGCTCGCGCCCACGTAGTAGTCCTTCGCGCGCGTACCAACCGACGGCGGCGACCGCGATGCCGAGCACCAGCACGATCGGCAGCGCCCACAGCAGCACCCGGCCGACGCCGCGCAGCCCGCGCCGACGGCGCTCGCCCGGTCCGGTGTGGGTCGTCGACGGTCGACTTCCGTGGCCTCGATCGGCGCGATCGGCTCCGGGAGCTCGCGCAGCGGCGCCTCGTCGGTGACCGCGACGACCACCACGGTGATGTTGTCCTCGCCGCCGGCCGCGTTGGCGGCGTCGACGAGCTGGGCGCGCGCGCGCGTCGGGTCGCTCTCGCGTCGCAGCGTCGGCCGCGATGTCGTCGGCGTGCACCATGCCGGTGAGGCCGTCGGAGCAGAGGAGCAGCCGGTCGCCGGGCGCGAGCTCCACCGGGTACACGTCGACCTCGACCGACGCGTCGACGCCCAGCGCGCGCGTGATGATCGACCGTTGCGGGTGCACCGCGGCTTCGTCGGCGGTGAGGCGGCCCTCGCGCACGAGCTCCTCGACCAGGCTGTGGTCGTCGGTGACCTGGCGCAGCTCGCCGTCGTGGAGCAGGTACGCGCGCGAGTCGCCGACGTGACCGACGAGCAGCGTGTCGCCGGCGACGAGCGTGCCCGCGGTGAGCGTCGTGCCCATGCCGCGCAGGCTCGTGTCGGTGAGCGACTTCGTGTAGACGGCCTCGTTGGCGTCCTCGATCGACTCGCGCAGCGGACGGCCGCCGTTGATCGCGGCCCGCAGCGCCTCGAGCGCGGTGGCGCTGGCGACCTCGCCCGCGCGGTGTCCGCCCATGCCGTCGGCGACCGCGATCAGCCCATCGCGTCGTCGACGAGGTAGGCGTCCTCGTTGCCGTCGCGGACCCGGCCGACGTCGGTGGCGGCCCCCATGACGAGCCTCACGGCGCCCGTTTCACCGCGGCCGTCACCTGACTGCCTCCGCCACGGTCTGGCCGAACTGCACGTGGTCGCCGCGCCGGAGCTGTGCCGCGTGCACGAGCGGTTCGCCGTTGAGCAGCGTGCCGTTGCGCGAGCCGAGGTCTTCCACGTAGACCGCGCCGTCGCGCCGGAACACGCGCGCGTGCACGGTCGAGACGAACGAGTCGTCGGCGAGCACGATGCCGCACCCGCCGCCGCGCCCGACGGTGAGCTCCTCGGTGAGCGGGAAGCTCTCGCCCTGGCGCGCCGGCGGTTCGAGGATCTTCAAGCGCCCGGGACCGCGGCCCTTGGCCGGCTTCGCGGGGCTCGACGCCGGCACCGGGGCGGCGCTCGGAGGCGCCGCCGGCTGCTCGGGCACCGGCGCCGGCGCCCGCATCTCCTTCACGACCACACGCACGACCCGGAACAGGAACAGGTAGAGGAGTGCGAGGAAGCAGAACTTGAGGATCGTGAGGACGGACTCGGGCACTACGAAGCCTCGAAGCGCAACACCGTCGCTCCCACCGAGATCTCGTCGCCGTCGTGGAGCACCCGCTCCTTGATCGCGGTGCCGTTGACGAGCGTGCCGTTCATCGATCCGAGGTCGGCGATGACGAAGCCGTCGGCGGTGGGGCGGATCTCGGCGTGGCGCCTCGAAGCCCGGGGGTCGGCCAGGCTCACGGTGCAGTCGGAGTTCCGGCCGAGCGAGGTGGTGTGCTCACCGAGGCCGACCCGCCGGCCGTCGGGCAGCATCAGCGAGCCCACGTGGCCGCCGGCGCCCTCGGCGATCTCGGCCACCACGTCGTAGTCACCGGTCTTGAGGGTGTCGTCGGGCACGAGGGTGAGGGTCACCGGGCCGACGAACTGGTAGCCCTCGTCGCGGGCGTGCTGGCGGGCGGCCTCGGCCAGTTCCCGGGCCAGCGCCTCGGCGAACGAGCTGAAGCGCTCGAAGTCGGCGGGGGAGAGGTACACCCCGATGTTGTTCGGGGCCACCGGACGGCCGTTGACGCCGAGCGCGCGGCCGTCGTCGAGCACGCGAGTGACCCGATGACCGATCTCGACGGGCTGGAGTCCGCTGCGGAAGGCCTTGTTGAAGGTCCCCTCCACCAGCCGCTCGAGCCTCCGCTCGAACCCCTGGAGTCCCACGCCGAGAGTGTACCGAGCAGCCCCTGCAACGAAGCTGCACGCAGCACCCGCGCCGAACATCTCGAGGTTCGCGTGCGTATATGGGGGTCAACATCGAGATGTTCGTGGGATGGGTGGTCGGGCTACCCTGTCGCACTCCGGGCGAGTGGCGGAATTGGCAGACGCGCAGGCTTCAGGTGCCTGTGTCCGAAAGGATGTGGGGGTTCAAGTCCCCCCTCGCCCACCGGTCGATCACGTGTGACCTCCATGGGCACCGGCGTAGATTGCGCGCTCATGGCCACTGCCGACGCGCGCACCGGCTTCTCGATCGCCGAGTCGGTGCCGGGCGACTACTCGCTCCCGCACCCCGGCCCCGATGCCCCCAACGTGGTGCTGATCGTCCTCGACGACCTCGGCTTCGGACAGCTCGGCTGCTTCGGCTCCGACATCGCCACGCCGGCGATCGACGCCCTCGCCGCCGGTGGCCTGCGGTACAACCACTTCCACGTCACCAGCCTCTGCTCGCCGACGCGCGCGTGCCTGATGACCGGTCGCAACCACCACGCCGTCGGCATGGGCTTCCTCACCGACCTGCCGATGGCGTTCCCCGGCTACACCGGCCGCATCCCGACGCTCGGCGACGCCGCTGCCGCGCGTGCTGCGCGACGCGGGCTACAACACGCTCGCCATCGGCAAGTGGCACCTCGTTCCCGGCGGCGAACGATCGGTCGCGGGACCGTTCGACCGCTGGCCTCTCGGGTTCGGCTTCGAGCGCTACTACGGCTTCCTCCAGGGCGACACCAACCACTGGGCGCCGCACCTCGTGCGCGACAACCACTACGTCGAGCAACCCCGCACGCCGCGGCGACGGCTACCACCTCACCGAGGACCTCGCCGACGAGGCCGTGCGGTCGATCACCGCGCAACACCAGGCCGCGCCCGACCGTCCCTTCTTCCTCTACTTCGCGCTCGGTGCCATGCACGCGCCGCACCACGTCGCACCCGAGTGGGTCGAGCCGTACCGGGGTGCGTTCGACCGCGGGTGGGAGCAGTGGCGCGACGACGTGTTCGCGCGTCAACTCGTCGACCGGTGTCGTCCCCGCGGGCACTGCGCTGAGCGAACGACCGAGCTGGATCGACGAGTGGTCGTCGCTGTCGCCCGATGCCCAGCGCATGCTGGCGCGTCAGCAGGAGGTGTTCGCCGGGTTCCTGTCGCACACCGACGCGCAGATCGGCCGCGTCGTCGCGCAACTCGACGCGCTCGGCGAGCTCGACAACACGCTCGATCATGCTCATCTCCGACAACGGTGCCAGCGGTGAGGGCGGCGCACTCGGGACGTTCAACGAGCACCGCTTCACCGAGCACGTGCCCGACACCGTCGAGGGCAACCTCGCGTGGAGCGACGAGCTCGGCGGTCTGCGTTCGTATCCGCACTACTCGTGGGGCTGGGCGTGGGCCGGCAACACACCGCTGCGCCTCTGGAAGCGCTACACGTGGCTGGGCGGGACGCGCACGCCGCTCGTCGTGCACTGGCCGCGGGGCATCGACGACGGTGGCGCGGTGCGCGACCAGTTCGTGCACGCGGTCGACCTCATGCCGACGGTGCTCGACGCCGCCGGCATCGACCCGCCCGACGCGGTCGACGGTGTCGACGCAGCAACCGGTCGACGGTGCGTCGATCCGCTCCACGTTCTCCGACTCGGCCGCGCCGTCACCGCGCACGTCGCAGTACTTCGAGATGCTCGGGTCGCGTTCGATGGTCGCCGACGGTTGGAAGGCGACGACCGACCACGTGTCGAAGGGCGTGGTCGACGAAGAGCGTCTGATGGAGGGCAGTCGCGACGTTCGCCGACGACGAGTGGGCGCTGTTCCGTCTGGCCGACGACTTCGCCGAGACCCGCGACCTCGCCGCCGACCATCCCGACGTGCTCGCCGACCTCCAGGCGCGGTGGCAGTCCGAGGCCGAGCGCAACCAGGTGTTCCCGCTCGTCGACGAGCTCATCGGTCGCATCGCCGCGGTGATCCCGTGGCCCAACGCGGTCCCGAGCGGGCCGTCTACCGGCCCGAGGGTGGGCCGGTGCCCGACGACTCGGTGGCGCGGCTCTTCGGCGGCTTCCGCATGGTGGCCGACGTCGACGTCCCCGACCAGGGCGCCGCGGGCATCCTCGCGGCGATGGGCGACTGGACCGGCGGTCTCGCCCTGTTCGTGCGCGACGGCCGACTCGTCTTCGTGCTCAACCGCGCCGGCGACGAAGCGCGCGTCGAGAGCGAGGTCGCCGTTCCGCCCGGTCGACACGAGCTCACCGCGGTGTACACGCCCGGGTTCGACGGTCCCGGCCTCGGGTTGTTCCATGACGACGAGTTGGTCGCCCACGCCGTCCTCGAGGTGCGCGCGCCGATGGTGTTCCAGCACGGCGGCACCGCGCTGTCCCTCGGGCGTGATCGCGGCCTGCCCGTGAGCGACGACTACGAGCCGCCGTTCCCGTGGACGGGAACGCTGCACGAGGTCGCGATCGAGACCGGTCCCGCGATCGAGCCGTCATTGACGGAACGGATGCGAGGGTTGCTGCACAGCGAGTAGCGCCGGCGGGTTCCGGGGAACCTCTCCTGGTGGAGCTCCTGCACCGTGTCGACCGCTGGCAGCAGCGACACCGCGCGCCGGCGTTCGTCGTCGGCGTCGTCAAGAAGTACGGGGACGACCGCGGCAGCCAACTCGCCGCGCTCGTCACGTACTACGGGTTCCTGGCGATGTTCCCGCTGCTGCTGGTGTTCGTCACCGTGCTCGGGTACGTCGCGCACGACGATCCTGGGTTGCGGCACGACCTGCTCGACTCGGCGTTGGCCGACTTCCCCATCGTGGGCCAGGAGCTGCGCCGCAACGTCGGCGCGCTCGGTGGCAACGGCGTCGCGCTCGTGATCGGACTGCTCGCGCTGATCTGGGGTTCGCTCGGCGTTGCGCAGATCGCGCAGCACGCGATGGCGCAGGTGTGGAACGTCCCGGGTGCGCGCCGTCCCGGCTTCGTGCCCCGCCTGGTCCGTTCGCTCCTCGTGCTCGCAGTCCTCGCGCTCGCGATCGTGGGGACCGCGGCGCTCACGACGGTGACCACGTTGGTGCCCGGCGGCAGCGCGGTCCCGATCCTCTCGACGCTGTTGGTCGTGGTCCTGAACGTCGGCCTCTACTGGCTGGCATTCCGCGTGATGACGCCCGCCGAGGTCGCGTCCGCGATCTCGTCACCGGTGCGATCGTCGGCGGTGTGGCGTGGACCGCGCTGCAGGCGGTCGGCTCCCTGCTGGTGGCGCGTCAACTCCGCCACACCAGCGAGCTCTACGGCACCTTCGGCGTCGTCCTCGGGTTGCTGTTCTTCCTGTATCTGGCGGCGCAGATCATGGTGTACGCCGCCGAGGTGAACGTCGTGAGGGCGCGGCACCTGGTGCCGCGTTCGCTCGCGCCCCCACCGCTCACCGAAGCCGACGAGCAGGCGTTGACCGACGTGGCCGAGACCGAGCAGCGCCGCCCCGAGCAGACCGTCGACGTCTCGTTCGAACGTCAGCCGCGCTGACGACCACGCGGAGTGGTCGAACCGGGCTGCACAAGGGGTTCCGGCTTTCCGGGCAACGGGGTTGGCCCTGATGTGCGTCGGGTACCCGAAAAGGTGCACAATGGAGGGTCCCCCGCCGCGAGAATGTCTCTCGCGCCGGCCTCAAGCGATCTCCGGGCCAAAGTCCGGAACAAGGACGCATCCCCCGTCGTTCTACTGTCGACGGTCGCCTTCCCCCAGGCGATCGCAACCCTACCCTCGGGAAGGCACCGTGGCTCGAGTACGCAATCGCACCGAACGCGACAATGAAGATCTCGTTCGGCTCTACCTCGAAGACATCGGTCGGCACCAGCTGCTGACCAAGGACGACGAGGCCCGCCTCGCGCAGGACATCGAAGCCGGCAAGGCCGCGCGTGAGACCCTCGACACCGTCGACAAGGGTCTCACCCGGGCCGAGAAGCGCGATCTCCAGCGTCTGGTCCGCAAGGGCGAGAACGCGCAGCGCCAGTTCGTCCAGTCGAACCTCCGACTGGTCGTGTCGATCGCCAAGCGTTACCAGGCGTCGGGCATGCCGCTCCTCGACCTGGTGCAGGAGGGCAACCTCGGCCTCATCCACGCGGTCGAGAAGTTCGACTGGCGCAAGGGCTTCAAGTTCTCCACCTACGCGACGTGGTGGATCCGTCAGGCGATCCAGCGCGGCATCGCCAACGCGGGCCGCACCATCCGTCTGCCCGTGCACGCCGCCGACAACCTCGCTCGGCTCCAGAAGGAGCGTGCGGGACTCGAGGCGCGCCTCGGCCGTCCGGCCACGCTCGACGAGTTGGCGGAAGAGCTCGACCTCGCGCCCGAGCGCGTGAAGGAGCTCATCCCGCACCTCGCGGAGCCGGTGTCGCTCGAGACACCCGTCGGTGAAGACGGCGAGACCGAGCTCGGTGACCTGGTCGAGGACCGTGGGGCCGAGTCGCCCTACGAGTCGGCGGCCCGGGCCATGCTCCCGGCCGAGATCGAGAAGCTGCTGGCCGTGCTCGACGAGCGTGAGCGCTACATCCTCACGCTGCGCTTCGGGCTCGACCGTGGTGAGCCCCGCACCCCCGACGAGGTGGGCCAGCTGGTCAACCTCAGCCGGGAGCGCGTCCGTCAGATCGAGGCTCGTGCCCTCGCCCGCCTCCGCCACCCTTCGGTGGAGATGGGTGCCCGCGCACTTCTCGCTGGCTGACTCCTCACACCCACGAACTGCTTTTGGCGCCGTTCGATCCCCATATGGGTGGTTGAGCGGCGCCGAAACGCGTGCGTTGGTGACGGTCCGCTGATCGTGATGCGAAGACCTCCGAAGCTGTGGTGATTAGCCGTCGCCACAACACCGGAGGTCTTCGTGTCTCACCGTAACGCTCGATTGACGGTGCATGGTCGTCGTCTGCTCGTCGATCGTGTCCGTCACAGGGGATGCCGGTCGCGCATGTCGCGCAAGGCGATGGGGGTGTCGCGTCAGTGCGCGCATCGCTGGGTTGCCGCTTCGACGCCGAAGGCGACGCGGGCTTGTGCGATCGGTCGTCGCGGCCGCATCGCATGCCGACCCGGACCGCGCCCGAGGTCGAGCGCGGTCGTGCTCGCGGCTCGGCGCGAGCATCGTCGGGGTCAGGACTGGCTCGGACCCGAGCTCGGTGTGCCGGCCCGGACCGTGAGCCGGATCTTGCGCCGCCATGACGTCCCGCGATTGGCGGTGTGCGACCCGATGACCGGCGAGGTGATCCGCGCGTCGAAGACGACCGCGGTCCGTTACGAACGCGACCGGCCGGGCGAGCTGGTCCACATGGACGTCAAGAAGATCGGCCGGATCCCCGACGGTGGCGGCTGGCGTGCCCACGGCCGCCAGATGGGTCGCACCTGCGCCCGCAAGAAGAGCCACGGATCGGTTACGACTACGTCCACTCCGTCGTCGACGACCACAGCCGCTTCGCGTACTCCGAGATCCTCGACGACGAGCAAGGCCGACACCTGCGCCGCGTTCTTCGCCGGGCGCTCGAGCGCTTCGCCGCGCACGGCATCACGTCGAACGCGGTGATGACCGACAACCACTGGAGCTACACCCACGCGCACGCGCTCGCGAGCGTCTGATCGCCGCCGCCGGCATCAACCACATAGCTGATCAGGCCGCACTGCCCATGGCAGAACGGCAAGGTCGAACGCTTCAACCGCACCCTGCAAACCGAATGGGCCTACCGGCAGGTGTTCACCAGCAACGACGCAACGCACCAGCGCCCTGGCACCCTGGCTCGACAACTACAACACTCGCCGCCGCCACAGCGCCCTCGGAGGACTCCCACCGATCAGCCGACTGTCACCAACCTGATGGCCGGGTACACTAGGGGTTGTCGAGGCCGAACTGGCCCAGCTGTTCGTGGCGCTGGGTGAGCGCGCGCAGGGCCTGCATCGCGCGGTAGAGGCGCTGGCGCGCCGCCTGCTCGGTCGTCTCGAGTCGTTCGGCGATGGCGGCGTGGTCGAGCTCCTCGACGAAGCGGAGCCGCAACACCTCCTGGTGGACGCGCGGGAGCTCGGCGAACACGGCGCGCGGGGACCTCGTGCTCCTCGTCGTGCAGGAGGCGCGCGTCGGGCGCGGGATCGGCCGACACCACGTCGGGGAGGTCGGCCCACGGCTCCACTGCGAAGCGCGACCGCACGCGGGCCTGGTCGGTGGCGAGGTTGCGGACGATCTTGAACAGGTACCACTTGGCGCGCTCCGGGTTGCGCACCTCGGCCCTGCTGGCGAGCGCGCGTACGACCGCGTTCTGGGCCAGGTCCTCGGCGTCGGCGTCGTTCCGACAGAACGAGCGCGGCGTACCGGAAGATGTCGGCCCGGTGCTCGACCACGACCTCGCGGAGGTCGAAGTCGTCACCGCCCGCCTCGAACCGCTCTCCGCCCTGATCCGGTTCCGCCCTCCGCATCGCGCCGTACCGTACATTCCGGACATCTCGCTGGCAACGGGCACCTGAGCGGCCGAGCGCCGCGGTCTACGCTCGCCGCCCGTGTCCCGTGTCCTCGTCACCCGTGAGCTGCCCGACGGCGGCCTCGATCCGCTCCTCGCCGCGGGACACGAGCTGGTGCAGCGCGCCGGCGACGAGCCCTACACCGCCGACGAGCTGGTCGGCCTGGCCCCCGAGTTCGACGCCATCGTCTGCATCCTCACCGATCGCATCGACGCCGAGGTACTGCGCGCCGGTGCGCCGCGGCTTGCGGGTCGTGGCCAACGTCGCGGTGGGCTACGACAACATCGACGTGGCCACCGCCACCGAGCTCGGCATCTCGGTCTGCAACACGCCGGGCGTGCTCGACGAGACCACCGCCGATCTCGCCTTCCTCCTGATCCTGGCCGCGTGCCGGCGCGCGACCGACGCCGAGGCCGACCTCCGCGCCGGGCGCTGGACCGGCTTCCACATCGGCGACTTCCTCGGCGTCGACGTGCACGGCGCGACGCTCGGCATCGTCGGCTACGGGCGCATCGGTCGCGCCGTCGCCCGCCGCGCCGCCGGCTTCGGCATGGAGGTGCTCCACCACACCCGCACCGACACCGGGATCACCGGCTGGGTCGGCGACCTCGACGACCTGCTCCCGCGGTGTGACGTCGTGTCGCTGCACGTGCCGCTGCACGACGAGACGCGCGGTCTGATCGACGCCCGTCGCCTCGCGGCTCATGAAACGATCGGCCGTGCTCGTGAACACCGCGCGCGGTCCGGTCGTCGACGAGGAGGCGCTCGCGGTCGCGCTCGAGGACGGCACGATCTTCGCCGCGGGGATCGACGTCTACGAGCGCGAACCCACGGTGCACCCGCGACTGCTCGCGGCGCCCCACGCCGTCCTGCTCCCGCACATCGGCAGCGCCACCGAGGCCACCCGTCGCCGCATGGCGCAGCTCGCGAGCGAGGGCGCGGTCGCGGTGTTGGCTGGGGAGCGACCACCGAACCTCGTCGTCGGGTGAGCTGACCTCGTCAGGAATTGCGAAGGCCGGCCCACCGGAGTCGGTGGGCCGGCCTTGCGCGGTCGTGCTCGGGTACGGCTCAGCCGGTGAAGGTCGGCGTTGCTGCAACCGGAGTCGCGGCGGTGGTCGTGCCCGGTGCACCCGGGTCGACGATCACACCGTTGACGACACCATCTTGGTCACCGGCGCCCCCGTCGGTCAGCGTGAGCGTCACGTTGTTGCCGGAGAACGTCGCTCCGGCGAACTGCGTGAACACGCCCTCGTCGTACTTCCAGTACGACGTTGCGGCGGACGGCAGTGCAAGGGTCACGTTGACGGTCGCGCCCGGCGTCAGGTCGGTGACGCTGAAGCTGAGCAGGCCGAACGGGAAGTTCACAGCCGCGGGAGCGCCGCTCGGAATCGGGCCCACCGCGAGGTCGGCCAGCGTTCCGGCGTCGGTGGTGATGCCGACTGTGCCTCCGGGCGTGCTGAGCGACGCGCTCGGTGCCGTCGGTCACGAGGAACGACTGGTCCGGGTCGTCGGTCTCGCGCCCCCGTAGCGCACGCACGCAGACTTGATCGTGAGCGTGGTCCCCGGAGCGACGTCGTTCGGCACGGTGACCTGCACCACGGTGGTGCCGAAGTCACCGAACTCCACCGCGATCGGGTTGTTGCCGTCGAGCAGCGCCCCACCCGGATTGCCGTCGGGACACGGAGCACTCAGGGTGATCGTGAGCACCGACCCGGAGGACCGGAGAGAAGGTCGGATCCGGCGCCGCTGGGCGTCGCTCCGACCACGAGCAGTGTTGCACTGGCGAGCGCAGCGACGACAAGGAGCCGAGCTGTGCGGGCAGAAAGGCGTTGCATTGTGGTCATCCCTCCCTCGAGCCCCTTTGGGCTCGAAAAGCCGCAAAGCGGCAAGGACGGAAGAGTAGCTCACTAACGCTCAGATTCCTACTGAAACCTCAGTGAGGGACATTCGTCGCACAACCGCCGGCGTTGGGCGGCCCGGTCAGTTGACGGAGGGCGCTGGCGCGCGGCCTTCGTGAGTGACGCCAATGGCACCGGGCCGTCGATGAGCCGTACCGGGATCGTGATCTCACGGGCACGGTCCATCTCCCGGCAAGGCACCGGGAAGTTCGCGGAGCTCTCCCACGTGTTGCCCGTCGTCCACCGAGATCGCTCCTGCGCCGGCCCAGGCGGCTCGGGCGTACCCAGAGGATCGGTCGCACTCGGAACCTCGGACACGATGGCTCTGAGCACTTCCCGGGCCCGGTCGCCGCGCCGGAGTGCGCTGTCGGGCTCGTGGAGCCAGCCGTATCCCGTGAGGATCTCGGCGTGCCGTGCTCGCACGTAGGCCAGTGCGGCCGCGCCGTCGAGATGGACACGTCCCTGGGGGAGGTTGCTGCCCGACACCGTGTCGCGGAACGGAGCGGCCAGCACGAGGTCGATGCCCCCGATCGTGTCGACCAGGTCAGCGAAACCCGCGAAGCGGGTGACGACGAGACGGTCGACGCCGATTCCGAGGCTCCGGCACAACGTGTCGACCAGGTGTTGGGGACCGTGCTCGTAGGTGAGCGCGAGGCGGGTCGGGCTTCCCTCGTCGTCGACCACCCCGAGGTCTCGAGGGATGGAGGCGACACGGCGGTCGTCCGTGGTCGGGCACCTGCAGGACCAGGATGAGGTCAGCCCGTTCGCCGGGCACCTTGCCCGGGGAACCGAGGCCTCGTTGGTCGGAGGTGCTGAGTCCGCTCGCGTGTCGGTGCCGACCAACAGGTACGTCGTGGCGCCGGCCGGGGCTCCGTGGAGGTGCACGTCCAGCCGCCCCACCTGCCGATACGTGAGCACCGCGAACATCGCACGCCGAGGACGACAACGACGATGAGGACGACGACACCGACGACCACGGATCGTCGTCGCTTCCCACGGCGGCGATCCGCTCGGTGGGAACTGTGTCCTCTTCCACTCGATCCGTCCGTCTTGAGAGCTGGTGGTCCGGATCGGTGCATATCACACGCTGCCACGGAAACGGGCGCGCCCCTCACTGGGTGAGGTGGCGCCGGGACATGCGCCCGGCGATCCCGGCGATGAGCCCGGCGAAGATCATCACGAGGGCGAGGACGACGAGCGCGTACCCCGACCACCACCCGAGCTCGGCGGGCACGGCTTCGCGCCACGAGTCGGGCCACGGACCGCCGAAGAACACGATCACGAACGCGAGGACGCCGACACCGCTCAGCGTCAGCTTCCACCAGAAGCCTTCCGACGGTCGCGAGCCGCGCTCGCGGAGCAGCGAGAGGAGCACCCACGCGAGCACGAGCATGAGCACGAGTGCGGCCAGCGCGCCGCCGACGGCCGCGAACACGACGATGCCGGCGACGGTGAGGAGCGCGAGGACGACGAGCTTGGTCTGGGTGCTCATGGTGAGGAACGCCTCCTTGTACTGGACGGGGGCCGAGGTGACGACGTCGCCCGCGAGTCGCGGCCACGACGACGAGCGCTCGCGACGCGCGTCGCGGTAGAGCTGGAGCATCGGGTCGCGGTACTCACGTCGGAACCGGCGCGGGTAGAGGAACAGGAGGGCGCGGTACGCCGCGCTCACCGGTCATCCCGCGTGTCCCAGCTTCGGCCGGCCGCGGCGGGCGTTGCGCAGGAGCGTCTCCATGCGCTGCACCTCGGTTGCACACGCGCGCTCGCCGGCGGCGGTGATCCGGTAGTAGCGGCGGCGCTGATCGTCGAGCGCGGGGTCGGGTCGCTCGGCGGTCTCCTCGATCAGGCCGTCGGCGAGCATGCGCTTGATCGCGCCGTACAACGTGCCCGGGCCCATCCGGACCGCGCCGTCGGTGATCTGCTCGACCCGCTGCATCGAGCGCGTAGCCGTGCTGCTCACCGTCGCGCAGGGCCAGCAGCAGGTGGAACACCGCCGGGGCCAGAGGCTGTGCTGCCTTCGTCGTGCGTGCCACTCCATCGACCTCCGTTATATCGACACACGATATAGACGACGGGCCGCGCGCGTCAAGAGGGGACGAGCCGTGGCAACAGACGTGGGGTGGCGGAGGGAGAGGGATTTGAACCCTCGAGGAGGCTTAAAACCCCCTACTCGCTTAGCAGGCGAGCACTTTCGGCCGCTCAGTCATCCCTCCAGTGACGAGTCAGTGTAGGCAACGGCGGCAGCGTCGAGCCCGGAGGGCTCAGCTGATCGAGGAGGCGACGGCGCCGCCGAACACCTCGGCCAGGATCCCGTGGCCGTGGTCGCCGGGGTGGATGCCGTCGGGGAGGTCGTCGGGACCGACGAGTGCGCCGCCCTCGACCAGCGTGAGGTGCGAGTCGCCGGCCGCGATCAGCTCGCGGGTCAGCTCCTCCATCGCGACCCGGAGATCCACGAGCGTCGCGCCGAGCGCGTTCGGGGTGTCCTCGGCATCGGGTCGCAGGATCGGGCTGGTCACCACGACCGGCGTCTCCGGGTGTCCCTGGCGGACGAGCGCGACGAACGCCTCCGTCTGCTCGCGGAACAGCGCGGTCGAGAACGGGATGCGACTCCAGCAGTTGGTGCCGTGTGAGATCGAGATCACGTCGGCGTCGAGGGCGGCGATCTGCTGCGCCGACGGCAGCTCACCGCGCGCCGACCCCGCGTAGCCGAGGTTCACGACGTCGAGCCCGGTCCGGCGCGCCGGCGACCGCGGCCACGCGCCCGACGGCCCGCTCGCGATCCAACCCTCGGCGATCGAGTCGCCGTACGCGAGCCAGCGCGGCCCGCGCTGCGCCGGCACCAGCTCGCCCCCGCCGATCCGCAGCGCGAACACGCGCGGACGCATGCCCTCGGGGAGGTACACCACGAGTGGCTGGTCGGGATCGCTCCGGTCGAGCTGGTCGAGCGCGAAGTGGGCCGTCCCCGGACCCAGGTTCGCCGGCACCGACAGCGTGTCGTCGCCCGACACGAGCGTGAACGTCGTGCCCGCACCCTCACCGCGGTAGCCGAGGTCGTCGGTGTACGTCTGGTAGTCGACCTCCAGGGTCTCGGCGTCGCCCACGAGCTCGAGCCGCACCCCCACCGGGAGTCGCGCGGTGCCCACGGTGTCGCCGGGCAGCCGGTCGAGGTCGGCGGGATCGGCGCGCGGGTAGGGCAGCTCGTCGGTGCCCGGCCACGCGTTGCCGCGCAGGAACGGTTCGGGCGACAGCGCACTCACAGGTCGGCCATCGGGTAGGGGAACTTGGCGCCCACGCCGCCGTCGACGCTGAGCGTCTGGCCGGTGACGTACCCGGCGAGGTCCGACGCGAGGAAGAGGAGCGCGGCGGCGATGTCGGCCGGTTGCGCCACCCGGCGCAGCGGGGTGTTCACGATGTTGCGTTGCTCGCCTTCGTCGCCGAGGAACGCGGAGACGCGTGGCGTCCACACGACGCCCGGGGCCACCGCGTTCACGCGGATGCCCGACGGCCCGAGCTCCACCGCACCGGTGCGCACCAACGACATGAGCCCGGCCTTCGCCGCGCCGTACGCGGAGTGACGCGGTGCCGAGGTGATCCCCGAGACCGACGCCACGAACACCATCGTGCCGCCGTGGTCGCGCATCGCGCGACCGCCGTACTGCATGGCGAGGAACGCGTGACGCAGGACGATGTCGAAGTGCCAGTTCCAGTCGTCGTCGCTCATGTCGACGAGGTCGGCGTAGCGCGACATCCCGATGATGTCGACCACCCCGTCGATGCCGCCGAGCGCGCGACCGGCGTCGTCGAACATGCGCGCCATGTCGTCGCGGTCGAAGGCGTTCCCGCTGAGCGGCGTGCCGCCCACCTCGGCGCCGATGTCGGCGGCGAGATCGGGGTCCTGGTCGACGCACGCGAGCCGTGCGCCCACCGACGCCAGCGCATGCGACGCCTGGCGGCCGATGCCCTGACCGGCGCCGAGCACGACGAACCGCCGTCCGTCGAGCCGGAGCAGGCCGGGGTAGTCGGGGACGGGAGTGTCGTCGGTGCGGGTCACGCCGGCGAACGTACCCCGTGCGCAGCGATCAGGTTCGGGGAGGACGCCGCGACGGGTACCTTCGACGGATGGATCCTGTCGACGCGCTGGAGCGCATCGCCACCCTGCTCGAACGGGAGCGGGCGGGTCGGTACAAGGAGGAGGCGTTCCGCAAGGCGGCCGACGCCATCCGCGACCGTCCGGTCGACGAGCTGCGCGAGCTCTCGGCGCAGGGGCGGATCGGTGACCTGCCCGGCATCGGGTCGAGCACCGCCCGGGTGATCGCCCAGGCCCTCGACGGCGAGGTGCCCGAGTACCTCGCCCGACTCGAGGCCGAAGCCGCGCCCGATGCCGGTCCCGGCGCGCCGATCCGCGCCGCGCTCAAGGGTGATCTCCACCTCCACTCCAACTGGTCCGACGGTGGCGCCACCATCGAGCAGATGGCGCGCAAGGCGGCCGAGCTCGGGCACGACTACATGGCGCTCACCGATCACTCGCCGTCGCTCAGCATCGCCCACGGCCTCGACGCCGAGCGGCTGGAGACCCAGCTGGAGCTGGTGGCGAAGCTCAACGAGGAGCTGGCGCCGTTCCGCATCCTCAAGGGGATCGAGGTCGACATCCTCGAAGACGGCCGCCTCGACCAGGACGACGACCTGCTCACCGAGCTCGACGTCGTGGTCGCGAGCGTGCACTCGAAGTTGCGCATGAGCGAGCAGCCGATGACCGATCGCATGGTGGCGGCGATGGCCAACCCGAACGCCGACATCCTGGGCCACTGCACCGGCCGCATGGTGCTGGGCAAGGGCCGGCCGGAGTCGACGTTCGACGCCGACCTCGTCTTCGGCGTCTGCCAGCACTTCGACAAGGCGGTCGAGATCAACTGCCGGCCCGGAGCGTCTCGACCCGCCCATGCACCTGCTCGAGCAGGTGGTCGCCACCGGGTGCAAGGTCTCGATCGACAGCGACGCCCATGCGGTCGGCCAGCTCGAGTGGCAGCCCTACGGCTGTGCCCGGGCGGCCGAGGCCGGGGTGCCGCCCGACGACATCGTCAACGCGTGGCCCGTCGACCGCCTGCTGGAGTGGACGGCGTCGCACGCCCAGTGAGTCCGGCCCCGTCGAGTTCGGGCGCCGGAACCGGAGAGCGCGCGGCTGCTCCGTCCGGTATCACTGAGGACATGACCGTCACGGACGTCGAGCCCGTCTCCTCTGAGGACCCCCGTTGGACGGCGGTGCTCGCCGCGAGCCGCGCGACGACTTCGTGTACGCGGTGCGCACCACGCGCGTGTACTGCCGACCGTCGTGCCCGAGTCGCCGACCTCGTCCCGACAACGTCTCGTTCTTCGCCCACGGCGCCGACGCCGAGGAGCACGGCTACCGAGCGTGTCGCCGGTGCCGACCCGACGCGCCCGCGACCGACGAGCGCGTGGCGCGCGTCGAAGCCGCGTGTCGACACCTCGACTCCGCCGACGCGGCGCGGATTGCCGACGTGGCCGTGGCGCTCGGCGTCACGCCCGACGGGTTGCGCCGCGACTTCCAACGCGTGCTGGGCGTGTCACCGAAGCAGTACGCCGACGGGCAGCGCGTCGAACGGCTGCGCACGGAGTTGCGCGACGGCCGCGACGTCGCCGGCGCGCTCTACACCGCCGGCTACGGCTCGAGCAGCCGTCTCTACGAGCAGTCCGACGCCCGTCTGGGCATGACGCCGGCGTCGTACGGCGCGGGCGGCGCGGGCGCGTCGATCGTGTTCACGGTGTCACCGAGCCCGCTCGGCGCGTTGATCGTCGCCACCACCCCGCGTGGTGTCTGTTGGATCGCGCTCGGTGTCGAGGCGGTCGCGCTGGAGGAAGGGTTGCGCGGCGAGTTCCCCGCCGCCGAGGCGATCGCGCGCGACGACGAAGCGCTGGCACCGGTCGTCGCCGAGGTGTTGCGCCGCATCGACGGTGAGCTCCCGAGCGCCGAGCTCCCACTCGACGTGCGGGGCACCGCCTTCCAGCTGCGCGTGTGGCAGGAGCTGCAGCGCATCCCGCGCGGTGAGACTCGCAGCTACGGCGAGGTCGCGGCTGCGGTCGGAGCGCCCGGCGGTGCGCGCGCGGTCGGCGCGGCGTGCGGCAGCAACCCGGTGTCGGTGGTGGTGCCCTGTCACCGGGTGGTCACCGCGTCGGGCGGCCTCGGCGGATACGCGTGGGGTGTCGACGTGAAGCAGTCGCTGCTCGAGCGTGAGGGCGCGCGCTGAGTCGATCTCGCGCACGAGACCGGTCTCGACCTCGTACACGAAGCCTCGAATCCGGTCGCGGTGCAGCAGCAGTGTCGACGCCCGCAACCGCGCCACCGACGCGCGCACACTCGTCTCGAGGTCGGTGAACGCGCCGAAGCGCACGTTGGCGTTCGGCGGCACCCCGGCGGCGGCTTCGATGCGCAGCGCGAGCGCGTTCTCGTCGAGGCCGTGCATGCCGCACTTGGTGTGCTGCACGACCATGACCTCGCGCGTGCCGAGCGCGTGCTGTGAGATCGCCAGCGAGCGCACGACGTCGTCGGTGACGAGCCCGCCCGCGTTGCGGAGCACGTGGGCGTCACCGGGCACGAGACCCAGCGCGAGCGCGGGATCGATGCGGGCGTCCATGCAGGTGACCAGCACCACCGGGCGCACCGGTTGCGCCTCGAGCTCGCCGTGGTCGAAGTCGGTGGTGTAGCGCGCGTTGTTCTCGAGGAGCTCGTCGGTGGCACTCATGCGGACGCCAGTCTCGCACCCCGCGGTGCGCGCCCTTGACACCGGGCGCCGACAGGCGGATCGTGGTTGGCCGGTGTCGCCGTACCTACGGGGAAGGAGGCGGCGCTGGCGTTCTGCGCTCCCGCGCACCACGCCACGGGGTCCGGCGGACCGACCGGCTCTCAGGAGCGGCCAGCAGTGGGGCAGGAACCGCGCGGCATCAGCCGCCCGGATCCGAGGAAGGGGCAAGCATGTCACTGGTACAGACCACGGTGACGTCGGCCAAGCCCGGTCGTCGCCACGATGCCATCGCCATCGCGCTCGAAGCGTCCAAGCTGCTCGAGCGCCACGGCGCCGACGACAATCGACTCCTCATGGCCCAGATGGCCGGAGAGGTCACCAACACGCACGTGTTCACGACCGAATTCGAGAACGGCGAGGCCTGGGGTGCGTTCAACGACTCGCTGCTCGGCGATGCCGAGCTCGAGGCATTGATGACCCGCGTCGAGCGCGACGACAGTCCCGCCGTGATCCTCAGCTCGAGCATCGGCAACGAGATCCCGCTCGGCCGCAACGGCCCCGCCGACCGCGGCGCGGTCGTCGAGGCCTACATCTCCCGGGCGATACCCGGGAGGTTCGAGGGCGCGCTCGAGCTCGCGGCCGACGTGTTCGAGTTCATCGAGGCCCACGGCGGGTCACGGTGCCGGCTCATGCAGCTCAACAGCGCGGGGATGATGACCGAATGCCTGGTCGCGTCGTGGGAGCTCGAGAACATGCGCGCGCTCGGGCGTCTGGGTGACGCGTTCGGCAACGAACCCGACGGCCAGCGCATCGCGGCGACGCTCATGGCCGGCGACGGTCCCATCACCGCCATCTCGAGCGGCATCTACGTCGAGATCCCGTTGTAGCCACCCGCGGCGCCGGTGGGGCACCCCGCCGCGGCTCCGCCGGCGCCGACGCGGCAAGATGCAGGTATGACGCAACCGATCGCCGACGCGTGATCCCGGTGCCCTGCTGTCGGCCACCCGAGTGAAGCTCGGCGAGTTCGAGTACGAGATCGGACCACTCGGCCACCTGGCGGCAGAGCGTCAGCGGCTGGAGTCCCTGACGTGGCGGTCGTTCGACGCCACCCCGCTCGCGGCCACCATCGGCGCCGAGGTCAGCGGCGTGCGCCTGGGCGACGCCCTTCCCGACGCCACGATCGCCGAGCTCCGCCAGGCGCTGCTCGACTACAAGGTGCTGTGCTTCCGCGACCAGCCGATCACCGCCGCGCAGCACGTCGCGTTCGCCCGGCGCTTCGGTGACCTCGAGGTGCACCCGTTCATCCCGGCCAACGGCGAGTTCCCCGAGTTGGTGCGCTTCGCCAAGTCGGCCGACGTCGGTGGATACGAGAACGGCTGGCACAGCGACGTGAGCTGGCGGGCGGTGCCGTCGATGGCCGCGGTGCTGCACGCGGTGGCGGTGCCGCCGACCGGTGGCGACACCCTCTTCGCCGACATGTACGCCGCGTACGACGGTCTCGCCGACGACCTCAAGGCGCGCATCGACGGTCTCGTCGCGGTGCACGACCACGTGTCGTCGTTCGGGCACCAGGTGCCGCCGGAGCAGCGCGAGGAGATCCGGGCCAAGTACCCGCCGGTCGAGCACCCGGTCGTGCGCACGCACCCGGAGACCGGCCGCAAGCTCATCTACGTGAACCGGTTCTTCACCAGCCACGTCGTCGGTCTCGCGCCGGCCGAGAGTCGCGCGCTCGTCGAGGAGCTCAGCCGTCAGGCCGACATCATCGAGTACCAGTGCCGGATCCGGTGGACGCCCGACACGGTCGTGATGTGGGACAACCGCGCCGTGCAGCACTACGCGTGCAGCGACTACTGGCCGTCGGTGCGCGTCATGGAGCGAGCGAGCATCGTGGGCGACGCGCCCCGCTGACGCTCAGCTGCTGAGCGCGGCCGCGATGGCCTCGCCGGTCGGAGGCGCGTTGAGGTAGGGCTCGGGGGCGTGGGCGCGGTGGCCGTTGTCGACCATCACGTCTTCCACCCGCTCGCCGAAGCGTTCGGCCACCGGCACCGCGGCGGCTTTGTCGCCGATGGCGCGCACGTTCACCCACCGCTGGACCGAGCCCGGCCATTGGCCCTTGCCGTCGACCAGCGGCGGGTCGAGCATGTCGCCGAGCATCGGGGACGCCAGCGGCGAACCCAGCGTCACGAACGTGTGCACGTTCCACTGCGGATGGTTGCGCGAGCGCCATGTAGGAGAGCACGGTGCCGAGCGAATGCGCGACCAGCACGCGTGTCTCGTCGTCGACCAGCGGCTCGATGCGGGCACGCATCTTGGCTCGGAGGTCGGGGTCGGTCGCCATGATCGTGACCATGTCGACGGTGCGGTCGAACGCGGCGTCGTTGGCGGCCTGGCCGAGCATCGCGATGGTGTCGCCACCCATCTCGTGCAGCGACTCGGCAATGCCGGCGCGTGACTGCTCGAACTGCTCGTCCTCCGCGGTGCCGGGCGCGCGCCGGAACAGGTCGCCGTAGAAGCACACCTGCACGTCGTCGTCGTCGATCTCGAGGCCGTGGTGCCACAGACCGTCGCGCACGGCGGGCAGCCACCGCGACTTCAGCTCGTTGGGACCCCACAGCTCGTTGAACGCGCCGTGGACGAGAACGATCTTGGCCATCGCTCCTCAGTTCGCGGTCGGGCGCCGGCGGGACGTGCGGGAACAGCTCCGAGAACGCGCCGACGGTGATGCGGGCGCGCGTCGTCTCGTCGACGTCGTCGAGCAGCGCGTGCAACGTCTCCTGCGTGTGCCCGAACGTGCCCTCGAGGTGCGGGTAGTCGCTGCCCCAGCACACGTTCTGCCAGCCCATCGCCCAGAGCGCCGCCGGTGCCGAGCGGTCGTGCTGGAACGACGCGTACACGTGCTCGTAGAGGTACTCACTCGGGAGGCGTTCGAGCGCGGGCCGCACTGCGGTCGCGTGCTGCCGGTAGGCCTCGTCGAGGCGGTCGGCGAGGAACGGTCCCCACGTCGCCCCGCCCTCGGAGACCATCACCCGGAGCGCGGGGTACCGGTCGAACACGCCGGACGCGATCACCTTCGACACCGCCCGCTGCCCGCCGTAGGTGGTCTCGACGTAGTTCAGGAGCGCGCCGCCGGGCCCGCGGAAGTACGCGCCGTGCGTGCGGCTGGCGTCGTGGGGCTCGGTGCCGATGTGGAAGCAGCACACGAGGCCGCGGTCGGCGAGCGCCTCCCACACCGGCTCCCACGTCGGGTGGTTCCAGTCCTCCTCGGTCGGCGGCTCGACCGGGAAGTACGCGGCGACGAACCCGAGGTCGGCCGCGCGTTCGATCTCTGCCACCGCGGTCGTCGCGTTCAGCACGGGCACGGTCGCGGTGCACACGTAGCGCGGTGAGTGGCGTTGGTACTCGATCGCCCAGTCGTTGATGGCCGCGCATCCCGCCGCCAGCAGGTCGGGATCGTGGATCGACGCGGTCCAGATCCCGATCGACGGGTAGATCAGCTCGGCCCACACCCCTTCCGCGTCGAGATCGACGAGGCGCAGCGCGGGATCGTTCGCGCCGGGCGCGCGCTCGGTCACGGTGCGGCCGTCGCCGTCGACCATCAGCCGGCCGAGCGGGAACCGGCGCCGGAACGACTGGCCGTCGACGTGGATCGTCTCCCATTGCCGGTCGTCGTCGACCTCGCTGCGCGGCATGCGCTCCGCCAGTGCGGGTGGGAGCGACGACTCGAACAGGTCCGCGGGTTCGACGAGGTGCGAGTCACCCGAGTTGGCCCAGATCTTCTCCACGACGACTTCGTAGCACGGCCCTTGACATGTCAGCAGTGCGCCGACCCCCGGAGGAGCCGGCGCACTGCCGAATGGTGTGGATCGCCGGGTGTCTACGACGACGAGATGGCGTCGAGCACGTCCAGGCGGGCGGCCCGACGAGCGGGCAGCGCCGCGGCCACGATCGCGGCCACTGCGGCCACCACCGCGACGACCACGAGGCGCGTCCCCGGGATCGCCAGGTGATCGATGCCTTCGGTGCTCATCGCCTTCACCAGGGCCCAGCCGAAGCCCAGCCCCAGCGCGGAGCCGATGGCCGTGCCCAGCAGCGCGATCAGGACCGCTTCCCAGCGGACGCCGGAACGCACCTGGCTGCGCTGCATGCCGACCGCACGCAGCAGGCCGAGCTCACGGCGGCGTTCGACGACCGACAGCGCCAACGTGTTGGCGATGCCGAACAGTGCGATCACGACCGCCATGAACAGCAACACGTAGATCAGGTTCAGCATCTTGTCGATCTGACCCGCGATCTGCGCCTTGAACTCGGCGGGTGTGTGCAACCGCGCCGTGGGCGTCGAGGCCAGCGCGCCCTCGATCGCGACGCGTGCCGCGTGCTCGGACACTCCCGGTGTGTCGGTGACGAACAACGCCTGGTCGTTCTGGTGCGCCACGTTCGCCTCGAAGGCCTGCTGCGAGATCGTGTAGTCCCCGAGCGGGTCCTTCAGTCCGTAGATCGCGCCGACGGTGAAGTGCTGCGCACCCGTCTCCGCGAAGGTGAACGTGACGTCGTCGCCGACCTTCCAGCCGTGCTCCTTCGCCGTCTGCTGCAGAACACCGACCTGGTTGGCTCCGAGGCCGCTCACTGCGCCGGCCTTCACGTCGACGTCGAGGTGCTGCTCGACGTTCGCAGGGTCGATACCGGTGATCTGCACCGCCGCACCCTCGAGGGTGGCCGGTGCGGTGCGGAACGACGTGACCGACGCGGTCTCCGGCAGTGCGTCGACTGCCTGCGCCACCGTCGGGCTCAGACCGTCCTGCTGCAGGGGCGAGACGACCCAGTCGCTCTTCAGTGCGTTGTCGATGTTGGCGTCGATCGACGACCGGGCCGAGCTCGCGAACACCGAGATCAGCACCACGAGGGCGACGCCGATCATCAGCGCCGAGGCGGTGGCCGCAGTGCGCTTCGGGTTGCGGCTCGCGTTGTCGCGAGCGAGCACGCCGGTCATCCCGCGGAACGCAGCAACCGGTGCGCCCACGATGCGGACGAAGCGCGACCCGATGACCGGACCGAGCACGACCACACCCACGAAGACGGCGAGGGCACCGAGGCCGATCGGGGCCATGGCCCCACCGCTCGCTCCGTTCACGACCGCGGCGACACCGAGCGCGGTGAGTGCGGTGCCGATGACCGCACGCCGGCGCGAGGCACCGGACGAGTCGACGGCGACGTCACGCATGGCGGCCATCGGGGCCACCTTCGACGCCCGTCGCGCCGGCAGGTACGCGGCCAGCACGGTCACGACCGTGCCGACGAGCATCGCGACCACGATCGAACCGGGTGCGATGACGGTCGCGCCGCCGGGCAGCTCCACGCCGAACGACGTGAACAGTGCCGCCAGACCCTTGGCCAGTCCGATGCCGAGCACGGCACCGATCGCCGAGGCGACGACGCCCATGACCACCGACTCGGCGACGATCATGCGCAGCACCTGCTTGCGGCTGGAGCCGATGGCCCGCAGCATCGCGGTCTCCTTGGTGCGTTGCGCAACCGTGATCGAGAAGGCGTTGAAGATCACGAACCCGCCCACGAGCAGGGCGACGACCGCGAACACCATCAGGAACGTGCTCATGAACGCCATGCCCTGCTGACTCTCGGCCGTGGCCGCGTCCGACCGCCGCGCTGCCGGTGATCACCTGCACCCCGGCGGTGCCCTCCAGCTCGGTCCGCAGACGAGCGGTGAGCTCGGCCTGCGTGATGCCAGCGGCACCGACGGCGCGAACGCTGTCGACCCGACCGACCTCGCCCAGCACCGATGCGGCGGTCGTCGGCGTGAACGCCACGACCCCCGCGCCACCGGCGTCGTCGGCTGACCCGTAGGTCGCGATGCCGGCGACGGTGTACTGCGCGGAACCGGACGGCGTGATCACGTGTACCGAGTCGCCGGGGGCGAACCCGCCGTCGCGAGCGGACGCACGGTCGATGACGATGTCGTCGTCGGCGTTCGGCGCGTGACCCGGCAACGAGGTGCAGCGGGTTCAGCGCGTCGGACGGCGGGCCAGGCCATGCCGATCGGCGGGGTCTGCTCCATGCTGTCGTCGACGAGCTTGCCGTCGTGTCCGACGAGTCGGGCAGTACCGTCGACCACGCTGTCGGCGGCAACGACGCCGTCGGTGTTCCGCACGACGTCGAGCACCGATGCGGGGATGGTGCCCCGCTCGGTACGACCTTCGCCGGCGTCGATGGTGTTCGGTGACTGCACGACGGCGTCGGTCGACGCGAACGTCGTGGCCGCGATGCCGTCGTACGCGCTGGTTGATGGTGTCGGTGAGCACGAGCGTGCCCGCCATGAACGCGACGCCGAGGATGACGGCGACCGCGGTGAGGACGAATCGGGCCTTGCGGGCCCGGATGGTCTGCAGCGTGAGTCGGAACATGGTGATCAGGCCCCCAGGGTGCGCATTGCGTCGAGCACGGAATCGGACGTCGGGTCGTGCACCTCGCCGACCACGTGGCCGTCGGCGAGGAAGATCGCCCGGTCCGCGTACGACGCGGCGACGGGGTCGTGCGTGACCATCACGATGGTCTGGCCGAACTCGCGCACGGCCTGGCGCATGAACGACAGGATCTCGGCGCCGGCGCGGGAGTCGAGGTTGCCGGTGGGTTCGTCGGCGAAGACGATGTCGGGCCGGCTCGCCAGCGCCCGCGCCACCGCGACGCGCTGCTGCTGCCCACCGGAGAGCTCCGACGGACGGTGCGAGAGGCGACGCCCGAGCCCGACGGTCTCGACCACCTGGTCGACCCACGCGCGGTCGGGCTTGCGGCCGGCGAGGCGGAGCGGCAGTTCGATGTTCTCGGCCGCGGTGAGCGTCGGGATGAGGTTGAACGACTGGAACACGAAGCCGAGGCGATCGCGCCGGAGCTGCGTGAGCTTGCGGTCGTTCAGCGTGCCGAGCTCGGTGTCGCCGATCCACACGGTCCCGCTGGTGAGGGTGTCGAGGCCGGCGAGGCTGTGCATCAGCGTCGACTTCCCCGAGCCCGACGGGCCCATGATGGTGGTGAAGCGACCGGACTCGAACTCGACGGTCACGCCGTCGAGCGCCCGGACCTCGGCCTCGCCCTTGCCGTAGACCTTCACGGCCTGGTCGGCGCGGGCGGCGGTCGCGCGTGACGTGCCTGGCCCCGCTCGCCTTCCTGGGTGGTGTCGATGGTTGCGGTCATGTGTGGCTCCCTCTCCTGGGCCGGTGTGCACCGGCGCTCCCCGGCCCGGGTGTTCGGGCTCTCTCGCAGCGTGGAGGAATGGCGCCGCGAAATCGTCGGCCCTGAGGTGGGACGCGGGCGCCGTGCGACGGATTCGCGCGCGGAGGCGTCGATGACCGCGCGTACGTCTGGAGATGTACACGCCGGTCACTCGCGAGACCGATGCGAGCTGAAGGCGGGATCGGTACCGTGAGGTGGTGACACCGTCGATCTGGCAGCGCACCAAGACGTGGTTCGGCGGTCTGAACCCGTGGCTGGTCGACGGCGCGGTCGCGGTGCTGTTCGTGATCATCGGACTCGCGACCACGTCGGGCCGCGGCAACATGTCGCCCGACCTCTACGAACCCCAGGACGCGTTCGGCGTCGTGCTCGTCCTCGCCGCCACCGTGCCGTTCGTCTTCCGCCGGCGCGCGCCGCTCGCAGTCCTGCTCGTCTGCACGGGCGCGGTCGTCCTCAACAACCTGCTCGGGCACAACGAGGGTGCGACACCGTTCTTCCTGTGGGTGGCGGTGATCACCGTCGCCGCGACCTGCTCGATGCGGAAGGTCGTGGTCGCGGCCGCCGCGATCTTCGGCGGGCTCGCCGTGCTGGCGCTCGCCGAGAAGAGCGGCCTCGACGCCGGCGGCTTCGCGCTGAACTGCGTGATCTTCGCGGCGATGTTCATGTTCGGTATCAACCTCAAGAACCGCAAGGAGCGGATCGAGGCACTCGAGGAGCGCGCCCAGGCGCTGGAGCGCGAGAAGGAGGAGAACGCGCGTCTCGCCGTCGCCAACGAGCGGCTGCACATCGCACGTGAGCTGCACGACGTCGTCGCGCACTCGATGGGTGTGATCGCGGTGCAGGCGTCGGTGGGCGAGCACGTGATCGACGACAACCCGGCCGAGGCGAAGCGCGCGCTCGAGGCGATCTCCGGCGTCAGTCGCTCGACCCTGGTCGAGATCCGACGGATGCTCGGCGTGCTCGCGAGACCGACGACGATGCCGGTGCATCACCCGACTACGCGCCGGCTCCCGGCCTCGAGGATCTCGACCGGCTCGTGCGGGAGGTGGACGGCGCGGGTGTCCCCGTCTCCGTCACCTACGACGGCGACCGCGTCGAGCTGCCGCGCGGCGTCGACCTCACCGCCTATCGCATCGTGCAGGAAGCGCTGACCAACGTGATGAAGCACGCCGGTACTGCGTCGGCGTCCGTGCTCGTGCACTACGAACCTGGCGCCCTCGGACTCGAGATCGTCGACGACGGTCGCGGCGTGAACGGTCGCGCCGACGGCGAGAGCGGGCACGGGTTGGTCGGCATGCGCGAGCGGGTCGCGGTGTATGGCGGCACGCTCGACGCGGGACCGAAGCCCGGCGGTGGCTTCCGCGTCGCGGTGCGCCTCCCTTATGACGAGCCGCAGTCCGAGGCCACTCTCCGAGGAACCCGCGTGATCCGGGTCGCGGTCGCCGACGACCAGGCGCTGGTGCGCAGCGGTTTCGTCGTCTTGCTCGGTTCCGCCCCTGACATCGAGGTGGTCGGTGAGGCCGCCGACGGTGTCGAGGCGCTCGCGCTCGTCGGGCGGGAACGTCCCGACGTCGTGCTCATGGACATCCGCATGCCCGAGATGGACGGGCTCGAGGCGACCCGCCGGATCGTCGACACCCCGGCGACCGCGTCGACCAGGGTGCTGATCCTCACCACGTTCGACCATGATGAGTACGTGTTCGAGGCGCTGCGCGCCGGCGCGAGCGGGTTCCTGCTGAAGGACACGCTGCCCGTCGATCTCCTCGCCGCCATCCGCGTCGTCGCCGACGGCGAGGCGCTCCTCGCGCCGAAGGTGACGCGTCGGCTGATCGAGCAGTTCACCTCGTCCACCCCGGTCACGACCGCGATCCGCGCATCCCGGCATCGACGACCTCACCGACCGTGAGCGCGAGATCCTGCTCGCGGTGGCGAGCGGCATGTCGAACGCGGAGATCGCGGAGACGATGTTCATCTCGCACGCCACCGCGAAGACCCACGTGAGCCGATTGCTGACGAAGCTGGCGCGCGGGACCGTGCTCAGCTCGTGATGATCACCTACGAGTCGGGTCTCGTCACCCCCGGCTCAGGCTGAACGCGTCACTGCGCGTTCACCGGGATCCGTCCCACCGTCCTCGGCACGGATCGCGGCGAGGGCGGCGTCGATGGTGGCGTAGAAGTGGTCGCGGTCGAGGGTGTCGTACAGGCCGTAGCGTCCGACGAGATCCTGGAGCCGGCTGCGCATCTCGACGAACGCGAGGTGGATGCCCGTCGGCGTTGAGCTCGTTGTCGAGCTGCTCGAGCATCTCGGCGGCGGTGACGTCGATGTCGGTGATGGCCTCGCACTGCAGCACGATCCAGCGCGGCTGGCGCTCGCTTCACGAGCTGGCGGATCTGCTGGCGGAACGTGCCGGCGTTGGCGAAGAACAGCGGCGCCTCCCAGCGGTACACCACGATGCCCGGCTCCTCGCGCGCGCCGGGGAGGTCGTCGAGGCTGTGCCAGCCCTCGCTGTCGTCGGTGCGGCCGAGCACCGCGCCGTGCGGCCACCAGTTGCGCCGGAAGAACAGCAGCACCGCGAGGAAGATCGCGACGACGATGCCCTCGAGCACGCCGAGCACGACGACGCCGAGCGTCGCCACGAGCGACAGGAGCGAACGACGACTTCCGCACCTGCGCAGTACTGGCGGAGCGCGGCGAGGTTCGGCGAGCGAGAGCGCGGCGGCGATGACGACGCCGGCGAGCGCCGACTGCGGCAGGTCCGCGAGCAGCGAGTTGAAGAACAGCAGCAGCACCGCGACCAGCCCGGCGCCGACGACGCCCGGTGAGCTGCGTCTTGGCGCCCGACTGCTCGGCCACCGCGGTGCGCGAGCCGCTGGTCGAGACGGCGAAGCCCTGGAAGAACCCGGCGGCGACGTTGGCCGCGCCGATGCCGATCATCTCCTGGTTGGGTTGCACCTCGTCGCCGCGCCGGGCGGCGAAGCTCGACGCGGTCGCGATGGTGTCGGTGAGCGACACGAGCGTGATGCCGATGGCCGCGAGCGAGCAAGCGGGCCGACGTCGCTGAACGACGTCCACGGCAGCGACGGCGTCGGGAAGCCCTGCGGGCAGCGTGCCGACGGTCGCGACGCGTGCCGGCGAGGTCGAGCGACCGCCGACACGACGTGGCGCCGACGACCGCGACGAGCACCGCCGGGATCTTGCGGCGTGAAGCGCGGCAGCACGAGCAGCACGACGAGCACGCCGAGCGCCGACCGCGAGCGCGGCGCCCTTGCGTGGCGTCGAGGTGCTCGAACGAACGCGCGCAGCTCGTCGACGAAGCCGTCGGCGTCGGTGGAGAAGCCGCACAGCTTCGGCAGCTGGCCGACGATGATCGTGATCGCGAGGCCGTTCATGTAGCCGACCTGCACCTCGCTCGACAGCAGGTCGGCGACGAACCCGAGCTTGCCGAGCCCGAGGCCGATCTCGATGAGGCCGACGAGCAGGGCCAGCATCCCGGCCAGCGCGATCGCGCTTGCCCGGGTCGTCGGCCACGAGGAGCGGCGTGATCGCGGCGAAGATCAGCGGCGACACCGACGAGTCGGGACCGAGCACGAGCACGCGCGACGGGCCGAAGACCGCGTAGCCCGACGAGGCAGGCGATCGTGGTGTAGAGGCCGGTGACCGGCGGGCAGGCCCGGCGAGCTCCGCGTAGGCCATGCCCTGCGGCACGAGGATCGCGGCGAGCACCAAGCCCGGCGACGAGGTCGCTGCGCAGCCAGCCGCGGTCGGTACGAGCGCGCCGCCGCGACACCCGGGAACCCATCGGTCGATCAACACCAGCCGGGAGTATGCCGGATCGGGTGGTTGGCCGTATCCGCGTTGGAGTGACCGAAGGGCGAAAGACTGTCGTCAGTGTTGTCAGCGACGTGAGAGACGAGGGGGTTGCTCATGGCAGAACCGACGCAACGCAGAACCGGCGGGATCGGCTGGATCATCTTCGCGGGGATCGCGATGATCATCGGCGGGGCGAACATGTTGATCAACGGGCTCTGGGCGTTGCACGCGACCAGCGCACAAGTCGCCAGCTTCAAGAACCAGCTGCTCTTCAGCGACACCAACCTCGACACCTGGGGGTGGATCTACGCCATCGTCGGGCTGGTGGTGCTGCTGGCCGGCATGTTCGTGTTCGTGCGGTCGCGCTGGGCGGTGATGGTGGGCATTGTCGCCGCCACCGTGCAGGCGGTCCTGGCGTTCTTCTGGATCTTCTCGCCGCAGTGGCCGGGCGCCCTGGTGATCATCGTCATCGACCTGCTCGTGATCCACGCGTTGGTCGCGGACGGCGAGCGTGAGGACATCTACGTCTGACCGAAGCGTGTCGGCGTTCATCCACTTCGGAGGAGAAACGCGCGCTCGTGTGGAGATAGGTTGCGAGGCGCCCGTCGTTCCGGCGGGCGCCTCCATCCGTCTCCCGAGAAAGGGTGCACCATGGCAGACGCCGCGCCGATGGGACCCGTCAGCTACCTGATCGTCGAGTTCCCCGGGCAACAAGATGACCGGTGAGGGCTTCCCGATCCTCGTCGACCTCGTCGACCGCGGGCTGATCCGCATCCTCGACCTCGCGTTCGTGACGAAGGACGACGACGGCACCGTCCGCGCGATCAACCTGAGCGACATCGACGGCGACGGCGAGCTCGACCTCGCGGTCTTCGACGGCGTGTCGTCCGGTCTGCTCGACGAGAGTGACTTCGCCGACGCCGCACCCGCGATCACGCCGGGATCGTCGGCCGGCATCCTCGTCTTCGAGAACCGCTGGGCGACCGGGTTCGTCGCAGGCGCTCCGCGGTGGTGGCGCGCAGCTCGTCGCCGCCGGCTACATCCCCCAGGACGCATTGGCCGCGTCGCTCGACGCGACCGACGACCACGGATTCGAGACGGATCGAGGAGGAACGACATGCCCGGACTACTCAGAGGTATCGGCTCGTACGGCCGTCATCGCGGGGACCGCGACCGCGGTCTCGAACCGCGTGTCGTGTCGCCAGGGGAATCGGTGGGCGCAGCAGGAGGACCAGCAGTACGCGGAGCAGCAGCAGCAGTACGCGCAGGCACCCCCGCCCGCTCCCGCGCCGGCTGCCCCGTCCGAGTCGGACACGATCGCCCAACTCGAGAAGCTCGGTGAGCTCAAGGAGAAGGGCGATCCTCACCGACGAGGAGTTCGCAGCCCAGAAGGCCAAGCTCCTCGCGCTCTGAGCAACGAACCGTGAACTACGAGCCCGCGAGGAGATCGAGCTTGCGGGTGATGACGTACTTCGGGTTGCAGTCGAAGGTGCCGGGCTTGGTCGGTTGGACCCGCACGAATGCGCCGTGCCTCACCTGCATGAGCACGTGACAGTCGGAGATCCTGCGGCCGGCGAGGTCGATCGGTGCGAGCATGCCGTCGGCGTCGAACGTGTGGATCTGGTTCAGCGCGGCGAAGAGGTTGGCGCGGGTCAAGCCGTTGTCACCGTGCGCCTTCACGACTGAGTTCACCGCGTCGCGGAAGGCGACGGCGGCCGACCACGCGTAGATGCCCAAGCCGTCGGCCTTGCCGCGGCCGGTGTACTTCACGAAGTTGGCGAGCATCGGGTCGGCCTGTTGCTCCCTCGGGTCGTAGAACGGCAGGTACAAGGTGTCCACGTACTCGCCTCTGCGCAGTCTTGCCCGCTTGCGAGGAACTGCTCGTCGTAGCATGAGGCGCTGCAGTCCCAGACCTTGACCTGGTCGGCGACGCCCTGCAGCACCGCCTCCTTGCGCAGGGCCACCGTGCAGGCTAGACTCCGTGGTGCACTGCGCGTAGTTGGAGTGCTTGTCTTTCATGGACTGGACGACGGACGTGTACTCGCTCTCGGGCGCACCAGCGTTGAGGTCGACGTCGGCGTCGGAGCGGACACCCTTTCCGTCGCCGCCGAGGTCGCGCAAGCGGCCGAGCGTGGCGAACGCGCCGTCGCGCGCCGGCTTCGAATCGCCCGAGAAGATGTAGATGCCGTGCAGGTCGCCGTACCGCTGCGTGAAGTAGTAGCCGCGGGCGATGTTGGCGTCGTACGTCTGCGGATGTTGGTCCTTGGTGGCGCACTGGAGCGTCGGCGGGGCGATCGGGAACGACTCGTCGGAGCACTCGTGCACGACCGCGGTGGCCACGAACGGGATGTCGGGGAGCCCGTCGTCGCGCCGGCCTGGTCCTTGCAGTTGCGCATGTCGTCGACCGACATCAGCAACGCCGCGGACGTGCCGACCATGGCGAAGTCGTCGGCGCACGCCGCGATCTCGTCGTTGCGGGTGTCGTTCGGATTCAGGTGCGAGTCGTAGAAGTCGACGACGAGCTTGCGACCGGCCAGGCACTTGTTCTTCGTGGCGCAGCTCGCGTTGACGTAGTCGGCGAAGCCCTGGACCGCGTCGCGAGGGCCGATGAAGAGGTTCGGCACGAAGGGGTTGTCGACGTCGGCGATCACCGCGATGTGGATCTCCGAGCCGGTCACGCCCACCTCGGTTGCCTTCGGCGGGTCGTGACTCGTCTGGCCGATCGCCGGTGTCGCGAGTCCGGCGATTCCGATCGTGATCACCGCGACCAGTGCGATGCGGCGGACCAGCTTCCCCCGACCTCGCATGTGCGTAGACCTCCGCACTGATTCCGGCCCCCGAGACGCCCGGGACAGTGTTGCGCAATTGCCGCGTCCCAGGGAGGTCGCGTCGGCCCCGGATCGGTGCCGACGCGACGCCCCCGGGGTTAGCCGGTCAGCGGTTCTCCGACGAGACGGCGATCTCCTGGGCGTAGGCCCGGAGCTGGCCGCGGGCGTCCGGGCTCAGACCGGCGACGACGTTGTCGCGCTCGCTCGCCGGCATGGCCGAGAGCTGGGTCCAGAGGGCCTGCACGTCCAGGTCGGTGGTCAGCGTCGCGGCAGCCGCCTGCGTGCGGGGGCTCGCGGAGCCGTCCGAGGTGAAGCTCGCGGCGGTGGCCGCTCCGCCGCCGAAGGCGATCGCCCCCACGATCGCGAGCGAGAGGAGCGTCCGGCGTCGCGGGCGGCGGGCGGACGGCTCGGGCAACGGCTGCGGTGTGGTGTCGGTGGTCGGGTTCATGGTTCCTCCTCGATCCGTATGAAAGGATTGGGTCTTCAACCGCAGCGTGGTGGAGAGCCCTCGCAGCGCCCTCGCAGCTCGCTCGCAGCCATGACTGCACCTGTGGGGGGAGGTTGGAGGTCCGGTGCCCGATCGCTCGCCACTGTCGCTGTCGGTGCTCGGGCCCCTGGTGGTGGTGCGCGAAGGCGTACCGGCCCGGCTCGGCCCGCAGCTGCGGCGCGTGCTCGCGCTCCTGACCGTGCACGCCGACGAGGTCGTGTCGGCGGATCGAATGATCGACGTGCTCTGGGGTGAGTCGCCGCCGGCGAGCGCGTCCCACACCCTTCAGACCCGCGTCTCGGAGCTCCGCAGCGAGCTGGGGACGGACCGGATCGAGACGCGGGCGCCCGGCTATCGGCTTCTGGTCGACGACGCCGAGGTCGACAGCTTGCGGTTCGACGAGCTGGTGCGGGTGGGCCTCGACGCCGGCGACCCGGACGTCGCCGCGAGCGCGTTCGAGGAGGCGTTGGCGTTGTGGCGCGGGCGACCCTTCGCCGAGTTCGCCGACGACGAGTTCGCGTCGGCCGAAGTGACGCGGCTGACCGAGCTCCGCGCGTGCGCGGTCGAGGAGCACGCTCGCGCCCTGATCGACCTGGGACGCGCGGCTGAGGTGATCGGTTCACTCGATGCCGAGATCCAGGCGGAACCGTTCCGCGAGCAGCTGCGGGCAGTGATGATGCTCGCGCTGGCCCGCGCCGGGCGCCCGGTCGAGGCGCTCCGCGCCTTCGACGCGTACCGCGAACGGCTCGCCGACGAGCTGGGGGTCGCTCCCTCGACCGAGCTCCAGGCGCTCAACGACGACATCCTGCGCCAGGAGCCCGGTCTCGGTTGGCAGCGTCCGTCGGATGTCGCCGGGGCCGACGGCTTCCCCACGGGGACGGTGACGTTCGTCTTCACCGATGTCGAGGGCTCCACCCGGCTCTGGCAGGAACATCCCGACGCCATGTCCGACGTGTTGGCGCGCCACGACGCGATCGTGCGCGACGCGGTGGTGAACCACGACGGCCGCGTCGTCAAGTCCACGGGTGACGGAGTGCACGCGGTGTTCGCGGTACCGAGCGACGCGGTCGACGCCGCATCGATGTCCAGCGCGCGCTGCACGCCGAGGCGTGGGGTGACATCGGATCGTTGCGCGTGCGGATCGGTCTCCACGCCGGCGCGGCCACGCTTCGCGACGGCGACTACGACGGCACGGTGGTCAACCAGGCCGCCCGGCTCATGGGGACCGCCCACGGCGGCCAGATCGTCTGCAGCGGCGCGGTCGCCGAGCTGCTGGGCGATCACGTCGAGCTCCTCGACCTGGGCGCGCACCGGCTCCGTGACCTCGAAGCGGCACTGCGGGTGTTCCAAGTCGTCGCACCGGGATTGGAGCAACGGTTCCCGCCGCTGAACTCTCTGGATGCCCGCCGCTCGAACCTTCCCCACGAGCTGAGCGCGCTCGTGGGCCGGGTCGACGACATCACCGCGGTCGCGAAGGCGCTCGGGGAGACGCGCGTCGTCTCGATCGTCGGTGCGGGCGGTGTGGGCAAGACCCGCGTCGCGTTGGGAGTGGGCGCGCACGTGATGCCCGACTACTCGGACGGCGTGTGGTGGTGCGAGCTGGCCGCGGTGCGCGATCCCGACGACGCTCGCCGAAGCCGTCGCGACCGTGCTGGAGTACTCGCCCTCACCAGGTGTCGCGCTGCTCGATGGTCTCGGCGGCTTCTTCCGCCACAAGCAGCTCTTGCTGGTGCTCGACAACTGCGAGCACCTCGTCGATGCCGTCGCCAGCTTCGTGCGCACGATGACCGAGAACGCGCCGGGCCTCTCCGTGCTGATGACCAGTCGGGAAGCGGTCGCGATCCGGGGCGAGCGGACGTACGCACTCCCACCGCTGGAGCTGCCCGTGGATGCGTCGCCCTTCGAGGTCGAGGCCTCCGAGGCCGGTGCACTGTTCGTGGCCCGAGCCCGCGAAGCCCGCTCGACCTTCGTCGTCACCGCCGACAACGCCGGCGCGATCGCCGACCTGTGCGCACGTCTGGACGCCAACGCACTCGCGATCGAGCTCGCTGCGGCGCGCACGCCGATGATGTCGCCGGCGGAGATCCTGTCGCGGCTCGACCAGCGCTTCCGACTCTTGACCGGACGCAACCGCGACGCCGCCGACCGTCACCAGACCCTCCATGCCGCGATCAGCTGGTCGTACGCGCTGCTCGATGCGGAGGAACAAGCGTTGTTGCAGCGGCTGTCCGTATTCGTCGGCGACTTCGACATGCGTGCTGCGACTGCGATCGCGGCCGACGCCGGGCTGGAGGAGTTCGACGCGGTCGACCGGCTCGGTTCGCTCGTCGCCAAGTCACTGGTGGAGCACGACGAGACCGCGGTCACCAGCCGCTACCGATTGCTCGAGAGCGTCCGTGAATACGCCGCGGAGCAGCTCGACGCCCATGGGAGCACAGAGCACGCTCGGCTCGCGCACGCCGCGCACCACCTCGACGTGGCGCGCCAGCAGTTCGCCCTGCTCGACACCGCCGAGGACTTCGAAGCCCTCGAGCACCTCCGCGTGGTGACGCCGAACCTGGCCGCCGGGCTGCGTTGGCTGCTCGATGCGGAGCAGAGCACCGACGTGCTCGCGTTCTTCGCCGATCTCGGTTGGATCGACACCGCACTGCTCCCGTACGCACTGTTGGACGAGCTCGGCCGGGTCGCCGACGAGGCGGTCGCTCGTGCCGAAGCCTCCGGGAGTCGCGGTGAGGTCGAGGCCCGCTTCTACACCGGTGCCCGCGCCTTCTCCGTCGGTGACTGGGAGCTGTACCAACGGGTCTCCGACGCAGTTGGTGACGCCGATCCGGCGTCGCCGGTGGTGGCCAACCTGCGCATGGGTGCCGCCACGATGCGAGCCGACCTCGAAGCGGTGCAGTTGATCTGCGGCGCGGCGGTGCAACGGGCACGCGAGAGCTGACGACCTCGGATGCCTGTCGTACATGCTCGCCATGCTCGCGATGATCGATCTCGAGTTCGATCCGGAGCGGGCGCGGGCGGAAGCCGAGGAAGCGGTCTCGGTCGCCCGCCGCGGGGCGGCCATCTCGGCCCTGATCTATCCACTGTTCGTGCTCGCGAACGTCGCACGACCGAGCGATCCCGCTCGAGCGTTGTCCGCGGCCGAAGAGTGCGTCGGCATCGACCGGACTCCGCGGAAGGCGTGGTCGACGCTCAGCGAAGGGATCGCGTCGCTCCTGCGCATGGATCGCGGCGAGCTCGCCATCGGCCTGCGGCAGTACCGGGAGGTCCTGGATCGGCTGCAGTGGTCGGGCGAAGTGGGCTACCTGTCGATGCAGTTGCCCGCGTTGGCGGATGCGATCGCCGGCACCGATCCCGTGTTCGCCCTCGGGCTCTTCGCGATCTCCGAGAGCGGCGTGATCGCGCCGTGGACCGCCTTCGAGGCCTTCGGCGGCTACGAGCGGCTGGCGCGAACCGTCGACGAGCTCGGACCTGCGGTTCTCGAAGCAGCGCGAGCGCAGGCCGCGGCCATGACCTACGACGAGGCGGTCCACTACGTGTTCGACGGCATCGACCGTCTCATCGACGTGAGCGCGACCGGATTCAGGGAAGCGTCAGCCGGACTCCCGCGGCCTCGGCGTCAGTCGCGTCTCTGAACGCATTCGTGCGCTCCCAGACGAATGTGACGGCGATCGCGATCGCCTCGCTGCCACTCACGGTTCACCCGTCCGCGCTCGAACGACGGCCCCAATCTAGTTGTAGTCATGCATCTACTGTTATGGTGCACGCATGGCGCGCACAGACGAACTCGCACCGGCGGTCGAAGCGGCGATGGCGGTTTCTCGGGTGCTGCACGGCATCTCGGGCCGCTCGGCGGCGGAGCTGCCCCACGAGCTGACCCTGCCGCAGCTCCGTGCACTCGTGGTGCTCGACGACGACGCCACCGTCACGGTCAAGGCGCTCGCCGAGCGCCTCGGCATCCAGCCGTCGACGACCACCCGTCTCGTCGACCGGCTCGTCGCCAAGCACCTCATCGAGCGCTCGCAGGGGGTGGACGATCGGCGCGAGGTGCTGCTCGCGCTCTCGAAGGCCGGTCGTCGGGTGGTCGACGAGTCGATGGAGTTCCGCCGACAAGCGATCCGAGAGATCCTCGAGTCGCTCACCGCGGCGGAGCGCGTGTCGGTGCTCGACGCGTTCGCGACGTTCGCGGCCGCGGGTGAGAGCCTCGCCGACCCACTGGCCCTCGACGCGCTGTGACCACGGTCGAGCGCTCGGGCGCGGCTGCGCCGATCGCTCGCCCCGCACGCGGGCTCCTGCACCGGCCGCGTGCGACCACCGGGTTCTGGAGCTGGTTCACCACCGTCGACCACAAGAAGATCGGCATCCTCTACGGCGTCACCGCGCTCGGCTTCCTCGTGGTGGGCGGTGTCGAAGCACTGTTGATTCGCCTGCAACTCGCGGGTCCCAACGGCTCGGTGCTGACCGCGGCGCAGTACAACACGATGTTCACCATGCACGGCACCACCATGATCTTCCTCATGGGGATGCCGCTCTCGGTGGCGCCTCGAACCGCCGACGGCGCCGCAAGCGGAACCCGCCAACACGGCCGAGCTCCTCTCAGCCGGCTGAGCCCTGCGCTCGACCCCAACGCACCTCGATCGGCTCCGTGCCCGACGCCGACACCCCGTCGAGGAGACGCCGCAGCGCAGCGGCCATCTTCGCGCGCGCGTCTTCGCCAGATCTGCGATCGGACCCTCGAAGCGCTCGTCCACCGTTTCGGTGAACAGGTCAAGCCAACGCTCGAAGTGGCGTTCACCGAGCGGCGTGCGTCGATGGACAGCCTCGTGCGAGCGCAGTGGGTTCCGCCGACGGACCGGCCCACCGAAGAGCTGATCCATCCAGAAGTCGGTGACGACCTCGAGGTGCTCGGGCCAATCGACTCCCGCGGAATCGAACACGGGTCCGAGCAGCTCGTCGGTCGCCGCAGCCCGGTAGAACGCACGCACGAACGCCTCGACGTCGCGTCGGGTCCCGATGTCGTGCATCTGGGGCAGGACGAGGTGCGACCAGCAAGCCGGGTCGCCGCCGCCTTCTTGCTCGGGGCGCGAACACGTCACGACGACACCGTATGCCGAATCCATGCAGGCTGGCAGTAGCTGTAGTCCTACAGCTAATATGGTCGTTGCCGAGCTCGGAGAGAGCAGCTCGGTGAGAGAGCAGCTCGGTGAGAGAACAGGAGGCGCCGATGGGACGGATCCTGGTTGGCGTTCACCGAACTCCTGCTGCGGGCCAGGCGCTCAAGTGGGCGGCCGGCACGGCCAGCGCGACAGGAAGCGCTGCTCCACGTCGTGACCGTGATCACGCCGGGTTGGGCGGTCAGCGGCTACGAGAGCTACCTCGCCACGCTTCCCGATGCCCTCCACGACGCCTCGCGACGCCAAGCCGCATTCATCGAGAACATCGTCGGAGCACAGCCCGATGTGCGCCTCAGGCGCGAGATCGTGATCGGTACGGCCGTCGACAGACTCGTCGCGATGTCCGAAGGGGCAGATGTTCTGGTCGTCGGCCGCCGCTCGACGTCGTGGGCAGGCATCCACTGGGCTCACATCGCTCGAGGGTGTGTGAGAGCAAGTCGTTGCCCGGTCGTCATCGTCCACGAGCGGGACGGAGTGCTCCTTCCTGCACCAGTGGGCAGCGGGCAGTTCTCTCTGCTCGACCGTCGGAGCGAATGGAGCGGCGGTCCGAGGCCCTTGAGGGTGTGTCAACTTCCCGATCGCCGATGCCGGCGCCAGCCACAGGTGCACACCGACGCGACGTCGCCGTGGCTCTCGGAGTAGCTGGGAGCAAGTCGCGAGTTGGAAAGGTCGTCGCATGATTTCCACAATCGTGGTCGGAGTCAACGAAGACGACTCGGATGCCGTGCGATGGGCCGGCGAACGGGCAAGTGAGTTGGGAGCGCGGGTGGTTGCGGTGTTCGCGATCCGGCCGATCACCGAGTTCGTGCTGACGATCCCCCCACTTTCCCCGCAACTGGTGCCTCGGGTCGCGGACATGCTGGAGCGCGAGTGGTGCGCGCCCCTCCGCGCCGCGGGCGTCAGCTACCGGAGCTACGTCGTCGAAGAGGATCCAGCCAATGGCCTCGTTGCCGCTGCGGAGCGAGAGCACGCGGACATGCTCGTCCTCGGGGCCCGAAGCCGAGGCGGTGTCGCCGATCGGCTCCTCGGTTCCGTGACGTACAAGGTCGCGCACCGAGCCCACTGCCCTGTCGTCATCGTGCGGTGAGTGATGACCTTCCGGATCAGCTGCATCTCCGTCACAACGTGGGTGCAGTGACCGACCCGAGCCGCGGCCGTCCTGGCGTCGACGACGAGCCGGCGGGCGTCAACTACCCGCATCCCCTCGGCCGTTCGGACAAGGAGATCGGTGAAGAGCTCGACCGGCTCTTCGAAGAATGTCGTGCGCGAGGCGAGCACCATCTCGCGACGCGCGCCCCGCCGAACGAGGGGAACATCGTCGTGTGCACGCACTGCCATCGGTTCTGGCGGGGGGCGCTGGGGTAGCGAGATCGGCCGCGCCCGTGACCGACGTACACCGCGAGCTGCCAGCTCGACCCGCGCCCGCGGATGTAGCCCCCTCATGCCGACTGCGACTGGCGGTCAACACTCATGGGCAGATCGTACGCCGACGGATCAACCCAGAGCGAGAAACAGCATCTGACCGGCGGAGGGAGAGGGATTCGAACCCTCGGAGACTTGCGCCTCAACGGTTTTCAAGACCGTCCCATTCGGCCGCTCTGGCACCCCTCCACCGATCAGGTTAGAGGCGCGGTCAGGCGCGGGTCTCGACGCGGTCGAAGCCGGTGTACGGGCGCAGCACCTCGGGGACGGTGAACCCGCCGTCGGCGTCCTGGTAGTGCTCGAACAGGAACACGAGCGTGCGCCCGACCGCGCACGCGGTGCCGTTGAGCGTGTGCACGAGCTGGTTGCCGTTCTCGCCCTTCACCCGCGTGTCGAGCCGGCGCGCCGAGAAGTCGAGGTAGTTGGAGCACGACGTGAGCTCGCGGTACGTGCCCTCCGACGGCAGCCACACCTCGACGTCGTACTTCTTCGCCGCCGCGGCGCCGAGATCGCCGGCCGCGATGTTCACGACGCGGTACGGCAGTCCGAGCCCGCCGACGAGCGACTCCTCGATCGCGAGCAGCGCCTCGTGCTCGTCCCACGACGTCGCCGGGATCGGCGTACGAGAACATCTCGACCTTGTCGAACTGGTGCACGCGGAAGATGCCGCGCGGTGTCCTTGCCGTAGGTGCCGGCCTCGCGCCGGAAGCACGACGAGATGCCGAGGTAGCGGCGCGGGCAGGCCGTCGGCGGCGAGGATCTCGCCGCGGTGGAGGGCGGAGAGCGGCACCTCGCTGGTGCCGACGAGGAACAGCTCGTCGTCTTCGACCTCGTAGACCTGCGGTCGGTCGGTGGGGAAGAAGCCCGGCCTGCTCCATCGCCTCTTCGCGCACGAGCACCGGCGGGACGACCGGCGTGAAGCCCTCGCCGACGAGCGTGCGGGTGACCCACTGCACCAGCGCGAGCTCCAGCAGCACCGCCTCGCGCATGAGGTACGCGAAGCGCGAGCCGCTCATCTGCGACGGCCTGCTCGCTCTCGACCCAGCCCATCGCCTCGCCGAACGCGGCGTGGTCGAGCGGCGGCGGCGCGGGTGGTGTCGCCGACGATGCGCAGCACCTCGCCGTCGTGCTCGCCGCCGTCGGGCACCGACGCGTCGGCGGGGTTGGGGAGCTGGAGCGCCAGCGCGCGCAGTTCGGCGTCGACCGCGTGCGAGCGCGGCCTCGAGCGGCCTGCAGCTCCTCCTTCAGCGCGCCCGCGGCCGCGATCTTCGCCGGCCGTTCGTCGGGGGCGGCCTGTCCGATCTCCTTCGACGCCGCGTTCTGCCGCGTGCGCAGCTCCTCGACCGCCCGCAGCGCTCGCGCCGCGCCGCGTCGGCCGCGAGCACGTCGTCGATCAGGCCCGGCGCGACGCGCTTGCGTTCGATGCCGGCGCGGTAGTCGGGCTCGTCGCGGAGCCGCTTGAGGTCGATCACACGGCCTCATCGAGGGTCGGCGCGCGGATCTGCTCGCGCAGGCCGCCGAGCCACGCGTTCGGCGTCGCGCTCGGCCTTGGTGACGGCCTTCCGGCGCACGTGGCCGTCGGCTCCCGGCGACCGGGTACGAGCCGAGGAACTTCACCTTGGCCTGCTTCGCCGCGAGGTTGCGGAGGCAGTCGGCGACGAGCTCGTCGTCGAGGTGGCCCTCGAAGTCGATGAAGAAGCAGTAGTCGCCGAGGTCGCGCTTCGTGGGCCGCGACTCGAGCTTGGTGAGGTTGATCGCGCGCGCCGCGAACTCCTGCAGGATCGCGAGCAGCGAGCCGGGACGGTCCTGGCGCTGGAAGCACACGACCGACGTCTTGTCGTGGCCGGTCGGCGCGGGCACGCCGTAGCCCGACGAGCACGAAGCGGGTCTGGTTCTCGGGGTGGTCCTCGATCTCGCTGGCGAGGATCTCGAGGCCGGCGTTGGCCGCGCCCACGCGGGTGCCGATCGACGCCATGCCCGTGCGCTTGCGCGACTTCGCCACCTGCTGGGCCGCCTCGGCGGTGGAGTTCGCGGCGACCGCGACCGCGTCGGGGAGGTGCTTCGCCATCCACATGCGGGTCTGGCCGAGCGGGATTCGGGTGCGACACCACCGTCGTGATGTCGCGCGAGCTTCGTGCCCTTCGGCGCGCACAGGTGCAGCGACACCGGGAGGTCGACCTCGCGCTGCACGAGCAGCTCGGTGTCGAACGCGAGCGTGTCGAGGGTGACGGTGATCGAGCCCTCGATGGAGTTCTCGATGGGCACGATGCCGAGGTCGACCTCGCCGCGCTCGACCGCGGTGATGACGTGCGGCACGTCGCGGAACGGCACCGCTTCACCCGCGGCGAGGTCGGGCTGCGTGAGCAGCGCCTCCTCCGCGAACGTGCCGTGCGGCCCGAGGAATCCGACCCGAGTCATCGGGCGAGAGCGTAGTGGCGACCCCTGCGCACCCCTATCGTTGATTCGTGCGTCACTGGACCCTCGACGAAGCCACCGCCGCGCTGCCCGAGGTGCGCGAGAAGGTGCAGCGGCTGCGTCAGCTGGTCGCGCGCGCGACCGACGGCCAACGGGCAGGGCGCCCGCCTCGACACCGAGATCGCGTCGATCGTCGAGGAGCTCAACGCCGACGGGATCATCGTGCGCGATCCCGAGCGCGGGCTGATCGACTTCCCGCGCTCGCGCCGTCGGGCGAGACCTACCTGCTGTGCTGGCTCGACGGCGAGGACGCCATCGACTGGTGGCACTGGCCCGACGCCGGCTTCGCCGGCCGCACCCCCATCACCGACCCACCCGCCTGACTCGACGTTCGGCGCCCCTACTCGCGTCACTATGACGGACGTAGGGGCGCCGAAACGCCAGTCAGTCGGTGTGGGGGACGCCGGTGCGCTGGATGTGCGCGAGCGCGGCGCCGACGATGCCGGCCTCGTTGAGCAGCTGCGCGGCCACGATCTCGGTGCGCACGTCGCGAGGTGCGGGAGGAACTTGTCGGCCTTCTTGCTCACGCCGCCGCCGATGATGAAGAGGTCGGGGGAGAACAGCGCCTCGACCATCAGGAGGTACTCGTCGACGCGCTTCGCCCAGTCCTTCCACGACAGGTCCTTCGTCTCGCGCACGCTCTCGGCCGCGAGGTGCTCGGCGTCGTGCTTGCCCATCTTGAGGTGGCCGAGCTCGGTGTTGGGCACGAGCACGCCGTCGATGAACAGCGCGCTGCCGATCCCGGTGCCGAGCGTGACCATGATCACGAGCCCGCGGCGACCCTTGCCGGCGCCGAACTCCATCTCGGCGACGCCCGCGGCGTCGGCGTCGTTCACGACCGTGACCGGCGCCGCCGATCGCCTTCGAGAACTTGGCCGCGGCGTCGGTGCCGATCCACGCGGGGTCGACGTTCGCCGCGGTGCGGGCCACGCCGTCCTTCACCACCGCCGGGAACGTGGCGCCCGGTGGGTCCGTTCCAGTCGAAGAACTTCGCCAGCTGCGCCACCACCTCGGTGACCGCGTCGGGCGTGGCCGGGTGGGGGGTGAGGATGCGGTGGCGGTCGGCGAGGAGCTGGCCGGTGCGGGTGTCGACGGGCGCGCCCTTGATGCCCGTGCCGCCGATGTCGATGCCGAGCACGGTGGTCATCGCGTCATTCTCGTCGTTCCCTGCGTAGGGCGCCGACGCCACGCGGGGTAGATGACCCGCGATGGAGCACTTCGACGTGATCGTGATCGGTGGCGGCTCGGCCGGGTGAGAACATCGCCGGCCGTTGCAACGACTGCGGCGCGTCGCATCGCGGTCGTCGAAGTCGGAGCTGGTCGGCGGCGAGTGCTCGTACTGGGCGTGCATGCCGAGCAAGACGCTGCTGCGGCCGGGCGAGGTGCTCGCCGAGGTGCGCCGGGTCCCGGGGGCGGCGGCCGCCGTCACCGGCGACGCTCGACGTGGCCGCGGCGCTCGGCTGGCGCGACGACATCGTCTGGCACTGGGACGACGAGGGCCAGGTCGAGTGGCTCGAGGGCGCGGGCGGGATGCTCGTGCGCGGCCACGGGCGGCTGGTGGGGGAGCGGCGGGTCGACGTCGAGCTCCCCGACGGCTCGGTGCGCGAGCTCGAGGCGACGAGAGCGGTCGTGCTGGCGACCGGGTCGTCGGCGGTGATCCCGCCGATCGACGGCCTGCGCGACGTCGCAGCCGTGGGACAGCCGCGCGCGTCATCAGCGCGACGGCGGTGCCCGAGCGGCTTGCTCGTGCTCGGCGGCGGCGTCGTCGGCGTCGAGATGGCGCAGGCGTGGAAGCGGCTGGGTGCCGCGTGAGGTGACGGTCGATCGAGGCGGCGCGCGCCTGGTCGCCAAGCTCGAGCCGTTCGCGGGCGACGAGCTGCGCGACGCGTTCGAGGCCGAGGGCATCACCGTGCTGCTCGACGTGAAGGCGGTGCGCAGTCGCGCGCGTCCGACGGCCGGCGACGGCCGGTCACGCTCACGCTCGACGACGGCCGCGCGGTCACCGGCGACGAGCTGCTCGTCGCCATCGGTCGCCGCCCCAACACCGACGACCTCGGGCTCGACACCGTCGGCCTCGAGCCGGGCAAGCCGGTCGCGGTCGACGACCAGCTGCGCGCTCGGCGGCGTGTCGACGGCGGCTGGCTCTACGCGATCGGCGACTGCAACGGCCGCTCGCTGCTCACGCACATGGGCAAGTACCAGGCGCGCATCGCGGCCGACGTGATCCTGCACGGCTCGACCGTCGACCGCGTGGGCCGACCACCGCGCGGTGCCGTCCGTGGTGTTCACCGATCCGCAGCTGGCGATCGGTCGGGCTCACCGAGGCCAAGGCGCGCGAGCAGGGCATCGACGTGAGGGTGGTCAGCTACGGCACCGGTGACGTCGCGGGCGCGCACGGTGCGCGGCGAAGGGCATCACCGGCACGAGCCAACTCGTGATCGACGACGCCCGGCACGGTCGTCGTCGGCGCCACGTTCACCGGGCCCGGCGTCGGCGAGATGCTGCACGCGGCGACGATCGCGGTCGTCGGCGAGGTGCCGCTCGACACGCTGTGGCACGCGGTGCCCGTCGTTCCCGACCATGAGCGAGGTGTGGCTCCGCCTCCTCGAGGCGTACGGCCTCTAGCCCGCGCTCTCTCCCGAGCATCTCGAGGTTCGCGTGCGCAGGCGACAGCCAACTTCGAGATGCTCGTAGGCTCGGCGCCATGGCCCCGATCACGGAGACGCCGGAGTGGCGCGCGCTCGACGCGCACTTCGAGGAGATGCGCGACGTCCACCTGCGCGACCTGTTCGCCGACGATCCCGCAGCGCGGCGAGCGCTGACCGTCGAGGTCGACGGCATCTACCTCGACTACTCGAAGCACCGCATCACCGCCGAGACGATCGCGCCTCCTCGTCGAGCTGGCGCGAGCGGGCGCGGCCTGCGCGACCGCATCGACGCCATGTTCCGCGGCGAGAAGATCAACGTCACCGAGGACCGCGCCGTGCTGCACGTCGCGCTGCGCGCGCCCGAGGGCGCGGTGATCGAGGTCGACGGCGAGAACGTCGTGCCCGCGGTGCACGCGGTGTTGCGCAAGATGGCCGACTTCTCCGAGCGCGTCCGCAGCGGTGCAGTGGACCGGCCACACCGGCAAGCGCGTCCGCAACGTCGTCAACATCGGCATCGGCGGCTCCGACCTCGGCCCGCACATGGCGTACGACGCGCTCGCGCGACTACTCGCCAGCGCGACATGACGTTCCGCTTCGTGAGCAACGTCGACGGCACCGACTTCTGGGAGGCCACCCACGACCTCGACCCCGCCGAGACGCTGTTCGTCGATCTCGTCGAAGACCTTCACCACGCTCGAGACGCTCACCAACGCGCGCAGCGCGCGCGAGTGGAGCCTGGCCGGTCTCGGCGGCGACGAGTCCGCCGTCGCCAAGCACTTCGTCGCGGTGTCGACCAACGCGGCCGAGGTGGCGAAGTTCGGGATCGACACCGCCAACATGTTCGAGTTCTGGGACTGGGTCGGCGGCCGCTACTCGTACGACTCCGCCATCGGGCTGTCGCTGATGGTCGCGATCGGCCCCGAGCAGTTCACGCGAGATGCTCGCCGGCTTCCGCACGCATCGACGAGCACTTCCGCACCGCGCCGTTCGAGCCGAACCTGCCCGTGCTGCTCGGCCTCATCGGCATCTGGTACGACGACTTCTTCGGCGCCGAGACCCAGGCGATCCTGCCCGTACAGCCAGTACCTGGCGCGCTTCCCCGCGTACCTCCAGCAGCTCGACATGGAGAGCGACGGCAAGTCGGTCGACCTCGACGGCAACCCGGTCACGCATGCAGACCGGCCCGATCGTGTGGGGCCAGCCCGGCACCAACGGCCAGCACGCGTTCTACCAACTGATCCACCAGGGCACGAAGCTGATCCCGGCCGACTTCATCGGGTTCGTGCACGCCAACCACGAGGTCGGCGACGCACCAGAACCTGCTCATGGCCAACTTGCTCGCGCAGACCGAGGCGCTCGCCTTCGGCAAGCGCGCGGCGAGCCGAGGGCGTGCCCGTACCGGTCAACTTCGCCGGCAACCACCCGACCAACACGATCCTCGCCGAGCGGCTCACGCCGCTACACGCTCGGCCAGCTCGTCGCGATCTACGAGCACAAGGTGTTCACGCAGGGGACGATCTGGAACATCAACTCGTTCGACCAGTGGGGCGTCGAGCTCGGCAAGCAGCTCGCCACCGCGATCATCCCCGAGGTCGACCGCGACGACGCGGAGCCCGAGCTGGCGCCACGACAGCAGCACCAACGCGCTGATCCGGAGATACCGCCGACTCCGAAGGTGAGCCGATGACCGACGAGCTCGCCACCGGCTGGGGCGCGACCGAAGCCGATCGACGACTCGGTCCTGCGTCGCTTCGTGTTCAACCAGGCCGACGTCTGCGGGCGATGGCGGGCGGTCCCGCGGCGACGCCAGGCGTCCGACGACGACGTCGTCATGGTCGACAGCGGCGGCCCGGTTGCCTACAACAACATGGCCGTGCTGCTGCGGCCGGTCACGAGCGCCGACGATCCGGTGCTCGACCGCGTCGCCGAGTTCTACGCCGACGCCCGCGACCGCGCCGCGCTGCTGCTCTCGGTGTGGCCGCTGCCGGATCTGACGGCGCGCGGGCTCGTGCTCGGCGGGCACCCGATGTTCGTCGTGCGTGCACCCGGGCCGGTCACCGCGGTGACGCGCGACGGCGTCGAGGTGCGCGACGTCACCACGGTCGACGACCTGCACGTGCTCGAGCGCGTCGCGATCGAGGGCTACCCGATCGACGAGGCGAAGGACTCGCCGCCGGGCACGGTGTTCACCGACACGCTCGTCGACTCACCGGATCGCGCTCCGCCTCGGGTACGTCGACGGCGAGCCGGTGTCGGGCGCGGCGGCGCTCGACGCGCACGGCGTCGTCAACCTCTGCTTCGCCGCGACCCTCGGCGCGGGCCGGCGCAAGGGAGTGTGGTCGGCGTTGGTGTGGGCGCGCGTGAACCAGGCGCCCGAGCAGCCGTCGGTCGCGTTCACCAGCGACGACTCGCCGGCCCGGCTTCGTGAAGATGGGCTTCCTGCCCGTGACGCGCTTCACGCTGCTCGTACACCCTCCTACACCATGAGGTGTATCGAGGGTACGTGGCGCTCATGAGTCGCACCAACATCGACATCGACGACGACCTGATCGAACGCGGCGATGCAGCGCTACGGCTTCCGGACCAAACGCGAGATCGGTCGATCTCGCGCTGCGCAGCCTGGTCCGGAAGCCGCTCGACTCGCGATGAGTTCCTGGCGTTCGAGGGCATCGGGCTGGGGCGGCGACCTGGACGCGATCGAGCGACCAGACCGATCGCCGAGCTGGTGATCCTCGCCGACTCGTCGGCGTGGATCGAGTTCCTGCGCGAGTACCGAGAGCGCAGACGACACGTCCGGGTGCGTGAGCACTGGAGCTCACGCAGACACTCGGCATGACCGACGTCGTGGTCATGGAGCTGCTGGCCGGTGCGCGGTCGGACACCGACGAGCTCGACATGCCAACGGTTCGTCAACGGCTTCGCGTTTCTCCGGACCGATGGCCGGTATCCGACTTCGAATGCGGCGGCGAGGCTCTACCGCACGTGCCGTCGCCAGGGCGCGACGATTCGCACGGATGAACGACTGCCTCATCGCCGCGGTCGCGATCCGCAACGACGTGCCGGTGCTCCACCACGACACCGACTTCGACGTCCTCGCTCGGTACACGCCGCTCCGCGTGGCCTGACAAGCTGGGACCTCGCCGTCCGACGAAAGGGAGCAGGATGCAACTCGGGATGATCGGCCTCGGCCGGATGGGCGCCAACCTGGTGCGGCGGCTGATGCGCGACGGCCACGAGTGCGTCGGCGTACGACGTCAGCAAGCCGACGCGGTCGACGCAGCTCGCGGGCGAGGGCGCGACCGGCGCGTACGTCCCTCGAGGAGTTCGTCGGCGAAGCTCAGCGACGCCGCGTGCGGTCTGGATCATGGTGCCGGCCGCGTTCGTCGACGACACGATCGAGAAGCTGGTCGAGCACCTCGAGCCGGGCGACATCATCATCGACGGCGGCAACTCGTACTACCGCGACGACATCGACCGCGCCGCGCGCCTGCAGCCGAAGGGCATCCACTACGTCGACGTCGGCACGAGCGGCGGCGTGTTCGGCCTCGACCGCGGCTTCTGCCTGATGATCGGCGGCGAGGACGACGTCGTCGCCCACCTCGACCCGATCTTCGCGCACCATCGCGCCCGGCGTCGACACCGCGCCGCGCACGCCCGGGCGCACCGGCGATCCGTCGACCGCCGAGAACGGCTACCTGCACTGCGGGCCCAACGGCGCCGGCCACTTCGTGAAGATGGTCCACAACGGCATCGAGTACGGGATCATGGCCGCGTACGCCGAGGGCCTGAACATCCTGCACAACGCCGACGTCGGCAAGGACGCACCGCCAGGCCGACGCCGAGACCGCGCCGCTGCGCGACCCGCAGTACTACCAGTACGACCTCGACATCCCCGCCGTCGCCGAGGTGTGGCGGCGGGGCAGCGTCGTCGCCAGCTGGCTGCTCGACCTCACCGCGCACGCGCTGTCGCAGAACCACGACCTCTCCGACTTCGAGGGCCGCGTGTCCGACTCGCGGCGAGGGTCGCTGGACGATCCACGCCGCCATCGACGAGGGCGTGCCCGGCCGACGTGCTGAGCGCCGCGCTCTACGCGCGGTTCACGTCGCGCGGCGGCGCCGACTTCGCCGACAGGCTGCTCTCCGCGATGCGCAAGGAGTTCGGCGGCCACGACGAGAAGCTCGACCAGACGATCGGCGAGACCAAGTAGATGGCGCCGCAGGATCCGTCCGACGCGCTCGTGTTCTTCGGCATGTCGGGCGACCTCGCGCACAAGAAGATCTTCCCCGCGCTCTACGCGATGGTGAAGAAGGGCGACCTCGACGTCCCGGTGATCGGCGTGGCGTCGTCGCAGTGGACGGTCGACGACCTCGCGCAACCGCGCCGCGCGACAGCATCACCGAGTACGGCGGCGGCGTCGACGACGAAGGCGCGTTCGAGCAAGCTCACCGGGCTGCATGCGCTACGTCGACGGCGACTACAACGACGCGGCGACGTTCACGGAGCTCGAAGCAGAACGCTCGAGCGACTGCGAGCGCCCGGCGCACTACCTCGCGATCCCGCCGAGCCATGTTCGCGACCGTCGTCGAGGGGCTCGGGCGTCGGGCTGCGCCGAAGAACGCGCGCGTGATCGTCGAGAAGCCGTTCGGGCGCGACCTCGCGTCGGCGCAGGAGCTCAACCAGGTGCTCCACTCGGTGTTCCCCGAGCAGAGACATCTTCCGGATCGACCACTACCTCGGCAAGGAGGCGATCCAGAACATCCTCTACTTCCGGTTCGCCAACTCGTTCCTCGAGCCGATCTGGAACCGCAACTACGTGCGCCAGGTGCAGATCACGATGGCCGAGGACTTCGGCGTGCAGGGCCGGGGCAAGTTCTACGAGGAGGTCGGCGCGCTGCGCGACGTCGTCGCAGAACCACCTGTTCCAGACGCGTCGGCGCTGCTGGCGATGGAGCCGCCGGTCGGGCCCGGCGTCGAGGAGCTGCGCGACGGCAAGGAGAAGCGTGTTCGCGCGCGATGGAGACGCTCAAGCCCGACGACCTCGTGCGCGGCCAGTTCGAGGGCTACCGCGACGAGGACGGCGTCGCGCCCGACTCCGACGTCGAGACGTTCGCCGCCGTGCGCCTGCTACATCGACTCGTGGCGCTGGGCCGGCGTGCCGTTCTACATCCGCGCCGGCAAGAACCTGCCCGGTCACGTGCACCGAGGTGCGGGTCGAGCTGCACCGCCCGCCGCACGGCCGTGTTCGCCGAGTACGAGCAGACTGCCGCACGACACCAACTACTTCCGCTTCCAGCTCAACCCGCGCGTCGTCGATCGCGGTCGGCGTGCGGGCGAAGCGCCGGGCGACGGGTTCATGGGCGACAGACGTCGAGCTGCTACCTGTGCAACGACCACCCCGGCGAGGCGACGCGCGTACGAGCGGCTGCTCGGCGACGCGATCGACGGCGAGACCCTGCTGTTCGCGCGCGAGGACGGCGTCGAGGCGTCGTGGCGGGTGGTCGACAACGTGCTCACCGACCACGCGCCGGCGATCCCGTACCCGGTGCACACGTGGGGCCCGGCGGAGCAGGACCGACCTGATCGCCGACCCCGACGACTGGCACGACCCGGTCGTCGATCCCGACCGAGCGACCGCTGAGTGACGGTCGAGCCGGTCCCCACGCCGAGCGCGCCGCCGGTCGCCGGCCCTACTCGCCCGCGGTCCGGGCGGGCGACTTCGTGGTGCTGGCCGGCCAGGTCGGGTTCGACGCCGACGGGAAGTGGTCGCCGGGGGCATCGAGGCCGAGACCGCGCAGGTGCTCGCCAACATCGGGGCGGTCCTCGGCGACTCGGGGCCGGCTGGGGCGACGTCGCCAAGGCCACGATCTTCCTCACCGACCTCGGGAACTTCGCCGACCGTGAACGCGTTGTACGAGGGCGCGATCGGGGCCCACCGGCCGGCGCGCACCACCATCGGCGTCGCGGCGTTGCCCGCGGGCGCCGTGGTGGAGATCGAATGCTGGGTGTACCTGCCCGGAGGAGATCAGACGATGAGCGACCAGACCGACCAGCGTAGTCGAGAAGACCGACGAGGAGTGGCGCGAGCGAGCTGAGCCCGGAGCAGTACCAGGTGCTGCGCCAGGCCGGCACCGAGCGGGCCTTCACCGGCAAGTACTGGGACTGTCACGACGACGGCGTGTACCGCTGCGCCGGGTGCGGCGCCGAGCTGTTCGACGCGTCGACCAAGTTCGAGTCGGGCACCGGCTGGCCGAGCTTCACCGAGCCGATGGTGGCCGACGCGGTCGAGATCAAGCGCGACGTAGTCGCACGGCATGGTGCGCGACCGAGGTCGTGTGCCGGCGCTGCGGCGGCCACCTCGGCCACGTCTTCCCCGACGGCCCCGGCCCGACCGGCCAGCGCTACTGCATGAACTCCTGCAGCCTCGACCTCGACCCGAGGTAGTCCCGTTTTGGCGCCCCTACGTCGTCATAGTGACGCGGTCAGGGGCGCCGAAAACCTGAAGCGAGACGAATCCGAGGGTCGTGCGTCCCTCGGTACATGGAGTCGAACGACCAACGCATCGCGAAGCTCGCCGCGCGTCAACACGGCGTGTTCACCCTCGACCAAGTCGAGTTGATCGGTTTCACCCGCGTCGAGCGCGACCGCCGGATCCGCTCCGGACGATGGGCGGTCCTCTATCGAGCGCGTGTATCGGATCGCTGGTGCCCCGCCGTCATGGCACGGCAACCGTGCTCGCGTCCTGCTGGGTTGCACACGGCCTCGCAGTCGCTTCGCATCGATCGGCGGCGCTGCTCTGGGCACTACCAGGTGGCCGCACGGACGCCGTCGAGATCACGTGCCATCGGTGGCGTCGAGCCAAGGCTGAAGGGCTGATCGTTCACGAGACCTTGCTCCTGACGGCTGACGACATGCGGACGGTCGACGGAATCCCGACGGCCTCGATCGAACAGACGCTGCTCGGCCTCGCCGCGGTCCGGGCGCCGGCCCTGGAGATGGCCGTCGATCGCGCGTTGCACCGGAAACTGACGACCATCGCACGACTCGAGCAGTTCGTGAACCGAAAGGGCAAGCAGGGCCGCAACGGGGTCGGAGTGTTCCGCGAGCTGGTCGCGGGCCTCGATCCACTGGCCGGCGTGCCGGAGAGCGTCATGGAGACCAAGTTGAAGCAGCTGCTTCGACGCAATGGGCTGCCGAAGCCAGTGTTCCAATACGAGATCTGGCACAACGGCCGGTTCGTCGCTCGTGTCGACGCCGCCTACCCGGAGCATCGCATCGCGATCGAGTTCGACAGCTACGAGCACCACACCGGGAGGCATCGCGATCGATCGTGACAACGAACGTCGGGGCCGACTCTCCAGCGGATCAACTGGGAGACGATCACCTTCACTGCTGCTGCCTTGCGTACCAACGGCAGCGAAGCAGCTCGAGACGCTGCGCAC
>CAVOMW010000002.1:0-17060 GCA_963697125.1 uncultured Actinomycetes bacterium
AGCTACCTCGGTGACACCGCAGGCACCTTCGACACGCCCGCCTCGCTCGGCGTGTCGTTGGTCGACGAGTACGGCCAGAACGTGAACGCGGCACGGTCAACTTCACGGTCGGGACCGACGGGCCGCTCACGGCCCTCACCAACTCGAGCGGCATCGCGACCAAGACCTACACGCCGACGCTCGTGGCCGGGTCGTACACCGGCACGTCGTCGTTCGCCGGCGACACGCTCTAAACCCGTCGGGTTCGTCGAACGGCTTCGCCGTCGCCAAGAAGGGCACGACGGTCTCGTACACCGGCGCGACGAACGGTGGCCCCAACAAGACCGTCGCGCTCGAGCGCGAAGCTCGTCGACGCGACGGGCAAGCCCTTGGCGAACCGCACGGTGGAGTTCCAGCTCGGCTCGCAGTCGGCGAGCGCAGTCACGAACAGCAGCGGGGTGGCGTCGACCACGCTGCAGCTGAACCAGAAGAACGGGATCTACACCGTGTCGGCGAGCTTCACCCCGGCCGCCCCGGACGCCCCGTTCTACCTCGGTTCGAGCGACGCGACGGTCTTCAAACTGCAGAAGAAGTAGGGCAGGAAGCGGAGGTGAGGGGCCCGGTGTCGTTCGTCACACGCGGGCCCCTTGTCCTCGTGTTGGCCGTCTCTTAACCAAACGCTGGCGGTCCGGTTGGTACGACTTGTGGTGTGAGGCGGCGGGCCTTGCACGAAAGAGCCAACACAATGCGTCATGGTCAGAGGGTCCGGGCGGGTTCGCTGCCGCTTGCGTTGCATTCGCGACGCTCATTGCCAGTGTCGTCGGTGCAGCTCCTGCGTCGGCGACTGCAGATGCACGTTCGACGATGACGTTCGTCACCGGTTCGGGCGCGCTGCATGACGTCCAATTGGCGCAGACGTCGCTCGCGGGGGTGACGTCGGCGCCTCCGGGCTCGACGCGTCCATCGACTGGGGGCAGTTGGCGACGGTGACGACGCAGTTCGACACCGACGCCGTGCGTCAGGGTCGGGCCGTCGATCCCGTGAACACGGTGACGCGTCCGATCCCGGGGCGGTGACCGCCAACTGGAACGTCCGCGACCTCGCGCTCACGACGCCGTTGTTCCCGTTCGTGTTGGACGTCGGCAACACCGGCTTCAGCACCGCGGGCATGTGCGACATCCAGTTCAGCGGCGCGCCCTACGTGTGCCACCTCGAGAGCAGCCCGCAGGCGATCGTCGACCCCTCGGTCAGGCAAGTACGTCGATGTGAAGCTCGTGGCCGACATCACGGTCACGCCCGAGGCGCTGGCGACGCTGCGCACCGCGTCGATCGGTGGTGCCACCGTGGGGACGGCCGACCTCGGGCTCACCGAGACGTCGACGACCGACCCGCTCTCCGCGTCGTGCGCCGCCGGGGTCGGTGACCACCTGTCGTACGGCTTGGGCGCGCTCTCGTCGACGCCCGGCGTGCACGTGCAGGCGAACCTGCAGGTCGACACGGGCACCCTGATCGACAACCCCGACCCGACCGACCCGAACCCGCTCCTGCGGGTGCCGCTGGCCTCCCCGTCGTTCCCGTTCGCCGCGGTACGACACCACGCTTGCGCTGAGCAGCACGGGCATCACGGTCGACCTCGGCGCGGTGCAGGCTGACGACACGCCCGATCACCGCCGTCGCCGGTGGTCCGTACGCCGGCGTCGAGGGTTCGCCGATCACGTTCGACGGGTCCGCGTCCACGTTCGGCTGCGGCAACGCCGCCTACCACTGGACCTTCTCCGACGGCGGGAGCGCCGACGGCGTGCAACCGACGCACACGTTCGCCGACAACGGCACGTACAGCGGCACGCTCACGGTGACCGAGGGCGCGCGCACCGACAGCGCTCCGTTCTCGGTGACGGTCGACAACGCGGTGCCTGTGGTCGACGTGGGCGGGAACGTCACCGGAGCGCCCGGCAGCGTGGTCACGTTCGTCGGGACCGCGACCGATCCGAGCAGCGTCGACCAGGCGTCGCTCGGCTACACGTGGAACTTCGGCGACGGCTCGCCGACGGCCAGCGCGGCCGCCGGGAGCGCGACCCACGTCTACGTGAACCCGGGCACGTACGACGCCACGCTCACGGTGTGCGACAAGGACGGCGGCTGCAGCGTCGCCGGCCGTCGCATCACGGTCGCCTCGCAGCAGCGCCAGCCGTCGCTGCTCGTGTACTTCGGCGACTTCATCGGCCGCACGGGATCGAACAGCGACATGCGGGCGATCCTGGTCGATCGGAACGCGTACCCGCTGGTGGGGCGCACGGTCACCTTCACCCTCGGTGGCCAGACGGTGTCCGCGACCACCGACTCCCGAGGCGTCGCTTCGACGACGCTGAAGGTCACGGCCGGGCGCGGGCTGTACGCGGTGAGCGCCACGTGGCGTCCGGGGGTACGGACGCCCAGCAGTACACGGGTTCGTCGATGACGCTCCCGTTCCTGGTGCTCCCGCGTCGAGGCGCAGTCGGCGGGAGACCAGGGACGGTCTCCCGCCGACATCGCCACCTTCCCGACATGCACCCTTCAGGCGCGCGTCGCGAGGATCGCGGCGATGACCGGCGATGAGTACGACGCGTCGCAGTGGTCCGACTTCGCCCTCGCCCAACTCGGGGCGTCGGCCGCGCTGCTCGGTCTCGTGTTCGTCGGCATGTCGATCAACCTCAAGGAGTTCGTCGGCACGCCGTTGCTGGTGAACCGGGCGCTCGAGGCGATCGTGCTGCTCGCCAGCGTGCTCATCGCGGCGACCGCGGTGCTGATCCCGAATCAGACGCGTGAGGTGGTGGGCGTCGAGCTCCTGGTCGTCGGCGTGCTCGTCTCGTTGTCGGTGCTGCGCCTGCAAGCCGGCACGAGGAAGCAGGTCGTGGCGGCCGGCGACCGCGGTCCGACCGAGGCGTCGGTGGTCTCCCGTCGTCTCCTCGGGCTCGGCAGCGCGCTGCTCATCGCGCTCGCCGGGCTGCTGCTGCTCCTCGAAGTCGGCGGCGGCCTCTACTGGTGGCCGGCCGCGATCGTCACCGCGTACGTCGCCGCGCTGGTCAACGCCTGGGTCCTCCTGGTCGAGATCCTCCGCTAGTTCGCTTCACGCTTTTCGCCGTTCGATTCACGCAGTAGGGGCGCCGAACGGCGCCGGAGGAACTCAGGTGCGGAAGCGCCAGGCGAGGTGGTCGCGGCGGGCCTTGATCTCGGCGCGGCGTTGCTCGGGGGTGACGACGGGCTCGTCGTCGGGGAGTGCAGCACGCACGTCGGCCAGCTTCACCACGCGGGCGACGGGCGACGGCGGGTCGCCGAGGGGCCAGAACCACCGGAGCGTGAGCAGCGCCTCACGCCGGCCCTCGGTGTCGAGCCAGTTGGCGACGCCGGGGTCCTCGTGCGCGACGACGACCCGCACCCGGCCGTCGTCACTGATGCGGGTCTGCGTGTGGTTGCGCGTGGTGACGCGCGTCGCGAACTCGAGTGCCTCCCACCACGCGAGCGAGTACAGGTGGAAGCTCCAGTACCGGCTCTGCGGGATGTCGCTCTCGACGACGAGCGCCTCGTCGGGCGCGAGGTCGAAGAAGCAGAACGCGTACTTGGCCGCGGCCAGCCCGCGCTTCACGTCGTAGCCGCCACCGAACACGTTGTCGGTCTGCTGCGCGCGGCGCGTCGAGCATGTACTGGTTCCAGTACGTGAGCGAGCGATGGAGGTGCGTCGCCGCTTCCTCGAGCCCGAACGCGAGGCTCGCCGACGTGAACGTGTCGGCGGGGCCGTCGGCGTCGAGGCACTCGATGGTGAACGTCGCCGGCTCGCGTGGCTGCCAGTCGAAGTAGTACTCGCGGATCGACACCGACAGCGCGCCATCGGGCAACGGCACGCGGTTCGGCTCGTCACCCTCGCCGCCGAGCAGGATCTCGAAGTCGTCGCCCGGCTGCAGGCCGAGCTCGTGCGCGCTCAGCTCCGCGATCGTCGCCGTTGATCTCCATGTGCATGAAGTTGCGACGGATGGCGAGGATGAAGTTCTCGCACGAGTGCATCCGCCCGACGATGCGGTACGTGTGCGAGGGGTGCACCCGCGCATGGCGGTAGATGTTGTCGGCGTTCGGTCCGCCCCACTGCAGCGACGAGGTCGTTCTGCCGCTGGAACATCGGCGCGCGCGGGTCCTGGTGCGCGAGCGACCACTCCATCCAGCACACCGCCTGGAGGGCGAGGTGGCGGAGCCCCTCGAGATCGTCGGCCGGGGTGGCCGGGAACGGCGGCGCCGTGATCGTGCGGCCGAGCTCGTCGAGCCGGGCCACGAACTCCTGCCAGCGTTCGAGGTCGGTGCTCATGCCGACTCCGTCATGCCGGTGTCTCCTCGGGCACGGAGAAGTGCCGCTGGTAGCGGGCGAAGCGCTCGCGCTCGACCACGGGATCGAGACCGAGATCGGCGAACGAGTACTCGTGCTTGCCGTGCTGATCCTTCGGCCGACCGGCGAGGTACGCGCGCATGGCGTCGGCGGTCGCGGGCGTGAGCGACGTCCCGAGCGCGCGGTACAGCTCGTCGATCACACCGACCTGGTCCTGCACGAAGTCGGCGTAGTGGACGTGGTGCACGTGGGCAGGATCGATCGTCCCGTCGGTCGACGCGGTCGTGAGGTCGTCGAGGGCGGTGGTCCACATGTCCTCGTGGTAGCGGCCGATGTCGGCGAAGTCGACCCGGTCGCTGTGCGCCCAGCGCAGCGTCGCCACCAGGCTGGTGAGCGACGCGAGCACGGTGAGCGGGTCGCGGTGCGTGATCGCCAGGCGCGCGTCGGGGTACACCGCGAGCAGGGTCGGGAGCGCGCTGACGTGCACCGGTGACTTCAGCACCCAGTGCACGTTGCGCGATCGGCGTTGGAGCACCTGCAACACGAGCCGGTGCATGTCGTAGGCAGGCCGCAGGTCACACCGCTCGTACCACTCGACGTACGACGGCACGTGGTAGCGCGCGGTGAACTCCTCCGACCGGAACGCGAACGACATCGCCGACAGGCACTCCTTGTGCATGCGGCCGCGGTACACGTGGATGGCGTCGAGCTCGCCCGCGACCTGCCCGGGCAGGCGCAGCTCGCGGTCGGCCAGCGGGATGCGGGCGTCGGCGGCGAACTCGTCGGGATCGGGCGACGGCGGCGGCACCGGACGCAGCAGCTCCCACCCCTCGGGCACGCGTGACTCCGGGTCCTGCGCCAGCATCGCGTGGAGGATCGTCGTGCCGGTGCGGGGCGCGCCGGTGACGAACCACGGCGCGCGGATCTCCTCGTCGACGACGCCGGGATCGCGCCGCACGTACTCGGTGAGCTGCAGGCGCACCTCGAGGAAGCGCAGGAGGAACCGCCGCGTCATCCAGCGACCGATGACGGTGAGCTCGGCTTCGTGCTCGAGCGCCGGCAACAGCACGTCGAGCGGTTCGAGGAAGTCGTCACCGCCGAAGTCGGCCATCCCGCCGTCGGCGATGCCCAACGTCGCCCGGGCCTCCGCGAGCAGCGCGTCGCGCGCGAAGGGCAGCTCCGCGACCTCGGTGATCGGCAGGATGCCGCCTGCGTTCACCGCCCGCACCCAGTCCGGACGCGCCGGCGGCTCCCAGGTCACGGTCGCGTGCACCGGGACTCGGCGTTCTCGACCATCTCCTCGAGCAGGTCGCGGAACATGATGACGTCGTCGAGGTCGTCGGGCTGCTCGGCGTCGCCGTACGCCACCGATCGCAACGTGGTGCGGATCGACACGATGGCGAAACGCTGCGCCGCGAACATCTCGTACCACTCGAGGTCGTGCAGCTCGCGGCCCGACTCCTCGAGGTAGATCGCCGCGACCTGGTCGCGCTGCAGGAAGTCTTCGAGGCAGGGCATCTCGTAGCGCTTCGGTGAGGTCCTCGAAGAAGCGGTTCATGAAGATCATCCACGCCACGTCGACCTCGGCCGGCCCGAGCGCGGCCATCTCCCAGTCGAGCACCGCCGCCGGGTCGAAGTCGTGGAACATCATGTTGCCGATGCGGCTGTCGCCCCAGTTGAGGACGGTCGGCCCCTCGGTCGGACGGGTCTTGTCGAGTGCGGCGAACGTCCGCTCGATGAGCGGCACGGTCTCGCCGTCGCGCGCCCAGTCGTAGTACCAACGCTGGTAGTTCAGGTGCTGGTCGAGCGCGCCGGTGGCGAACTGCGGCCGGTCGAGGAACGCGAGGTCGTGGGTCTCGGGCGTCAGCGCGTGCAACCGCGCGAGCACGCGCACCGACTCGCGTTCGAGCGTGCGTTGCTCGGCCTCCGACGCCTCGAACAGCCATCCCGCCATCGTGTACGGAGGGATGTCCGACGGGACGACGCCGTCGACCCGGCGCATGAGCAGGAAGGGCGAGCCGAGCCAGCTGTCGTCGGTCTCGTGGGTGAGCACCTCGGGGACGGGGACCTCGGTGTGGGCGGCCACGGTCTGCATCACGCGCATCTGCAGCTCGAGGTCGTACTCGGGGAACACCGGGAACTGCTGCGACGCCAGCGGCGCGAGACGGGCGACGAAGCGCTCCGGCCGTACCCCCGTGTGTTGGCCGTCGGCGGGCTGGATGGTGAACAGCAGCGTCTCGCTCGACATGCCGCTGCCCTCGGGCGCGGTCACGTCGGTGACGGTCGCGCCGGACTCCCGGTTGGCGTTCCACCAGGCGGCGATGCGGTCGGCCATCGCGGACGGGTCGCTGCGCCACGGCGTCGAGAGCATCGGTTCCTCGGTGGTCATGGCTCCCCCCGGTGTGTCTGCGAACTCCGTCGTGCGGGCGACAGTCTGGCACCTCGGTAGGCTCCTCCCTCATGCGCAGCGCGTTCCCGCCGGCGCGTCGCCACCGGAGTCGCCGCCCTCGCGGTTGCCGTGCTGGCTTCCGCCTGCCTCCCGCCTCCGCCGCCACCGAAGCCGCCCGTGCTCGCCGCCGCGTGTGCGCACACCATGGTCGGGTCGGTCCCCGGCATCCTCGCGTCCGACGCGATCAAGGAAGCCTCCGGGATCGCCGCCAGCCGTCGCGTCAACGACGTGTGGTGGGTGCACAACGACTCCGGTGACACCGCGCGCGTCTTCGCGATCAACACCGCCGGCCAGACGCTCGGCGAGTACGCGCTGTCGGGTGCGACGGCGATCGACTGGGAGGACATCGCCGCCGGGCCCGGTCCCACCGCCGGTGTCTCGTACCTCTACGTCGGCGACATCGGTGACAACTCGGCATCGCGCACGTCGGTGCAGGTGTACCGGGTGCCCGAACCGCTGGTGAACCCGGCGTCGCCGTTGTCGACCCCGCAGACGCTCACCGACGTCGTCACCATCGACCTGAAGTACCCCGACGGTGCGCACGACGCGGAAGGTCTGTTCGTCGATCCCACCACCCGCGACGTGTACGTGGTCACCAAGGACCTCGTCGGCGGCGTCGCCGGCGTGTACCGCGCGCCGGCTCCGGTCGCGGGCACCAGCACGATGAGCAAGGTGGCGACGGTGTCGCTCGGCACGTTCCAGGGCGTCACCGGCGCCGACATCACGCCGGCGGGCGATGTGATCGCGCTCCGCACGTACCTGGGCGTGTTCCTCTACCCGCGTGCGAGCGGCTCGTCGGTGGCGCAGGCCTTCTCGCAGAGCTCGTGCACGGGCGCGGCTCCGCCGTTCAACGGCTCATGGCCCTTCGGTGAGGCACAGGGCGAGGCGCTCGGCTTCACGCGCGACGGTCGGGGCTACGTCACCGTGAGCGAAGGCCTGCACGCGACGCTGCACCGCTTCCTCGCGCCCTGAACCCGGACGCCCTGAGTTGGAGGCGCGGGCACGAAGCGCCCGCCGTACACGGACGGATCGGTCGCCACCGCCACCGGATCGTTCACGTTGTAGACGACGGCCCATCCCGCGCGTCCGAGGTCGACCGCCCGCGCGTCGTACGCGTACTGACCGCCGCTCGTGACCGCGGTGGCGACGGTGCCGGTGGGTTGCCACGGACCCTGCGGCGCGGCCGCGGTCCAACCCGCGATGGTCGGGTCGGGGAGCGGGGACGCGAACGCAACTGCGACGTACCCCGTCGGCGTGGGCGTGACGAACGCGGGCATCGTCGGTGTCGCGCCGCCGAACGTCATCGGTACGAGGGCGTCGCGGTCGCCCCACCGCGTCCGGTCCAGAACTGCCACGGTCCGGTGGTGATGCGGTCGAAGCGCGCCCGGGCGACGTACTGCGCCGCAGTGCCCGCGCCGTACACGTAGACCCAGTCGCCGTCGCGCACCGCGCCGGTGCCCCAGCGGATGCCCGCGGGTTCGGTGAACGGCAACGCCACGCGTCCGGTGAAGGTGAGGGACGGAAGGTCGAAGGTTGCGAGCGCAGTGCCCACGACCCGGAACCCGAAGCCCGGCGGACCGTCGGCGTTCACCACCTCGGTGCAGAACACCACGAGCTCGTCGTCGAGGGCGACGCCCGCGCTCTGCCAGCACGCGTTCCCCTCGACCGACGGCACGAGGTCGTCGCGCGCCTCGGCGGTGCCGCCCATGACCGGCGTGAAGCACCGGCCTCGCTGCACCACGATGCTGTTGTGCACGAAGGTGGCGCCCGCCGCGGGATCGACGGCCGGTGCTGCGAGCAGCGTGTCGGACATGAGCCATGCGGTGCGCCCGTCGGGCAGGGGCACCGGCACGTAGCCGTCGGCGGTCGACCATCCGCCGCCGAACCCGGCCAGGGTCGTGAACGCGGCCTGCTGCGCGGCCACGGTTGCCGGCGCACCCGCGCAGGGATCGGCGGTCGCCGCGCCCGTGCACGTGAGGATCGGGAGCGCGGTCGTGACCACGACGAGTCAGATCGTGAGGAGCAGGCGACGGACGATGGCGCTCGACTCTAGGGTGTCGCCATTCTCGGTGCGAAGAGACGCAGCCGGAGAGAGGTGGAGGCATGCCCAAGGCGATCATGTTCGTGCAGTCGCGGCCGTCGAGCCCCGAGCGCGACGCCGAGTACAACGACTGGTACACCAACACGCATCTCCCCGAGGTGCTCGACATCCCCGGGATCACCGCGGCGCGTCGCTTCAAGGCCAGCGACGTCGCGCCGCCGCCCGACGGTGCGCACGAGTACTGCGCGGTGTACGAGCTCGACATCGACGACCTCAGCGCAGGTCATGCCTGCCCTCGCCGAACGGTTCGCCGACGGCAGCATGCACATGAGCGACGCCATGGAGATGGACCCCACGCCGTCGTTCGTGATCTACGAGCTCATCTGACCGTGCCGCTGCGAGCACCGGCGGCGAAGGCGTGTGCAGAATCCACCGTCACCGGTCGTGACCGTCGGCGCGGCGTCGCCGACGTCCGGCTCGTCCGCGCCGACAAGCGCAACGCGCTCGACCGGCGCATGTTCCAGGCGATCATCGAGGCCGGTGAGCAGATCGCGGCCGATCGTTCGGTGCGCGTGGTCGTGCTGTCGGGCGACGGCAAGGCGTTCTGCGCGGGGCTCGACACCTCGCTGTTCGCGGCGATGGCCGAGCGTGACCCGGGCGCGGACGAGGGATCGACCGCCTCGACCACCACGACCAACGGGATCCGGGTCGAAGCGGTGCAGGCGGTGCGGGTGTGGGTCGACATGGCACCGCCGGTGATCGCCGCGGTGCACGGGGTCGCGGTCGGCGGCGGGTTCCAACTCGCGCTCGGCGCCGACCTGCGCGTCGTCGCCCCCGATGCGCAACTCGGCGTGTTCGAGATCAAGTGGGGGATCGTCCCCGACATGTGCGGCACGCAGCTGCTGCCGCGCCTGGTCGGACCCGACGTGGCGAAGGACCTCATGTTCACGGGCCGGGTCGTCACCGGTGCCGAGGCGCAGGCCCTCGGTCTCGTGACCCGCCTCAGCGACGACCCGCGTGCCGACGCGCTCGAGCTCGCCCGCGAGATCGCCTCCCGCAACCCCGACGCGATCAAGGTGATGAAGCGGCTCGTCGACGCGTCGTGGACGCTGTCGTTCGACGACGGCGTGCGCGAGGAACACGATCAGACCGAGGGGATGATCGGGTCGAAGAACCAGCTCGAAGCAGTGATGGCCAACCTCGAGCAACGCCCGGGCCGGTTCGAGGACTGACGTCCGCTACTTGTTGCGGCGGAACCAGCGCTTCTTCTTGGCGGACCTCGACCTCGATGTGGAACTCGCCGGTCGGCCGTGGAGCCGCATCGGGCTCGCCGCCGACGGTGGCGTCTTCGGCTTCGGCGGACGCCTCGGGTGCCGAGCCTTCGGCGGTGCCGTTGGTCTGGGTGCCGTTGGTGTGGGTGCCGTTGGTGTGGTGCCGTTGGTGTGGGTGCCGTTCGTGCCGCCACCCGCCGTGCCACTGGCCGCCGTGGTGGACTCGGCTCGCCACCGCACCTCTTGGACCGTCGCCGACACGACCGTGCCGCCGACCGGAGGTGGTCGTGCGCGACGGGGGAGCGGGGATCATCGACGGGCGGTCGGGCGCGGGGCGGGGCGGCGACGGCGAGGCGGTGGCGATCGGAGGCGGGGAAAGCCAGGGGTTGCGGGGGTTCGGGCTTCGGCTTCGCGGTCTCGGCCGCAATCTTCGCCGCGGACGTGAGGGCCTCGGCCTCGTCGCGCATCGCCTTGGCCTCGGCCTCGGCGCGTTCCACGATCTGACGCGCTTCGGCGGTGGCCTGCTCGAGCACCTCGGCGGCCTTGCGCTCCATCTCCTGCTCCACGCTGTCGCGCAGTCGCGCCGCGTCGGTGGCAGATGCGGCGCGTGCGTCGGCGACGACGCGCGCCGCCTCCTCATGCGCGGCCTCGAGCAGGAGCGAGCGTTCTTCGTCGAGCCGACGGAGGAACCCGGTGACCTCGTCGTTGGCCGCGCTCCGGATCGTCGTGGCTTCGAGCATCGCGCTCGGCGATGATCTCGTCGCGACGCGAGCGCGCCTCGATCTCGGCGTCGCGCGTGACCCGCGTCGCCTTCAGCTCGGCTTCGGCGAGCACTGCTCGTGCTTCGGCCTCGGCCGCGTTGCGGTGCTCGGCACCGACCGCGGCGGCGGCGGTCGCGGCATCGGCGCGGCCCTGCTCCAGGATCTGTGCTGCCTCGGCGCGTGCGTCGGCGCGGATCGCGGCGGTCTCCTCCGCAGCCGAGATGTGCGCCGCTTCGCGGATCTGCGCGGCAGCCGCCTCGGCGGCCACCAACTCGAGCTGCGCGGTCAGCCGCGCCTGGCGCAGGGTGGTCGACGGCATTGCGCCGCAGCCGCTTGATCTGCTTCTTCGGGCTGCCACCCTTGCCGGAGTTCTTGTGCTGCGCCATCGAGGGCTCAGGTTACGGACTTCCACGTCGCAATGGGTGCATGGGCACGGGCCCCGCCAGCGGGCAGACTGCCCGGCGTGCATCGCCTGTTCCGCTCGCCGTCACCGTCACTGCGGCCGTCGCGCTCGCCTTGGGCACCGCCGCACCCGCTCCGGCGGCCGATCCGGCACCGCCGGCGCCGGCCGCAGGTCCGGGCGGTTCGGTGTCGTGGAGCCCCGACCGGCCGCCAGGCGCTCGGGCGCCCCCTGCTCTACACCGGGTCGGCCAACGGCGCGTTCGTGGCGTGGATGGACCCGCAGCTCACCAGGCTCGCGGTCGTGCCCGGCACCGGCGACCCGCTCGGCTCACCGTGGGGCGGTCAGGTGTCGCCCGCGCAGCAGCCGTTCCTGGTGTCGTCGTTCAACGGCGGGTTCAAGTGGGGTGACTTCGACGGCGGCGTGATCGCGTTCGGCAACGTCGTACCGCAGCCCGGTCGGGGGTGAGGCATCGCTCATCGCGTACGACGACGGCAGCTACACGGTGGGCGCGTGGGGACGTGACAACGACCCGGCCAAGCAGGTCGTCGCGCTGCGCCAGAACCTCGGCATGCTCGTCGACGGCGGCGCGCCCACGCCGGCGGCGTCGAACCCGGGCAGCGTGGGGCGCGTCGGTCGCGGGCGTCGCCACCCGCGCGGCGGCGTGGGCGTCGACGCCAACGGCGGGCTCGTCTGGGCCGGCGGACGGATCAGTCCGCTCGATCTCGCCAACACGCTCATCGCCGCGGGCGCGGTGCGCGGCATGCAGCTCGACATCAATCCCGACTGGGTCGGCTTCAACTCGTACGACGTCGGCGCCGACAACGTCGCGCACGGCAACGGCCTCTACGGCGCGACCGGCGCGGACCGCTACCTGAGTCCCGACGGTCGCGACTTCGTCGCGGTGTTCGTCCGCGGCACCGTCGTCCCGGGCGCACCGCCACGCTCGGCGCCGGCTCGCTCGCCACCTCGGTGAAGGTGAAGTAGTTCGACTCGCCGGGCTAGGCACCGAGACCTCGGTCGGCGAGAAGGAGTCGACGGACTCTAAGACGCGGTCGATCGCTGGTTCGCGGGTAGAGCGGCACGGACGCGAGCCCGAGAGCTTCGGAGGCCATCTCCGGGCTTTCGGCCGCGTGCTGCGGATCAGGTTCGGGGAACTGTCGGAACGTGGCCGTGGGCGCGATCGCGTCCGCTCTCCGCGATCGTGGCGAGCTCGACCGCGATCGCCGGTTCCTTGTCGGCCAGCTCCTCGCAGACGACCCCCAGGAGCATCACGAACATGAACGGCTCCTCCCGATCCTTGTGCGTCGCGAGCAGTGCGCGGTACTCCGGAAGCTGTTCGAACACGTTGCTGCCAGCCGTCCGCACGTGGGACGTGGAGTTGCATCGGTGGTCGAGCCAGAACCTCCGCTGCGTCCGGTCGAGCGCCGCGATCTGGTCGGCGGCCGCAGAGCGCGAGCGCGGCACACGCCAGCGACGCGTGCACGGCCGCGCTAGCAGTTCACGATCGACAGCAGCGGATAGTGGCAGGCCACCGTGCCGGGAACGTCGTGGGCAATGCGCAGCGCTTCCTCGGCGTGTTCGGTGGCGACCCGGAGAGTTGTCGCCGTCGGTCCATTCCTCGACCATGCACTCCAGGGTGGAACGATGCGAGAGGGTCCACGCCTGAAGCGTCAGCCCGCGCTTGGGCGAGCTCGTGGGCGCGCACGCCGGAGTGCGACCGCGCACTCGAGATCGCCGGCGAACATAGCGTTCATCGATGCCGTGACGTTGCTCGAGATGGTTTCGCCGGCTGCTCCTGCGCGGTTCGGTCAAGTGTCGGTATTCGTCGATGTCGCCTTGATGAAGCGAGGAAGGCGGCGAACAGGCACGCCGCGTCGAACCCCGGCTCGTACTCGGAACCGCCACGATCCGATCGCGGCCACCGCGATCGGGGTCAGCTCTTCGATCGTGACCGTGGGTGCGGCGAAGAAGTCGAAGAACGGCATCTCCTCGAAGGACAGGAGCACGTCGTGGAACGATCCGTCGCCATCCACCACTCGAAGCCCGCGGCGATGTTCGGCGTCTCGATCGTCGAGCAGGTCGAGCGCTTCGTACTCGGCTTCGCTCGACACTTCACCGGCCAACCGCACGAGTGCGTCGTCGTAGTGGTCGGCGTGGCGGTCGCGGGTGACGTCGGCTCCGCGGCTCGTGGCGAGCTGCTCGGCCGCGTACTGGCGGATCATCTCGAGGAGCCGGTACCGCGTGTCGCTGTTCGCCTCGTAGCGCTCGACGAGTGACTTCGCGACGAGCTCGCCGAGGAGGTCGTATCCGTCGGCTCGTCGGTCTCGATGCCGGCCGCGAACGCGATGGTGGCCTCGAGATCGAAGCCAGCCGACGCACACCGAGAGGCGCTGCGAGCAAGCCTGTGCGTTCGGCGTGAGCAGCTCGTAGGACCAGTCGATGGCGGCCGCGCAGCGTCTGGTGGCGTTCGAGCGCGCCGCGCCGCCCGCCGGTCAGCAGTCCGGAATTGGCGATCGAGGCGACGTTCGATCTCGCCGGGCGTCATGAGCGCGGTCTGCGCCGCGCGCGAGCTCGATCGCGAGCGGATCCCGTCGAGACGGCGCGCACAGCGACTGGATCGCCGCCGCGTTCCGCTCGTCAAGGGTGGAGCGCGCCGCGTGCCCTCGCGGGCCTGGGAGACGAACAGCGCCGCCGGCCTCCGATCTGAGGACCGCTGTCGAGGTCGGAGCCGTTCGGGACGCGTCGAGCGACGGCAGCGGGAAGATGTGCTCGCCCCGCACGCCGAGAGCCTCGCGGCTGGTCACCAGGACCGACACGCGCGGCGTGCACGGTCGTCGTGTCGCGCCACGAACACGGCGACCGCGCACCGACGAGGTGCTCGCAGTTGTCGAGGACGAGCGAGAAGTCGCTGGTGTTCGAGGTGTTGCTGCAAGCCGGTCAGCGACCGGAACGTCCCGGCGACGGCGTGTAGCGGAGCGCGGCCGCAACGGCATCGTGCAGATCGTCTGGATCATCACTCCGGCGAGCTCGCACAGCCAGACGCCGTCTTCGATGCTCGGGAAGCAGCTCCGCGACGACCTGGAGCGCGAGCCGCGTCTTGCCGACGCCGCCGACGCCGACGATCGAGACGAGCCGCGACTCGCCGAGCGGGCGCGTGGAGATCGTCGCTGCTCCTCTTCCCGACCGATGAAGCTGCTCAGCTCGTGCGGGAGGTTGGTGAGGTGCGCGTCGATCGATCGCAGCGGTGGATGCACGGCGGGCGCGCCCGGAATCTCGACCTGGAAGAGGTGGACGGTGCTCTGCAGATCGCGCAGGCGGTGCTCGCCGAGATCGACGAGGTCGAAGTCGTCGCGCACGAGCTCCTCGACGATGCGGGTGCACACGCACCTGGCCGCCGTGCGCGACCGACATGACGCGTGTGGCACGGTTCGACCTCGGTGCCGTACCAGTCACCGTCTCGCTCAGCGGCTTCGCCGGTATGCACACCCATGCGTACGCGCAACGCGATATCGTTGCCCCAGTCGGCCTCGGCCAGCGCGGCGCTTGACCGTCGAGCGCGGCGCGGACGCCGTCGCCTGGGCGAGCGGAACACGGCATGGAGGCCGTCGCCGGTGCTCTTGACGACGCGGCCCGCCATTGCTTTCGACCGCACCCCGCAACGCCGAGTCGTGCTGCGCCAGCGTCGGCTCCATCGCGCCGGGTGCTGCTCCCAGAGCGCGTCGATCCCTCGAGATCGGTGAAGAGAAAGGTCAGGAACTCCGATGTGACGGCCAAGCCGCCTCCCCGCTCGGTCGGGAGAGACAGAAACACGGGCGAATGCCGCGGTCGAGGGAACTCCGATCTTCAGTGCAAGTTCAGCGTGGGTCTCTACGGTCCCGTCGATGATCCTGGTCGCAACCGACACCTTGTCCTATCTCCAGGCCATCGTCATCGGGATCCTCCAGGGCATCACCGAGCTGTTCCCGATCTCGAGTCTCGGGCACTCGGTGCTGGTCCCGGAGCTGCTGGGCTGGCACTCGCTGGTCGCCGGGCCAGTCGGCGGACGAGTCCTTCTACCTGGCGTTCCTCGTCGGACTGCACGTCGCCACTGCGATCGCGCTGGTGGTGTTCTACCGGCACGACTGGGTCAAGGTGATCCGGGGGTTCTTCACCTCCATCGCCCATCGCCGCATCGACACGCCCGCACAGCGGATGGCGTGGTTGCTGGTGCTGGGCACCATCCCCGTCGGCATCGTCGGACTGGTCTTCGAGCACAGCCTGCGCACCGTGTTCGCGAAGCCGACCGCCGCCGCGATCTTCCTCACCATCAACGGGCTCATCCTCTTCGCCGGTGAGCGGCTCCGACGCAACGCGGCCACCCGGGAGCTCGTCGAAGAGCACGCCCATCACGAGGATGCCGGCCACGACGTCGGGCGCGACCTCGACACGCTCGAGCTGAAGGAAGGTGTGTTCATCGGCAGCGCCCAGATCCTCGCCCTCTTCGCCGGGATCAGCCGCTCCGGCGTCACCATGGTCGCGGGACTGCTCCGCGGTCTCGATCACGAGGACGCGGCGCGCCTCTCGTTCATGCTCGCGACGCCGGTGATCTTCGCGGCCGGCGTCTACAAGCTGCCCGATCTGCTCGGCCACAACGGTGACCACGTGCGCGGCCAGGTGCTCGTCGGCAGCCTCGCGGCCGGGATCGCCGCGTACCTCTCCGTGCGCTTCCTGACCAAGTGGTTCGCGACGCGGACGTTGACGCCGTTCGCGATCTACAGCCTCGTGTTCGGCGTCGCGATGATCATCTACACGACCGTCTGAGCGAGATCAGGCGCCGCGCGGATCAGGCGAAGTTGAAGCCGGGGTGGGTGCCGGTGGAGAGCATGCCGAGGAAGCCGCCGTCGACCCACAACGCCTCGCCGGTCACGTAGCTGAAGCGCGGGCTGTTGAGGCACACCATCGGCCACGCCTGCTCGGCGGGGTCGGAGTAGCGGTGGATCACGCCGAGCGCGTTCTCGACGACGTCCTTGCCCGCGGCCTCTTCGAACGCCGGCATCATCGCCGTCTTCGTGGGACCGGGGTTGAGGCAGTTGAGCCGCACGCCCGTCTCACCGAACTTCGAGCACGTCGCCGCGACCCACTGGTTCATCACGACCTTCGACATGCGGTAGCCGCCCATCGGGAACACGATCTCCGGGTTGGCCTCGCACCACGCGACGCCTTCCTCGAACGTCTCCGTCGCGAGCAGCGGCACGTAGTTGGCGAGCTCCTGCTGCCAGCCGACGCCTGCGCCCGACGCGATGCACGCCATCGCACCGCCTTCGGGGACCTTCGGCAGCAGGCCTTCCATCAGCGTGCGGGCGCCGATGAAGTTCACGATGCCGGTCTGGAGGTCGGTGAACGGCGGACCGGGGAGCCCCGCGCAACTGAACACCGCGTCGACGGGACCGTCGATCTGCGCCACCACCGAGTCGATCGACGCGTGGTCGAGCAGGTCGAGCTCGATCGACGTCTTCACCGGCGTCGACACCGGCTTCAGGTCGAGCGCGGTCACGTTGGCGCCGAGCTCGTGGCAGATGCGAGCGACCTGTTCGCCCATGCCTGACGCGGCGCCGGTGACGACCGCGTGCTTGCCTTCGTATCCCAGAACGTCGTCCATTGGGCCGAGACTAACTACGGCGGGTGATGGACGCCACCTCATCGGGTACACCTGGGGTCATGCACATCAGCAGCTTCGTGGCCCGCCCCCTCCTCGCGGGCATGTTCGTGTACGGAGGCCTCGACGCCTTCCGCAATCCCGCAGGCAAGGTGCCACACACCGAGAAG
>CAVOMW010000003.1:0-55621 GCA_963697125.1 uncultured Actinomycetes bacterium
CGAAATGGACCGGCAGGTAGCGACAGCGACGCAGAGCGCCGCCGTGACGGCGTCGACGCGTTGCTCGCGGCGCTCGCCTAGCGGCCTAACCGAGGCCCTTGGCCTTGGCGGCGGCCGCGGCGGCGATTTCCGCCTGCGTCACGACCATCCCCGGCCTCGTCGCACTTGCTCGTTGATCGTGCGCGCGCGCGGGTTGTCGTAGTTGGCGCTGCGCGCGCAGATCGCCTTCGCTTCCTCGCCGCAGCCGTTGACCGGTTCGCCGCCGACGCGGCCGGCGACCACCGCCGAGACGCAGCCGGCCGCCGGCCCCGGCCGGCTGTCGCCGGCGGTGGCGAGGATCAGCGCCAGGATCGCCGCGCAGGTGAGCAGATGCCCGCGACGAGCACGTTGCGCTCGCGCGCGGTGAGCCTGCGCAGCGGCGTGTTGACGCGCTTGATAGTGGCCTTCCAGCGGCATCTGCGGCAGGTTATCGCCCGCCGCGGGGGCCGATTCCTCCATTTGGGCGAATCCTCCGCGCCGATCTTTAGACGCGTGTACGTAGAGGTCGCACTGGCCGTCGCGACAGGGTGACGCAACCGCCACTGGGCTTTTGAATGTCAATTGGAGAGCGCTCCGGATGACGCCCGATGGACTGGCACCCATCACAAGAAAGGAAACACCGGATCAATGGACTTGTTGGCGACGTTGGATACGGGCAACAACGCGTGGCAGATGACCGCCGCGACGCTGGTCGGCCTGATGAGCATCCCGGGGCTGGTCGTGCTCTACGGGGGCGTCATGCAGAAACGCTGGTCGGTGAACTCGATGATGATGGCCTTCGTCGCCTTCGCGATCGTGCTCATCCTCTGGTGTCTGTTCGCCTTCAAAATGGCGTTCGGCAACCCGATGCACATCTTCGGCGCGACGGCGGCTTCTTCGGCAACATGTGGGGCAAGCCGGGCTCGATATTGAGCAGCTCGAGCCTGCTCGCGAAGCGCACATCCCCGAGTACGCGCGAATTGGAATTCGGCTTCCCGAGTCGACCCTGGCCTACTTCCAGATCGTCTTCGCGGCGATCACGCCGATCCTGATGCTGGGCTCGGTGCTCGGGCCGGATCAACTTCAAGGCCTGGATGCCGTTCGTCGCGCTCTGGACGGTGTTCGTCTACACGATCAACGCCTTCCTGATCTGGGGCGGCGGCTACTTCGCCCAGCACGGCGCCGTCGACTTCTCCGGCGGCTACGTGATCCACCTCGCGGCCGGAGTCTCGGGCTTCGTCGCGGCGGCGGTGATCGGGCCGCGGCTGCAGCGCGACCGCGAGGTCGACGCGCCGAACAACCTGGCGATGGTCGCCGTCGGCGCGGGTCTGCTCTGGATGGGATGGAACGGCTTCAACGGCGGTGACTGGTACGAAGCCAGCGGCATCGCCTCGGCCGCGATCCTCAACACCAACCTCTGCACCGCGGTGGCCTTCCTGGTCTGGGTCGCCTTCGACTACCTGACCGGCCGCAAGCCGAGCCTGATCGGCAGCGTCAACGGGATGATCGTCGGCCTCGTCGCGATCACCCCCGGCGCCGGTTTCGTCAACGGCTGGGGCGCGATCATCATCGGCGTCATCGCCGCGACGATCGTCTACTTCGCGCTCAACTACCTGAGCCGGGTGCGACCGTTCCGCAACGTCGACGACACCCTCGGGGTCGTCTACACCCACGGCTTCGCCGGGCGTGGCCGGCGGTCTGCTGGTCGGGATCTTCGCCAACAGCTCGATGGCGGAAACGGTGCTCGCCGGGACGATCTCCGGCGGCGGGCTGCACCTGCTCGGATGGCAGGCGCTGACCGCGCTCTGGGTGATCGTGTTCTCCGCGATCGGCACGTTCATCCTGCTGAAGATCGTCAGCATCGTCGTGCCGCTGCGGATGACCGAGGAGGACATGGAGACGGGCGACGTCGCCGTCCACGGGCACGAGGTGTACCCGTCGGACGTGCCTTCGCTGGGCTACCCCGACGGGGTTCCGGCGGCAGCGCCGGCCCGTCTCCGGCCCCGGCGCCAGGAGGCGCCGGCTAGCGGGTCCCGCGCCGGCCAGGCCGTCCCCGGCGCTCTCCCCGGGGACGGCTTTGCGGGACGGGATGGCCGTTGTATCGAGCAAGGGCTGCGCGACCACGACTCGAACTTTCGTTTGGGACTTCAAATCGACAAGGAGGCACCGAATGGCGCCGAGGATCATCGTTTCCTATGACGACACCGACAACGACCGCGACGCATTGGCGCTGGGGCAGCTGCTCGCAGTCTCCGGTGCTGAGCTCTCGCTCGCCTATGTCCGCCACGCCCAGGGCGGCGCGCTCGAGCAGAAGGAAGCCGAAGAGCTGCTCGACCCGGGGCCGAGGCCATCGGCGCGCCGGAGATGCCCCGGCACGTCGTCGTCAACCCCGGCACCAGCGTCGGCCTCGCCGAGCTGGCCGAGCGCGAGAACATCGACGTGATCGTCTTCGGCTCCGAATACCGGACCGCCGCCGGCCTGGTCAAGCCGGGGATCTCGGCGCACAAACTGCTGCTCGGCGGCCCGGCGGCGGTCGCCGTCGCCCCGGCCGGGTTCCGCGACCGGCCCCTCGGCCGGGCGTCAAGACGATCGGCGTCCTCGACGAGGGCGACGAGGCGGCGCGCGCGGACTGCCGAGAGCCTCGCCGCGGCGCTCGGCGCCGGGGGGTGGTCGAGTTCAAGGCGGCCACCCGGTCGACCTGCTGGTCGTCGGCTCGCGGCCCGAGTCGCCGCAGGGCAAGGTGACGCTCAGCGCCGCGAGCGACTACGCGGTCGAGGCGGCGACCTACCCGGTGTTGGTCGTGCCGCGCGGCGTCACGATCGGCTTCGCGGCGCCGCAGGCGCCGAGCTGTCGTCGCGTTGAAGGAACGAGGATCACGGCCGCGACCTCCGGGTCGCGGCCGTCGATCTTCTTCTCGGCCTCGGCCAGGCGAGCGGCCGGCAGAGCCGCTGGCCGCTGAGCATCTCGGCCACCGTCGCCTCCGGCACCTCGGCCTCGACGAGGAAGGCGTCGGGCAGCTGTGGGGGCGTCTCGGTCGTGCTCAGGACGCGCCGGGTCACCTCCTCGCCCGAGCGCTCGGCGTTCGACCAGCCCTGGCCGAAGGAGAGGTCGGGTGGGGCGAGGTGCGGCCCTTCGATGATTCGCAGCGAGCTCTCCCGCGGGTCCCACTCGTGTTCGCCCAGCTCGAGCGGGCGGCCGGTCAGCCAGGGCTCGAGGACGGTCCGCCGCAGATCGTCGGGGTTCAGGTTGAAGGCGCGGGCGTGGTTGATGCCGGCGCGGATCTCGACGTGGAAGGGCACGCGCACACCCTATCGATGCCGCGGCCGGCGCATTCGCGATGATCCCGCCGTGAACGCCCCCGCCCAGCGCCGTCGTCTTCGACAACGACGGCCTGCTGCTCGACACCGAGTCGGTCTGGACGCGGGCCGAGCGGGACCTCTTCGAGCGGCGCGGGCTCGAGTTCACGCCGGCGAACAAGCGCGAGCTGGTCGGCACCTCGGCCGAGATCGCCGGCGGCATCCTCGAGCGGCGGCTGGGCGAGCCGGGGCGGGCGGCGGGAGCTGATCGAGGAGCTGAACGAGCTGGTCGTCGCCGAGCTCGAGCACGGGGTGGAGGCGATGGTCGGCGCGCGCGAGCTGCTGCACGCGCCTGGGCAGCGGGGCACGCCGATCGGCCTCGTCTCCAACTCGCCGCTCGTCTTCGTGCGGCGCTCGCTGGAGATCGTCGGCTTCCACGACCGCTTCGACGTCGTCCTCAGCGCCCACGAAGTCGCCGCGCCGAAGCCCGCGCCCGATCCCTACCTGGAGGCCTGTCGCCGGCTCGGGGTCGAGCCGGCCCCGAGGTAGTCGCCCTCGAGGACTCGCCGACGGGCGTCGCCGCCGCGCGCGCCGCCGGCCTGACCGTGATCGGAATCCCCTCGATCGAAGGCATGGCCCTCGACGAAGCCCACCACATCGCCGAGTCGTCTGCTCGACGACGTCGTCTCCCGCCGCCTGGCGCTCTGAGTCCGGGACTCAGCCTACCGCGGCATCGAGGTGGGTATCCCGTCAGCCCCTGAGGACGCGGCGGCGGCGCAGGACGCGCTCGCCGATCTCGCGTCAGCTCGCGACACTGGCGCTCGTCGTCGACGGGAGGTCGCCGCGCAGCGCCACGTTTGCGGCATCGCCGGCCTCGCTGCGCGTGCTCGCAGCTCGGCCATGTCCTCTCGTGGGCGGGGTCGGCGAGGGCGCCGTCGAGCTCGATCAGCATCGCCTCCAGGCCACTCGGAGCTGTAGGGCTGCCTCGCGGCGGCGGCCGGCGTCGAGGTCGGCGCGGGCGCGGAGGACAGGGTCTCGCAGGCGTCGAGGTCGCTCGCGGCCGCCGAGGACCGCGGCTAGCGCTCCTGGGGGCGCAGCTCTTCGTCCGCTGGCGCGCGCTCGAGCCGCGCGGCGCGGAGGTCGACGTCGCTCGCCGCGGCGAAGCGGCCGGCTGCGACCTCCTTGCCGCTGCCGTGGCCGATCCGCACCGCGGTCGCCCGTTCGGGCCGGAGCTCGGCGCCGAGGGGGTCGGCGCGGCGACGGCCTGGGCGTGGATCGCGCGGTTGAGCAGGGCGAGCCCCTCGGCGACCGCGGCGTCGATCGCCGCCTCCGCGGCGAGCGCCCACTTGCAGCCAGGCGCCCGCCTCCGTCGGCTCGACTCGAAGGGCTCCTGGGCCCGCACCGCGGTGACCCGGGTCAGCGGCAGGGGGGCGGGTCGCCGCTGGCTCGGCCTGCTTGGGGCGCCGGCGGCGCCGCGCGGGCGGCGGCGGGGCGCCGAGCGTTTCCACGACCAGCACCCGCTGCCCGCCTCGCCGCTCCTCCCGGGCCAGGTAGCGCCCGTCCGGCACGGCGAGCGAGCCGGCGAACTCGAACTGCACGAATCCGAAATGCAGTTCAGTCTTCGCCGCTGGCCGCCCGAGCCGCCGCCCTGGCCTCTTGCGCTGGCCATCTTCTTGTCCGGCAGCGAGAACTTCGAGGGCTCGGTCGGCACCTTCGGGGTTTTCGATCTCGCTCGAGGCGGTTGGTCAGCCGCTGCCACTGGTCGGGTTTCAGCAGCGCATCGAACTGTTCGTCGAAATCGCCGCTAAGCGCCGGCTGGTAGCCGACGTGGACGTGGTCGTAGTGGTCGGGCAGCGGCGAAGCTCGTTTCGCCGGGGAGGTCCTCGAGCGAGATCACCTGATGGGGGTGCATCGTCCCCTGCAGCTGCAGCACGGTCGTGGATCAGCTCGTCGGTCAGCGTGCCCGGTCCCTGGTGGCCGGTGACGGGCACGCCGTCGATCTCGGCGATGTCGACCGCATCGCCGGTCGAGTGCTCGGAGACGTTGCCGGAGGTGGTCAGGTGGCTGTGGCCGCACTTCAGCGAGGTGATCGTCAGCTGGAAGCCCTTCGAGACCAGGTACTCGAGCATCGCCAGGACGCGGCGGTCGATCTGGCCGGTGGCGATGTCGGTGCGGCCGCAGTCGTAGATGTCGAGGTGTTCGTCGGCGAGCACCCGGCGCTCCAGCGCCTCCTTGGTGAGCAGCAGGACCCCGGCGCCGCTGAGCCGCGTGAAGCGGGTTCTTGCCCTCGGCGCGGTAGATCGCCGTCGCCTCGAGCAGCTTCCAGCCGTCGAGGATCGGCTTCGGGTCGATCCGCGGGGCGCCCTTGCCGGCCGGGCGGATCGAGAAGTTGATGTGCGGGTCGATGCCGTCTTCGGCGGCGCCGATCCGGGCCAGCACGGTCCCGGCTATAACCCTCGACCCGACCTTGAGGGTTCCGTCGGCGCCCTTCGCGGCCGCGCTGTCGACCTTTTCGTGGCCCGCGTCCGCTGCGCTCGCTCGTCGCCCGGCTCGGCAGCGCGTAGAGGCGGGGGCGGATGTTCTCGCTGTCGACCGGGACCTGCTTCTCCTTGCCGGTCGGCATCACCACCGTGCGCTGCTTGCGGACGATCTTGCCGAGCTTGGCGTAGGTGTAGCGGTTGCCGTAGGCGTCGCGGAGGACGACGTAGTGGCCGAGCAGCTTCGAGTTGCCCCTCTTGACGATCACGCCGTCGTTGACGGCGACCACCGGCGAGCCCTCGTGCGGCGAAGATGTTGATCCCGCGCCGGGTCGGCGAGGAGGAGATCACCGCGGCGGCGTTGCCGTATTCGTCGCGCGGCCCCGGCGTCGCTTTGCTCAGCGCCGCCCGGGTCGAGATGTCGTCGGCGTAGCGGGCGTCGGCGGCGACCGGGAAGTGGGCGCCCTCGGTCAGCCCGGTCAGCGAGCCGACCAGGTCGGTCGGCAGCTTGCCGTAGGCGCGGGCGTAGAGCAGGACCTCCTGGACGTACCAGTCGGCGTGGTTGTAGGCGAAGATCGCGTGGTAGAGGTCGCTGGCGCCGCCGGCGACCTTGAGGTAGTGGGCGGCGGCGCAGATCGCGTCGACCGGGTTGTAGGGGTCCTCGCGGCCGTCGCCGTTGGCGTCGAGGCCGTACATCGTCCCAGCTCGAGGGCAGGAACTGCATCCAGCCCATCGCGCCCGCGCTGGAGACGTTGAGGTTGGTGCCGAACGCGGTCTCGATTTTGTTGATCGAGGCGAGCACCTCCCAGGGGATGCCGTACTCGGTGCCGCAGGCCTGGTAGATCGGCAGCAGGAAGGGAGGGATCTCGAACGAGTCGATGACGAAGTTGGGGACGCCGATCGGCGCCGGGCCGAAGGGCGCGAAGGTCGTCGTCGGGTTGGCGCCGGTCGGGGCGCCGCCCTGTCGAACTGCACGCCGCCGTCGGCGCCTTCCGCCTGGGGCTGGTCGCCGGCGGTCGCGCTGCGGCGCGCTGACGCCCCGCCGGCGCTGCCGTCCGCCGCGCGCCGAGGCTCTGGTTGCGCTGACGCCGCCGGCTGGTTCGGCGGCTTCGGAGGCGTCGAGGCCGGAGCCGCTCTGGACGCTTGGCCGCCGGCGCCGGTTCGGCGCGGGCGCGGCGCCCGGTTCGGCGGCGGCGGCGCGCTTCCGGTTCCTCGGTCGGGTCGGCGGCCGATTCGCAGTCGGGGTCTTCGAGGTCGACGAGGGCGTCGCCGTCGTCGTCGACTTCGTTGGCGCAGGCCGGGGGCTGGCGCAGGGGAGGGGGGGGCCGTGGTCGGGCCGATTGGCGGCGCGCGCTGTCGCCGAGCCCGGTCGAGGGGTCGGCGCCGGCCATGCCGACGCCGAGCGCGGTGACGACCGCGAAGCCGGCCAGGGCGATGATCAGTGCGAGCTTGTTTCTCATTCGGCGGCGCCTCGATTCCCTGCGTCCACGGGCATCGCACCCGTGTCCGCCCTCTCCCCACGCAAGAGCACGGAAAAGCTACTCGCTTCAGGAGGCGCGCAACGCGCTGCGGCGCCCCCCAACATGGCCTTAATCAACGACTCGTCCCATGCCTGTCGCCCAGGCAGCATTTCAGCTGCCCCGGATGCGCTCGTTAAGAACTGTTTCGTGTCAATGGCTGATGAGCCTCTAAGGTGTCGAGGATGAGCGTCGAGGACGAGGACCAGGAGGGCCTGCGAGCGCGCAGCGAGCAGGCGATCGGCGAGCTCGCCCAGGCGCTGCTCGACAGCGAGGTACTGGAGAACGCCTGGCCGCCGCCTTCGGCGCCCGCGAGAAGGCGCAGGAGGCCCAGCAGGCGGCGATGGCGGCGCTCAACCTGCCCTCGGCGGGCGAGGTCGAGCGGCTCGAGCGCCGCCTGCGCTCGCTCTCGCAGCGCCTCGAGGAGGTCGAGGACGAAATCGACCGCGGCTCGCGAGATCGGCAAGCTGCGCCGCGAGCTCCGCCGACGCGCGACGCGCCGCGAAAGCAGTCTAACCCTCGACTTTAGGTTGAGAGTGCCTCCGCGGCGGCCTGGCCGGCTCGTTTCGCGCCGACATCGAGTGCCGCGTCGTCGAGCCGCCCGCCGTCGGCCTCGGAGACGATCAGGATCGCGGCGGCCGCGATCCCCAGCGCCCGCGCCCGGGCGAGGACGGCGACCGTCTGCATGTCGGCGGCGTCGGCCCGCCGGGGACGCTCGCGTCGAGCTGGGCATCGTGTCGAGGCTGGCGACCGCGACCTCGCGTGCACTCCCAGCTGCTCGCGCAAGTCGCTCGAGCAGCTCGGCGTCGGGCTCGACCGCCTCGCCCAGCTCGACGCCGAAGGACGCGGCGCTGCCGCCGCCGGCGAGCGCCTTGGTCGGCAGGAGCAGCTCGCCGGGCTCGGCCTGCGGCCATCCGCCGCGACGCAGGTGCCGACCCGGACCACCCGCCTCACGCCGAGTTTCGCCAGGTCGGCGAGGACCAGCGCCGCGCTCGGGCCCGCCCATCCCGGTCGCCTGGATCGTCAGCTCGTCGCCCGCCGCGGTCCGGCCCGTGTAGCCCCAGAGCCCGCGCGCGTGGTTGCTCATCTTCGGCTGCTCCAGCAGCTCCTGGGCGAGCAGCAGCGCGCGGCCCGGGTCGCCGACGAGGATCGCGTCGGCGGCGAGCGGGGCGGTGGGGCGCAGGCGGGCGGGCATCGGGCGCCGATCCTTCCACGATGAGAGAGCGCGCCCGGGATTTTCTCCAGCCGTCTAAACACAGCTCGCGCGGCGCTTCGTAAGTTGGGCTTGCCGTCAGCGACGAGCCGAGCCGGAGGTCCGATCGCATGAAAAGAGTAGAAGCGTTCATTCGTCACGAGGCGTTCGAGCCGATCAGGGCCGAGCTGCTCGACAAGGGGCTGCCCGTCGCTCTCGATCGGCGAGGTGAAGGGCTCGGGCCGCCAGAAGGGGATGGTCGAGACCTACCGCGGCTCGGCCCTGACGGTCAGCGTCCGGCCCAAGCTGAAGCTCGAGGTCGTGGTCGAGGACAAGGACAAGGCCCTGGTCGTCGAGACGATCCTCAAGCACGCCCGCACCGGCGAGGTCGGCGACGGCAAGATCTTCGTCCTGCCGGTCGAGGAGGCGATTCGGATCCGCACCGGCGAGGACGGGAGGCGGTGCTCCAGGCGCAATCGGAGGAGGAGGTCCCCGCCTGACGGGCGTCCGATCCGGTTCGCTAGCCTCGACCGCTCGATGGCGCCGACGAGCGAATCTCCCTCAGCGAGGCCTCGCGCCGCTCGGGCGTCTCGGCGAGCACGCTGAAACGCTGGGCGGCGGAGAAGGTCGTGCCGGTGCGCCGCGGCCGCTGGACCGCCGCCGCCGCCGCGCAGGCGCGGGTCGTCGCCCGGATGCGCGAGCGCGGCCACTCGCTGGAGGAGCTGAAGCGGGCGGGTCGCGAGGGCCGGCTCGCCTTCGGCTTCGTCGAGGACCTCTTCCCCAGCGCCGAGGAGCAGGTCACGGTGGAGCAGGTGGCGGCCGAGACCGGGCTCGAGCCCGAGCTGATCGAGCGCATCCTCGTCATCCTCGGCACCCCGCTCGGCCGCGAGCGGCTGCTCAGCCCCGAGGACGTCAGGGCGCTGCGCCACTGCGCCCGGGTGCTCGCCGCCGGCTTCCCGCTCGTCGCCTTCCTGCAGCTGGTCCGCGTCTACGTCCAGTCGATGCGGCGGATCGCCGACGCCGAGGTGCGCCTCTTCCACCTCTACGTGCACGAACCGCTGATCCGCGACGCGCTGCCCGAGCTGGAGATCGCCGAGGAGATGGGCGAGCTGGCCGCCGACATCCTGCCGCTGGCGGCGCCGCTGACCGACTACCTCCACACCCGCTACCTGCGCTACTTCATCGAACAGGACGTGGTCGGCCACATGGAGACGCGACCTCGATGCGGCCGGCTCCGACCTCGGCGAGGTCCCGGTCGACGCTCTGCTTCATCGACCTCACCGGCTTCACCCGCTACACCGAGGAGGAGGGCGACCTGGAGGCGCTCGACGTGGTCGAGAACTTCGTCGAAACGGTCGAGGCGACGCTGCCGCCCGAGGCGACGATCGTGAAGACGATCGGCGACGAGGTGATGGTCGTCTCGCCCGATCCGACCTCGCTGACCGAGTGGGCGGTCGGCCTGCTCGAACGCTTCCCCGAGCGGCCGCGGCCGCGGGTCGGCATCCACTACGCGAAAGCGGTCTACCGCGACGGCGACTACTTCGGCACCCACGTCAACCTCGTCCACCGCGTCGTCGACCGTGCCCAGGCGGGCGAGGTCCTGGTCACCGACGCGTCACCGGCTCGCTCGAGGAACGCGGCCTGGCCTGCGAGGCGATCGGCGAGGTCAGCCGTGACCTCCTCGGCCCAGTTCGTCATCGCTCAGACCCGGATGGGCACCTCGCGCGAAGCCGCGGACGGTGCTGGTGTGCAGCCGCACCACGCTGTCGTGGTCGACCTCCCACTCCGGGAACCGCGCGAGCGTCTCCTCGAGTGCCGATCCGGCCCTCCATGCGGGCCAGCGCCGCACCGAGGCAGAAGTGGATGCCGTAGCCGAACGACACGTGGTGGTCGAAGTTCGCGGTGGATGTCGAAGCGGTCGGCGTCGGGGTAGGCGCGCTCGTCGCGGCCGGCGGAGCCGGTGAGCAGCAGGACCTTCGACCCGGCGGGCACGGTCTCGCCGTGCAGCTCGACGTCGGCTCGGTGGTCCACCGACCCTGCACCGGTGACGGCGCCTCGTAGCGCAGCAGCTCCTCGACCGCGTTCGGCAGCAACGACGGATCGGCCGCGAGCTCGGCCCGCTGGTCGGGGTGCGCGTCGAGGACGACCGCCGCCCAGCCGAGCAGGCGGGCCACCGTCTCGGTGCCCGCGCTGATGAGCAGGTTGGCGAAGTCGGCGCCCTCCGCGATCGTGAGCCGGCGGGTCGACGCCGTCGTCCTCGGTGATCTCGGCCGACCGAGGTCGGTGAGCATGTCGTCGCGCGGGTGTTCGCAGCACCTCTTCGAGCTGCGACCGGATGTAGGTGTTGAGCTCGATCTGCGCGGTGAGCGAGACGTCGTTGACCATGCCGACGCCGGGCTCGATGTGGAAGACCTGGTCGATCAGCTTGCGCAGCATCTCCTGGTCGCTGCAGCGGCACGCCGAGCAGCGACGAGATCACCATCGACGGCAGGTACACCGCGAAGTCCTGCACGTAGTCGAACGAGTCGCGATCCGACGAGGCGATCGAGGAAGTCGGCACGACAGCTCGCGGATGCGGTCCTCGAGCGCGTCGATGCGCCGCGGCGTGAACGCGCGCGACACGAGCGTGCGCAGCGGGTGTGGTCGGGCGGATCCATGAAGATCATCATGGCCGGTGTCGAACGCCTGCGGCCTCATGATCTCCAGCACGGTGCCGTGGCCGAGCAGTAGCGTCCTGCGGGTCGCGGTGCGCGGCCTCGACGTCGGCGAAGCGGCTCAGCGCGTAGAAGTCGTACTGCTCGTTGCGGTAGAGCGGCGCGTCGTCGCGCATGCGCCGCCACGTGTCGTAGGGGTCGGTGTCGATGTCGGTGTCGAACGGATCCCAGTACACGTCGGTCATCGGCAGAATGTATACAACTTGGGTAGGGTGCCGGCCATGGCCCAGGAACCCACCGACGTCCCCGCGATCCCCGACTACCAGCGCCTCCTCGACGGCAAGGTCGCCGTCGTCACCGGCGGTGGTGACGGCATCGGCGGTGCGATCTCCCGCCTGTTCGCCGAGCACGGCGCCCGCGTCGAGATCGCCGAGATCGACCCCGAACGCGCCGCGGCCAAGCAGGCCGAGATCGAGGCTGCGGGCGGCGACGCGCGCGCGCTCGTCGTCGACGTGCGCGACGACGACCAGGTCGCCGCGTTCGCCGACGCGGTCACGAGCGCGCACGACGGCCGCGTCGACGTGCTCGTGAACAACGTCGGTGACTTCCACCCGCTGGTGCGCTTCGCGAAGTCGACGCCCGAGTCGTGGGACGCGATGTACCAGATCAACCTGCGGCACTTCTTCTCGGTGACGCGCGCGTTCCTGCAGCCGATGATCGACAGCGGCGGCGGGTCGATCGTGAACTTCCACTCGGTCGAAGGCATGCGCGGCTACCCGGGCGAGCCGGTGTACGGCGCGATGAAGGGCGCGGTCGCGCACTTCACCACCTGCCTCGCGGCCGAGCAGGGGCGCAACGGCATCCGCGTCAACGGCATCGGCCCGGACCTGACGCAGACCCCGCAGGTCGACTACAGCCCGGTGAGTGAGCACGACGACATGTGGGAGTCGTGGGCGCCGGTCGGTCGCCTGGGCTGGCCCGAGGACCAGGCGCGCGTCGCGCTCTTCCTCGCGTCGGACATGTCGGCCTACGTCACCGGTCACAACGTCCCGGTCGACGGCGGCACCAAGACCGGCGGTGGCTGGTTCTGGTCGCCCTCGGCGCGCCGCTTCACGAACCGCCCGACCACCCTCTGATCCGAGTGACCGATCGACCGATCGACGCCGGCTACCCGCGCCTCTACCAGCGCGAGCTGCGCTCCCTCACGATCCGGGCCGATCCGATCACACTTCGTGGCCCGCCGGCGAATACCACGACGAGCACGGACTGCGAGTGGGGCGATATCGGCGTCACGCCTCCCGAGCCTGGGCCACTGGGGCGACCGACCGCGCCAGACGCGATCACCGAGATCCGCGACGGCGACGGCACCGTCTTCATGATCGTCGTGCACCGACCGGCCGCGACTACGTCGTGGCCGATCCCGACGGCACCGAGCTCGCCTCGCTGCGGCCGCGCGCGCAGGTGCTCGGGTCGCCGCCTGCGGGTGCGGGTGAAGCTCGCCGAGCACGGCGACGGATCGACTGCGCGAAGCCGGCCGGACGAAGACGCGGGAGCCGCGAGCTACGACCTCTCGTTCGATCCGACGAGGGTCGGCAGCTACGCATCACCGTCAGCTTCGAGGCGCAGGACGGCGGTCCGAGCACGTCGAGCTGGCGCACGCCGACGGACGCGTCACCGCCGCAACGCTGCGTCGGCACTGGCGCTGGCGACGTGCCTCCCTCAGATCGAACCAGTGCCGGCCGGTTCGCCTGCGGGTGCCGTGGCTGAGCGGCTGATCACGCCCAGACGTAGTCCTTCGGCTCGAAGGTCTTCGTCCACGCCCAGTAGGTGGGGATGGGCCACGGGGAGATGGTGAAGATCTTCCCTTCGGGGTTCTTGAAGTGGGAGTGCTTCACCGACTCGTGCGCCCACACCATCTGCGAGATCTCGCTCGAGTAACGCGCGGTGTAGTCGTCCTGCACCTCGGGACGCGGCTCCAACGCACGGTGCCCCGACGTGAGCAGCTCGTGCAGCGCCTGCATCACGTAGTCGACCTGGTTCTCCGACTGGTAGATGAGGCTCGCACCGTGGGCGAGGTTGGTGCCCGGGCCGTAGAGGCAGAACAGGTTCGGGAACTGCTTGATCGTGATGCCGAGGTAGGCCGCGGGTTCGATCCCCCACTCGTCGCGCAGGACGGCACCGTCGCGGCCGACGATGTGCATCGGCCAAAGGAAGTCGTTGTGGCGGAAGCCGGTGGCGTAACAGATGATGTCGGCAGGTCGGAACGTGCCGTCGACGGTGACGATGCCGTCGGCGACGATCCGCGCGATGCCCGTGCGCACGAGCTCCACGTTGTCCTTGCGCAGGCACGCGAGCCACGAACCGTTGTCCTGCAGCATGCGCTTGGCCGTCGGCGGGTAGTCGGGCATGACCTTCGCCTTGAGCTCGTCGTCGTCGCCGAGCTGGGCGAGCATGAGCGCGGCGAACAGCTCGCGCGTCGCGGCGTTGCTCGCGCTCACCGAGTGACCACCGTCGTCCCATTCCGGATCGATGCGGTTGCGCTCCACCGACAACCCCGCGCCCGGGTAGAAGGTCAGGAAGCGGAACCAGCGCCCGAAGAACGGCAGGTGACGGATCGCCCACCGCTCACCGTCGGGGACGGCGCGGTGGTAGTTGGGGTTGGGGAACACCCACTGCGCGGTGCGCTGGTACACGGTGAGCTGCTCGACGTCGTCGGCGATCGTCGGCGCGATCTGGAACCCGCTCGCGCCCGCGCCGACGAGCGCGACGTTCTTGCCCGCGTACTCCACCGAGTGGTCCCACCGCGCGGAGTGGAACGACGGCCCCTCGAAGTCGTCCATGCCGGGGATGTCGGGCAGACGCGGCGAGTTGAGCGATCCGACCGCGCTGATCACGGCGCGGGCGTCGATGGTCTCGGTGCTGCCGTCGGCGTTGGTGACCTGGACCGCCCAACGTCCGCTCGCCTCGTCGTAGGTCATGGCGTCGACGGTCGTGTTCCACCGGCAGTGCGGTTCGAGGTCGTGGGCCTCCAGGACCCGGCGGAAGTACGCGCGGAGCTCGGGGTGCTGCGAGAAGTACTCGGTCCAGTGGTCGGCGGGTTCGAACGAGTAGCAGTAGAAGTGGCTGCCGATGTCGACGCGTGCACCCGGGTAGCGGTTCTCCCACCACGTGCCGCCCGGCCCGCCGTTCTTCTCGATCACCGTGAACGGCAGGTTCGCCTGCGCGAGCCGCAACGCGGCGAGCAGCCCTGACTCACCGCAGCCGATGACGACGACGTGCGAGTCGGCGCGCACGTCGTCGGGGATCTCGTCGGCCCAGGTGATCGCGCGTGCGTCGGCGCCGTCGAGGTGCAGGTCCTCGAGGAACATCGGGACGACGTCGTCGTCGAGCGGCGCGGTCGCGAGGAACGCCATCATCTCCGCCATCAGCTCGGCGGAGGGCGCGGGCGGGAGCACGCACCCGCCGTCGCGGAACGCGAGGATCGCCGGCAACGCCCACGCCGCGCCGCGGCCTGCTCCTCCTCCGTCATGCCGCCCGTGTAGTCGTTGAGCATCGACGAGCGCGGGCGCAGCTCGCTGCGGATCCACTGCGGGTCGCCGGTGACGTGCACCATCGAGCACAGCAGCGCGGGGACGCTCAGGTCGTCGAGCGCGGCGGCGATGAAGGCGTCGTCGTCGGTGAAGGGACGACCGGCGTGGGGGTTGTGGTCGAGGTCGGGCATGACCCGAGAATACGGACGCGTACCGCCACCCCTCCTGCGCCATGAGGTCACTAGGCGCAGCACCGCCTCGTTGCCACCGGACCAATGATCCCGTGGCACTTCAGGAAACAGGCCGGATCTGTCGTTGTTCCGGGGTGCGCTTCGCCCAGCTGATCCGGAGCCGCCGGACCCACCTCGTCGCTGCCTTCGTCGCGGTGGCGGCCTGCTGTCGGCTTGCCTCCCCCTGTCCCCCGACGGGGTCTCGACCGGCGCCGTGCAGGTGGACATCGGAGGTGGACGAGGCACCCGCCCCATCGACTTCCCCGACCCGTTCATCGCCAAGTTCGGGAACACCTACTACGGCTATTCGACCAGCTCGAACGGCACGAACTTCCAGGTGATCAAGTCGACGGACGCGGTCCACTGGACCTGGGTGGGTGACGCGTTCACCGGCCCGAAGACGTACACCGGGCCGACGGCGCTCGCGGTCAACAACGGTGGGCGAAGCTGAACGGCAACACGTGGGCGCCCGGCGTCGTCGAGCTGCCGGCGAACCCGCCGTCGCAGCGCTACGTCTTCTACTACACCGCCGAGTCCACGGTCCCCGGGTCCGGGGGCTTCATGTGCATCGGACGGGCGACCGGTGCCTCACCTGAGGGGCCGTTCACCGACGAGTCGGGCGGCCCGCTCCTGTGCGACACCGCGCGGCGGCTCGATCGATCCGAATCCGATCGTCGTGAACGGGCAGGTGTACATGCTGTGGCAGAACTTCGGCGCGGCGGGCCATCCCACCAGTCTCTGGAGCACGCCTCTCAGCGCCGACGGACGGTCGCTGGCCGGGCCGTCGAACCTGCTCACCGACGTGCTGTACAACAGTCCCGAGTGGCCGAACATCGAAGCGCCGACGATGATGCCGGCGCCCGGGGGCGGGTTCCTGCTCTTCTACTCGTCCAACCAGTGGTGGACCTCCGAGTACCGGACGTTCGTGCAGTTCTGCACCTCACCCACTGGTGGTTGCAGCCGGATCTACACGAACGCGGTGCTCATGAGCCGGGGCAACATGGCCGGGCCAGGTGGGCCGACGGTGTTCCAGGACCCGGCCGGCAACTGGCAGTTGGGCTTCCACGCCTGGACGCGGCCGTACATCGGTTACGGCGTCGTGGGCGACCTGCGGTACACGCGATCGCTCCACATCTTGCCGATCACCTTCCCCAACGGCGGCCACAACCCGAAGATCGGGTAGCCGGAAGAGATCAGGTGGCGGGGACGTCCTTCGGGGCGTCGTGGTGGCGGCGTCGACCGCCTTGGTCTCGACCGCCGTGGTGTCGACCACGGGAGCTTCGACGGCCTTCGTCTCGACCTTCTCGGTCTCGGGCTCGTGCTCGTCGTTGAGTCCGCTCCGGAACTCCTTGGCGGCCTGGCCCATCCCCTTCGCCAGCTCCGGCAGCTTCTTCGATCCGAAGAGCAGGAGCACGACGGCGAGGACGATCAGCAGTTCAACAGGTCCTACGTCCATGCCCCCACGGTAGTCCCGTCGGGGGGACCCACTTCCGTCAGGCGGGTTACGGGCGCGTTGCGCGTCGGGCCCGGCGCAGGACCTCGCCGTAGAGCTCGAGGCCCTCGGGCGACAGCCAGCCGTCGGGGCCGGCGGCGATGCCGACCCGCTCCGGGATCGTCCCCCACACCGGGACCCCCGCCTCCTGCCACATGGAGACGGTCTCCTGGTAGTCACGGGTGAAGGTGCGGGCCGACGAGAAGACGAGGCCGGCCGGGAGGCGCTTGGGGACCAGATCGAGCACCGCCTCGACCCGGGCGGTCTCGACCCCGCCCACGCGGGTGGGGATCACCACGACGTCGGCCCGCTCCAGCGCCTTGGCCAGCAGCCGTTCGTGGCCCGGGGGTGTGTCCACCACCGCCACGTCGTCGGCCTCGACCCGATCCAGGGTCCGCACCAGGAGTCGCTCGGTGGGTGCCTCGATCACGTCGATCGACTCGAAGACCTCGTCGGCGGCGTGCTCGATCCAGTCGGCGGCGCTGCCCTGCGGGTCGCTGTCGACCAGGGTGACCGACCGCTTCCCGCCGCCCGCCACCGCCGCCAGGTACACCGCGGTGGTGGTCTTCCCCACCCCGCCCTTCAACGCTGCCACGACCACGATCACGCTGGGCACCCTAGCGAGATCGGTGGGCCGCGCGCCCGGGCCGATTGCACGACACGACCGGGATGTGACCACGTCGCGACCGGCTGCATGACCACGGAAGCAGACGCTGCGAGCAGGGAGCCGATCGGTTCCGGACCCGAGGAGGCTTCCGTGAGACGTGCGTCGTGCAGTGCAAGGTGGGTGCTGGCCCTCGTGGTCGCGCTGGTCGTCATCGCGCTCGGCGGATGCGACTGGCCACAGACCGGCGGCGGCGTGAACCGCACCGGCTTTGCCGCGTTCGAGACCGCCATCACCACGCAGACGGTGAGCAGCCTGCGCCTGCGCTGGTCGCAGCCTCTGCCCAACTCGGTGGCCGTGTCGTCACCGGTCGTCAGCGGCGGGAAGGTCTACGTCGACTCGACCGGGTCCGCTCAGTTCCTCTCCACGCCGGCGACGACCTCGGCCTTCGACGCCGACCGCGGCGACTGCACTGTGGAGCACGACCGACAGCGGACTCATCCCTGGGCCCCAGACCCCCGCAGTCGCGGCGGCGTCCTCTTCACGTCGCACGGCGGGAGCCAGCTCGAGGCGCGTGACGTGTCGAGCGGCGCGGTCCGCTGGGTCGTGGACTCGGGTGCGCTGACCGGTGCGCCGACCCCGGTGGGTGCGCACGTGTTCGTCCACACGTCGAACGGTGAGCTCCGGGCCTACGACATCGGTACCGGCACCTTGTCCTGGAGCGCGCACGCTCCCCTGTCGATGACCCCCCCGACGGTCGCGAACGGTCTCGTGCTCGTCTCCACGTCCGGACAGATGCGGGCCTACGACGAGCAGACCGGTGCGTATCGGTGGACGGCAACACTCCCCGGCGGTGGCGGCGAAGCGGCGGTGACCGACAGGATTGCGCTCAGTACCGGCGGTAGCGGAATCGGCGTGTACGACGCCACTTCGGGATACCGCTGGTGGTGGCACAACCGGGTGTCGTTGGCGACGAAGCCGTCGACCGCGTACGGAGTCGTGTACGCGGTGCAGGCGAACGCCGGCGCCGACACGCGGTTGTACGCGTTCGACGTGGGCACGGGCGCGACGCGTTGGTCCGCACCGATCCACGGCTCGACAAGCTCGCAGCCGGCCATCGCCGGCGGCGTCGTCTTCGTCGGCTCCGGTGACGGCAACGTCTACGGATTCGACGCACAGACTGGCGCGGAACTGTGGTCGGCGCCGAGCGGCGCGCCGATCGACACGTCACCGGCAATCGCCAGCGGCGAGGTCTTCGTCACGACGACCGCGATGGCGACTCGTCGCCTTCAGCCTTCCACCGGTGGCGGCCCGGCTCGCGGTGTCGCCGTCGTCTCCTTCGTGGTTCGGCTACACCAACATCGGCGACACGTCCGACGGCGAGGTCTTCACCGTCACCAACCCGGGCCAGGTGACCAGCCCGACCGTCACCGCATCGATCGCCGGTGTCGGGCGATCCGAATTCGCACTCACCGCCGACTCGTGCACAGGTCACGCCCTCGCCGCAGGTGCGTCGTGCGCGGTGACGGTTGCGTTCACCCCGACCCGCACCGGCGAACCGAGCGCGAGCCTCGAACTTTCGTTCCCGGGCAGCGCGGCAGGCGTCGGTCCGTGCTCTCCGGGACTGCGGTCACTGGACCCGCGGTGAAGATCAGCCCCGAGAACGTCACGCCCGCGACCGGCGTATGTCGGCAACGAAACCCACACCACCTTCACCGTGACCGGGCTCGCGTTCGGGGGTTCGGATCCGCTCTCGGTCACGCTCGAGCGCCTCACCCCCAACCGCCCCGTTCTCGATCACGAGCGACAGCTGCAGCGGTGTCTCGCTCGCACACGGAGCCACCTGCTCGATCGTCGTCACGTTCTCCCCGACCGCGACGGATCGCGTGTCCGCGGCTCTCCACGTCGAGCGGGCCGTTGCAGTCCTCACCGCGGGCGGAACGCCGGCGATCAGCGTCGACCCGTCTCACCTTCGGCAAGGTCCCGATCGGCACGCACGCGTGCAACGGACGGCCACGGTCACGAATCTCGCGGCGGCACCGATCGGGCCACTGACGTCGACCTTGATCATCCCGGCCGGGGCGCGCCATACGCCATCGTCTCGGATGGATGTCAGCACGGCCTCGCCGGCCACGGCTCGTGCACCATCGTGGTCGACTTCGCGCCCGTCGAAGCCAGCCAGTTGGTCGGCTCGCTCGAAGTCGAGCAGGCCCCGGAAGCCGCGGTGTGGACGGAGTTCTGGGGAACGGGGGTGTGAACGCGCGGTTCAGAGCGCGGGGCGGTTGCGCGACAGCTGGGCGCCGTTGTCGCCGAAGACGACCTGGCCGGTGACGCTGCGCCCGAGGTCCGACGCGAGGGCGACGACGAGCCGCCCGAGGTCGTCGGGCTCACCCAGCCGGCCGAGCGGATGCGCGTCGACCAGCGCGCGCGACCTGCTGCTCGGAGAGCGCGGCCGCGACGACCGGCGTGAGCGTGGTGCCCGGCGCGACCGCGAGCACGCGGATGCCGTGCGGTGCGAGCTCGACCGCCAGGGTCTCGGTGAGGTGGTTGATCGCGGCCTTGGCCGCGCCGTAGTGCGCCATGCGCAACGACGGGCGCGTCGTCTCGCCCGAGGTGACGTTCACGATCACGCCCGGCGTGTCGGCCGCGAGCATGGCGCGCGCTTCCGCGTGGCACGACCACATGGTGACGAAGAGGTTCTGCTCGACGACGTCGCGGAGCGCGTCGTCGTCGAGGTCGACGAACGCCGCGGGCATGCGGCCGGCGAGCGAACCCACGTTGTTGACCGCGACGTCGAGACCTCCGAGGTCGTCGACCACGCGCCCGACCAGCGCCCGCACCGCGTCCGGGTCGCGCAGGTCGGCGGTGACGGCGACCACTCGAGTGCCCTCCGCTCCGACCTCGGCGGCGGCCTCGGCCAGCGTGCTCGCGTCCTTGTCGGCGAGCACGACGTCGCAGCCCGGCCGCGGCCAACCAGCGTGCGATCCCCCGTCCGATGCCGACCGCCGCCCCGGTGACGAGGGCGCGTTTCCCCTGCAATCCCAGGTCGACGGCCATGCAGGCCAACGTAACCGGAGCCCGACCTCCCGGGGGTTGGCAGCGCGCTCAGGGACCTCTCAGCCCCGCCGCACCACCATGAGCGTCGGGAGAGTCGACCCGGGAGGATCCGGAACCATGAGCGAAGAGACACCGCAACCCGAGGGCGAGCCGTCACCGACGGCACCCGAGGAGACCCCCACCGCGGGCACCAAGCCATTCACCTACGACGACGCGGTCGCGCAGACCGGCGACGAGGACGACGTCGCACCCGCGCCGCCCCCCGCCGCCGAGGCACCGACGCAGGCGGCTCCGGTCACGGCCCCGGTCGCGGCGCCCGCCGCTCCCGTCGCCCCGGCTGCAGCCGCGTCACCGCCCTCGACCCCGACGGCCGACCGTCCCGCCGGGATCTTCATCCCGAAGTGGCTCGGACTCGTCGCTGCCGCGATCGTGGCCGCGCTGATCTTCGGTGGCATCGGCTACGCGATCGGCGACTCGTCGAGCTCGAGCGACTCGCAGAACGCGAGCACCGTCTTCCCGAACGGCAACGCGAACGGCAACGGGACCCGGCAGCTCCCCGGTGGCGGCGAGTTCCCCGGTGGCGGCGCGTTCCCGGGCGGACAGCTCCCCAACGGCACCGGCAACTCGAACGGCAACGGCAGCTCGGGCAACTCGAACGGCAGCGGCAGCTCGGGTGGCACCACCGCGAGTGACGCCGGCTTCCTGGGCGTCGGCGTGCAGGCGTCGAGCGACGGCAAGGGCGTCGAGATCACCGAGGTCGCCGACGGCAGCCCCGCGTCCAAGGCCGGACTGCAGCAGGGCGACGTCATCACCGCCCTCGACGGCAAGGACGTCACCGCGCCCGACGCGGTGCGTTCCGCGGTCCAGGCCAAGTCGAGCGGCGACGACCTCAGCGTCACCTACACCCGCGACGGCCAGTCGAAGACCGTCGACGTGACGCTCACCAGCCGTTCGCAGGCCCAGTCCAGCTGAACGCGTCTCACTGAACGACCCGCTTCGGAGCGGTCCTAACCGTCGAGCACCTGGGTGACCAGGGCGGCGATGGCGGACCGCTCCGATCGCGTCAGGGTCACGTGCGCGAAGAGCGGATGGCCCCTGAGCGTCTCGATCACGCTCACGACACCGTCGTGGCGTCCGACGCGCAGGTTGTCGCGCTGGGCGACGTCGTGGGTGAGCACGACCCGACTCCCGCGGCCGAGCCGGCTCAGCGCGGTGAGCAGCACCGAACGCTCGAGGTTCTGCGCCTCGTCGATCACGACGAGGCTGTCGGTGAGACTGCGCCCCCGGATGTGGGTGAGCGGGAGCACCTCGAGCAGGCCCCGGTCGATGACCTCGTCGATCACTTCGCGCCCGACCATCGACTCCAGCGCGTCGGTCACGGCACCGGCCCACGGCGACATCTTCTCGCTCTCGGATCCGGGCAGGTAGCCGAGGTCCTGACCACCCACCGCGTAGATCGGGCGGAACACCACGACGCGTTGGTGCGTCCGTCGTTCCAGGACTGCTTCGAGACCGGCCGCGAGCGCGAGCACGCTCTTGCCGGTGCCCGCGCTGCCACCGAGGCTCACGATGCCGACCTGGTCGTCGAGCAGCACGTCGATCGCGATGTGCTGCTCGGCCGAGCGACCGCGCAGGTCGAACATCGCCTGGTCGGTGCGCACGAGGTGGAGTTGCTTGTCGGGGTGCACGCGCGCCAGCGCCGACTGCGAACCCGAGTGCAGCGCGACCCCGGTGTGACACGGGAGGTCGCGGGCGGCCTCGAGGTCGACGACCTTCTGCTCGTAGAGCTCGTCGATCACCGAGCTCCACACGTCGAGCTCCACGAAGCCGGTCCAGCCGGAATCGGTGGCGAGCTCGTTGCGGTACTCGTCGGCCTCGATGCCGACGACGCCGGCCTTGAGCCGCAGCGGCAGGTCCTTGGTCACGACGACGACGTCGCGGCCCTCACGGCCGAGGCTGACGGCGACCGCGAGGATCCGGTGGTCGTTGGCCGGCGACGTGAGCGGCGGGGGCAGCGCGTCGAGCTCCTGGTGGTTGAGCTCGACCCGGAGCGTGCCGCCTTCCTCGTTGACCGGCATGGGCTCGAGCAGCGACCCGTGGCGGGTGCGCAGCTCCTCGAGGAAGCGGAGGCTCTGGCGGGCCGCCCAGCCCAGCTCGGGGTGGTGACGCTTGCCCTCGAGCTCGGTGAGGACCACGAGCGGGAGCACGACCTCGTGCTCGGCGAAGCGCGTGACCGCCAACGGGTCGGCCAGGAGAACGGAGGTGTCGACGACGTAGACGGTCCGGGAGATCAAGGCACCGGGGACGCTAGCTCGCACGTGCACGCAGTTCGCGCACCCTCGCCGTGTGTTCACCTCCGCGCCGCGCCCGTCCACCGCCGTTCACACAGCGCGAACATGGCGCTCATCCGGTGCTCAGCTTCGCTGCCTAGGGTGGTCGCAGCAGTCAGCCTCTCGTCGGAGGTTCCAACCGTGGCGCGCGGCCGCACCGATGCGATCATCGCCGGAGTCAACAAAGCAGGCACGACCTCGTTGTTCGTGTCGCTGTCGACGCACCCCGACGTCGCGCCCTCCTCGATCAAGGAGACGCGCTTCTTCCTCCCGGCGCGCTACGGGCAGCCGTTGCCGCCCGCCGCCGAGTGGGACGCGTACTTCGCCGACGCCGGAGACCGGCCCGTGCACCTCGAGGCGACGCCGTCGTACTTCTACGGTGGCGCGTCCGTCGCCGAGGCCATGCGCACGCGGCTCGTCGATCCTCACGTGCTCATCGCGCTGCGCGAACCGGTGAGCCGCGCCCTCTCGTTCTTCAGCTACCAGAAGATCCGGTTGCGCCTGCCGGCCGACTACCCGATCACCGACTACCTCGCGGTGGCCGACACCCTGACCCCCGCCGACTTCCAGGATCCCGACAACGAGAAGTACATGGCGTTCCGAGGCGGGTGCTACGCCGACTTCCTCCCGGGCTGGTTCGACGTGCTCGGCCGCGATCGCGTGCGCATCGTCGACTTCGACCACCTCGTCGGCGACGAGGTCGCCACGCTGCACGACACCGCGTCGTGGCTCGGCCTCGATGCCGCGCGCTTCCCCGCCGACGCCTTCAGCTCGGAGAACCGCACGACCGGGTTCAAGAGCGAGGGCCTCCAGCGCGTCGCGCTCGCCGGCAACGACAAGCTCGAACGCGTGCTGCGCCGTCACCCCGACGCCAAGCGCAAGCTGCGCGCGTTCTACTACCGGATCAACGGCCGTCCGACCGAGGAGCACATCCCCGACGCGGTGCGAGCCACGCTCGCGGCGCGCTACGAGGAGCCGAACGCACGTCTCGCTCAGCAGCTGACCGAGGCCGGGGTCGCGCTTCCGGGTTGGCTCTCGCCCTCCGACTCCGACCGTTCCGGCGTCGCAACTGGTGAATAGTCGCGGTACTGCGACGTCGGTTCGTTGATCGGGGTGAGGGCGACGAACACCAGCGCGCACTCGAACACGAGCGCCATGACCGCGGGGATGGCCACGCCCGAGTCGTTGAGCGCGTAGCCGAGCACCGCCACGACGGCGAGCGCGAGCACGGTCTGTCGCACGACGGGCACCGAGCGGTACAGCGGTCGGATCACGCTCCCCCGCACCCGCCACAGGAACCAGACCAGCAGCGCGACGACCGGCAGCACCCAGAGCAGCTTGGTGCCGCCGAACGACGCGAGGTTGGCGTCGATCTTGCGCCGGATGGTGAGCAACGAGTCGCCCGACGCACCGTTGAGCAACTCGTCGAAGAAGCGACCGACGTGCGTCTGCTGATCGCGCGGGCGCAGGAGATCGGCGAAGCCCGACGAGCAGACCCGGCGCCCACGAGCACGACCACCGAGGATCGCGACGGTGCGGGCACGGATGGCTCGCCCGAGCAGCAACCACGCGAACAGCCCGAAGCGCAGGTGCGCCGGCGAGTGGCCGAGCCGAAGTCACCACCGGCCTGCGGCGCCGCCATCACGAGCAGCGTGATCGCCAGCATGGCGATCACCGCGTACACGGTGCGTCGTCCCGGCCGTCGCCACACCGCGAGCCCGCCGAGCAGCAGCACTGCCGTGGTGAGCTGCGAGAACGTGATGTTGCCCTGGCCCGAGACGCGGATGCCGACGGTGGCCGAGTAGCCGAACACGGTGTTCAGCTCGAGCCGTGCGCCCGGCGAGCAGGTCGATTACGTGCACGCACGACGGTGACCGCCAACGCGATCGCGAGCGGGCGGTACGGGTGTCGGCCACCGAGCAGCCGGCACCCGCCGGCGAAGACCAGCGCTCCCAGCGACGAGGAAGCCCAGGAACGCGGCGGAGTTGTCGCTGCGCCCGAAGTGCAGGGGCTCGGCGGCGTACGTCGCGAAGAAGAAGCCCGAGGACCGCGAGCGCGAAGAACCGCGCACGCGCCCTGCGTCCGCGGCGCCGTGCGGCGCGCCGCGAGCGCCGCAGACGAGCGCGAGCGCGATCGCCAGCGATGATGCGCGACGTTGTTGGCGAGTCCCGACCTTGGCGTCGCGGAACACCGCGTCTTCGTTGGCGTGCACGAGCGTGGTGACCCGCTGGTCGTGCGCCGGTCCGTGCACCACCTCCATCGCGCGACCCTCCATCTCCTTCGGCACGTCGATGCCGAGCAGGTCGAGGATCGTCGGCGCGATGTCGATGACGTAGACGAAGCCGTTGCGGCGGCTGGTGGCGGATCGGAGGAACTCGGGTGCGACGCCGGGCGCGCGGATGCCGGTGACCGCGAGCCCGGAACCGCGACGCGGCGACGCCGGGCTCACGACGAACACCGCGTCGTGCGCGGGATCGACGTCGGCGAGCATGCGGCCCACGAGCTCGTCGACGCGATGGAGCGCGGCGGCCTTCTGGGCCTTGGCCTGTTCGTCGGTGAGGAAGTCGGTGTAGAGATCGGCGCGCAGCAGGTCGGACCCCTCGACCATGACGACGCCGCCCTGCTTCCACGCGTCGGAGAACGCGCGGTACGCGGCATCGTTGTCGGTGCGCAGGCCGAAGGGTGCGTGGGGGTCGGGCTCGAGCAGGTCGTCGCTCACGCTCCCCGCCGGGACGCGTCCCTTGCTGTCCATCAGCGCGTTCACCGCGGCGCGCTGGTAGGGCTGCAGCGGGTCGTCGACCACGGGCTGGGCACCGTCGCCGTTGGCGACGACGGCGCGCGGCACCTTGGCCTGTTCGAGCGTGTTGCCGAGCGCGCCGATGGTGGGGTCGTACAGACCGTCGGCGTTCTCGTTGACCAGCGCTTCGACGCCCAGGTGCACGATGCCGCCGGCCGCCTCCGCGCCCGTGCGCTGCCGGTAGACGGCGCCGGCGTTGCTGTCGCCGTAGGCCTCGGTGGTCTCGAACGCCTGGCCCGCGAGCAGCGTGTTGGCCGACGCCCGGCCTCCGGCGCCGAGCGCGGTGTAGCCCGCCGCGATCGAGCTCTTGCGGCCCGCGGTGCGGGTGATCATGTCGGCGACCGCCGACTGCGTGAAGAGCTGCTGCAGGTGGGGGTCGTCGCCCGACTGGACGTCGCCCCACGAGGTCGCCGGCAACGAGATCAGGAGCACGCGGCGGACCGGAGCGGAGCCCTGGGCCTGCGCCTGCGCGCTCGCGACACCGGGCGCCACGATCTGTGCGATCAGCGCGATCGCCATCGCCGCGACGACGCCCCCAGTGACGCGGCCGGTGACGCCCAGTGACGCGGCTGATCACGGTTCGACCGCGAGGTCGGGATCCATGGGTTCGAACGCCTGCTCGAGGCGGTCGCCGCGCTTGGGCAGCATGCGCAGGAGCAGCAGATAGCTCCCCAGGCCGACCACACCGATGGCGGCCAGCACCAAGAGGTTCGCGAGGCGACCACTCGGTTGCACGAGGTGCTCGAACAACCAGGCCGCGCCGCCGAGCGCGGCCGACGCCGCGAACGCGGGCAGGAACGCATGCGGGAAGAACCCGTGGCCCACCCGTCTGCGGAGCACGACACCCAGCACGATCGTGCCGAGGAAGTACGCCGCGCTGTGGCCGAGGCCGAGCGCGGCGACCTTGGCGGTGTCGCTCTCGAACGCGAGACCGCCCACGATCATCACTCCGGCGCCGACCAGCGCGCTCACCCCCGCGATGATCGCCGGGGTGCGGCTGTCGCCGAGCGCGTACATCGCGCGGCGAAGAACAGGAACGTGCCGTAGGTGAACAGGCCGATGCCGAGCGACGCCAGTGCAGCCGCGAAGAGGTCGGCTTCGTGACGACTGTTGCCGACCGCGAGCACCTGCATCGCGGGGAGCGCGAGCGCCACGAACGCGGCGCTGATCGGCAGCAGGAGGCGCGACATCCCGTCGAGACCCCACCGCAGTCGACCGGCGAACGCGGGCATGTCGTTGCTCGCGACGTCGTGGGTCAGCTCCGGGAGGATCGTGGTGTGGATCGGCTGGGCCAGGATCGCGTAGGGCGCGAGGAACGCCACGAAGCAGAACTGGTACGCGACGACACCGCCGGCGACCTGGTTGCCCATCACCAGTGCCGCGCCGAGCAGCACCGCGACGTCGGGTTGCAGCGCGACCCACGCCGACAGGAAGAGGAGGTGACGGAGCTTCCGGTCGACCGCGCCGAGCGTCGCCCGCAGCCGGAACCCGCTGCGCAGGAGCGCGATCGTCGGCACCGCGACGAAGCCGACGACACCGAGCGTGCCGCCGATCGCGAGCACCAGCTTCTCGTCGGTGGTGAGATCGAGTCCTGGGTGCGGGCCGTGCATGGCGTTGAAGATCGCCATCGTCGCCACGAGGATGACCGCGTTGGCGATCGGCGCCACCGCCACGATCACGAACCGGCGCTTGGCGAAGAGCACCGCGGTGGCCACCGTGCCCACCGCGTAGAGGAGCACCTGGGGGATGAAGAAGCGGAGGAAGAACGCCGACAGCGCCACCTGCTGCGACTCGATCTGGGCGTTGGGGGCGCTGCTCGACAGGATCCGGGCGATGGGCACCGCGAACACCACACCCACCACCGAGACCACGGCCATGATCGCCAGCGCCATCCCCAGCACGCCCGACGCCAGCCGTTCGGCCTCGCGGTCGTCGCCGGCGCGGAAGAGATCGACGAACGTGGGCACCAGCACCGCCGAGAGCGCACCGGCGGCGATGAGCTCGAACAGGATGTTCGACACCGAGCTCGAGGCCTGGAAGGTGTTGCCCAGGTAGGTCGCGCCCAGCACGACCGCGATCACCCAGACCTTGACGAACCCCACCCCGCGAGAAGCCAGCGTGGCGACGCTCATGCGCGCCGCGGCCCGCGTCGGTCGATCCTCGCTCGCCACCACCAGCGGGCAAGCCTACGGGGGCGCGCGCGTTTTGCGGTGGCGAGCGGGCATGCTGACGGCCGGTCGCCCACCCGGCCGCCGTCGACCCTGCTGGGGGGACGGGACGTCTGGCGGCGGGTGGGCGCTCCTCCTCTGATGGTTCGCTCGCTCGGCGGCCCGCTCGCTGCCGCCTCGGTTCGCACCGGCGACCGGCCTCGGCGCCCCAGGTCTCGGCTCTAGAGTTCTCGGCCATGCACGACGCCCTCCTGGTCGCCGAGACCGCGCTGCTCGAGGATCGCCGCCCGCTCACCCGCGACGAAGTGCTCGCGGTCGCCGCGCTCCCGCTCGACGAGCTCCCCGACGTGGTCGCGCTCGCGCACCGCGTGCGCCTCGCGTACTGCGGTGCCGAGGTCGAGCTCGAGAGCCTCATCAACGCCAAGTCGGGCGCGTGCCCGGAAGACTGTGCGTTCTGCTCGCAGTCGGCGCGCTACTCCACCGACATCGACGTGTACCCGCTCCTCCAGCTCGACGAGGTGCTCGAAGCCGCGCACGCCACGCGCGAAGCGGGCGCCACGCAGTTCTGCATCGTGGTCGCCGTGCGCGGGCCGTCGGAACGGATGTTGACGCGCGTCATCGAAGCCGTCGACGCGGTGCAGCGCGAGACCGGGCTCGAGGTGGCGTGCTCGCTCGGGCTCCTCACGCCCGAGCAGGCCGAGCGCCTCGCGGCCGCGGGCGTGAAGCGCTACAACCACAACCTCGAAGCGCCCCGGGCGCTGTTCCCGTCGATCGTGAGCACCCACACCTACGACGACCGGGTGGAGACCGCCAAGCTCGCCATCGATGCGGGCATGGAGCTGTGCTGCGGCGGCATCCTCGGCATGGGCGAGACGTTGGAGCAGCGGGTCGACTTCGCGTTCGAGCTGGCCGAGCTCGCGCCGTGCGAGGTCCCGATCAACTTCCTCGACCCCCACCGGCACGCCGCTCGGCGACGAGCGCCTCATCTCACCGCGCGAGGCGCTGCAGGCGATCGCGCTGTTCCGTCTCGTGCTGCCGGGCGCGTGGCTGCGTCTCGCCGGTGGCCGCGAGTTCGTCCTCGGCGAGCTCCAGGCGATGGGCCTGCTCGCGGGGGCCAACGCGCTCATCGTGGGCAACTACCTCACGTCGACCGGACGGCCGCCCGAAGAAGACCACGCGCTGCTCGAGGCGCTCGGCATGCCCGTGGCCGACGGTCCCGGCGAGGGCCGCTTCGTCGTCGACTCCCACGGCGCGCACGCGCGACCGGCGCAGGCGCCCAAGCCCGTGCGCGTCGGCATCCCCGTCCGCGCCGAGTAACGCCCTTTGCTGCGCCGCACTCGTCAAGGTCCGTGTGCGCGGGCGCACGTCAACCTTCAGTCGATGTTCGCATCGGTGAGGCGGCCGGTGCGGAAGAACTCGGCGCGGGGGCCGGGGAGGTAGAGGTCGTACTGGCCGACGACCACCCAGCACACGAAGAGGCCGACGACCTCCTCGATCACCACGATCCACCACGACGGCAGCAACGCGTCGTGGCTGAAGTCGTTGCCGAGGAACGGCCACCAGAACAGCTCGGTGTTGCCGAACGCGCCCGACAGGATCAGCCCGCAGAACACGCCGATGGGCAGGCACAACCAACGCCGACGCAGGAGGCGGGGCCGGCCGATGGTCGCCACCATCACGATCGCGAGCAACGCCACCGCGAACAGCAACGTGTAGCCGTAGGCGCGGTAGCCGAAGCCGAGGTCGAGGACGAGCGGCAGCAGCGACCCGCCCGCGATCAATCGGTAGTCGACGCCGACGCTCCGGAAGATCGTGGCCACGCCGAACACCGACAGACCGATGTACCAGAAGAACATCGGCTCAGGGCAGGTCGAGCGCGGCGTTCACCAGCGCGTCGGCGTCGGAGTTGAGCTCACGACGCACGTGACCGATGTCGACGTTCTCGTAGCCGGCGAGGAGCTCACGCACCCGGTCGACCAACGGTCGGAGGTGCGGCTGCTTCACCTTCCAGCGCCCGGCGACCTGCTCGATCACGAGCTTCGAGTCGCCGCGCACCTTGACCGCGCGCGACGGCGTCGCCGCCGCCGCCTCGAGTCCCGCGATCAGCGCGCGGTACTCGGCGACGTTGTTGGTGGTCTCGCCGATGCGTTCGCTCACCGCCGCGAGCCGCGCCGGGGCGCGCTCGACGGGTCGAGCACGACCGCACCGATCGCCGCCGGACCCGGGTTTCCACGCGCGCCACCGTCGAAGTAGACGACCACCTCGTCGAGCATCAGGGAACCAGGATCGCGCCGCAGTTGTCGCAGTGCGCCAGCGGCTGACCACCGGTGCGCTTGATCTGCTCCGCCTCGACGGCGGGGATCGACAGGTGACAGCCCTGGCACGTGGTGCCCACGAGACGCGCGACACCGGCGCCCTTCGCCAGCGCGCGACACCGCTCGTACTCCTTCACCAGCGCGGGGTCGATCCCGGCCGCGAGTCTCGTCGCGCGTCGCTCGCTCGGCCTGCATCTCGTCGATGATCTCGGCCTCGGCGGCGCCGAGCGCGGCCGCGTACCGGTCGACGTCGGCGCTCAACGCGGCGCGCTGCTGCTCGTGGTCGGCGACGGTGGCATCGAGTGGTTCGCGCACCTCCATGAGCTCGAGCTCACGGTTCTCGATCACGCCCTGGTGCCGACGCAGCTGTTCGACGTCGGCCTGCATCGCCTGCAGCTCCTTCGGCGAGCTGATCTCGCCGGAGTACATGCGACCTTCCACCTCTTTCGCCTTGTCGGCGAGCGAGCGTGCTTCGTCGTCGAGCTGCTGTTCCTCGCGCGCCACCTTGTCGCGCTCGGCGCGGGTCGTGGCGAGGCGCGCGTCGACCGCGGCAACCGCGGCCTCGGCGGTGCGCAGCGCTTCGCGCTCCGGCAGGGTGTTGTGACGGTGCAGCAGTCGCTCGAGCGTGGTGTCGTGCTCCTGGAGGGTCAGCAGCACGTCGAGCTCACTCGTCACTCTTTCCCGTTCTGTCGGGGGCCGCCACCGGCCGGGGTGGTGGGGGTCGTCGCCGCCGTCGCGGGCGCGGGCGTCGTCGCGGCGCCGGCGTGGTCTGCACCGTCGGCTGTTGCTGCACAGTAGGCAACTGCGGGGTGACCGGGTTGAACGGTGCGACCGGGGCGGAGTCGTGCCCGCCGTCCTGGTTGACCGAGGCACCGGGACGGGCGCAGACCGGGCCCGGATCCGGCATCGCGCCCGGGGTCTGATCGGTGAGCGCCGCCGACATGAACGCCGAGAACACCGGCGCGGCGGAGTCGCCGCCGAAGCCCGCGCCGTAGACGTTGCCGGTGCGGTTGCCGAACCACACCGCGGTGGCGAGCTGCCGGCTCCCGCCGGGGGCATTGGCGCCGATGAACCACGCGTCGGTCGTGTGGTCGGTGGTACCGGTCTTGCCGAAGATCACCTGACCGTCCACCGCCGCATTGCCACCGGTACCGCCCGTGACCACGTGGGTGAGGAGGTTGGCTTCGCAGTCGGCGACGTCGGTGGAGAGCGCCTGCTCGCCGGGGTCGTTGGTCAAGTCGATCGGGACGGTGCCGTCGGCCGCCACGACCTTTGCCACCACGTACGGCGTGTGGTGCACGCCGTGGTTGGCGATGGTCGCCATCACCGCGGCCATGGTCTCGGTGTTCTGCTCGTAGGTTCCGAGCGTCTCGCTGAGGATGGCGTCGTCGATGTTGGTCTTGGTGATCCCCATCGCGTGCGCGGTGGCGATCACCTTGTCGTACCCGACGCTGGTGGCGATGCGCACGAACGCACAGTTGATCGAGTTCGCGGTCGCGAAGTCGAGCGTGTGGATGCCGTTCTCGGCGCCGTCGGCCGAGTTGTTGGGCCACTGCTCGGGCGGCACGCCCGGGAACTTGCTCGGCACCGGGCAGGGCTCGTCACCGGAGACCGTGTCGTTGGGCGAGTAGCCGTTCATGAGCGCGGCGGCGAGCGTGATCACCTTGAACGTGGAGCCGGTCTGGCGACCAGTCGGCGAGGTGGCGATGTTCGTCTTCTCGACGTTGTAGTCCTGGCCGGACACCATCGCCTTCACCGCGCCGGTGCCCGGGTCGATCGAGACGATCGACGCCAGCCAGTCGGGCCCGACGTTGCTCCCGCCGCACGTCACGACTTCCGGGACGCACGGCTTGGCGTTGTTGCGAAGCGTCGACGGCCTGGGCCTGCAACGTCGCGGTCGAAGGTGGTGTAGATCTTCAGGCCGCCCTTCAGGATCTTGTCGGAGCGCTCCTTCTCGGTGGCGCCGAGCGCCGGGCTCTTGAGCAGGTCCTGCAGCACCTCGGTGGAGAGGAAGTCGGTGCCGACGATCGGGTTGGCCGGACGGCGGCACGGTGGGGATCGGCTCGTTGTTGGCCGCATCGGACTGCGCCTGGGTGAGGTAGCCCGCGTCGACCATCCCCCGGAGGACGTCGGCGCGCCGGCGGATGGCGCGGTCGGGATTGGAGTACGGGTTGTAGCCGGTCGGGTTCGAGATCACGCCGGCCAGCAACGCCGCTTCACCGACGGTGAGCGCGTCGAGCGGCTTGTTGAAGAAGCGCGCCGCGGCGGCCTTGATGCCGTACGAGCCCGACCCGAAGTACACCGTGTTCAAGTACTCGACGAAGATCTTGCTCTTCGAGAACTTCTCGTTGAGGCGCAGCGCGTCCTCGATCTCCTTGATCTTGCGGTTCACGTCGCGCTTCGACGAGAGGATGCGGTTCTTCACCAGCTGCTGCGTGATGGTGGAGCCGCCCTGCTCGATCTTGCCGGAGGTGATGTTGGTGAGGAACGCCCGGAACACCCCGCCGAGGTCGATGCCGTCGTTGGTCCAGAACGACCGGTCCTCGGTGGCGATCACCGCGTCCTGCACCATCTTGGGCACTTCGTCGATCGTGTTGATGTTCTGGCGGTTCTGGATGCCGATCGGATCGCCCATCGGCGTGCCGTCGGCCCAGTAGATCTGCGACGGCTGCGCGAGCGCCTTCAGCTCCTTCACCTGCGGTGCCGTGTAGTGGTGCGCGGTGGCGACCTCGACCGTGCCCGGGATCATGGCGGCGAGGCAGGCGCCGACGGCGACACCGCCGATGACGATGGCGACGACGACGGTGATCAACGAGCGGGAGAGCGAGCGCATGGAGCCTCCCAGCTTGGCACACGACCCCCACCCGCAAGGGGTCAGGGCCCGGATCCGGGAGGCGTCAGGGCGCCACGGCTGCAGCCACCGCCTGGGCGACGAAGTTGCGCGTATGCGACCGCGCCCGTCGGGATCGCAGGTGGATCTGGTCGTTCGTAGAAGAACTCGGGGTGGGCCACGCCGAAGCTGTGCCAGTCGACGAGGACCGCGTTCTTGTAGCGCTTGGCGCCGTCGGCCAGGGTGTCGTTGACCTGCTGCTCCCAGCTCCGGGGCTCCTTGGCGTTGATCAGCAGCACCTTCTTGCGGTCGGCCAGGATGCCCATCATGCGGTCGAAGTCACCGGGGTCGATGGGCCCGTTCGTCCCGAGCTGCACGAGGACGATCTGTCCGAGTTGCCCCTTGTCCTTGTAGGACTGGATGAGGTCGACGCCCGCGCTGAACTGGCGGCTCTCGGCCGCGTCGACGCCGAGCACGGAGGCGTTGAACATCGTGTCGACCGTCGACTTGAGCGGCACGTACGCGCCGAGCATCACCGAATCGCCGATGGCCGTCATCGTGGTGACCGGCGTGCCGGGGACGGTCGTCGGAGTTCCCGGGGGCGGCGGCCGTGGGCGTGGTGGTCGTCTCGCCCACGCACGCGTGGTGGTCGTGCCGATGGTGTCGCCGGGTTGCACCACGACGTCGGTGCGCTTGCCGAACCCCACCGGCGTGGCCGCGCTCCCCCCGTTGCCGAGGCCGACGACGATGATCACCAGGCCGACGACGAGGCCGGTGGCGCCGAGGGTGAAGCGGGTCATCAGCGAGCGCTTGGTCTCGGCCGGCGCGGTCTTGTAGCGCGCCCACTGGCGTTCGAGCGCGCCGTGGCGGATCGGTTCCTCGATGTACTTGTACGACGCGGCCGCGGCCAGGAACGTGAGCGTGAGCCGCAGCACGAGCAACGGGAGGCCGGTCAGCGGGAGGTCCGAGTGCGGGCGGGTGACCATGTAGATCGGCCAGTGCCACAGGTAGATCCCGTACGAGCGCACACCGATCCAGCGGAACACCCCGAACCCGAGCAGCCACGGCACGAGCTTCGACGCCGGATGGACCGTCGCCGCGATCAGCAACGCCGACACGATCGCGACGAGCAGGAACCCGCCGCGGTACAGGCTCGGGTCGAAGTCGTGGACGTTGAGGAACATGTAGAAGAGGACGATGCCGCTGAGCACGGCGACGGCGTCGAGGAGGACGCCCGCGTTGCGTCCGGTGCGGCCGATGAGGCGCCACGGCGCCCACACGAACGCGAGTGCGGAGCCGAGCAGCAGCGCGGCGACGCGCGTGTCGGTGCCGTAGTAGACGCGCGACGGGTCGGTGTAGGGGTGGTACAGGATCGCCATCTCGACGAGTGGAGATGACGACACCGGCGAGCACGCCGATCAGCAGCGCCTTGCGGCTCTTGCCCCACACCGTCAACACCAGCATCAGGATCAGCGGCCAGAAGAGGTAGTACTGCTCCTCGACTGCGAGCGACCACACGTGCTGCAGCAACGGCGGGCGGCCGGCGCTCTGGAAGTACGACAGGTTGCGGAAGACGAGGAACCAGTTCTCGACGTAGAACAGCGCGGAGAGGACCTCGCCGCGGAGCTGATCGAGCACGTCGGGGAGGAAGAGGATCGCGTACAGCGACACCACGAAGAGCATGGCGAAGAGCGCGGGCAGGAGCCGTCGGGCGCGCCGGTACCAGAACCGCTTGAGGCCGATGCCGTTCGTCTGCTGCCAGTCGGACAGGAGCAGGCACGTGATCAGGTAGCCGCTGATCACGAAGAAGACGTCGACGCCGAGGAAGCCGCCGGGGATCCATGCCTGGTCGGCGTGGTAGAGCAGCACCGCGATGACGGCCAGGGCGCGCAGCCCGTCGAGCGCGGGGATGTAACCGAGTCGCGCGGGTGCGTGCTCGGGCGCGACTCGTTCCGGGGCTGCCACTCCGGCCATCTTCCCATCGTCGCGCGCGAGACTGCGGCTCGTGGGTCGAGAACTCGCCGGTCAGGTCGCTCTGGTCACGGGCGCGTCGAAGGGCATCGGGCGTGCGATCGCGGCCTCGTTCGCCGACGCGGGGGCGGCCGTGCTGCTCTCGTCCCGCAAGCAGGACGGCCTCGATGACGCCGCCGCGGCGATCCGCGAGGCCACTCCGGGCGCGCAGGTGACCACGTATGCGGCCAATGCCGGCGACCCCGACCAGGCCGCAGCATGTGTTGCGGCCTGTGTGGAGCAGCTCGGCTCGCTCGACATCCTGGTGAACAACGCCGCCACCAACCCGAGCATGGGCGCCACCATCGACGCCGAGCTGGGCGCCTGGGACAAGACCTTCCAGGTGAACGTACGGGGCTGCTTCGTGTGGAGCCAGCTGGCGTGGCGGGCGTGGATGCGCGACCACGGCGGGAACATCATCAATTTGTCGTCAATCGGCGGTCTGCGGGGCGACGCCGCCATCGGCGTCTACAACACGACCAAGGCCGCCATCGTCCATCTCACCCGCATCCTGGCCCTCGAGCTCGGCGCCGGGCGTGCGGGTGAACGCCATCGCGCCCGGGCTGGTGAAGACCGACTTCGCCCGCGCCCTCTGGGAGCCGGCGGGTGACGCAGTGGCCGCGGGACTCCCCCTGCGGCGGCTGGGCGAACCCGACGACATCGCGCACGCGGCCCGCTTCCTGGCCGGGCCGGGCGCGTCGTGGATCACCGGCCACACGCTCGTCGTCGACGGCGGCGCGCTCGCCGGCGCCGCGCCCATCACGCAACGCGACCACGCAGTGCCCGAGGAGGGTTGAGCGATCCCATGCCCGACTTCGAGAGCTTCGACGGTCTGCGCCTCTCCTACCTCGACGACGGCGACGGTCGCGCCGTCGTGCTGCTGCACGGCTTCGCCGCCGACACCAACGTCAACTACGTGCGGTCGGGCATCCTCGACCTCCTGCTCGACGAGGGCTACCGCGTCGTGACGCTCGACGCGCGCGGTCACGGCTTGTCGTCGAAGCCGACCGAGCCCGAGGCATATGCCGACGACGCGATGAAGCGCGACGTGGTCGCGTTGTTCGACCACCTCGGGCTCGACGACGTGCTGCTCGTCGGCTACTCGATGGGCGCCCACCTTGCGCTGCGCCTGGCGCCGTCCGAACCGCGCGTGAAGGCCGTCGTGCTGCTCGGCATCGGCGAGAGCGGTACCGGTGGCGAGGACGGTGCCGATCGGCGCGACGCGCTGGTCGCGGTGCTCGAGGCCGACTCACCCGACGACGTCGACGACGCCTCGCTGCGCCAGTTCCGGGTCATGGCCGGTCTCGACCGCGAGCCGCTGCTGGCCTACGTCCGCGCGCCCGGGTCGGTGGGCCCGGCACCCGACGGCGTCGACGTGCCGGTGCTGCTGGTGGTGGGCGACGACGACGAGAACGCCGGCGACCCCGCCCCGCTCGCGGAACGGCTCGACGCCACGCTGGTGCGAGTCCCCGGTGACCACTTCACCGCCAACTCGCGCCCCGAGCTCCACCGGGCGCTGACCACGTTCCTGGCTGAGCAGTAGTCAGCGCTCTCCAGGAGTCAGAGGCCCGAATCAGAGTCGTTCGACCTTCACCATCGCGAGGTGCATCACCGCGATGTGGTCGGCCGGGTTCACCGGCAGCGCGGCGCGCTCGCGCGAGTCGTAGTACGCGGCCTCCGCGGTGGCGAAGTCGCCGTCGTGGGAGACCGCCCACGTGAACTCGTTGCGTTCCTCGTCGATCAGCGCGAACTCGACGGTGAACCCGTACTGCTCACGGATCGGGAACGCGCCGCGCACCGCGTCCAGGAACGCCGCCATCTCGCCGGGCTTGATCTCGTAGCGCCGCAATTGCACCGAAGTCATGCGATGGACGCTAGTTGTCGCTGTGTCGCGTCCGTCCCAGCGGGTAAACCGGGGAGCGTGAAGATCGAGTACCACTGCCCAACGCACGGCAAGGTGGAGCCGGACAACGAAGGCGCACCGGTGCCCACGTGCCCCATGATGATTCGCCGCGAGATCGACGGGAAGGTCGTCCCCGAGACCTGCGGGCAGCCGTTGACCGCGTACATGGGGTGAGCTGATGAAGGAGTTCGAGGGGAAGGTCGCCGTCGTCACCGGCGCGGGCCAGGGCATCGGGCGCGCCCTGGTCGAGCGGTTCACCGACGAAGGCATGAAGGTCGTGCTGGCCGACGTCGTGCCGGCGTTGGTCGAGCAGACCACGGGCGAGCTGCGCGACGAGGGCCGCGACGTGGTCGGCGTCGTCACCGACGTCACGTCGCTCGAATCGGTGGAGGCGTTGCGCGACGCCACGCTCGACGCGTTCGGTGCGGTGCACCTCGTGTGCAACAACGCGGGGATCGGGTCGGGTTCCGAGGGCCAGATCTGGGAGCACCACGTCAACGACTGGCGGTGGTCGCTCGACGTCAACGTGATGGGCGTCGTCAACGGCATCAACGCGTTCGTGCCCACGCTGCTCGCGAGCGGCGAAGAGTGCCACGTCGTGAACACGACTTCGGGCAACGGCGGGTTCACGCCCCTGATCAACAGCGCGGTGTACGCCACCACCAAGGCTGCGGTCACGACGATCACCGAGTGCCTCTGGGGTCAGCTGCGCGAGATCGACGCGAGCGTCGGCGCGTCGCTGCTCTATCCGTCGACGCGCACACCCGGCATGCTCAACACCGGCATCTGGAGACCGGGCGCGAACCGCCCCGATCGCTACGACCGTCCCGGCGCGCCGCCGACGGAAGGACGCGATGCACTCGGCGAGTACCAGCGTCGCATGGACGCCGCCGGCATGCCGGTGGTGTTCGCGCCGCTGGAAGAGGTCGCCGACCTGTGCTTCGAGGGCATCCGCGACGACGTGTTCTGGATCACCTACCCGAGCGAGCCCCAGCAGGCGAAGATCCGGGCGCGCGCCGAGTCGCAGATCGCCCGGACCGCGCCCGAATACCTGCTCGAGGCGCACATGATGGCGGCGAAGCCGGCCGAGCGGGGGTGAACGCGAGCCCGGCGCTCGGCCCCCGGCGGGACGCCTTTGCCGTCCCGCCGGAGATCGCCTACTTCAACACCGCGACCCTCGCACCCCAACTCCACCGGGTCCGGGCCGCGGGCGAGGCCGCGCTCGAACGGCGCGCCCGGCCGTGGGAGATCACCGCCACCGACTGGTTCGCCGACGTCGAGCGTCTCCGCGCGCAGTTCGCGCGGCATCGTGGGCGCCGACGCCGACGGCGTCGCGTTGATCCCGGCGACGAGCTACGGCTTCGCGGTCGTCGCCCGCAACCTCGCGCTGCAGCCGGGCGATCGAGTGCTCGTCCTGGCCGAGGAGTACCCGTCGGGGATCTACACGTGGCAGGCGGCGACGCGCGCGGCGGGAGCCGAGATCCTCACCGTGCGCCGCCAGCGCGACCAGTCGTGGACCGAAGCCGTGCTCGAGGTGCTCGACGAGCGCGTGCGGATCGTCAGCGTGCCGAACGTGCACTGGACCGACGGTGCGCTCGTCGACCTCGAGACCGTGAGCGCGCGCACGCACGACCTCGGCGCCCGCCTCGTGATCGACGGCAGCCAGTCGATCGGCGCGATGCCGTTCGACATCGACTCGCTGCGGCCCGACTTCGTGACGACCGTCGGGTACAAGTGGCTGCTCGGCCCGATGGGGATCTCGTACCTGTACGTCGCCGAACAGCACCGCGACGGCGCGCCGATCGAGCAGAACTGGATCGCGCGGGCCGGCTCGGAGGACTTCGCGCGACTGGCCGACTACCGCGACGAGTACCAACCCGGCGCGCGTCGCTTCGACGTCGGCCAACGCAGCGAGTTCGAGCTCGTGCCGATGGCGATCGCCGCGTTGGAGCAACTCGGCGAGTGGAGCGTCGAACGCATCGCGGCATCGCTGGCGGAGGTCACCACGTCACTGGCGAAGATCACGGCCGGCCTCGGACTCGACCCGATGCCACCGGAGCAGCGCGGTCCCCACATGCTCGGCGTGCGTCTTCCCGACGCGATCCGCGGCACGGTCGTGGCCGGCCTCGCGGCCGGCGACTGCTACGCGGCCGTGCGCGGCGAGATGTTGCGGCTCGCGCCGCACCTCCACGTCGACGGCCACGACCTCGTGCGGCTGGCCGACACGCTCGCGCGTGCTCGACGCCGATCCGAACTAGCGCAGCGACGGGCCGGACGCCCTGGTGGTTCTGCAGGAGCTCGATGAGGTAGCCGTCGGGGTCCTTGATGAACGCCACCGTCACCGGCCAGCGGTCGAGGTCCTGCGGCTCCGACACCGACTCGCACCCCCACGCGATCGCCTTGTCGTAGAGCCCTTGGCAGTCTTCGGTGTCGACGTAGAGCTTCCACATCGCGGTGCCCATGTCGATGGGCCCGTCCTGGTCGAGCTGCTGCGCGAGCTGGATGCGCGAGCCACCGACCTCGGCCTGCAGCACGACCTCCTTGGCGGTGGGGATCTCGGTGCGACTCTGCACCGGGATGCCGATGACCTCGCTCCAGAACTCGACCGAGCGGTCGAGGTCGGTGACGTTGATGCAGTACTGACCCAGGCTGTTCTCCATGGGGCGAATCTACGGCGTCAGCCCAGGGCCTCGTCGGCCCACGCCAGGAGGGGTGGCGCCAGCGCCGGCCAGCCCGTGAACAGCGGGGCTTCGCCGGTGCGGTGCTTGGCCGAGCGTTCGAGCCACTCACGGTCGCCCCACGGCGGCTCGACCAGACGCGCATTGGGCAATCCGCGCGGCGACCGCCTCGCTCGTCGCGCGGGTGTGCCACGCGTCGCTCTCCCCGCTGCGGAACACGAGCGTCGGCATGGTGATGCGCGCGGCATCGTCGTCGGCAACCCCGGGCACGAGCTGGTCGTCACGCGGGTAGTACACGAGCATCCAGCGCTCCATCGTGCGCACGAACTCCTCGCGATCCTGGTCGAGGATGCGTTGGCGGTTCACCGGGTGGCGCTCGATGCTCCCCTCCCACTCGGGCAGCGCGGCGACCGCGTCCATGCCCTCGGTCCACGCGGCGACGAGGTTCTGCCCGCAGTAGTGCACCGCCAGGCTCATGAGGCCGAAGGGGCCGCCGCTGATCCACCACATCGCGAGGCCGGCGGCGAGCTCAGGGTGCCGACCGGCGGTGAGCATGGAGACGCGCGCGCCGCCCGAGCCGCCGGTGATCACCGTCGGCCCGAGGTCGAGGTGCGTGATCAGCGCGGCAAGGGTGTCGGCCTGCATGGTCGACTCCGACTCGCCGGTGAAGCAGACGTCGGACTCGCCGCAGTTGGGCCGGTCCCAGATCAGCACCTGGTTGCCGCGCGCGGCGAGCGCCTCGGCCAGCTCCCGGATCCCGCCGTCGTCCTTGCTGAAGCGACCGCCGGGGGTGATGACCCACGGTCGTCCCTCGCCGATCAGCTCGTAGGCGATGTCGAGGTCGTTGACGTGTGCGTAGGGCATGGCCGGACCCTAACGCCGGCGTCCGTAGCCTCTGCCGGTGACCGACTTCGCCGCCGTCGACACGGGCGACGCGCGCGAGTTGGTGGCGATGATGGACGCCACCGACGCGTGGCCGGCGGTGCGCGCGGCACGCGCGCTGGGTGCTCGACCAGGTCGAGCTCTCCGACACCGCGGTCGTCGTCGACGTCGGGTGTGGTCCGGGCACGTTCGGCGGCTCGGTACGTGGCTGTTCCGATCGACGTCGACGCGTCGCACGTGATGCTGCGCGAGACACGCCGCCGGCGACCGGACGCGCGCGTCGTGCTCGGCGATGTTGCTGCACTGCCTCTCGCCAGCGGAGTCGCCGCGCTCGTGCGTGCCGAGCGCGTGCTGCAGTGGATTGCGGATCCCACCGCGGCGCTCACGGAGCTGCACCGGATCACCGCCCCCGGCGGTTGGCTCGCGGTGACCGACACCGACTGGGGCACGCTGCGCGTCGAACACCCCGACGCCGCGCGCCGCCGACCGGATCACTCAGGCCGCGCTCCGCTGGGTCCCCCACGCGCGCTTCGCCCGCGACCTGCCGTCGGCCATTGCCGCGCTCGGCGTCGCCGACGTCAGCACCCGTCACGACACCATGACGATCGCCGCGTGGGACCCCGAAGATTTCGCGCAGCACGACGGCCCACCCGGGCTCCCGCTCCACTCGATCGCGGGCGAGCACGCCAGCGATCTCGACGCGGTCGCCGATGCGGCCCGCAACGGCGCATTCCGCGCCGAGGTCACACTGGTGACCGCACTCGGCCGCTCTCGCTCCTGACCGCTCGCGGTTCCGTTCAGTCGGGCGCGGTGCTCGTCGTCGTGTCGTGACCGCCTGACTCGACGGACGTGCGCTCGCCGGACGGGACTCCCACCACTTCCGGCGTCGACGTCGGCGGGGCCTCGTCGGACGGCGCAGCGGGCGGTGCCGGCGGCGGCTCGGGCGGTGCCGAACCCGGCGCGACCCGGCCCGCGCGCCAGGCGGCCTGGGCGAGCGCACCGAGTCCGTACACGCAGACGAGGAACCACGCGACGGTCCCGATGCCGGGGATGAGCGCGACCGCGCGCAAGATTCCGAAGCCGGCGAAGAAGGCGCCGATCCTGCCTCCTGTGCTCGCGCGCTTCACCATGCAACGACCCAGGATGAGCGAGCTCGCGACGTAGCCGAGCGGCGCCAGCACGTTGAGGGCCGAGAACATGCCGAGCCCGAGCGGGATGCCGATGATCGTGACCAGCACCAGCACTGCGAGGATCGGCCCCACGATGCCGATGAGCGCACCCCATCCGACCGACGGCCAGAACCTCCGCCCCGCGGTCGCGGTGGCGTCGGCTGCACGGGGGAACAGCAGCACGAACAAGAGCCCGAGCAGCGCGACCGCGAGGGTGACGGCCACCCAGAGGTAGATGAGGAACAGGATCATGAACCCGGCCCACAGGTTCTTGATGTTCAACTTCTTCACATCACCCTGCACGGTGCCCGGCGCGACATCCGGTGCTCGTCGCGACTTCACGCTTCCGGTCACTGACGCACCGTCGCGGACGGTGATGCGTCCATCGAGCGCGACGATGTCGCCGTCGAGGCGACCGGTCACGAGCGCGTCGCCGTGTACCACGAGGACGTCGCCATTGACCTCACCGCGAATGGTGAGGTCACCGTCGCCGACGAAGACGTCGTCGTTGACCGTGCCGCTGATCCTCACCGGACCGTCGATCGAAATCACCTCTCCGTCGACCACCTCGCCCGCAGCGACCACCACGCCGCCGGTGACGCTGATGCGCCGGTCGCCATGGGTGGGGCCCTCGCGCCCTGCACCCGCGGGTGCCGCGAAGGCAATGAGCGCGAGCGCGGTCAGCACGAACGCGACGAGCAGCTTGCGAGCCATGACGCCCCCCTCCGAGAGCACAGAGCCTCCCACGGGCTCGTGTCGGCGCACAATGGGCGGTTGGGATCAGCGAACCGCCGAGATGCCGGGACCCGGCAGCCATGGCCGTCCGGCCTGCAGAGCTTCGGCCGCGGCGCGCGCCCGTTCGTCGGCTGCTTCGTTCGCGGCGTGACCGGTGTGGCCGCGCACCCATTCGAACGTCGGTGCGTATTCGTCCATGAGCACGTCGAGATGCTCGATGAGGTCACGGTTCTTGACTGGTTCGCCGGACGACGTCTTCCAACCCCGCCGCTTCCAGCCGTGCCGCCACTTCGTGAGCGCGTCGATCACGTACGTGCTGTCCGCCTGGATGTGCACCGGAGACCCGGACGGCACCGCTTCGAGCAGCATGGCCACGGACATGAGCTCCATGCGGTTGTTGGTGGTGGCGGCCTCCGCGCCCGCGGCCCAGCAGTCCTCGGACACGAACCAGCACCAGCCTCCCGGCCCGGGATTGCGCAGGCACGAGCCGTCGGTCGCCGCCACCAGCGGCGCCGGGGGGCGGTCGTCGGCGACTGCGGCGTCGAGATCGACGCCGAGATCGGAGAACAGGTTCGGTTGCTCCACCGCTGCATCGTGCCAGCCGCAGGCGCCGCGGGAGGGATGCGTCGCGGTGGGCGATGAGGGTCTCGAACCCCCGACCTCCGCTTTGTAAGGCCTCCGGTGGTCAGACGCACCGCGTCCCGGTTGCCAAACGCCCGTCGCTCGAGCTCGAGCCGGTGGATCAGCGCTTCCGCGGGACTCGCGAGATGTCGAGGGGACCGGACGGCCCAAAGGCGGCTTCGTAGAAGCGGTCGGCGATGAGTCGGTCGCCGTTCGCATCCGGGTGGATTCTGTCTGCCAGGTGACGCTCGTCCTCAGCGCCGAGCAGTTGGAGACCGTCGAGGACATGGAGGTTGTCGTCGCCATCGGCCTGACGCCTCGCGACCGCGTCCGAGATCACGTTTCGCATTCGAGACAGCGTGAGCGCGCCATGCGACAGTGCTGCCGATCGAGGGACGCACTCGACCATGCCGTCGGCGCCGGTACGAGCCGGACCAGGGTGCTGCTCGCCCGGACCGAAGTAGATCGGCGTGACGACGAGCAACGGGGTCGTCGGCTGAGTGTCGCGAATGGTGTCGAGGAAGCCGTGGAACGCTGGCGCGAATGTTCGTTCGCGCATGCTGTCCTCGGTGAGGACGTTGATGCCGACCTTGCAGCTGATGGCGCTCGCCTCGACCGACCGGATCGCACGCGCGGCGAATTGATCGAGTTGGCAGTTTCCGGCGAACGAGAAGTCGCGCAACGAGACGCCCGCGCGCCGCGCCACCTGTACCGGCCATCGGTCGGTGGGGCGGTGTGCGAGGGAGTGGCTGATCGAGCTCCCGTAGTGCGCCCAGACGGGAAGCTCGTCGGGAACAGCTCGAAAGGTGCTCCCGGCGGACACCCGCACGTCTTTGAGCTTCACCACCGCGTTGTGAGGCAGCCAGAGCTCGATCCGCGTCCCGGCGCGGCCTGGAAGCCCCTCGAAGCGAACGGTGCTGGACGGGCCGGCGGAGTGCTCGATCGATCCGCCGGCCTGGTCGATGAGGAGCACGTCACCGCCTGTGCATTCCGTGGCGGCAAAGCGCTCGTCGTCGACGAACAGCTCACAGACACAGTCCTGAAGTTGGTCCGCCGTGATCGCGTAGCGCGTCACGTGGGTGTCGATCTCGATGAACGGCGAATCGGTGACCGCGGAGATGCGGACGCCGACGGGCATCGTTGCAAGCACCGCGGGGCCGGGATCGGTGCACTGCGCGAGCGCCTCGGTCGGTAGGCGGCTGGGGATCCAGCCGTCGCCGTGGTCCAGGATCTCGGAGGCGCCGACCACTGCTTCGAGCGCGACGTCGATCACCGAGTCGGTCTTCATGTCCTGCAGTTCTCCTCGTTGCGAACGGGTCAGAGCTCGGCGGCCAGCCGCTCTCCCGCACGGACCGCGAGGGCGACGTTGGTCAATGTCGGATTGGCGGCGGTCGCGGTCGGGATGAGGCCGTTGCCGCCGAGCGCGAGGTGCTCGACACCCCAGACGCGGGCGTGGGGATCACACACCGACTCGCCGTCGTCGGCGGTCCCCATGCGCACGGTCCCCTGGTAGTGGAGTGAGGAACCACCCGCGGCCCGCGCGGGCTCGGTGAGGAGCTCGCCGACGACCTTCGCCGACCGCTCCAGGTTTGCTCGTTGCTGCGCAATGGTCTCGCGGTCGACGTCGGTGATCGTGTAGCGGATCGTCATCGCCGGCATGCCGTAGAAGTCGCGTTCGGTCTCGGAGAACTCGACCGCGTCGCGGAACTGGATGTCCTTCGCCGCGTACCACGCGAGGATCCCGATCTGGCCGAGCGGCACCGGGCCCGTGTCGGCGCCGACCTCGATGAAGGAGCCGGTGCGCGACAGCGGGACCACCTGCCCTTGCATCGGTCGAGCGGGCGAGAACGGGATCAGCACCGATCCGGTCACCGCGCGCTCGCCGGGTGCCGGCATCTCCCGCACGTACTCGTCGTGCAGCTTCACGATCGCCGACATCTGGAAGTGGTCGTTGAGGTGATGGCCGAGGGCTCGAGGTCGGAGCCCTGACGCAAAGAGCAGCTGGGGAGTGCGCAGCGAGTCGGCGCACACGACGACCCGCCGTGCTCGCAGTTCGTACGTCGCGCCGCTGACGCGATCCTGCAACTCGGCGCCGACGGCACCGCGGTCGTCGAGCAGGATGCGCCGGACCAACGTGTCGGCGCGGAGCTCGAACGTCGGCGCCCCACGCGCGAGGGAACCGAGGATCGCCTCGGTGCCCGACGTGCGGAGCCGATCGCCGACACGCGAGGCAGCCACCGGCATGAAGCCGACGGGCGTCGCGTCGGGACCGTCGGCGTCGAACTCGACCGCGAGCGCCTCACGCATGGCGGCGAGCATCTCGTCGCCCTCGTGCGGATCCTTGTCGACCCGGAGCAACTGCTCGGCTCGCACGTACAACGCCGCGAACTCGTCGTCGGGGATGAACGGCACGCGTTCCGAGGCGTTGGGGCGCGGGCATGACCCGCCCCAGTACACGCCCATGCCCCCGACCCCGCTCGACATGCACGCGGCGGGAAGGCCGTCTTCGCCGTCGACGCGTGCACGATCGCCGACGGGGAAGAGTCCGGGGAAGATGAACGGTGCACCGATCGCGAACGCGTTCTGGCCCACCGCTTGAGCGAGGTCCAGAGGAGGACGGGGGTTGCCCGCGTCGGGCCCTTGCGACGCGAGCTGGCATTCGACTCGCTCGGCTTCGTGCATGTTGTTGGTGTGCTCGCCGACCGCGTCGGAGAGCTTCGGACCCACCTCGACCATGAGGATGGTCGCGTCGGGACGGGACTCGGCGATCGTGCGGGCGTACGTCGACCCCGCGGGACCACTGCCGACGATCAGCACGTCGACCGATTCGTGCTCGCGCGCGCCGCGCACCGTCAGTTCCCCCGTTCGGTTCCGGCGCCGTCGTCGACGATGAGCGGACGCAGCGTGCGGTACGCGATCTGCAGCCCGGCGCGCACGCGGTCGGGATCCCCACCCCACACGGGATCTTCGTGTTCGACCGACACCACGCCGTTGAAGCCCCCCTCGTAGAGCAGGTCGATCAGCGGCGCGAAGTCGACATCGCCCAGGCCCGGAAGGCGGTAGCGCCACCATCCCGTGTCCCACGGGTCGTCACGAGTCACGGCCTTGCCGAAGAACCCGTATCGGTTGCGCTGCTCGGGGAAGCACTGGATGTCTTTCGCCTGCACGTGTGCGACGTGGTCGACGTAGGGACGCACCGCGGCGACGGGATCGATCCCGAGCCAGACCAGGTGTGACGGATCGAAGTTGAGCTTGAGCCCCAGCGAGAACATCCACTCCCACAACTCGGGCGAGTACGCGAGGTTGCCGGGATAGCCGTCGGGATGCCAGCCCTCCATCACGCAGTTCTCGATGACGATCTCGACGCCCCGGTCGGCCACGCGCTCGACCAGCGGCGGGAAGATCGCTTCGGCCGCGCGCAGGTTGTCGGCGACGGGTTTGGTGGGGTCGCGCCCGATGAACGTGCCGACGGTCGGGCAGCCGAGCTCCGCCGCCGCGTCGATGCAGCGTGCGACGTGCTCGTTCGTCACCCGCCGCTCGTCGAGGTCGGGGTGCAGGTTGTTGCCGTAGTAGGCGAGCGATGACGCGCGGAGCCCGTGCCGCTCCAGGCACGAGCGGACCCGCTGCGCTTCGTCGGGAACGAGAGGATCGACGGCGACGTGGGTCGCGGTGAACGGTCGGGTGTCCGATCCCGGCCAGGCGGCGATCTCGAGCGCCTCGTAGCCGGTCCCGGCGGCGAAGCTGGCGATGTCCTCGAGCGACGAGTCGGGCAGGCACGCGGTGAGGAATCCGAGCTTCATCACGGCACCTCGACCCAGGTGCCGTTCGCCGTGCGGATCGCAGCGCGGCATCGATCAGGTGCACCGAGCGCCGGCCGTCCTCGAACGTGGGAAGTCCCTCGGGAGCATCGCCGGCGATCGCGGCGTACGCGTCGACGACGAAGCGATCGACGCAGTCGAGGTAACCCTGGGCGTGGCCGGGGGGCACGACGACGTGCCGCGCCGCGTCGGGCGCGAGTGTGCGCGGGTCAGCGTTCAGGATCTCGGCGCGGTCGCGGCGCGCCAGCCAGAGTGCGCCCGGTGCTTCCTGGTCGAAACGAGCGCTCCCACCGGTCCCGCTGCACTCCACCACCAATGCGTTCTTGCGCCCGGACGCAACCTGGCTCACGACCACGGATCCGATCGCACCGCCGTCGAGCTCGAACTGCACGACCGCCGTGTCCTCGTTGTCACGCCCCTTGAACATCTGCGCGAAGCGAGCGCTCAGTCGGATGACGCGTTGGCCGGTGACGAACTCGACCAGGTCGAACCAGTGCGACCCGATGTCGGCGAACGCACGCGACCGCCCGCCCAGCACGGGGTCGAGCCGCCAGTCGCGATCGTCAGCGTCGGCGAGCCAGTCCTGCAGGTACGTACCGTGCACCAGGTGCAGCGAACCAAGGTCGCCGGCCGAGACGCGTGCGCGTAGCTCGCGCACCATGGGATGGAAGCGGTAGACGAACGGTACGGCGCCGACCGTCCCGGCCGCGTGTTGCGCGGCGACGAGCGCGTCGGCCGACGCACCGTCGAGGGTCAACGGCTTCTCGCAGAGCACGTGCTTGCCGTGAGCGAGCGCGATCGTCGCGAGCGGCGCGTGCAACGAGTTGGGGACACACAGGTGCACGACATCGATCTCGGGGTCGGTGATGAGCGCCTCCGCGGAGGCGAACGCCCGGTCGACGCGCAGGCGCGTCGCAGCTTCCTTGCCGCGCTCCTGCGGTCGACGCTGCGACGCCGACCAGGCGCGCACCGGCGAGGCGGGCCGCACGCGCGTGGGCAGTGCCGATGAACCCCACCCCCACGATTCCCGCGCCGGGCTCCGATGGCATGAGCACAGACCCTACGGATCACTTCTTGTACTGTCAAGGCGAACTTTTGTGCTTGACATTACAAATCTACGGCGTTTGAATGCATCTGATGATCGAAAGAAGCGCAGGACAAGCGCGCACCGCGTCGGCCTCGGCGGGCGATGTGCTGCAGCACATCCGATCCCGCGGCGCCGCCTCCCGATCCGAACTGATCGAGGCGACCGGCCTCAGCCGGGCGACGCTGGGGCAACGGCTCGAACAGCTCATGGCGCACGGGCTGGTCGTGATGGAGTCGTCGCCCTCCACCGGCGGTCGTCCCCCGCGTCGGTTCGCCTTCAATCCGCGCGCCGGCGTGATCCTCGGCGCCGACCTCGGCGCCACGCACGGCACACTCGCGGTCGCCGACCTCGCGGGCACCCGCGTCGCCTCCCTCGCGCTGGAGCTGCCGATCGCGCAGGGACCGGAGCCGGTGCTCACCGAAGTGCTCGCCCGCTTCGATGAGCTCCTCGCGAAATCAGGTCACACGCGCGCCGACGTGTGGGCGATCGGCGTCGGCATCCCCGGGCCGGTCGACTTCGCGATCTGGTCGACCCGTGCGCCCGCCCATCATGCCGGGCTGGGACGACTTCGACATCCGAGGCTGGTTCGCCAGCCATCTCCCTGGACCTGTCGTCGTCGACAACGACGTGAACGTCATGGCGATGGGCGAGTACTGGCGCTCATGGCTCGACGACGTCGACACGATGCTCTACGTGAAGGTCGGGACCGGCATCGGCGCCGGACTCGTCAACGGTCGAACGGTCTTTCGCGGCGCGCGAGGTGCCGCAGGAGACATCGGGCACGTGCGCGTCGATTCACCACAACCGGTCGTGTGCGACTGCGGAAACGAGAACTGCCTCGAGGCAGTCGCGTCCGGACGAGCGATCGCCCGCGACCTGCGCAACCTCGGCGTCGACACCGCGAACACGAGAGACGTCGTGGAACTGGCCGCCCGGGGCAACCCCGAGGCCGTCCGGGCAGTGCGCGCGGCCGGCCGGCGCCTCGGCGAGGTGCTCGCCACGGCCGTGAACATGCTGAACCCCGACGTCATCGTCGTCGGCGGCGACCTGGCGGCTGCCCACGATCACCTGCTCGCCGGTGTCCGCGAGGTCGTCTACCAACGTTCGACCGCGCTGGCGACGCAGGCCCTGCGCATCGAGGAGAGCCGCCTCGGTCAGGACGCCGGCATCGAAGGCTGCATCGTCATTGCGATCGAAGAGCTGCTGTCGGCCGACGTCATCGACCAGCTCATCGAGAACGCCGCGGCCGCCGCGACCGCCTGATCCCCCGCCACCCGAACGTTCCGCGACCTGAGGAACTTGGCCATGTCCGCACCACTCTCGATCCAGTTGTATTCGCTCGGCACTGCGCCCGCGACCGATCTCGAGGGCACGATCGCGCGCCTGGCGACGCTCGGATTCGCGGCCGTCGAGCCGGTTGTCAGCACCGGTGCGTCCGAGGCGATGCTCGACTTCGCGAAGAACATGGGTGCCGAGCACCTGCCGCCCGACATCGACATCAGCGCGCTCAAGCGCGCGCTCGACGCGTACGGCATGGTCGCGCCGTCGAGCCACGTGCAGCTGCCCGTCGGCGAGCACGCGCAGGCCATCCTGGACGAGCAGGAGCTGCTCGGCAGCACGACGCTCGTCACCGCCGCGATCTTCGACGCGAGCTCGGGCAGTCTCGAAGCGTTCAGCGATCTCGATCGCATCAAGAAGCTCGCCGACCGGTTCAACCGCGCCGCCGAGGTCGCGCGCACGCGCGGCATGCGGGTCGGGTACCACAACCACTCCTGGGAGTTCGGCACCGACTTCGACGGACGGTCCGGACTCGAGGTGTTCTACGACCTCTGCGAACCCGACGTGGTCGCCGAGGTCGACGTGTACTGGGCCCAGCTCGGGGGTCGCGATCCGGTCGAGCTCGTCCGTGCGCTCGGCGATCGCGTCACCCTGTTGCACGTGAAGGACGGCGACGGTGAGCTCGGATCGGCGAGCAGCCCCCTCGGCCAAGGCGTCGTCGATCTTCCGGCCGTGCTCGCGGCAGCAACCGCCGCGCAATGGCACATCGTCGAACTCGAGGGCATGTCCGACGCCGCCCTGTGGCCCGCGCTGCGCACCAGCGCGCGCTTCCTCGTCGACCACGGGTGGTCGACCCCAGGACGCGCGTGACCACGTCGACGAGGCGGCGACCTGATGTCGCCACCCGATCACTCAGAGGGGGGAACGTGCGCAAGTTGCTCACGATCGGAGTCATGGCCGCGCTCGTCACGGCAGCAGCAGCGTTCGAGGGAACCGCTGGCGCGCAGACGGACAAGCCCTCCGCGACCGAGGTGGGTGTCTCGCCCACCGAGATCCGCATCGCGGTCGCGGCCGACGTCGACAATCCGTTTGCGCCGGGCTTGTTCCAAGGTGCAGTGGACGGCGTGCGAGCCGGCGCCGACTACGTCAACAGCAAAGCCGGTGGCGGCGGGATCGCAGGGCGGAAGGTCGTCGTCGACTTCTACGACACCAAACTCAGCAGCAATGACGCACGCAACGCGACGATCAAGGCGTGTCAGAACGACTTCGCCATGGTCGGCGGCGCGATGATCGGGCTGTCGAACGCCGACGACATCACGAACTGCACCGACAAAGCAGGGCAACCGACCGGTCTGCCCGACATGCCCACGATCGTCAGCGCCGGCGAGACCTGCGCGCCGGCGACGTTTCCCGCGATCGGCAACGGCCAGGTGTGCAACACCACGACCCACCAGATCGAGACGTGGCTGGCCAACAACGGCGAAGCGAAATGGCTGTTGTCCCAGCACAAGGGCATCCACGGCCCGATGATCGTCGCAGGCGACTCCACCAGCGCCGCACGTGGTGGCACGGCGATCGCGTTGGGATGGCAGAAGGCGGGCGTGAAGGCCGACCAAGGCACTTCCGTTCCGGTGTCGGCCCTGGCACCTCAGAGCGTCTTCACCCCGATCATCCAGAAGATGAAGTCGGACGGATCGGATTTCGCGCTCATGAGCGCGGCCTCGAACCTGATGAAGGAGATGCGGGACGAAGCCACGCTGCAGGGAATTGACAGCACGAAGGTCGTCTGGGACTGCTCGTCCTGCTACGGAAACAAGATCGTGACGGAGAACTCCGATTCCTTTGAAGGCACGTACCAATCGCTCAACTTCCTACCGTTCGACGAAGGCAAGTCGAATCGGACCCTGCGCGGCCTTCCTGCGCTACATGAAGAAGCAGGGCACGCCGGACCAGTTCGCGGCCTACGGATTCCAGGCGGCGCTGGCGTTCGCGCAGGCGGCACGCAGCGCGGTTGACGCGCACGGGATCAACGGCCTGACTCGCTCGACGCTCGAGGAGGGCCTGCGAGGGATGACGGACTTCGATGCGGGCGGCATGGCGGGAACGCACTCCTTCAAGACGAACGTGTTCACCAACTGCTTCGTCGAGGTGCAGTTCAAGGACGGCAAGTGGTCGCGTGTGTACCCCGCGAAGAAGGGCACGTTCGCCTGCAAGCCGTCGAACATCGTCACCATCCCGGACGATGAGCTGTCCGGCTGATCATCGTCGACCCTGTACACGCAGCGAGCCGGTCCCGAGGGACGCTCTGTGCTTGTTGCCATTGGTGCAGGTCAGGCCGATCTGTGACGCTTCGATAACCGGGCCGACTTTGGAGCACCTCGATCGTGCTGTGCTCGAACACCCGACGCCACCGACGGAGCGGGTTTCAACGCTCATCGAGCAGCAGCGCTCTTGCGCGCTCCACACGTCGGGTGCGCCAGGAGGCGCATTCAATTCTGGTCGAGAGTTGCTCAGGATGACGCGTGTGCCTACGTGAGACTCGTCCGGAGAGCGTCGCCGAGCGCTCCAAGCTGAGCCGCTCGATAGGCACACGACACACGAGCGCGACGGCACACGAGATCGAATCCATGAAATGCGCCCTCGACGACGTGCAGTTGGCAAGGCACGTCAGCTGCGTTCAATCTGCTCGCGTATTCGACAACCTCGTCATAGAAGAGATCGAGCGTTCCCACCCCCAACCATGCTCGAGGCAGACCGCTGAAGTCATCCGCCCGAGCCGGTGCGGCAAGGGCCGAGACGCTCTCTGACCCGGGTTCGACGCCGAGGTAGCTCTTCCAGCAGAAGGCGTTCTTCGCGTTGTTCCACAGCCGAAAGTGTCGCTCGTCAATATCCCTGCGCCGAGCAGTGCGGTCGTCGAGCATTGGATAGGACAGGAGTTGGAAGACCGGGTGCACCTCATCACGCTCGCGTGCAAGCAGCGCAAGCGCGGCGGCAAGGCCTCCACCCGCACTTGCGCCACCGATGGCGATGCGTGAAGGGTCGACGTCGAGCCGGTTCGCCAACCATGCGAGCGCGTCGTGGCAATCGTGAAGGGAAGCCGGGAATGGGTGCTCGGGCGCCCGTCGATACTCGACGGCCGCAACGATAATTCCGAGTTCAGCCGAAACTGCGCGGCAGAAGTGGTCGTCCATGACCGCGAACCCGCCGGTGTACCCGCCGCCGTGTATCCACAACAACGCGCCGACCGGTGTGTGATTCGTGAGGTTGGGATGGTGCAATCGGACCGAGGCCCCGCCGGTGCGCTCGATGTTGACACCTCTGCGTGGCCGTTCGAGCATGAACCGGTCGCCGCGCCGGCTGGTCGCGCGCGGGGCGCGCCCGCCGCCGCGGGGTAGCGCCTTGGCTGCGAGCTTCAGGCCGGAGTGAAACGGTCCAGGCTTCACCGCATCCTGCCCATCGTGAGCTTCGAACGGTCGACGACGTCCTGCATGGTGATATCGAGTCCGCCCGTCTCATCCTGCTTCATGGGGCGAACGGGCCGCCCGGACCGAACGCCAAGCGCTCGAATCGCGCGGCCATGCGCGCGAGGCCATCGGGATTTGGGTGCAGACCGTCGGGTAGGTCGGCCACGTCATCCGCACCGAAGAGGTCAAGCCCACTCATGAGGAACAGCCGGGCATCACCCTGCTCGCGACGCGAGGTGACGACCAGTTCGATGAGTTCCCGGATGCGGCGCAACGAGAGCGCACCAATGGAGTCGGCGACGGTCCGATCTACGGCATAGACCTGATTCTCTTCGTCCACCCGCGTGGGGCCCGGGCGGTCCTCGACGACCGGGCAGATGATTGGGGTGATGACGACGATCGGTATCGTGGGATGGCCGTCTCGGATGGTGTCGAGGAATCCGTGCACGGCGGGGACGAAGGCGCGCTCGCGCATTGTGTCGCCATTTACCACGTTGATGCCCAGCTTCAGGCTCACCAGGTCAACGTCGAGGTCGCGGATCTCACGCGCCACGAATTGGTCGAGCTGGGCCTGACCGGCGAACGCGAGGTTGGTCAGATCGACGTCCACGCGGCGAGCGGCGGCAACCGGCCACACCGATGTCGGCCGCGGTGCTGCGACGCAGTGGCTGATCGAGCTGCCGTAGTGTACCCACCGGCGCCGGGCCTCTTCCGGCCGGGACACGCCCGCTCCAGCGTCAACGCGCAGTGATCGCAGTTCAACCGCCGCGTTGTGCGGGAGCCATACTTCGATCCGCTTCCGACCCGACGGCAACCCATCGAAGCGCACCAACGAAGGCTCGCCGTCCTCAAGATCAAAGTCTGGCGGCTCCAACGATCGCAGGCGCATGACGGTACCGCCGAGTGCGGGAGCGTTGCCGACCAGCTCGCCGTCGACCACGAGGTCGACGGTGACGGGCATCGATTCGTCGTTCGGGAGCACGACTCGCGAGATCTGGATTTCAATCTCCACAGTCGTCGTATCGGAGAGGAACTCCAGGCGCGCACCCGCCATGAACGCGGCCACCAGGTGCACGCCGGGGTCGACGATCTGTCGCAATGAAGTCGCAGAAAGGCGACTGAGGGCAACGCCGTTTGGTGTCGGCTGCAGGTCGCGGATCCCGGCGAACCGGACTGGAACGTCGGGCGCGCAGAGATCGAGGCGCCGCGACGTGCTCATGAACCGGTTCCGAGGAAGACTGCGCGGGCGATGTCGTCGCGTTCGACGAGACGTTCGGCGGGGCCGGCTCACGTCGTCGCCATCCAACGTGATCGTCCCTGTCGCGTCATCAATTGCGATGGAGCGTTTGCCGCGCACATGGGCGTGCAGCCCACGGCACAACCGGAGAGCAGCGCCCGCGCGGACTTCCGTTCGACGGCGAGACCTCGAATCATGGTGTCCCCCTTGACCTCCCGATCCCCTGTGGGCCGAGAGGCACCGAATTCATGAGTGTGTCCGAGGAACTTCCGAGCAATCAGACAAGGTCATCCGGTCGCACCGTCTCAGAGGCTCGAGGCCAGGAGCCTCGCCGCACGGACTGCGAGCGCCACGTTCGTGAGGGTGGGGTTGGCTGCTGTCGAGGTGGGGATGACCCCGTTGCCACCGACATAGAGGTGCTCGACACCCCAGACCCGACTGAACGGGTCGCACACCGACCCACCCTCGTCTGGTCCCATTCGGACCGTTCCCTGGTAATGCAGGGAAGACCCGCCAGGAGCCAACGTGGGCTCGGTGATGAGATCGCCGACCACCTTGCCGCAGCGCTCTGCGTTGGTTCGGAGCAGCTCGATGGTCCGACGGTCAGCATCCGTGTGTTGGTAGCGAATCGTCATCGCCGGCATGCCGTAGTAGTCGCGTTCCGTCTCGCTGAACTCCACCGCGTCCCGATGTTGGATGTCCTTTGCTCCGTACCAGCCGATCGCGGCGATCTGTTCTGGGGGAATCGAACTGGAGGCCGCGTCGAACGGAATCGGAATACCGATCCGCGACAGCGCAACGACCTGACCCTGCATGGGTCGCACCCCGGTGGCGAAGGGAATCAACACGGATCCCATCCCCTGAGGGGCGTCGGCAGTCGGCATATCCCTGACGTACTGCTCGCTGAGCTTGACGAAGGCTGAGAGTTGAAAGTGGTCGTTGAGGTAGTGGCCGAGCGCCGCCGGACGGATTCCGGAGGCGAACAAGAGCTGCGGTGTACGCAGCGAGTCGCAGCACACCACGACCCGACGCGCCCGAACTTCATACGACGTGCCGGCCGCGCGATCGACGAGTTCGGCACCCACCGCGGTCCCGTCTTCGATGATCACGCGGCGAGCCAGGGTGTCGGGTCGGATCGAGAAGCGCGGAACACGATCGGTGATGTCGCCAAGGATCGCTGAAGTACCGGAGGTCCGCGCCCCGTCGGCGTCACCGCGACGGCAACGGGCATGAAACCCACCCGCGCGCCATCGGTCGCTTCTCCGTCGAACTCGGCTGCGATGACGTCACGTAGCTTGGCGAGGAGCTCGTCGCCGGCCTGCAGGTCCTTGGAAACGGCGAGCAGCTGTTCGGCTGTGTCGTACAGAGTGTCGAGTTCGGCCGCAGGTATGAACGGGATACGCTCGGACCCGCTCGGGCGAGGACAGGAACCGCCCCAGAACACGCCCATGCCTCCGACGCCACTGGACATGCTCGCCAAGGGCAGCCCGACTTCGCCGTCGACCCTGGATCTCTCCCCCAGCAGGAACAGCCCGGGGAAGACGAACGCGTGTCGTGTTTCCCCACTGGTATCTCGCTCCGACGTGATTCCCTGTGGCTGCGAGATACCGGCTCCGGCGCTCATCTCAGTGTGGCTCGTGTCGGTCGCGAGCCCCACCAGGTTCAGAGGCGGGCGGAGAGTTCCCGCGTCGGGCCCTTGCGCCAACATCTGGCAGGCGATCCGTTCGTCGTCGCTCATGTTCATCGCGTGCTCGCCGATGCGTTCCGACAGTCGTGGGCCCACCTCCACCATCAGGATGGTGGCGTCGGGGAGTGCGTCCCCGACGACCCGCCCGTAGGTGGATCCCGACGGTCCACTGCCGACGATCAGCACATCGACCCGTTCTGCGGGGCGTGTGGTCGCGTTTGACCCGGACATCGCTATGCCCTTCTCGATCGTTGGGTGTCTTCATTGATGATGAGGGGACGCAGCGTTCGGTACGCAATGGACAACCCGTACGTACCCGCGGTCCGCACCCTCAATCGCCACCGTCGCGTTGAGTTGAGCGTCGGGATCCTGCAACGTGACGCGGACGTCGCTTGCGCTTGGAATGAGCTGGTGGGTTGCACTCGCGAGTGGACCGAGCGCCCAGTGCTCGAACGTCGCGCTCGTCCACTCGGGCTCACGCATGAGGGTCCAGCAGTACTTGTCGTCGGCCATCAGCCGTAGTTCGCCTTGATGGTTGCCAGGTT
>CAVOMW010000004.1:0-241599 GCA_963697125.1 uncultured Actinomycetes bacterium
AGCCGGGTCTCGCCTGGGAGAAGCACTACCCGTGGGTGAGGCCCGAGACGCTCGCGTACTTCCGCCGCGCGTGCCGCGCGCGCGGCGCGACTCGCGGAGGCCATCGAATTCGTGGTGCGCCACGCGACGACCTATGAGCTCCAGGAGCGGTGCGTTGCGGCGCTGATCCGCAAGACCGAGATCCTCTGGCAGCTCCTCGACTGCGTCTACGCCGCGTACATCGAGCCCGGCTGGGGGCCGGCGGCGCGCGTGCCCGAGGTGATCTCCGCCGCGACCCGACCGCGCCTCGCCTCCAAGGCGCGGCTGCGCTACGATCGCAAGGCCGAGCGCTACATGCTCCTCTATCCGGAGCGAGGCCTGGTGCTCAACCCGACCGCCGCCGAGATCGTCAAGCTGTGCACCGGGGAGCACACGGTGGCGCGAGATCGTGGCCCGGCTGGCCGCAAGTACGCGCCGAAGCCGCGGGGCCGTCGAGAGCGAGGTGTCGAAGTTTCTCGTCGCATGGCCGAGCGCGGGCTGTCAGCCCGAGCGACGGCGCGTGAGCGAGGGCGCGTTCGCGGCCCCTTACACGCTGGTCGCCGAGCTGACCTACCGCTGCCCGCTGCGCTGCGTCGTACTGCTCCAACCCGATCGAGTCGCGCGCAAGCGCGACGAGCTGGATACGGCGGACCTGGCTGCGCGTCTTCCGCGAAGCGGAAGAGCTGGGCGTCGTCCAGCTCAACCTCACCGGCGGCGAGCCGCTGCTGCGCAACGACCTCGAGGAGCTGGTCGCGGGCGCGCGGCGCTCGACCTCTACACCAACCTGATCACCAGCGGCATCCCGCTCACGCGCGAGCGGCTGCGCGCGTTCCGCGGCGCTCGGCCTGGACAACGTGCAGGTCTCGGTGCAGGACGTCGACGCGCGCGCGGCTCCGATCGCATCGCCGGGCCGCAGTCCTTCGAGCCAAGCTCGAGGTGGCCGCGCTGGGTGAAGGAGCTCGGGCTGCCGCTCACGCTCAACGTGGTGCTCCACCGCGAGAACCTCGACCACGTCGCCGAGATCGTCGCGCTCGCCGAGCGCTCGGCGCCGACCGCCTCGAGCTCGCCAACACCCAGTACCTCGGCTGGGCGCTCGTCAACCGCGCGCGCGCTGCTGCCGACGCGCGAGCAGCTCGAGGCGCGCGCGCGACGGTCGCGCGCGCGGCGCGCGCAGCGGCTGCGCGGGCGCGATGGAGGTGCTGTTCGTCACGCCCGACTACTACGCCGACTTCCCGAAGGCCTGCATGGACGGCTGGGGGCGGCGCTTCATCGTCGTGAGCCCCGACGGGCTCGTGCTGCCCTGCCACGCGGCGCACACGCTTCCCGGGCTGCGATTCGAGAGCGTGCAGCGAGCGCGCCGCTCGCGCGAGATCTGGCGCGAGTCGCCGGGCTTCAACGCGTTCCGCGGCGAGGCGTGGATGCCGCGAGCCGTGCCGGAGCTGCGACCGGCGCGACGCGTCGACTTCGGCGGCTGCCGCTGCCAGGCGTACCACCTGACGGGCGACGCCGCGGCGACCGATCCGGCCTGCACGCTCGCGCCGGCTCACGGCGCTCATCGAGACCGCGCGCGCCGAGGCGCCGAGCGCCGGGCGGGACGCGCCTCGAGTACCGGACGGCGCGGGACCGCCGCGCGTGACGCGACGAGCGACGGGTGGACGCGAGCCTCTGGATCCTGCTCGGGCTCGTCGTCGCCGCGGCCGGCGGTGGCGTTCGCGCGGGACTCGGCGCCTGCCGCTGCGCGGCCTCGCCGCGAGCGGGCGGCTCGTCGCGCGGCGTCTGGCTCGAGCTGGCGCTCGGCTTCCTGCTCGCCGGCCTGATCGAGGTGCTGATCCCGCCGCAGGCTCATCGACGCTGGCTCGGGGGCGAGCGCACCGGGCGCAGGGCATTCTGGTCGGCTGGGGCGGCGGGCCTCGTGCTCCCCGGCGGCCCCTATGTCTTCTTCCCCGTCGCCGCGAACCTCTTCAAGAGCGGCGCGGCGCCCGGGCCCGCTGATCACCCTGCTCACGGCGAAGACGCTGGTGAGCCCGATCCGCATGCTGACGTACGAGGCGCCGCTGCTCGGCTGGCCGCTGACGCTCGCGCGCTTCATCCCCGGGCGTCCTGCTCCCGCCGGTGCTGGGCCTCCTCGGCCAGTGGCTCTATGGCGTCTTGAGCGGAGCTCGTTGATCTCGTGCCGTTCGTCGAGAATCCCAGGCGCGCGGATCTGGTACGAGGAGACGGGCCACGGACCCCGCCGCTGGTTTGTCTCCACAGCGGCTGGGGCCGCGGCGTCATGCCGTTCGACGATGCGGTCACGGTGCTCGGCCCTTCCTACCGAATGGTCTTTCCGGATCGGCGCGGCTATGGTCGCTCCACGCCGCTCGACGACTTGCCGATCCGGTATCACCACGACGGCATGATCGAGCTCGGACATTTTCTCGACGCCGTCGGCCATCGACCGGGCGGTCCTGGGGACACAGCGACGGGGCCATCATCGCCGCGCTCTTCGCCGCCCGGCACCCCGAGCGGGGTGTCAGCGCCTGGTCCTCGAGGCGATCCATTTTCTATCGCGCGAAGTCGAAGGATTTTTTCGCGAAGTTTGCAGCCGAGCCGGATTCACTTTCGCAGGGCACGATCCGGCGCTCTGCGCGCCGATCACGGCGACGCTCGCTGGCGGACGGTCGTCGCCATGCACAGCCGGGATGGCTGGCGTTCCACGCAAGCGGGGGCGACTTCTACGAGGGTCGGCTCGAAGCGATCCGTGCTCCGGCGCTCGTGCTCTACGGGGAAGAAGACCCGCACACGCCGCCGAGCGAGCCGGAAGAGCTGGCGAGCCATCTCCACCACGCGACGCTCGCACCAGTGCCCGCGGAGGCCACAGCCCACACAGCGAACCCGAGTACGGCTCGATTCTGCTCCGAGCGTGTGCTCGAGATTTCTTCGTAAGCACGGCTTCTGATAGGCCGACGACGAACGAGCGGCTCGCTTCGCCTCGAGAGCACAGGTCGATCCGCACCTCGCTCCCTTGGAAGGAAAGATGATAAGCTGACCCATGCCCGCAGATCCCGACGATCGGCGAGTATCTCCTCGACAAGCTCTACGCCGCCGGCGTCGCCCACATCTTCGGCGTGCCCGGCGATTACGTCCTCAAGTTCTACGATCAGATCGTCAAGAGCCCGATCCAGCACGTCGGCACGACGCGTGAGGACACGGCGGCGTTCGCGCGGCCGACGGTTATGCGCGATGCCGGGGGCTAGGCGCGCTCGCCGTCACCTACGGCGTCGGCGCGTTGAACGCCGTCAACGCGGTCGCGGGCGCGCAGAGCGCGGAGTCGTCTCCGGTCGTGGTGATCAGCGGCGCTCCCGGGCCTGCGCGAGCAGCGCGAGGACCCCTCATCCACCACCGCTTCGGACCGTTCACGTTCCAGCGCGAGATTTTCGATCGCATCACCTGCGCGGCCGCCGTGCTCGACGATCCGGCGATCGCCTTTCGCCAGATCGATCGCGCGCTCGCCGCCGCGCAGCACCATCGCCGGCCGGTATACATCGAGCTACCGCGCGACGTCGTCGAGCTCACGGGATACCCGATGTCGGGCGAGTCGCCGGCCGCCCCCTCGAGCGATCCGGCCGCGCTTCGAGGAAGCGGGGTCGCCGAAACCATGAGCCTCCTCGATTCCGCCACGTCGCCGGTGTTGCTCGCCGGCGTCGAGCTCCACCGCGGCGGCTTGCAGGATACGCTCGTGCAACTCGTCGGACGAGCGCCTGCGCTTGCCGATCGCCACGAAGTTCACCGGGAAATCGGTGATCGGCGAGCGTCATCCCGCCTATCTCGGGATCTACGAGGGGGCGATGGGCCCGGAATCGGCGCGCAAGCGCGTCGAAGCCGCCGATATGCTGCTGCTGCTCGGCGTGGCGCTGAACGACGTCGATCTCGGCGTCTACACAGCCCGGCTCGATCCGAAGCTCATGGTGCGCGCGAATCAAGGCGAGGTCGTGATACCGCCATCATCGCTATCCGCGCGTTCAGCTGCGCGATTTCATGCCCTGCTTGTCAGAGAAGGGCGGCAGTGCGCGGGCGGCCACTGCCGACCGGGTCCCCGGGTCCAGAGGCGCCCGGATTCCCGAGAGCGGCGAGCGGATGGAAGTCGGCGCCGCTGTTATCGGGGGCTGAACCAGGGCCTCACGCCGGATATGGTCGTCGTGTGCGACGTGGGCGACTGCCTGTTCGCAGCCATCGAGCTCCGTGTTCACGAACGGACGGAGTTCTTGGCTTCCGCGTACTACACCACGATGGGCTTCGGCGTACCCGCCGCGCTCGGCGCGGCGGTGGCTCGACCCGACCGCCGTCCGCTCGTGCTCGTCGGCGACGGCGCGTTCCAGATGACCGGGACGGAGCTCTCCACGCTCGCGCGCATCGGCTCGAACGCGATCGTCGTGGTTTTCAACAACGCCGGCTATTCGACCGAGCGCTTCATCCTCGACGGGCCCTTCAACGACATCGCGCCGTGGCGCTTCCACCGAATCGGCGAGCTCTTCGGCGAGATCGCGGGCTACGAGACCGCGACCGAGGACGCATTCGAACACGCGCTTGCCACGGCGCTGGCGATCCGCGATCGGCCGAGCCTCATCGAGGTCCGGCTTTCGCCCTCCGACCCCTCGCCGGCGATGAAGCGCCTGGCGCACAACTTGCGCGCGAAGGTCGAGGGCCGGACTCCGTGAGGGACCACGGTCGGGCCACTCTTTTTTCGACCTTCGGGCCCCTGCGACGACTGAGACGTCACGAGCCATCGCGCGATCCGGTTGCCGCGAGGGCGCACTGAGCGGGCCGACGTGCGCGGCGAGCCGAGCCAGACGGCCGAGGCCGTCTGCTGGATGAGGGCGAGCGACCAGCGGCGGAAGCCCGCCGATCGCATCATCGATGATCCGTACGCCAAGCTCTTTCTCGGACCGATGCTGCGAGCCGCGCTCGCCACGTGGGAGGCCAGCGGGCCGCTCGGGGATCTCGCCGAACGCTTCGCTCCGGGCCTCGTCGCCTTCGTCCTCTGCCGACACCGCTACATCGACGATTGCCTGCGGCACGCGCTCACGGGAGCCGTAGAGCAGGTCGTGATCCTCGGCGGGCTACGACATGCGTGCGTATCGTCTCACGCGCGAGCTCGGCGATCGCCCCGTCTTCGAGGTCGATCATCCCGCCACCAGCCGGCGCAAGGCCCGAGTTCTCGCCTCGCAAAGGCGCCATCTCCCCGACGCCGACGTGCGCGTCGTCGAGGTCGACTTCGAGAAGGATTCGCTGCCCGAGCGGCTGCGAGCAGCGGGCTTTCAGTGCGGGGTGCGCACCTTCTTCGTCTGGGAGGGGGTCGCGATGTACCTGCGCCGGGACGCCGTCAAGAAGACGCTCCACGAGCTCGGCGAGGTCTCCGCGGCGGGGTCGGAGATCGCCATGGACCTGTGGCAGCTCCCGGAAGGGTCCGATCCGATCTCCGCCGCTCAGCGGCTGTCCTCGAGCGCGCTCTACCTCGTCGGCGAGCCGATCACGTTCGCGATCCATCCGGAGGATGCGGCCCCGTTTCTCGAGCGCCTGGGCTACCGGGTGGTCGAGATCGCCGAGGCACCGACGCTCGAGGGCCGGCTCCGTGCACGACGGCCGCCGCGTGTTCGGCCCCATGTACCTTGTCCACGCGAGCACGCGCCGAGCGGATGCGGCGCGCAAGCCCGGTGGGGCGACGGAGACGGGCAGCGTATGAGTCTCGTGATCCGTCCGCTGCGCGAAGCGGACCTCGATCGAGCGGATCGCATCTTTCGACTCGCCTTCGGGACCTTCCTCGGCCTGCGCGACCCGCTTCGGTTCGGCGGCGACGCGGACTACGTGCGCACGCGCTGGCGCTCCGAGGCGTGCGCGGCGTTCGCAGCCGAGCTCGACGGCGAGCTCGTGGGATCGAACTTCGCGACGCATTGGGGAAGCGTGGGCTTCTTCGGACCGCTCACGGTTCGACCGGATCTCTGGAACCGCGGCATCGCGGGCAGATTGCTCGAGCCGACGATCGAGACCTTCGAGGCGTGGAAGACGACCCACCGCGGTCTCTTCACGTTCGCACAGAGCCCGAAGCACCACGCGCTCTATCAGAAGTTCGGATTCTATCCCCGTTTCCTGACGCCCGTGCTCGCCAAGCCGGTGCAGCCGATCGCCGCGCCCGGCCTCAGGCGCTTCTCGACCGTCGTCGCAGCCGAGCGCGACGAGTGTCTGCGCGGGTGCCGCGCGGTGACGACCTCGCTCTATCCCGGTCTCGACCTGGCGAGCGAGATCCGCGCGACCGAGGCCGGCAAGCTCGGCGACACGCTGCTTCTCGAGGACGCCGGCGCCGTCACCGCCTTCGCGGTTTGCCATTTTGGCAAGGGCACCGAAGCGGGCAGCGAAACGGCCTACGTCAAGTTCGCGGCCGTGCGCAGCGGAAGTCGCGCGCATCGTGACCTCCTTCGCTTGCTCGATGCCTGCCAATCGCTCGCCGCCGCCAACGGCGCCACACGGCTCATCGTCGGGGTGAATCTCGCTCGCGAGCACGCGTATCGCGCGCTCGTCCGTTTCGGTTTCCGCGCGGAGATCGTCGGGGTCGCGATGCACACCGGAAACGATCCTGGATACAGCCGACCCGACGTCTTCGCGCTCGACGATTGGCGGTAGCGACAGGCTGCGCGGCCAAATGCCACGATACGCTCGAGCAGTCGGCCCACCCCACTCGGCTAGTCCGCCGCTTCCACGCTCACCGATTGATTGCCAAGATCGGCCCCGCGGCTCGGGGGGGTGTCGCCGTCATCTTCGTCATTTTCCCGTCCACCGCGGCTTGCGCTTCTCGACGAAGGCGCGCTGCGCTTCGCGCGCGTCCTCGGTGCGCGCGCAGCGGGCGGCCGATCTCTTCTTGGCGGCGGTAGGCGTCTTCGAGCGACAGGTGCAGGATCTCGCGCACGCCGCGCCGCGTCTCGCGCACCGCGAGCGGCGCGTTGGCGGCGATGGCGTCGGCGGTCTCGAGCGCGCGTCGGCATCAGCTCGCTCGGGCGGCACGATCTGCGTTCACCAGGCCGATCGCAGCGCGCGCTCGGCGTCGATCGGCCGCGCCGTGAGCAGCAGCTCGTGGGCGTGTACCCAGGGGATCTGGCGCGGCAGCAGGACCGTGGCGTTGCCGGTCGGGTAGAGGCCGAGCGCGACCTCTTCGAGCGCGAAGGTGGCGTGCGGCACGGCGTAGCGGATCTCGCGACGCGAGCATCAGGTCGAAGCCGCCGGCGCGCGCGTGGCCGTTGATCGCGCGCGACGAGCGGCGTGCCGAGGTCGAAGCCGGCCAGCAGCGCCGTCGCGACGTCGCGCAGGCCGTCGAACGCTTCGTCGTCGATGCGCTCGCCGCGCGCGAAGCGCTGCGACGCCGGAATCGTCGTCTTCATGTCCATGCCGGCGCAGAAGACCCGCTCGCCGGCGCCGGTCAGGACGGCGCAGCGGATCTCGGGGTCGCCGGCGATCCGCCGCCACGCCGCCGCGAGCTCGCGCAGCGTCGGCGGGTCGAGCGCGTTGGCCTGCTCCGGGCGGTCGATCGTGACGACCGCGACGTGCGGGTGGTCGGCGGGCAGCTCGAGACGGGCCGACATCGGCTCTCGTTGACACCGTTTCGCAATCCATGCAACCGCCTGGCAACATCATCGCTTCGATCATCGCCGCGCTCGTCCGCCCGAGCCCTTTCCCAGCCGGCTGCTTCGGCGCACAATTGGGGCCGGCGGGTTGAACGCGCATGGCAACGCACTCGAAGAAGCTCGCGATCCTGGTCGGCGGCGGGCCCGCGCCCGGGCATCAACAGCGTGATCGGCGCGGCGACGATCCGCGCCGTGCTCGAGGGCGTCGAGGTGCTCGGCATCCGAGGACGGCTTCGAGTGGATCATGCAGGGCGACATCGACCACGTGCGCGCCGCTCGACCATCGAGACGGTGAGCCGCATCCACTTCCGCGGCGGCTCGCACATCGGCATCTCGCGCGCCAACCCGACCAAGGATCCCGAGCACGCTCGAGAACACGGTGACGCTCGCTGCTGCGGCTCGACGTCGACACAGCTCATCACCATCGGCGGCGACGACACCGCGTTCTCGGCGATGAAGCTCGAGGAGAAGGCGGCCGGGCCGCATCCGCGTCGTGCACGTGCCGAAGACGATCGACAACGACCTCGACCTGCCGCCGCGACGTCGACACGTTCGGCTTCCAGACCGCGCGCCACGTCGGCGTCGAGATCGTCAAGAACCTGATGGTCGACGCCAAGACCACCTCGCGCTGGTACTTCGTCATCGCGATGGGCCGCAAGGCCGGCCACCTGGCGCTCGGCATCGGCAAGGCCGCCGGCGCGACGCTGACGCTCATCCCCGAGGAGTTCGCCGGGCCGACGATCCGGCTCAAGACGATCGTCGACACGCTGGTCGGCGCGATCATCAAGCGGCTGCGCCTACGGCCGGCGCGACGGCGTCGCGGTGATCGCCGAGGGCCTCGTGCTCGAGCATCGACCCGCGAGGACCTCGCCGAGCTCGAGCGACGTCGAGCGCGACGCGCACGGCCACATCCGCATCGCCGAGGTCAACATCGGCGAGATCCTCAAGGCGCGCGGTCGCAGGAGCGGCTCAAGCAGCTCGGCATCAAGACCACGATCGTCGCCAAGAACATCGGCTACGAGCTGCGCTGCGCCGATCCGATCCCGTTCGACATGGAGTACACGCGCGACCTCGGCTACTGCGCCGCGCAAGTACCTGCTCGACGGGCGGCAACGCGCGCGATGGTCTCGATGCAGGGCGGCCACTTCGTGCCGATCCCGTTCGACGAGCATGCTCGATCCCGAGACCGGCCGCACGCGCGTGCGCATGGTCGACATCGCACTCGACGCGCTACGCGATCGCGCGCCGCTACATGATCCGCCTGCGCCGCGACGACTTCGAGGATCCCGCACGAGCTCGCCAAGTTCGCCGCCACCTGCGGCATCACGCTCCAGGAGTTCCGCGCGCAGTTCGAGTACCTGATCGAGAAGGACCTGCTCTACCGCACGACTGCGGAGAAAAAAGCGAAGGTCGGCTGAGCGGCCGGCCGGAGCGAGGCCGAGGTGGAGCGATCGGGCGCCGTCAGACCCAGACGTCGGCGAGGTGGATCTCCAGATCGGGAAACAGAGGAGATTCGACGACCGCCCCGCCCGTCTCGGTGCCGACATGCCGATAGCAGTTACCGTCGAGTTCGTAGATCTCGATCGTCTGCTCGTTGGGATCGAGGATCCAGTAATGGGCAATGCCGTAGCGCGCATAAAGACCAGCCTTCGTGGTCCTGTCCTTGCGGCTCGACGATGGTGAGAGGATCTCGACGACGAGATCGGGCGGCCCCTCCACGGCTCGGTCGGTGACGATCGACTCGCGCCCAGCGCGGATGAAGAGCAGATCCGGCTGCGCGACCGTGGTCGGCGCGAGGATCATGTCGATGGGTGCATTGAAGATCGTCCCCAGCCGCCGACTTGCCACGAAGCTCCCGAGGATCAGAAGAAGGTTGCGCGACACCCCCTGGTGACGGGGCACGGGTGCCGGGCTCACGTAGAGCTCGCCGTCGAGGATCTCGTACTGTTTTCCGTCCTCGGGAAGCTCGACGTAGTCCTCGTAAGTGAGCGGCCCCGGCGGGAGGCGATCGAACGTCTGTTGCATGGGCGCAGCGTACCACTCCCCACGTGGGGTGTCAGTTCTCGACTGCCTTCGCCGCTGCGCTCGAGTCGCCGACGTTGCCGTCGTACTCGTCGACGAGCACGAGTTCGCCGCCGCCGCCGGCCGCGGTCTGGTCGTGCATCGGCGGCACTCGCTGCATGTCGGCCCACACCGTTCCCCAGCGCGAGTGGTGGTGCAGTGCCCAACCGATGCCCGGCCGTGCCTTGTGCAGCTCGAGGTGCAGCGGGATGCCCAGCGGTGCGGGCCAGTCGCCTTCGAGCACGTTGCCGTCGAGGTCGATGCGAATGACGTCGTCGGGGCCGAACTCCTCCCAGGTGAGCAGCCACGGGTTGCACAACAACGTGCCGTCACCCTGGTTCACGGTGATGTGGCCGGCGAGGTGGTCGTCGTAGCCCTCGTGCCACAGCGCCCGCGCCAGCAGCACCATCTGCTCGCGCTCGGTGAGCTCGGGAGCGAGGCGGTCGGCCGTCGGTTGGAAGGGTTGTGGTCGGAAGGTCATGGGTACGCCACTCAGTACGCCATGAAGAGGATGTGCTCGCGCTGGTACTCGTCGGCGAGGTCAGGGTGCTTCTCGCGGAGGTGGGCGAACGCCTTCTCCACGAGGTCGTCCTCGTCGTCGCCGCGGATCATCTCCCCGCACGGGCAGGCGAGTCTCGTCTTCATCGGGTTCCCCCTGGATCGATTGCGGTGACACGACGTTACGCGCCGGTCACACGGGGCGGCGGTGCTCCTGGACGAAGCGCCGCCACTTGCCCGGGTGCCAGACGTCCTGGTCCTCGCCCCAGGCCTCGATGCCGTCGAACTCCCAGCGGGTGAAGCTGGTCCAGTTGAACATGTGGGGGTACGAGTTGAACACGCACCGGCTGGCCGGTTCGCCGACCGCGTGGAGGGTGCGACCGCGCTCGTCGACCGCGTCGACGGTGACGCGGGCGGGCCGGCACTCGTCGTCGCGCTCGACGCTGCGGGTGCCGTCGACGAGATGCGCCCACTCGCCGTCACGCAGCAGGTAGCCGCGCAGGACGCGGTCGTCGCCCTTGCGATCGACCGAGATCGAGAGGAAGCCGTCGTCGGCCGACGCGGTGGCGTGGTCGTACCCGATCTTGGCTTGACGGTGAGGACGACGGATGCCCCACGAGCGGTCGCGCATCGCGATGCAGTCGACGTCCATCTCTTCGCCGTGCAACACGAAGCGCCCGGTGACGCGGCCGGGTTGGTCGACGTGGGCGCCGAAGTTGAAGGGCGGTTCCTCGCGCGTCAGCAGTGGCGGACACAGCGACTCGAACGTGACGTCGAGCGACATCTCGTCGTTGTCGCAACCGAATCGATAGACGCGGCCGAACTCGGAGCACTCGAGGAACATGCCTTCGGGGAGGTCGTGGGCGTCGAGCAGGTTCGGCGGCGACGTGCAACGGCTCGTGCCAGCTCCAGTTGTAGACCGGCAACTCCCACGGCACGACCGCGGTGTCGTCGACGACCAGCAGCCCGCCGAACTGGATGCCCTGGTTCGCGCGGAACGCGGGATAGAAGTAGCCGAGCAGGTTGCGTTCCGGCACCGACCACGAGAACCACACGGTCTCGGTCCACCACGGGTCGTCCGACTCCGGGTGATGGAACTGGTCGTCGGAGGGAACGAGGCCCCACTCGTCAGGAGTCTCTTCGGTGCGAAGTTCGGGCATCACGAGCCTCCGGCGAGTTGGTCGACCGGGGTCACGTGGCGATCGGCGAGCACGCCCATCGACGCGCGCATGAGCGCGGTGTCGCGCGCAGCCTGGTCGAGGCAGTAGGGGAGCGCGGCTTCGGGTGCGATCGTGCCCGCGTCGAGGGCGTCGCAGAGCGCGCGCCGCCCCGCGTCGAGATCGCTGACCGCGTGGCCGAGCAAGGTCGTGAGCTGCGCACGTTCGGCATCGTCGTGGGCCCGGCCGAACGCGTCGACGGCGCGGAGGTACTTGAGCAGGCGGGCGATGCCCTTCGCGCGGGTGGCCGCGAACGGGTCGGGCGCGAGCGCGGGCACCACGACGTCGCGTAGGTCGTCGAGTGCGATGTCGAACACCCACGCCGACGATCCGCCGGTCTCGTCGACCGGGATCGGCGCCGGCACCACGATGCCCGCGACCGCGGCCAGCGACTCGCCGAGCACACGCGTGTGCAACGTGTTGTAGATGAGCTGCCACGCGATCTCGCCACGCGCGTCGTGGCTGCGCAGTCCGGCGAGCGTGCCGATGGTCGCCCGCAGCTGCGCGAGGACGCGGAAGTAGGCCAAGCGATCGGGGTCGATGCGCACGCCGCTGGCGCGCTCGTAGTCACGGAGGCGATCGGCGAGGTCGGGGAAGCGCTCGAGCGTGTCGCGCACCAGGATCCACGCAAGGTCGTCGTGGAGGTCGCCCCAGTGCGCCAGCTCCCAGTCGGTGATCGCGACCAGCTCCGCGCCCGAGTACATGAAGTTGCCAGGACCGGTGTCGCCCTGCACCAGCACCACGGGCCAATCGCCGTCGTCGGGCACGTGCGCCCGTAGCCACGACAACGCGACGGTGATCACGGGTACGCCGCCGCCGGCCGCGTCGTACTGCGACTCCCACTCGGTGATCTCGTCGAGCACGTGCTCGCGCACCGAGCCGGGAGCCCCGAGCTCCGGGAGGTCGAGGTCGGCCGGATCCAGACGGTGCACCGCGGCCAGCTGCGCCATGAACTGCTGCGCCACCGCAAGCTGATCGGCAGGATCGGGGATCTGCGCGAACCGACTCGCACCCTCGACCCGCGCCATCAGGAACGCGGGCTCGGTGGGATGGGCGGCGACCAGTGCGGCCACCCGCACCGGCGTCGGGCCGAGCGCGCGGTACACCGCAGCTTCCCGCGGCAGTGAGTACAGCGTGTTCGACTGCGGTCCGAACCCAGGATCGGAGCGCAACCAGAGCTCGACGACGCTCCCGTCGGGGAAGTGGGCGTCGATCGCGTGCCCGGCACGGGAAGCGCCGCCGACGCCGCGGTGCACGGTGAGCCGTGATGCACCCGTCACCTCGACGACCCACGCCTCGAGGGCCGGGTCGAGGTCGGTCATGACCGGGTCATTGCCGGGCCGACGCTCCGGTGACGCGACCGAGCACGTCGGGGTAGCGCATCGTGGCCGCGCCGCCGTCGACGAGGTGCAGCGCACCGGTCATGAAGCCGGCTTCGTCGGACGCGAGGAACGCGACGAGGTTGGCGATCTCGTCGGGCGTCGCCGAGCGACCGATCGGCGCGTTCTCCACGTACTCGGCCACGATCTCCGGCATCAACCACATGCCGTCGGTGAGCCCGGTGCGCACGAGGCCGGGCGCGATCGCGTTGACGCGGATGCCGGCGGGCCCGAGCTCCATGGCCGCCACCTGCACGAGCATCGCGGCGCCGGCCTTGGCCGCGCAGTACGCGCTCATGCCCCGACCGGGCTGCACCGCGTTCAGGCTGGCCGTCACCACGATCGCGCCACCGTCTGTCATGCGCGGCGCGGTGTGCTTGATGGTGAGCATGGGGCCGACCAGGCACACGTCGAGGGTGCGCTTCCAGTCGTCGACGTCGGAGTCGACGATGAGCCCGCTGGTCCCGATGCCCGCGTTGGCGAACGCGACGTCGAGGCGACCGAATGCATCGGACGCGGTCGCCGCGAGCGCTTCGACGGCTCCCTCGTCGGTGACGTCGCACTCGACGACGCGCACGGCGTCACCGAACCGCTGCTCGACCTCGGCGAGCCTCGCCTTGTCGATGTCGCCGACGACGACGCGCGCGCCCTCGGCCAGGAATCGCTCCACGGTGGCGAGCCCGATGCCCGATCCACCGCCGGTGACCACCGCGACCTTGCCGTCGAATTTCATGGCGTGAACCTCATGCGGGTGCCTTCTCCACGACCTCGTCGGGTGCGATCTCGTAGAACTGCCGCGCCCACTTGCGCAGCTGTCCGTACGGCTTGGCGTCCTGCTGCGCGAGCGCAGGATGCTCGACGTAGCGCTGGTAGCGCCAGATCTCGAGGTCGTCCCAGAGCGTGACGATGAACTCCTTCTCGATCCGCTCGCGCATCTCCTCCGGCGGCGCGGGCGAGTCGTCGCCCGGGAGGCGGGGCCACCAGATCGAATAGAACATGTCGGAGTGCTCGTCGTCGACCGGGGTGGTCGCGAACACGAGGCGGTACTGCGCCGAGCCTTCGAACGCGCTGATCGCACCACCGACGCCGAAGAAGTGGCTCTGGATGCGCAGCGCCATCGCGCCGGGCTCGTCGCTGCGGGTGTCGGGCCACCCGGTGCGGAAGTGCACCTCCTGCTCGACCATCTCCCAGTCGAGCAGCACCGGGTCGACCGACGCCGAGTGCACGTAGCGGAAGTGCACGCTGTCGGGACCGTTCTCGAGCGGGATCTGCGGATGCACCGGCTCGCCGGCGTACTTGATCGACAGCTCCGGGTACGGCCGGTAGTAGTTGGCGGGATCGATGTCGAGCGACGGGAAGGACGTGAAGATGTCGGGCATCTCCCATCGCGGGCCTTCGCCTCGTGGCTGGTGCCACACGAACACGCAGTCGTACTGCTCCACCACCGACCAGACCCGCAGTCGCTTGGTGAGGTTGGGACGGTCCTCGTAGGGGATCGAGACGTTCACGCCGTCGGTGCCGTACTGCCACCCGTGGTACGGGCACTGCACGCAGTCGCCGGCGACCTTGCCGTGATGGCCGATGTGTGCGCCGAGGTGAGGGCAATGCGCGTCCATCACGTTCAGCGCGCCGTTCTCGGTACGCCACGCGACGAGGTCCTCGCCGAAGTAGTGCAAGGGCCGCACCTCACCCAGGGGGAACTCCGCGCTCCAGCCGACCATGAACCAGCCGGTCGGCTTCCACGTGAACGGGACCTTCATCCGTCGTCCTCCCCCGGGCCGGATCGTCAGTGCTCATGATAGGTGTAGAGGTTTCCGGCGCGCCCCGTGCTGTCCCGGTGACCGATTTGCGTCGGTCTCTCAGTCCCGTCTCAGGGAGTGCCCGCGACCCTGCACGGAGCGGCCGACGGCAGTGCCGGCCGGAGCGGAGGCGCCAGTGCCTCGAACCGCACTCCCCGAGAATGCGGAGGAGACCACATCGTCGCGCCGCCCGTGGCGTCCCGTGCTCTGGGTCCTCCTCGGCGCGCTCATCGCGGTCGCCGCCGTCGTTGTGGTCGACCGGCTCGGTGCCGACTCGGATTCTGAGCAGGCGGCGCCGTCGACGAGTGCGCCCACTTCCACGACGCTGGCGCCTCCGGTCGGGGAGAAGGTCCACCGCATCATCCAGCCGTCGCTCGTGCTCGTCCGGGCCTCCAACGCCGACGGCAGCACGTCGCTCGGGAGCGGCGTCATCGTGAACCGCCAGGGGCAGGTCATGACCGCCGACCACGTCGTCGCCGGCACCACCGACATCCGGGTGACCTTCGCCGATGGCACCGAGAGCGCGGCCCAGGTCGCTTCGTCGGAGCCGGATCGCGACACCGCGGTGCTCCAACCCGCGCAACCGCCGAGCGTCATCGTGCCCGCGGTCCTCGCCGGCGGGGTGAAGGTGGGTGACGACACCTACTCGGTCGGCAACCCGCTCGGTCTGGTCGACTCGCTCACCGCGGGCGTGGTGTCGGCGCTCGACCGCTCGATCGAGCGCGAGGACGGCAGCGGCCCGCTCGACGGTCTCATCCAGTTCGACGCCGCGGTCAATCCCGGGAGTTCGGGTGGACCGCTGCTCAACCGCGAGGGACAGGTCGTGGGCATCGTGACCGCGCTCGCCAACCCGAGCGGTCAGCGGTTCTTCGTCGGCATCGGCTTCGCCGTGCCCATCACGGGCGGCGGCGGAGGAGGCGGCGCGTGCCGCAGGGCTGAGTCGCGACGACGAGCGTGAGCAGGTCGACCCCGAGAGGAGAGGGCAGTCACATGGAACCGCAGACGGATCGACAGCCGATGGAGCAGGTGCTCTTCGAGGTCAAGAAGGTGATCGTCGGCCAGGACGTGCTGCTCGAGCGGCTCGCCATCGCCCTGTTGGCGAAGGGCCACCTCCTGGTCGAGGGGGTGCCCGGACTGGCGAAGACGCTCGCGATCAAGACGATCGCCGATGCGATCGGCGGCGAGTTCCAGCGCATCCAGTTCACGCCCGACCTCGTGCCCGCCGACCTCGTCGGCACCCGCATCTACAACCAGCGCACCGGCGACTTCACCACGTCGCTCGGGCCGGTGTTCACCAACCTGCTGCTCGCCGACGAGATCAACCGCGCGCCGGCGAAGGTGCAGAGCGCGTTGCTCGAGGTCATGCAGGAGCGTCAGGTCACCATCGGGCGCGAGACCCACCTCGTGCCCGATCCGTTCCTGGTGATGGCAACGCAGAACCCGATCGAATCGGAGGGCACGTACCCGCTCCCCGAAGCGCAGGTCGACCGCTTCATGCTCAAGGTGCTCGTGTCGTACCCGACCGCCACCGAGGAGTTCGTGATCGTCGAACGCATGACGGGCGCGGTCGAGACCGTCCGCACGGTGCTCGAGACCGAGCGCCTGCTCGAGTTCCAGCGGGCCGCGGCGTCGGTGTACGTCGACCCCGCGCTCATGGAGTACTCGGTGCGGCTCGTGCGCGCGACGCGCGAACCGCTGCTGCACGGCCTCGAGGCCATCGCGCCCTACATCCGCTACGGCGCCAGCCCACGCGCCGCCATCAACCTCGCGCTGGCGGCGCGGGCGCGTGCGTTCCTGCACGGCCGCGAGTACGCACTGCCCGACGACGTGCGCGACCTCGCGCTCGACGTGATGCGCCATCGACTCGTGTTGTCCTACGAAGCGCTCGCCGACGGTGTCACGCCCGACGAGCTGCTGCACCAGGTCCTGCTCGCCGTCTCGCCCCCGGAGCTCCCGCTCGATGACCGCGCCCGCCACCTCGACGCCGTCGCGCCGCGATCCCAGCCAAGCTGAGCGCCTGCTGCGGCGGCTCGACTGGCAGGTGATCCGTCGGCTCGACGGACTCCTCCAGGGTGACCACCGCGCGCTCTTCTACGGCTCCGGGAGCGACTTCGCCGACCTGCGCGAGTACCAGGCGCAGGACGACGTCCGCTACATCGACTGGAACGTCACCGCACGCCTCGACACCCCGTACGTCCGCCAGTACATCGAGGACCGCGAGCTCACGGCCTGGCTCCTCCTCGACCGGTCGTCGTCGATGCGCTTCGGTCACGCCGATCGCACCAAAGAGGCGGTCATGGTCGAGATGGCGACGACCATCGGACGGCTGCTCACGCGCGACGGCAACCGCATCGGCGCGGTCCTCTACGACAACACGATCGAGCGCGTCATCGAGCCGCGCAGCGGGCGCATGCAGGTGCTCCGCGTGACGCGGGATCTGCTGCGCCCACCGAGCGGGTCGGGCGCGGCAACCGAGCTCGGCGGGTTGTTCCGCGCCGGGCTCTCCACGATCCGGCGCCGTTCGCTCGTGTTCGTGCTGTCGGACTTCATCAGCGAACCGGGATGGGAGCGCGCGCTCGGGATGCTCGCGCAGCGCCACGAGGTCGTCGCGCTCCGCATCTGGGACAGCCGCGAGGTGGGTCTCGTCGATGCCGGGGTCGTCGTGCTGCAGGATTCCGAGACTGGCGAGCAGCTCGTGGTCGACACCAGCGACCCCGGGTTCCGCCGCCGCTTCGGCGAGGCGGTCGCGGCGCGCGACGAGCAGCTGCGCACCGCGATCCGCCGCGCCGGCGTCGATCACTACGAGCTCTCCACCGACGACGACCTCGTGCGGGTGCTGCTCCGCATGGTGACGATGCGCAAGCAGCGAGGTCATCGGTGAGCTTCCGCGACCCCGGTGCGCTGCTGGCGCTGCTGCTCGTACCGGTGCTCGTCGTCGGCTACCTGTGGGTCGTGCGGCGGCGTGCGGTCGACGAGGCGGCGCTGGGCACCATGGCCGAGCACGCCACGCGGGCCGGGAAGCCCCTGGGCTGGCGCCGCCACGTCGTGCCGATCATCCTCCTCCTCGGCGTGGTCGTGCTGCTGGTCGCCCTGGCGCGACCGCAGGCGACCATCGATCTGCCGCGACGACAGGGCACGATCGTGCTCGCCTTCGACGTGTCGTCGAGCATGAAGGCGAAGGACCTCGCGCCGACCCGGATGGCGGCGGCGAAGCAAGCGGCCCGGAAGTTCGTGGCCGACCAACCGTCGAACGTGCGGCTCGCGGTCGTCGCCTTCAGCGACTCCGCCAACGTCGTGCAACCGCCGACGCGATCCAAGCGCGACGTGCTCGACGCCATCAGCCGCCTCTCGCCCCGCGGCGGCACCGCGTTGGGGCGCGGCATCCTCGCGTCGCTCAACGCAGTCTCGAAGCACCCGATCATCCTCGACCAGGACGCGCTCGAGGCCGGCGATCGGCAGCCCGGCGTCGGCTTCATCGGCTCGGCCGCGGTCGTGCTCCTCTCCGACGGTGACAACACCGCGCAGCTCGACCCGCTGGCCCTGGCGCAGGTGGCGTCCCAGGCCGGCGTGCGCATCTTCCCGGTGGGGATCGGCAGCCCCAACGGCGCGGTGGTCCAGATCGACGGCTTCTCGGTGGCGACTGCGCTCGACGCCGAGCTCCTGCACGGTGTGGCCCGGAACAGCGGCGGCACCTACTTCGCCGCCGCCGACGCCGCGACGTTGCAGCGGGTCTACGACCGCATCGACCTCCAGCTCACGACCGTCGGACGCAACACGGAGATCACCGCGGTGTTCGCGGGCGTCGCGCTGGTCCTCATCCTGGTCGCCGCCGGGCTCTCGATGCGCTGGTACGGGCGGGTGATATGAGCGTGCGCTTCCTGTGGCCGCTGGCGCTCTTCGCCCTGCTGATCCCGCTGGCGGTGATCGCCGCGTCCTGGTGGATCCGTCGTCGGCGACGCAAGTACGCGGTCACCTTTGCCAGCCTGTCGTTGGTCAAGCAGGCGTTGCCGAATCGGGCCCGGTGGAAGCGGCTGGTGCCCGCGGGACTGCTCCTGGCGGCGATGGTCGCGCTGGTGCTGGCGATGGCGCGTCCGCAGGCGCTGGTGACGACGTCCCGGAGTGACACGTCGATCATGCTCACCATCGACGTCTCACGATCGATGTGCACCACCGACGTGCCGCCCAACCGCCTCGCCGCGGCCCAGGAGGCTGCGCACCACTTCGTCGACGCCCAACCCAGCGGCACGCGCATGGGCATCGTGGTGTTCGCGGCCAGCGCGCAGATCGTCGTGCCGCCCACCGACAACCGCGGCCGCCTCAACGACGCCATCGACGGCTTCAGCACCGCGGTCGGCACCGCCATCGGGAACGGGATCCTGGCGTCGATCGACGCACTCGCCCGCGTGAACCCGCAGATCGCACCGAGCACCGTACGCCTCAGCGGCTCGGAGCGCAGCCGTGATCGGTTCGCCAGCAAGTACGTGCCCGACGTGGTCGTGCTGCTCACCGACGGCGCCGCCACCACCGGCGTGGATCCGCGCACCGCGGCGCGGCAGGCGGCCGACCGCGGCGTGCGCGTGTTCACCATCGGCTTCGGGACCGCGAACCCGTCGGTGCTGTCGTGCACCGCCGCCCAGTTCGGTGGCGACACCCTCGACCCCTACGGCGGCGGGGGCGGCGGGGGGATCCTGGTTCCCGGCGGCGGCGGCCCCGGCGGCCCCGGTGGACGCGGCAACTTCCTCCAGATCGACGAGCCGGCGCTGAAGGCGATTGCCCGCACGACCGGCGGCACGTACGCGCGTGCCGCCAACGCGTCGCAGCTCAACCGGGCGTTCGCCGACCTGCCCCGACGCGTGGTGAAGGTGCGCGAGATCGACGAGCTGACCGTCGACGCCGCCGCCGCCGGCGCGTTGCTGGCGATCGGCGCGCTGGCGACCTCGCGGTGGTGGAACCGGGTCGACCTGAGAGGTGTAGACATTTCGAGCCGCCGGTCAGGCGACAGCCGTCTGGAGGCCGGAGCTCGGGGGGAAGTGTCATGGGGATTGCCACGCAGGTTGCGCCGATCAAGATCGGCGTCCTCATCGACTTCGTGCTCCCGCCGCCGTCGGCGTGGAACATCCGCGACGACTTCCTCGAGGCCACCCGGCTCACGTTCGACGACGCCACCGCGAGCGGGCGGCTCGACCGCCCCGTGGAGCTGGTGATCCGGGAGTGCGAGGGACTGCCCCGCGGCACGGTGAAGGCGGTGATCGACGCGTACGGCGAGCTCGTCGACGAGGGCTGTGTCGGCGTGTTCGGTCCGATGATCTCGGAGAGCGCGGTCCCGCTGCGCGAGGCGATCGAGGAGCGGTTCAAGGTGCCGGCCATCTCGTGGTGTGGCGCCGACGAGTGGCACGGGGAGTGGACGTTCTCGCTCGGCAACGGCTCACTGACCGACGAGCCGTACGTGATCGCCAGCCTGCTGCGGCAACGCGGCTTCACGCGCGTCGCGGTGAGCCACGAGCGGTCGCTCATCGGCCAGAAGTACCTGGCGTCGTTCCGCGAAGCATGTCTGGTCGAAGGGCTGACCATCGTGTGCGAGTCGCCGATCGCGCAGAGCGGCGTCGACGCGACCGAGGTGGTCGGCGCGCTGCACGCGAGCGCGCCCGACGCCATCGTGCACTGGGGCTTCGGGCTCGGGGTCGTGGGTGTGAACGACGCGCTCGCGGCCCTCGACTGGGATCCACCGCGCTACATGGGCACGTCGTGGGAGAACGGCTACATGAACGACGAGATCTTCCGCGCCCACCTGGGATGGATCGGTCTCGAGCAGTACGACGAGACCAACGAGGTGGGGCAGCGGTTCCTCGACCGCTTCGCCGAGGTGCACGGGCGCCGGCCCGAATACATCATGCCGATCTACGGCCACGACGTCGGCCAGGCGTTCGTCGCCGCGCTCGAGCGGGCGGAGCCGCTGTCGCCGAGAGGCGTCATGGAGGCGCTGGAGCGGGTCAAGATGGTGCCGGCCGCGTGTGGTGAGCCGGGCACGCGGATCTCGTTCGGCAAGTGGACCCGGCGCGGATGGATGGGCGCGGGCTATCTCGTCGCCCGAGAGGTGGCACCCGACTTCACGAGCACCGTCTTCCGGGGACGCCTCGCTGGGTAGAGGCTTCCCATCCACGCGAGGGGGAACCATGACCACGACCGTCGACACCGCGACCGCCCCGATCGATCCGGGCATGGTCGTGATGGACCGCGAGGGCCGCATCCGCATCCCGCGAGGGGGTGCGATCGTCGCCGCGATCCTGCGCATCGGGATCGGCCTGATCTACCTCTGGGGCTTCATCTCGGCCGGGTTCGGCGTGCACTACACGAACCAGGTCGTCGACAACAACGCGCCCGCCGCGCAGCAGGTCCAGTACCACTGGAGCTTCGATGTCGAGCCCGACGACGGCTGGATCACGTCCGGCTTCACGAAGTCGCCGACCGAGGCCTACGTCGACAACAACTCGCACGGCCCGTTGGCGTTCATCCCGCAGAACCTTCCGGTCGGTCTCGACGACTTCGGCTGGATGTTCGCCCTCGGCGGTCTCGGCTTCGCGTTGACGTTCGGGTTCTGCTCGCGCATCGCCGGCTGGGGCGGCTTCGCCCTCAACATCATGATCTGGTTCTCGACGTTCCCGCCGTCCACCAACCCGATCTTCGACGCCGAGCACTTCATGTTCGCCTTCATCCTGTTGCTGCTGATGTGGATCCAGGCGTCGAACTACTGGGGGATCGGACGCTGGTGGCGGGCGAAGACCCCCGCGTTCCTGCACTGAACCCTGATGTTTTGGCGCCCCTACGTCGTCACTATGACGCGGTAGGGGCGCCGAAACGCAGGGGTCAGACCAGTTCGAAGAGCTCGTGGGCGACGCCGCCGCCCGGCGCGACCGCGCCCTTCGACACCAGCGGCAGGTGGTTCACCCACGCGTAGCGCTCGTCGCCGGCTTCCAGCGTGGCGCGCGAGTAGATCGGCCCGTCGCCGAGGCGCTCGGGCCACTGCGCGCGCCCGTCGAGGTGCACGTACACCTGCGCGCCGTCGTCGGTCGTGAGCAGCACCCGGATGTCGAGGGTGACGTTGCCGGCGTCGTCGACGGTGAGCCAGTCGGCGGCGGCCTTGCCGGTCATCGTGCCCTGCACACGTCCGTCGAGCTGCACCGACTTCAGCTCCTGGATGATGCGCTTCCCTGCCGACGTGGTGCCGAGGAAGAAGAGGCCGTCGGGGTCGGTGACGATGGTGAGGGTGCCGAAAGGTCGGAGTTCCATGGGCGCGGAGTCTGACACACGCGCACGCCGAGCCGTCTCAGCGAACCGACTCGCCCGCCACCACCTCGACGATGCCGTGCATGCCGTACTCGTAGTGACCGGGCAGGTGGCACGCGTACTCGACCGGCCCGGGTGCGTGGAAGAAGTACGTGGTCGACGCCCGCCCCTCCGCCGGGACCGACACCTCGCCCGGCACCGGCGGGTGGTACGCCTCGTGCCCGTGGGCGTGGCGCGCCTGCACGTCGGGGCCACCGACGATGAGCTCGTGGCCGATCGGGTCGTGGTTCACCACCACGAAGCGCACCTCGGTGTGCGGGCGCACGCGGATGGGTGCGGTGCGGAAGTGGCTGTGGTCGACGTCGATGCGCACCGTCACCCGACCGGGCCCGAGCACGCCGTCCGCGGTCGACGGACTGCTCGCGCCCGCGCTCGCCACGACGACTGCTCCGGCGCCCAGCGCCACCAGCACCGCCGCGACCGTGGTCGCGACCAGGCGGTGGGCGCGCAGGACGCGGCTCACGAGGCTCGCCGCCGCGCCAGGGCGGTACCGCCCGCCACGAGCATCAGCGGCGCGGCGACGAGGAACACCGGGATCCACCAGTTGTCGGACGCGTCGGACGATGCCGGCACCGAGAAGCCGGCCATGCGCGCGGACGGCAGCGTGTCGGGGTGCGTCGACACCGCGAGGTCGTGCCGCAGTTCGGCCGCGGGGGTCGAGATCGCGTAGTAGGTGAACCACATCGACTCGGGCATCCAGCCCATGTGCTTGTCCGAGCGCAGGTCGGTGAGCAGCGATGCCGACGCCGGCTCGCTGCGTCCGACCTCGACGCCGGAGTCGGCGACCAGGACATCGGGTCGCTGGTCGGTGAGCAGGAACACGTCGGCGTTGACGAACCGCGACGCGTCGAGTCCGAGCGAGAGGATCCGCAGCGGCACCCACGGCTCGCTCACGGGGATGGTGAGCATGATCGGCGTGCCGTCGCCCGACTGCTGACCGAGTGACGCGGCGCGCGCCGCGTCGAAGCGCGCGGCCATGAAGATCTTGGAGCGGTGCGAATAGAAGTCGAGGACCTCGGGGGCGTCGGGGGTGAGGAGGAAGCCGTGGTCGATCGCCCACTTACCGACCTCGTCGCCGCCACCGCGCAGGATGGTGATGTCGAGCGCGTCGACCTGCGTCTGCTGCAGGACCTCGGCCGAACCCGCGGCGCTCGAGCGCGTCGGCGGACGCCGCGAAGCGCTCCGGCGCCGGTGGCGCGATCTCGCGCTGGAGGCGTTGCAGCGTCCAGTCGCCACCGCGTTCGACCTTGGTGGGGATGCCGGGCAGCGGCACGATCGAGCCGACCGCTTCGCCGGTGCCGCTGAACTCGAAGCTGGTGACGTAGCGCTCCACGCCGTCGTGGTAGGCGGCGAGCGTGGTGGTGCGGGTCAGTTGGATGGTGCCGTTCTCTCCGACCAGGCCGCCGCAGGCGGCCGCCGGGCCGGCAAGGATCACGGTGGCCGCGAGCACGAGCGCGACGAAGCAGATGACTCGACGCATGGGTTCCCTCCCCGTCGAACCGGCCCGTGGAGTCGGACCGTCGGGAGATCAGACGGGAGCCGATCGTGTCCGGTTCCCGAGATCCGCAGATTTCCCCGGCGCCAGCCCGCTACGTTGCCCGGATGCCCGAGCTGCACGCACGCGTCGACGCCCGCGTGCTCGCGGCGCTCGACGCATTGGCTCGCAGCAGCGGCGCGCCGCGTCGACCACCTGGTCGAACGGGCGCTGGCCGAGTACCTCGGGGTGGAGCACCACACGCTGTACCAGGTGTCGACCGCGGGCGCGCTCGTGGAGGGCGTGTACCAGGGCGCGGTGTCGGTGGGCGTGGTGCGCGAGCACGGCGACTTCGGCCTCGGCACGTTCGCGGATCTCGACGGCGAGATGGTGGTGCTCGACGGCCACGTGTTCCGTGTGTCGTCGACCGGGGACGTGCACGAGGTACCCGACGACGCCACCACACCGTTCGCGGTGGTCACCCGCTTCGGCGATCCCGACGGGGTCGTGCTCGATGCGGTCGACGACCTCGCCGCGCTCACGAGCGCGGTCGATGCGATGCGCGACTCGGCGAACGTGTTCTTCGCGGTGCGCGTCGACGGCCACTTCGACGCGGTGCACGTGCGCGCCGCGTGCCGCACCGCACCGGGTGTGCCCCTTGCCGTCGCCACCGAGCAGCAGTCGGAGTTCGAGCTCACCGGGGTCGACGGCACGATGGTCGGCTTCTGGTCGCCGCCCTACGCGTCAGGGGTGGAGATCGCCGGCTACCACCTGCACTTCCTCACCGATGACCGCACCGCGGGTGGACACGTGCTCGACGGTCGCGGTCACGCCCTGCGCGTGCGCGTGCAGGAGGAGTCCGACGTGCACCTCGCGCTGCCCGACACCGCGGCGTTCCGCGCCGCCGATCTCACCCACGATCCCACTGCCGATCTCGACAAAGCGGAGCACTGAGATGGAAGCGGAGCGCTGACGTGATCGAGCACCGACATGTCGACAGCAACGGCCTGCGCATGCACGTCGCCGAGTCCGGTCCCGCCGACGGCCCCGCGGTCGTGCTGTGCCACGGCTTCCCCGAGTGCTGGTACTCGTGGCGCCACCAACTGCAGGCGCTCGGCGACGCCGGCTATCACGTCCTGGCGCCCGACCAGCGCGGGTACGGCACCACCGATCGCCCGCTCGACGTCGACGCGTACACCCAGCTGCACCTGGTCGGCGACGTGGTCGGGATGCTCGACGCGTTCGGGATCGACACCGCGGTGGTCGTCGGCCACGACTGGGGCGGGCCGGTGGCGTGGCACTGCGCGTTGCTGCGGCCCGACCGCTTCGCCGCGGTGGCAGCACTGAGCGTCCACTTCGGTGGGGTGGCGCCGGTGCCGACACCCCGCGTCGTGCCCACCGCCGCCATGCGCGCCGCCCTGGGCGACACCTTCCTGTACATCCTGTACTTCCAGGAACCCGGCGTCGCCGAACGTGAGCTCGACGCCGATCTCCGTCGGACCCTCGGTTCGATCCTCTACGGGCTCTCGGGCGACATCCCCCGCGACCAGTACCGCTTCTTCGACCCCGACGTGGCGTGCTTCGCCGACGTCGTGCGCGACCTGCCGGGTCCGTTGCCGTGGCTCTCCGACGCCGACCTCGACGTGTTCGTCGAGTCGTTCTCGCACCACGGGACGTTCGCCGGCGGCATCAACTGGTATCGCAACATCGACCGCAACCAGGAGCTGCTCGCCGCGTTCGCGGGCAAGCGCATCGAGCAGCCGGCGCTGTTCATCGGGGCCGAGCACGACTCGATCTTCGGTCAGACTCCCGAGGTGGTGCTGGCCACCCGCGCCGCGGTGCCGGCGCTGCGCGATCCGGTGTGGATCGCGGGCTCGGGACACTGGATCCAGCAGGAGCGACCCGACGAGGTCAACGCCGCGCTGCTGGACTTCCTGCGCTCGCTGCCGGGCTGGGCAGTCCCAGCATCCTGACCGCCTCGGCGGTGGTGGCGATCGGGCGGCCGACGTCATCGGCGAGCGCGACTGCCTGTTCGACCAGCTCGACGTTGGTGGGGGAGTGCGCGGGGTCGTAGTGCTCCTCGAGCCCGACGTGGAGGTGACCACCGCGTTCGAGCGCGAGGCGCGCCACCGGTGTGGCCATCAGGTCGCCGCCCCACACCGACACCGACCACGGGAGCTCGGTGCCGTCGAGCATGTCGAGGTAGGCGAGCAATGCGTTGGCGGTGGGCGGGAGTCCGAAGGTGACCCCTTCGGCGCGCGCCCACATGCCCCACTGGCCACCGAAGTACAGCTTCACCATCGACCCCGCCGGCAGCCGACCGGCGCGGTGATAGGTGAGCACGCACTGCAGGAACCCGGGTTCGTAGATCGCGAGCTGAGGACCCCACCCCTGTTCCTCGCACATCGCGAACGCCTCGCGGATGTCGGCGTAGGAGTTGGCGTAGACGCCGCCGTCGGGCAGGCCGTCGGCGCCAGGTGATCCGAGGTTGGTGGACCCGGGGTCGAGCGCCGCCATCCGCACCGGCACCTGCTCGGCGATCAGCCGCACGTGTTCGAGCTTGGCGCGCGGACCCTGCGCCACGCACAGGGTCGGGTACCACAGCACGTCGGGCCGTTCGGCCAGCAACGGCGCCCACGCCTCCAGGTACGGACCCGCGGCGTCGGCCCCCGACAACGTGATGTCGTGGTTGTGCGCGTGCACGATGGTGGCGCCGGCGTCGAAGCACCGCAACGCGTCGGTCCGGATCTCGTCGGGCGTCGTCGGCACGTTCGGATTGCGGGCCTTGGTGGTCCCGCCGTTGATCGCCGCTTCGATGAGGACCGGTTCGTTGGTGAGAGGTTGCTCGGGCATCCGGCGATCCTCGCGCGCTCAGGCGCTGCGCGCCTCCGCTCCCACCAGGTCGTCGGGTTCGTCGACGTGCTCTGGCCGGTTGTGGTCGACCACGCCGTCGACGAACGTGACCCGCCGGGTGCGCACCGCCGGGACGCGGGCGCCGGGCACGATCACACCCACCAGGTTGAGCGGATCGGTGGCATTGACGGTGACCCGCTCGCCGTCCTTCGGCGAGCGGCGCACCTGCGTGAGCTGCTCGTGCGCGGCCGGGAGCGCGTACTGCTCGCCGCTGAAGCCGCTCACGAAGCGTCCACCGCGCACCAGGCCGCGGTCTTCGAGTCGACGCAGCGCCCACTGCAGGTCGCGCCACGGGAAGCGGAACGAGTCGTGCACCACCAAGTCGCGGAACAGCACGCCCCACCGGTGCAGCAGCAACTCGGCCACCGCCTCGGCCAGCTCGTCGCGATCCGACGCCGCGAGGTCAGTGAGTGCGACCGCCTCCGCGTTGGGCACCAGCGACCAACGACCGGCCGCCGCGGTCGCGAGCCGGGGGCCGCGCGCCAGACGGGAGAACCGACGACCTTCGGTCGACCGCTTCGTCGGGTTGACCCGGGCCCGGATGGCGCCGAAGCCGTCGGACATCACGAGCCCGCGCGCGACGCCGTCCCACAGCGCGCGCTCGATGTCTTCGGGCAGACGGTTGGTGGCCGCGCCGAGCTCGCCGGCGAAACATGCGCCGCGCTCGCGCAGCACCTCGATCACCTCGGCGGTCGCGCCCACGACGGGCTCGCCGGGATCGCCGGTGGCACGCGACGCCATCAGCAGCCACGGCAGGTCGACGCGCGCGACCAGCGAGATCGGCGTGGCCTTCGACGGTGCGACCGCCGGTGCGTCGATGTTCCGTGCGGGCGGGTTGGTGCGCAGCCAGGCGACCTCACCGTCGTGGCACAACCGGTCGAGCCACGCGGGGTCGTAGCGGCGCATCCGCGCGCCGAGCAGGTCGGGTTCCCACGCCACCGCGGCGGCGTCGAAGCCTTGCAGCTGCTCCACCACCGTGAGCAGGCCGACCTCACCGGCCAGCTGACACCCGGGCGCCACGTGCTGCCAACGCAACAGGAAGCGCATGAAGTCTTGTGCGGTCGCCGGTTCCACCCCGCCGCGACGGGTGCGGCGCGAGTACGAGTGCATCCGCGCCAGCAACCGGCGCGACACCCACTCAGGCCCGGTCGAAGGCGTGACTGCATCCAGGGTGTAGCTGCCCTGCAACGCGAAGCCGCTCTGCTCGAGGTACGCGAGTCCGGCCGTGACCCGCCCCGGTGTGAGCGTGGTGGCCTCGGCCAGCCGGTCGACGGTCGTGATCCCGCTGATCTCGAGGTGACCGCGCAGCAACTGCGCGATCGCCTCTTCGTCGTCGGCGAACGCGTGGCCGGCGTCGTCTTCGCGTTCGGTCGCGCACCAGAGGTCGGTGTCGCGCGGGCGGAACACCACTGCGCGGCCGCGAGCCGTCAACTCGTCGAACAACGGTGCCCACTCCGGCCGCGGCAGCACGACGACCAGCGAGGCCAACAGGTCGGCGAGGTCGTCGGCCGACTCGGGTTCGGGCGTGATCTCGCCGTGCACCTGCTCGATGGCGGCGGGATCGAGCGCGCCGATGGCGGCGAGGTCGACTGCGAGACCACGCCGCAGGGTGACCGCATTGGTGCGACGGTTCTGCAGCTCTTCGTCGTCGAGGAACGCGTACGGCCGCGCGGTGATGATCTCGTGTGCGAGCACCGACGGCTCGGTGGTGTCGGCGAAGTGCACCTGCACCGTGCCCGCTTCCATCCGCTGCAACAGCCCACGGGTGCCGTCGACGTCGAGCGCCTCGTGCAACGTGTCACTGATGGTCTGGCGCACCAGAACGTGATCGGGGATCTCGATCGGGCCGGTGACGTTCTCCTGGCACGCCGCTGCCTGCGGGAACACCGCGGCCATGAGGTCGTCGGACTCCATGCGCTGGATCGGCGGCGGGTTGCGGCGGCCGTTGCGGAACCGGAGCACCATCAGCGAGCGGTTGAGGTTCCACCGCCACCGGGCCTGGAACATGGGGGAGTCGAGGATCGCGTGCTCGAGGGTGTCTTCGATCGTCGCGCTGCTCAGGTAATTGGGCACGTCGCTCAACGGGAAGCTGTGGTGCGGGCCGAGCGACAGCACGATGGCGTCGTCGCTGGCCGCGGCCTGCAACTCGAAGTTGAACGTCCGGCAGAACTTCTTGCGCAACGCCAGCCCGAGCGAACGGTTGACCCGACCGCCGAACGGCGAGTGCACGACGAGCTGCATCCCGCCGGTCTCGTCGAAGAAGCGCTCGAACACGATGCGCTCCTGGGTGGGCATGGCGCCGAGCACCGCGCGCCCGACGGCCAGGTAGTCGACCACCATCGTGGCCGATTCGGCGTCGATACCGGCCGTCTCCATCAGCCAGCGCTTGGCGCCGTCGGGGTCGCCGGCGGTGAGGAAGCGGTCGACCACGGCGCGCAGGTTCGACACCTCGGTGGACAGCTCGGCGGTGCGCGCCGGCGCCTCACCCATCCAGAAGGGGATGGTGGGCGGTGCCGTGCCGGCGTCGCGCACGCGCACGACCCCGAGCTCGACCTTGCGGATCTGCCACGAGTGGGTGCCGAGCAGGAAGATGTCGCCCGCCATCGACTCGACCGCCCAGTCCTCGTTGACGGTGCCGATGAAGGTGTCGTCGGGTTCGGCCACGACCCGGTAGTCGCCGGTCTCGGGGATGGCGCCGCCCGACGTGACCGCGGCGAGGCGCGCGCCCTTGCGCCCGCGCAGCTCGCCGTTGACCGAGTCGTGGTGCACGTAGGCGCCGCGCGGCCCGCGGCCGGTGGCGATCCCGTTGCTCACCAGGTCGACGACCTCGTCGAACTGCTCGCGGGTCATGTCGTGGAACGGCGCGGCGCGCCGGACGAGCGCGAAGAGGTCGTCGGTGCGCCACTCCTGCGCGCCGACCTCGGCGACGATCTGCTGTGCGGCGATGTCGAGCGGCAGCTGGGGGAGCTGGATGGTGTCGAGACGACCGCCGTGCACCGCGGCCAACAACGCGGTGCACTCGACGAGCTCGTCGCGCGTGAGTGGGTACAACCGACCCTTCGGAGTGCCGGCGCGACTGTGGTTGGAGCGACCGACGCGTTGCAGGAACGTGGCGATGCTGCGCGGCGACCCGATCTGGCAGACGAGCTCCACCGGGCCGATGTCGATCCCGAGCTCCAGCGACGCGGTGGCGACCAACGCGCGCAGGTCGCCGGCGCGCAGGCGGGTCTCGACCCGATGGCGCCGTTCCTTCGACAACGACCCGTGGTGCGCGGCCACGACGTCGTCGCCGAGGCGCGTGCCCAACTGGTGCGCGAGCCGCTCCGCCATGCGGCGCGTGTTGACGAACACCAGCGTGGTGCGGTGCTCCTGGACCAGTGCGGCGATGCGATCGAGGACGTCGCTCATCTGCTCGGCCGACGTGACCGCTTCCAACTCGCCCTCGGGGAGCTCGAGCGCGAGGTCGAGGGTCGCGCTGGTGGCCGGCGTCGACGATCACCGGCAGCGGACGGTCGCCCACCAACAACCGGCCGACGGTCTCGATCGGTCGCTGCGTGGCCGACAGGCCGACGCGTGCGGGCCGCTGCTCGCAGAGCGCCTCGAGCCGTTCGAGGGTGATCGCGAGGTGCGCGCCGCGCTTGTCGCGCGCCACCGCGTGGATCTCGTCGACGATGACGGTCTCGACCGTGCGCAGCGCGTCGCGGCCCTTCTCGCTGGTGACCAGGAGGTAGAGCGACTCGGGGGTCGTGACCACGAAGCTCGGTGGCTTGCGCACCATCGCGGTGCGCTGCGAGCTGGTGGTGTCGCCGGTGCGCACCGCCACCCGCACGTTCGGCGCGCGCAGCCCGAGCTCGGCGGCGACCGCGGCGATCTCGGCCAGCGGCCGCTCGAGGTTCTCGGCGATGTCGACGGCCAGGGCCTTCAGCGGCGAGACGTAGACGACGCGCGCCACGCCGTCGATCTCCTCGCCCCGTTCGTGGGCGCGGTAGAGGCGGTCGATGCAGACGAGGAACGCGGCGAGGGTCTTGCCCGATCCGGTGGGCGCGGCGACGAGGACGTCGTGGCCGTGTGCGATCTGCGGCCACGCCTCCTCCTGGGGCGCGGTGGGACCCTCGGGGAAGCGCCGCCGGAACCACTCGGCCACCGCCGGGTGCATCTCAGCCAAAGCAGGGTGTACAGCCGGGTCCGGCGGGCCGGCGGGCAGCAGCGGGAGGGGCACCGCGGTCATGGCACCCATTCTCGCGGATGGGTGTGACACTCATACAGGGGTCTGTGGCCAGGCCGTAGGCTCGGGGGAGATGAAGCGCAGGCGTGGCCGGAGGCCGGGACGCCGTCGCGGAATCGACGTTCGCAAGGCGTCTCGACAGCTGGAGGAAGTCCCATGGCCCGGATCAACGTCCCCGAAGGCGCCGGCGGCGAGCTCGTGCAGGTGTGGTCGCTCTCGCCCGAATTGGGCGCCGCGGTCGGAAATCTCAGCGCCGCGGTCTACGGCGATCGCGTGATCGAGCCCCGGGTGCGCGAGGTGGCCCGCATGCGGATCGCGCAGATCAACGGCTGCAACGTGTGCCTCCAGTGGCGCTTCCCCGAGATGGCCGACCGGGGCGTCACCGAGGAGCTCTACGAGCACGTCGAAGACCCGGCGAACGGCGAACTACTCGGAGCAGGAGCTGCTCGCGATCGAGTACGCCGACAAGTTCGCCCTCGACCATCGCTCGATCGACGACGCGTTCTTCACCCGCTTACGCGCCGCCGTTCACCGACGCCGAGATCGTGGAGCTCACCGCGATGATCGGCAATTGGCTCGCGTTCGGTCGCTTCCAGGCCGTGCTCGATGTCGCCGAAGCGTGCGCGTGGGCACCTCCGACCCGAACCGTCCCTTCCGCCGAGCCCGTCGACGAGAAGGTGGGCGTCTGATGGCGCGGATCGCACTTCCCGGCGACGGCAGCGACCTCGAGCGTGTCTGGTCGCTCTCACCCGACCTCGGCGCGGCCGTCGGCAACCTCGCCGGCAAGGTCGGGGGCAAGGGCCTCGACCTGCCGTGGCGGGTGCGCGAAGCCGCACGCATGCGGATCGCGGAGATCAACGGCTGCAACATCTGCATGGCGTGGCGCGTCCCCGCGTCGCGAAGCACGGCGTCGACGAAGCGCTCTACGAGCACGTCGAGGATCCCGCCAACGGCGACTACTCGGGGCAGGAGCGCCTGGCGATCGAGTACGCCGACAAGTTCGCGCTCGACCATCGGTCGCTCGACGACGCGTTCTTCGACCGCATGAAGGCCCACTTCAGCGACCGCGAGATCTTCGAGCTCACGGTGTGCATCGGCGACTGGGTCGCGTTCGGGCGCATGACTGCGGTGCTCGACCTCGACGAAGCGTGCGAGTGGTCGCCGGCGTCGGTCGGCGACTGAACCGCGGGTTCGACTACTTCTTGGCCTGACCCGGCGGGACCTGCGGCGGGCCGTTGCCCTTGCCGTTGCTCTGGGACGGCAGGTTGTTCACCGGCGTGTCGGTGCCGTCGCCGTCGGTCGGCGTTCCCACGGGTTTGCCCGTCGCCAGTTCCCGTTGCCGTTGCCCGACGCCGCCGGCATTGTTGTTGCCCTCGCCCTGCGTTCGGGTTCGTCGGACACGGTGCCCTCGCCGTCGGAGTGCTCGATGTCGGTGCCGGGCTGGGGGCCGCCGACGCTGGCGGTCGCCGGGACCGGCGAGTTGAGGGCGCCCGCGTGGTGTGGTGGTGGGTGTTGCCCCGCTGAGGGTGGCGCCGGTGGTCGGCGTGGTCATCGTCGCACCCGAGGGGTGGGTACCGGAGTCGTCGCTGCGTTCGATGCCGGGGACCGAGATCCCCACCGTGCCGAGCGCTTCGTGGCGCGACCTGTTGCATCGGCTGGGGAGCGCGCCCTGCGTGGCCGCGATCGCGGTGCCGGTGGAGGCGGCGAGCGTCACGGCGACGAGTGACCGATGCCGCCAACGACCGTCGCCGGCGGCGCGGGACGTTGGCGACGTGATGCGCGGTGACGAACGCGGCGGCCGCCGCCGCCGAGCCTTCGAGCTCGCCCGGGCTCGGCGGGCCGGAGGCCTCCGCGAGCAGTCGCGCGAGCGGGCGGTAGGCATCCGGGATGTCCTCGACGCGGCGCGCCGCTGAGCAGCCGCTCGGCGGTGAGATCGTCGAGAGGCGGTGTCGGGGGTCGGACCCGGTTGCGGAACATCACAGAACAGAGCGCACCTCGCCGTCAACGGCGTTACGGTGCGCCCCTCCTCGGCGAGTCGGCGGGCCAGTTCCCGGAGGCCGCGGTGGGCGAGGACCCGAACCGTGCCCGGACGCTTGCCCATGATCGCGGCCGCGTGCGCCACGTCGAGACCGGCGATGGCACGGAGCATCACCGCGGTCGCGTTGGCCGGGGGGAAGTTCGGCGATGCGCTGCAGCGCGGCCTCGGTGTCGAGCCGGCTCCACCGCGTCGTCGCCGGGGTCGACGCCCAGCGCGGCGATCGACGCGGTGCAGAGCGACGGCGGGGTCGATCGGTACCGACGGCCGGCGCGACTCGCGGCGGAAGTGGTCGACGCGCGGCGGCGGGCGACGGTGAAGAGCCACGCGCGGAACGCAGTCTCGTCGCCGTCGAAGCGTGTGATCGAGGTGGCCACCGCGGCCCACGTCTCCGACGCGACATCCTCGGCCGCGTCGCGGGTGGTCACGCGCAGGTAGCGGAGGAGCGACGGGCTGGTACTCGTGCCAGAGGGAGGCGAAGGCCGACGGGTCGCCGTCGCGCGTCCGCTCGAACACCGTCGGGAAGGACGTCCCCATCATCGTGCCCCCATGATCATCCAGCGCAACTCGTCGATGCTGCCGGTGATGCGGAACTTCTGCCCGTTCCCCCACGCCCGTGAAACGACCACAATAGGTCACGCGACGCGTTTGCGTGACCACCGAACAGGCCAAGATCCGCCGCGACACGGACGCGAAGAGGCCGCAGCCCAGGGCTGCGGCCTCTTCGCTCGTCAGGAACCGAGTGCCGATCAGAGCCCACCGAACTCCTGGACGGCCCAGAGGCGGCCGTCGGGCCCCCGGTAGACCCCGATACCCACGACGTTGAACGATCCGCTGCTGATGTTGGCCCAGTGGGGCGCCGAGTTCCGCCAGGCTCCTTCGATCGAGGCCGGCGACATGCTGCCGGGACCGACGAGGATGTTCTCACCGAGGGTGTAGTAGACGGTGTAGTCGCTCGAGGAGAGCAACGCGCTCGAGGTTCTGGTGGTACAGCGAGTTCGCGTTGCTCATCTGGTGGGCCCACCAGCCGGCGTTGTTGGCGAGCTTCGGGCTCCAGGTGAGCGGCCCGCGGCCGACGGTGGCCCGGTCGTAGTTCATCCGGTTGTAGAGCTCGTTCACGAACGGGTCACTCGGCGGTGTCGACGATGTGTCGGGGAAGCACCCGGTCAGGCCGAGGCCGACCACACCCATGAGCACGATCGCTGCCGTCTTTCTGCCCAGCAAGCGCTTCATCCGCATCGCACTGTCTCCCGATGGTCACTGTGAGTGCTGTTGGGTAGTGCATCGGCGCGAATTGGCTCAGTCCTTGAGTCAGACTTGGACGAATTTTGACGCTGCCCTGTCGCGCGGAGCGTGACCGCGGCCCGGGTGCCCCGGAGCGAGGGGTGCGGGCGGCCATGATGGGCCCGAGGAGGGAGCGACCAGCCCCATGTGGAAGGCGACGATCAGGGGACTCTTCGCCCGAAAGGTGCGACTCGCCCTCACCGCGCTGGCGATCCTCCTCGGGGTCGCCTTCGTGAGCGCGACCTACGTGCTGACCGACTCGGTGAAGCAGTCGTTCGAGTCGGTCTTCGCCCAGACGCTCACCGGTGTCGACCTCCGCGTCGGCGCCGAGTCAGCCCTCGGCAGCTCGTCGACCGCCGGCCGCATCCCGGAGTCGGTCACGCAGCAGGTGGCCGCGGTGCCCGGCGTGCGGACGGCGCAGGGGTTCGTGCAGACACAGCTCGCCCAATTCGTGGATCGCGACGGCGACACGATCGGCGGCGGCGGTCCGCCGACGTTCGGCGTCTCATGGGTGAAGGGCCCGTTCCGGGTGACCGACGGGCACGCCCCCGACGGCGCCGATCAGGTGGCGATGGATGCCGGCACCGCCGAGAAGCACGGGTTCCACGTCGGCGACCACGTGCGCGTGCTGTTGAGCGGCGCGGCCAAGAAGTACGAGATCGTCGGGCTCTTCGCGTACGGCAACACCACCGACCTGGGCGCGGTGACGGTGGCCGCGTTCGACCTGGCGACCGCGCAGCGTGAGTTCGGTGCCAGCGGCTCCGTCGACGCGGTGTACGTGCAACGCGACGCCGACGTCACCACCGCCGAGCTGCAGGCCCGCATCGAGACCGCGCTCGGCCCTGAGTACAAGGTGCAGACCGCGGCGGAGGCGACGGTCGACGTCGGTCAGCCGGTGCGGCAGTTCCTCGGCTTCTTCACCGACGCGCTGCTCGGCTTCGCGGCGATCGGGGTCGTGGTCGGCGCCTTCATCATCTTCAACACCTTCACGATCCTGGTGGCCCAGCGCACCCGCGGAGCTCGGTCTGCTGCGAGCCATGGGTGCCACCGGTGGTCAGGTGGTGTGGTCGGTCGTGCTCGAGGCGCTCGTGGTCGGCGCGGTGGCGTCGGCGGTCGGGCTCGGGGTGGGGATCCTGCTCGGGGTCGGTCTCCTCGACCTGCTGCGCCAGATCGGGCTCGACCTTCCGGCGACCTCCACCGTCCTGCTCGCCCGCACCGTCGTCGTCTCGTTGTTCGTCGGCATCGTGGTCACCGTGGTCGCGGCGGCCATCCCGGCAGTACGGGCGGCGCGGGTGCCGCCGGTCGCGGCCATCGCCGACGTGCCCGAGCGTGCGGTCGGCGCGTTCGGACGCCGCATCGCCATCGGACTGGTGGTGCTGGTTGCGGGCGGTGCACTCCTCGCGTACGGCCTCGCGCGTGCCCGAGACGTCAGCGGGATCCTCGACCAGGTCCAGGTGGTCGCGTTCGGCGCGTTCGGTGTGCTGCTCGGTGTGGTGCTGCTGCTGCCGGTCGTGGTCGCGGCCGGCGGTGCGCGCCCTCGGCGCGCCGTTGCGTCGCTTCGGTCCGCCCGGTGTCGCTGGCGCGTGCCAACGCGATGCGCAACCCGCGGCGCACCGCGATCACGGCGTCGGCGCTGGTGATCGGTCTCGCGCTCGTCGGCCTCACCGCGACCTTCGGCGCATCGGCGCGGGCGTCGGTGGGGGAGAGCACGGCCGCGGGTCTGCGGGCCGACTACGTGGTGAAGTCCGACGGCTTCACCGGCTTCTCCACCGAGGCGGTCGACCGGTTGCGTGCGCTGCCTGAGGTCACGACCGCGGCGTCGATGCGGTTCGCCGACGGCGCAGTCGACGGCGACGTGAAGACGGTCGGCAGCATCGACTCCGACGCGCTCACCGAAGGTGGTCGACCTCCAGGTCCTGCGGGGAGACGCGGCCGCGCTCGACGGCAACGGAGTCCTGGTGAGCGACGAGTTGGCGCGCCACGCGGGCGTCGACGTGGGCGACCTGCTCCCGGTGCAGTTCGCACGCGGCCAGGTGCCCCTCACCGTGCGCGCGATCTACGGGCAGCAGAACTTCATCGGGCTCTTCGGTCAGGCGGTGCCGCTGCTGGTGGCGCCGGAGACGATCAGCCTCGGGTCCGGAGGCACGCCGCAGGACTCGCTCGTGCTGGTGCAGACCGAGGGAGGCGAGACCCTCGCCAACCAACGCGCCCTGCAGCACGCGCTCGAGGAGGACTTCCCCAACATCGACGTGCTCACCCGCGCCGAGTTCCGCGACGACCAGCAGGCGCAGGTCGACCAGTTCCTCACCGTGCTGATCGCCATCCTGGCGCTGTCGGAGATCATCGCCATCCTCGGGATCATCAACACGCTCGCGCTGTCCGTGTACGAACGGACCCGGGAGCTCGGGCTCCTGCGGGTCGTCGGCATGTCGCGTCGACAGGTGCGGCGGATGATCCGCTGGGAGTCGGTGGTGATCGCGGTGCTCGGCGGCATCGTCGGGCTCGCGCTGGGGATGTTGTGGGGTTGGGCGTTCGCCCGGGCGCTCGAGGAACAGGGCATCACCGTGTTCCGGATCCCGTGGCTCGAGGTGCTGCTGTTCGTGGGGGGTTCGATGCTCGCGGGCGTGCTCGCGGCGGTGTTCCCGGCCTGGCGGGCGTCGCGTCTCGACGTCCTCGACGCCATCGCCACGGAATGACCTTGGCTAGCATGACCCGCTCACCGGGCGATTAGCTCAGGGGTTAGAGCACTTCCTCGACACGGAAGGGGTCGGGCGTTCAAATCGCCCATCGCCCACCGGTGACGACAACGAAGAACTGCAGATCAGGGGCCCTTTCGAGGGCCCCTGATTCGCGCTCCGACGAATCTTCGTCAGATGCCCAGCCGCACTCGTGTGACGGCCTGCACAGCTCGTGCTGGGCCCCTGACTTCGACCTCGGCCACACGCTGACGCCCGAAGAGGTACAGCAACAGCTCACCAGGCGCTCCGATCAGCTGCACGATCGGCTGTCCTCGGCGCGCCCGCAGCGTTTGAGTGGTCCCCGCCCACTCGAGCTCGAGGCCAACGCCGCGCAGCCGCCGTGCGAGGAACCACGGCGCCAAGGCCGACATTGCGCCACAACGCTTCGTCCAGTGCGGGGGCGCTCGTCCGTACACCGTGACCGTTGGCTCGGCGGACATCCTCGTGGTGAACGAAGAACTCGTTGAGGTTGGGTCCTCGGCGCACCCACCCGATGCGAAAGAACCCGCGCGGCGGCCCGCATCGAATCGTCGCGATCAGCGCCGAATAGTCGCTCCGAGCCAGCGCCTGTCTGCGTCGTTCCGCGACACGGCCCCACGCCCCCGGCACGACGAGCCCCGGTGCAGCGACGTAGTCGTGCTCACGAATGACCAGATGCGCCGCGAGATCGCGCGTCGTCCACGGATCGAGCACCGTCGGCCCATCTGGGCCCAGTTCGTCCATGAGGTCGCACAACATCTCGCGTTCCGTCGCGTCCAGGAAGCAGTCACCCATGGTGGCTCGCCTAGTCGCGCAGGTCGTCCGCGCCGAAGAGTGGCACGGCGGGATCGCCGCCGAGCTTGCGGACGAGATCGGCGATCTGCTCGGGACGGATGCCGTGGTCTGCGCGGTCGTAGCGTTCGGGATCTTCGTCATATGACGATGCCGTGACAGCCAGTTCGAAGAGCGCCCGTAACACGATGGTGCGCTCGGCAGGCGTGAACGGCTCCACGTGTCGCAGTCTCCCACACGAGAAGAGACCGACTCTCGTGTCTGGGCCCTGGTCGGACCGGTGTCGCGGACCGGTGTCGGCCCCGGGTGCGACGAGGACGCTTCGGCGCGATGCTGCGGCGACCGATGCGAAGTCGACGGCGCGCCGTCGTTCTCGCATCCTCGAGCAACGCAGGAGGCTGCTGTGACAACACTCTCGCCTGATCTCGAGCTGCTCGGCCAGACCGTCGTCGTGATCGGCGGCAGCTCCGGCATCGGACTCGCCACCGCTCGACTGGCGCGTGCCCGGGGCGCCGACGTGGTGCTCACCGCGCGTGATGACGGCAAGCTGCAATCGGTCGCCGAGGAGGTGGGCGCGCGCAAGTTCGCGGCGTTCGACCTCGCCGACTTCGATCGTCTGCAGCGGTTCTTCGACGAGCTCGAGGGTTCGGTGGACCACGTCCTGGTCACCGGGCCCGGGCCCTACTACTCGTCGATCGCCGACATGGACTTCGCCCTCGCCCGCCAGCAGGTGGGCGACCGGCTGCTGACCCCGCTCGCGGTCGCGCGCGCCGCGGCTCCGAAGATGCCGGCGAGGGGGTCGCTCGCGTTCATGGGAGGGACCGGCGGCCGGAGTGCGGGCATCGGGAAGACCTTGATCTCGGCGCTGTCGGTCGGGCTGCAATCGCTGGTCGCGAGCATGGCGGTGGAGCTGGCGCCCGTGCGCGTGAACGTGATCGCGGCCGGCTTCGTCGACACGCCGTTGTCGGCGACGCTCCTCGGCGACGACCTCGACGCGCGGCGCGAGGAGCTCCGACAGAGCCTGCCGGTCGCACGAGTGATCGGGCCGGACGATGTCGCCGCGCTCGCGGTCCACCTCATGACGAACGCCGTGCTCACCGGCGCGACCTACGACATCGACGGTGGTCAGCAGCTGCTCTCCAACCGTGGAGGGTCCGCCTGAGTCGGCGTCATCGCGGAGTGCTCTTCGACCGCGTCGGACCGACGAGGTGGGGAATGGCCTCGCGGCCAGGTGCGTTGGCGACGGCATGACGACACTCGGGATCATCGGCGCGGGCCACATCGGGAGCAACGTGGCGAGGGCGGCGCTCGCCCACGGCTACGACGTGGTGATCAGCAACTCGCGCGGTCCCGACACGCTCGGTGACCTCGTGGCCGAGCTCGGAGCCGGAGCCCGGGCTGCCACCGCCGAGGATGCGGCACGCGACGGCGACCTGGTGGTGGTGGCCATCCCGTTGAAGAACTACCGCAGCGTCCCCGCCGACGCGGTCGGCAACAAGGTCGTGATCGACGCCAACAACTACTACCCGCAGCGCGACGGCCAGATCGCCGAGCTCGACGACGAGAGCACGACGAACTCGGAGCTCTTGCAGGCGCACCTTCCCGACGCCAAGGTCGTGAAGACGTTCAACCACATCATGGCGGCGCAGATCGTGAGCGACGGCAGCGCGCCGGGTTCGCCGAACCGGAGAGCCTTGGCGATCGCCGGCGACGACGAGCGCGCCAAGAGCACCGTCGCCGCACTGCTGGACGACTTCGGCTTCGACGTGGTCGACGCCGGCCCGCTCGCCGAGGGGTGGCGGTACCAGCGTGACGAGCCCGCCTACGTCGCCCGGCAGACGGCCGACGAGCTGCGCACCAACCTGGCCGCGGCCACGCGCTACCGCGACCAGTAGTCGCGCGAACGACCCCGGGCTACGCGACGGGGAAGTCGAAGTAGGTGTCGGGGAAGGGTTCGTCGCGCAGGACGTAGTGCCACCACTCCCGCTCGTACCGCTCGAACCCACTGGCTTCCATCAGCGAACACAGGCTCCGTCGGTGTTCCGCTGCGACGCACGAGACGCCCGTCGCCCCGTGGTGGGAGCGCTCGTCCATCAGGTCGTGCCCGCCGCCCATCGGCGCGAGCTCGCCGGTGTCGAGGTGGTAGAGCGTCAGGTCGACGGCGCTGCCGCGGCTGTGGCCCGACTTCGGGGCGACGTACCCGCGCGTGAACATCGCGGCGCGGTCGATGTTCGGATAGAACCGCGCCTTGGTGCGCCCGTCCTCCGGCTGCACCGACCAGGCCAAGAAGCGATCCACCGCCCGCTGCGGGCGATAGGCGTCCCAGAGCAGCAGCCCGAAGCCGAGCTACCGCGGCGCGCGACTTGGCCTCGCGCAGCGCATCCGCCAGTGCATCCGAACCGACGACGCGGTTGACCTCGTACCCGTCGACCGGTGTGCCGGTGAAGTTGTCCCAGCGTCGCGTACTTGGCGTCCCAGCGCACGCCCGGCAACACCTCGTCCAGGAAGACGAATCCCGGTTGCATGCTCAGCCGCGCCATCGCCGACGAGATGGCGCGATCGATCACCTCGGCGAGGCCCATGCCGGCCGCGGCCATCATGCGGGGATAGCGGCTGTACGCGGTGAAGCCGGGCAGGGTGTTGACCTCGTTGAGCACGATCCGGCCGTCCGGCTGCAGGAACATGTCCACGCGGGCGAGACCCTCGCAGCCGAGTGCGGCGTAGATCGACGTCGCCGTCTCGCGCACCTCGTCACGGGTGGCGTCGGGCAGATCGGCCGGGACGGTGATCACCGCGTTCTCGGAACCCTGCTCCGGCGCGTCCTCTTGGTGGATGCGGAAGATGCCGTGCCGCAGCGTGATCTGGTCCACCGCGCCGACGACGAGGTCGCCACCGTTGCCGAGCACCGCGCAGCCCACCTCGGTCCCGAGCACGGCCTGCTCGATCACGACCTTGCCGTCGTAACGCCGCGCCTCCGCCGAGCGCGGCATCCAACTCCTCCGAGCGTTCGACCTTGGTCACGCCGAACGACGAGCCCGACCGCGCCGGCTTCACGAACACCGGGTAGGCGAGCTCCGTCGGTGCCGACGTGTCGGTGCCGTCGAGGACCCGGAACTCGGGTGTGGCGATGCCCGCGGCTGCGCGCGACGGTGTACGCGAGCGACTTGTCCATGCAGGTCGCCGAGGCCTGGATGCCGCAACCCACGTACGGGATGCCGGACAGCTCGAGCAGGCCCTGCACCGCCCCGTCCTCACCCGTCGTGCCGTGCAGCACCGGGAACACCACGTCGAGGTGCACGGGTCGCGGCCCGTCGGCTGCGTCCATGACGAGCAGCCCGTGCGTCTCCCGGTCCGGCGAGATCACTGCGCGGCGGCAGTCGCCGGCTGTCCCAGTCCGCGGAGGGTCGCTCGCACAGCTTCCAGACGCCCGATCTGGTGATGCCGACGTAGATCGGGCTCGTACTTCTCCGTGTCGATGCTCGCCGCGATCTCCGTCGCCGACTTCACCGACACGTCGTGCTCCTCCGAGCAGCCGCCGAACACGATCGCGATCTTCGGTCTCTTCACTCGCTCGGTTCCTTTCGAAGCGCAGGCAGTTGACGAGGGTCTGTTCGACGGTGTCGTGCAACGCTCGCCGGGTGTAGTAGGCGGTGTGCGGCGTGACGATCGCGTTGGGCAGCTGTTGCAGCCGCAGCAGCGACCGGTGGTCGACCGGCGTCGTCGTGCGGTCGAAGTAGAAGATCCCTTCCTCGCCTTCCAGCACGTCCAGCGCGGCGCCGCCGAGCGTTCCCGCTCTCGAGCGCGTCGACGAGGGCGTCGGTGTCGACCAGCGCGCCCCGCCCGGTGTTGACGAGGAACGCGCCCGGCTTCATCGTCGCGATCTGCTCGCGTCCGATGACGTGGTGCGTGTCGGCGGTGAGCGGCAGGTGGAGCGTGACGATGTCGCTCTCCGCGAGCAGGTCGGCGAGCGACGACGAACTCCGCCGCTGTGCTCACGTCCCGCGCGTTGGTGCAGGCGAGCACGCGGCATCCGAACCCCTGCAGGCGCCTGACCACGGCCGTAGCCGATGTTCCCGACCCCGACCACGCCGACGGTCAGGTCGCGCAGGTCTCTCCCGCGGACGTGCGCGCAGCCTGAAGTCGTGGCGCTCCGCGGCGCTCACGACCTCCTGCACGTTGCGGATCAGCCATCAGGATCAGCATCAGCGTGAAGTCGGCGACGCCGTCGGGCGCGTACGACGACGTTCTCGACCGTGATCCCCAGCTCGTCTGCGGCGCGCAGGTCGATGTGATCGAGGCCGATGCTGCGCGTGGAGATGTGCTCCACGCCGACGCCGCGCAGCGCGCGGAGCATCGCCGCGTGAGATCTCGGACTTGTGTCCCACGCTGACGCACCGGTTGCGGGGCACCGAGATGACGCTGGGCTCCGACACCGCGTCGCTCGTGATGGTGGGCACGAGCCCGAAGCGCGGGCAGAGCTCGTGGAACAGGTCCGCCTCGTCCTGCTCGCAGCCGTAGACGGTGATGCCGAGACCGCTCACGAGGTTCCTGCACGACATGCCGCCAGTGAAGAGATCCGGATGTTGTCAGCGCGTCTGCGGTTTTCGATATGCCGGCGATATGGACCCGCTCGTACGCATCGGAGCACGCGTGTGCTGATCGTTGAGGACGAGCCCTATCTGGCCGAAGCCATCCGAGATGGCCTGCGCCTGGAAGCGATCGCGGCGGACATCGCCGGCGACGGTGTGACGGCTCTCGCGCTGCTGAGCGTGAACGCCTACGACATCGCCGTCCTCGACCGCGACATCCCGGGGCCGACCGGTGACGAGATCGCCGCACGCATCGTCGACTCCGGCAGCGGCATGCCGATCCTCATGCTCACCGCCGCCGACCGCCTCGACGACAAGGCGTCCGGGTTCCACCTCGGCGCCGACGACTACCTCACCAAGCCGTTCGAACTGCAGGAGCTCGTGCTCAGGCTCCGAGCGCTCGACCGCCGGCGGGCGCACCACCGGCCACCCGTGCGCGAGATCGCGGGTCTGCGGCTGGATCCGTTCCGTCGCGAGGTCTACCGCGACGGCCGCTACGTCGCGCTCACGCGCAAGCAGTTCGCGGTGCTCGAGGTGCTCGTCGGCGCGGAAGGCGGCGTCGTCAGCGCCGAGGAGCTCCTGGAGCGCGCGTGGGACGAGCACGCCGACCCGTTCACCAATGCCGTGCGCATCACCGTCTCGGCACTGCGCAAGCGTCTCGGCGAACCCGGGATCATCGCCACCGTGGCCGGCGTCGGGTACCGCATCGACACGCAACCAGGACGCAGTGATGAACGCAGGCTCGAAGGAGGAGACCGTGGACGACAGCCTGGGGAACGGGCGCCGGGCCTGAGCGTCCGCGTCAAGCTCACGCTCAGCTACGTCTGCTTCCTGATGGTCGCGGGCGTCTTGATGCTCGCCGCGGTGTGGGTGGTCCTGCTGCGCTACATCCCTGACGGGGTGATCGCGCACCTCCATCCGTCGTGGTGGATCTTCGCCGATCGCTCCGACCCGTTGAACGGCTTCGGCGGGACCGCAGCCTTCGTGCTGGCCCTCCTGCTCGTCTTCGGCCTCGTCGGAGGGTGGATGCTCGCCGGCCGGATGCTCGCTCCCTTGACGCGCATCACCGAGGCCACGCGAGTGGCGGCGACCGGAGCGCTGTCGCATCGGATCCGGCTCCCGGGCCACAACGACGAACTGCGCGAGCTCGCCGACAGCTTCGACGCCATGCTCGCCCGGCTCGAAGCGCAGGTCGCCGAGCAGCAGCGCTTCGCGGCCAACGCTTCGCACGAGCTGCGCACCCCGCTGGCGACCACGCAGACCCTGCTCGAGGTCGCCCACAACGATCCGAACTGCGACACCGAAGAGCTCGTCGACCGCCTGCTCGTCGTCAACTCCCGTGCGATCGACCTCACCGAAGCGTTGCTCGTGCTCAGCCGGGCCGACCAACGGTCCTTCACCCGAGAACCGGTCGACCTGTCCCTCGTCGCGGAGGAAGCCACCGAAACGCTGCTCCCGCTGGCAGACGCGCGCGGCGTCACCATCGAGACCTCCGGCGACCTGACGCCCACCATCGGGTCACACGCACTCCTGCTGCAGATGACGACGAACCTCGTGCACAACGCGATCGTCCACAACCTCCGTGAACGAGGCGCCGTGTGGGTCACGACCCGCGCCGCACGCCGACGGCGTGGTGCTCACGGTCGAGAACACCGGCGAGCTGCTCACGCCGCAGCATGGTCTCCACGATAACCGAGCCGTTTCAACGCGGCAGCCGAACGCATGCGCGCCGACCACGCCGGTGTCGGCCTCGGCCTGGCGATCGTCGACAGCATCACGCACGCCCACGACGGAACCCTCACCCTCGCTCCGCGCGCGGCAGGCGGGCTCTGCGTCACGGTGCGACTCCCCGAGGCGTCGACGCGACTCGTGGATCAGGTCGGCTGATTCAGCGGTTCGGTGGCTGAGTGGTCTCCTGGTGTTCCTGGGTTCGGAGCGCAGCTTGTTGTTCGTCGTAACGATCTCGGCTGATGGATTGGTCGCGTCGACGGTCGATGTAGTCGATGAGGACGTTCACGAGCAACGCGAACAGCGCGTACATGATGATGGCGAAGAGCAGGGACACGTCGACGACCGAGCTGCCGTTCACGTGCGTGGGAAAGATGCCCCGAAAGGGCTCGGTGATGCGGCTCGCGCTGCGGTAGATCCACTGCGCGAATTCGTTGCTGGGGTCGGCCCCGAACAATTGGAGCACGAAGGCGATCGTCGCGATGATGATGGCGACGACGGCGAACGCGTAGACGAGCCAGACGATCGCTCGCCCGATGCCCCACGCGAGGGTGCGGCTGCTCTTCTTGACCGGCGGCTGGTAGGCGCCCGAACCTGACTGGGGGTCGTACGCGGTCACGGTTCCTCCTCGTCATGGCGCAGCGATACGAGACGATAGGTCCGATCAGCCGTCGGCGACGCTCTGGGTGTCGTGATGCGCGACGATGTGAAAGACGTCGAGAAGGGGTCTCGTCGGCGAGTGCCGCAGCGCGGGCGCGGACTACGCGAGCTGCGCGACGGCGAGGCCCTCGGAGTTCGCCGCGCCGACGAGCGCTCGGTCACCCGCGATCAGTACGAGATCGGGATCGTGCACTCGGAGCGCCGCCGCGAGGTGGACTGCGTCGTAGCCGCGGAGCGCGTGCTCCTCGGCTTTCTCGCCGGCGAGGTGAGCGAGGGCGTCGTCGATCTCGACGAGGTCCATCTCCTCGAACCGGGAGTCGAGCTCGCTGACCGCACGGCGAAGGTCTCGAGCGCTCACGCGGTCGAGTCGCTGGGCCTGGGCGAGCGCAGCACGCGCTTCGGGGTACACGAGCCGAATGCTCACGATCCGATCGGCGGAGTCCCAGACCTCCCCGGCGACCCGCGATCCGGTTTCGGCGATCAGCAGGGGAACGAAGGCCGAGGTGTCGAAGTACGCGATCATCTGCGTTGCTCGCCGACGAGATCCGAGACCGGTCCCTTCGTTGCGATGGGCTTCTTCGCTGGCTGCTTCGCGCGTCGCGCGGGGGTCACGACGCCATCTGCGACCAGGCGGTCGAGGACACGTTCCTCGCCGAGCGGCACGACGCGCGCGATCGCTCGCCCTCGATCGGTCACGATGACCTCATCGCCGTCTCGCACGCGGTCGAGGTAGCGACTCAGGTGGTTCTTGAGCTCTCTGATTCCGACTTCCACGAGAAACTCCCCATGTGGCTACTTCGACTCCACTCATTGTAGCTACAATTCGCGGCGGTCGATCATGGCGCGCGATGAGCGTCGCCGATGCGGAGAGCCAGCGCGACGAAGGCGTCGGCCGAGCGCTGCTCATACGTTCGGGTTTCCTCATCTTGCTGTCCGAGGCGATCAGCGTCGTCGAGTAGCAGCTCGGCTTCCACGCGCATCAGGGCTCGAAAGAACGGAGTGGCGAGCCGCGGCTCCAGCCGCATCGAGAACCTCGTCATGCCGTTGCGAGCTGGCTTCAACTCGACGTGCAGCAGCGCCTCGATCAGCGTGTCGAGGGGTTCTCCGGCGACGCATGTGGGAGTCATGCATCGAACGGTACGACGGGCCTGTGACACTTTCCGGCGGCGCAGTGGCTCGCCGGGGGTCGTCAGCGAGGGCCGCGGGCGATGTCGATGTCGTCGGCCATCGCGTCGCCGACCGGGGTGAAGCGTTCACCGTGGTCGTAACCGGCGTTCGTCGCGAGGATCAGCTCGCCGGTGTGGTCCATCGATTCGAAGACGCCGACGCGCTCCTCTTCGAGCTCGGGCACGCGTGCGGTGCCACGGAACTCGAAGATGAGATCGGTGTGGTCGTGGCGGTAGAGGCAGCCGCGCTCGAACGAATCGAGATCTGGTCTGTCGTCAGTCATCGTCCACCCGGCTCCGGTCGCGCAACTCGTGCGCATCGTACCTGGATGCCGTCGAAGTGCCCGCGGGCCACGAGACAGGGAGGCAGTACCCTGAAACCCTGATGTCGACAACGACGCCGAGCCCCACTGGCAACTGTCCGTCCTGCCATCGGGCCGACGTCTGCCGCCGGGTCGTGATCGGCGAGTTCGAACGTGACCTCTGCCGGATGTGCGCCGACAGCTACAAGCGATCGCCGGGCATCGTGGTCGAGATCCTGGTGCTGGACGACTGATCGGTCAGTCGTCGCGGGCGGCGCGTTCGCGCGCACGCTGGCGGGCCTGAGCGTCGTCGCGGGGCTTCTTCGGCACCGCTCGCGTTGACCGGCCGCGGCCCTTCTCGAGCTCGTCCGAGGCCGGCTTCTTCGCCTTCAGCTCGAGATCGGCCTTCGGCTCGTTCTTCGTCCGGGTCATCGCGCGTCACCGTACACGGCGACTGGGCCCTGAGCGGTGTTTCGCCTGATCACGATGACTCTCCGAACGCATCGTCCATCCCGAGCGACGCGAAGATCACCCGTCGCTCGGCGACGTAGGTCTCGCGGTCGATCGCGCCGGACGCAAAGGATTCGCTGAGGACCCGGAAGCGCTCAAGCCCCTCCGGGTCCTCAACCTGTTCCGTGGGAACGCGGTTGGCGCGCTGCTCACGTTTGGCAGCGGCCTTCTCGCGTTTCTCCTTCTCTCGCTCGCGCTTGCCGAAGCTTGCGCTGGACAAGACCGTCCTCAGATCGGGCGGACGTTGAGCGCTTCGGGTCCCTTGCGGCCGGCACCGATCTCGAACTCGACCTGCTGGCCGTCGTCGAGCGACTTGTAGCCGTCGCCGGCGATGTTCGAGAAGTGCACGAAGACGTCTTCGCCCTCGGCCTGGCTGATGAAGCCGAAGCCCTTTTCGGCGTTGAAGAACTTGACGGTTCCAGTGGGCATTGCAGTTTCCTTTGGTAAGTGGTTGGTGCATCGGACTCAGCGGTGCGAACGTGGCAACCGGGACCGATGAAACAACGAGAACCGAAAGCAACTGCGAGCGTGAAACGCCAAGTACGAAGGCGGTCACGGTAGCACACCACTGGAGGAATGCGAGCGTTGGTGCGGCAGGACGGACCCGCCGCACCAACGTCACGAAACGGTCACTGCTGGATCAGGTTGCCCTTCACCGTGGTCGCGTTCGACTTGTTGCAGTCGAACGTGCCCTTCTTGGTCGGGTACTTGCGGACCCACTTGCCGCCGTTGAACTGCACCACCATGAAGCAGGAGGTGATTTTGCCGTCCTTGAAGGACCGCTTGCCGAACATCCCGCCGGCGTCGAAGTCGGTCAGCGCCTTGATCGCGGTGATGAGGTTCGTGCGGGTGAGCCCGTTCACGCCGTCCGACTTGACCACCGCGTTCACCGCGTCGGCGAACGCCAGCGTGGCCGCCCAGGAGTAGGCCGCGAACTGGTCGGGCGTGCCGCCGACCTGCTTCATGTACTTCACGAAGTTGGCCGTGGTCTTGTTCACCGACGCCTCTTCGAAGGGCAGGAAGCCGAGTTGTTGGACCTCACCCTCGAAGTCCGTGGCGTTGTCGGTGATGAGCTTGTTGCCGTAACACGACGAGCACTCCCAGAGGACCGACTTCGGGTCGATGCCCTGGAGCGTCGCCTCGTTGCGGAACAACAGCGCCTGGTTCGCCGACGCGATGTTCAGCGACCAGTTCGACTTGTCTTCCTTCATCTTCTGGACGATCGGCGTGAACACGCTCTGCGGATCACGTCCGGATACGGCGACCGCGGGGTCGCCCTGGTCCATCTTGATGCCCGCCTTCTGCGCGGCGAGGGCGGCGAGGATGCCGCCTCGGGCGGCATCCTTGGTGTCGTTGCCGATGATGGTGACGCCGTGGAGCGGGTCCTTCGCCTTGGAGACCTCGTACTTGGGCGGTCCCTGGTTGACGTTGAAGGTCTGGGGATTCGCGTTGACGGTGGCACAGTCGATCTGCGTACCGAAGGCCGGGAACGCCATCGGCGAGCACGACTCGGGCACGCCGGTCGAGATCGCAGACAGGTCGGGGATGCCGGTGGCGGCACCGGCCTGGTCCGCGCAGTTGACGATGTCCTCGACCTGGGTGAGGAACAGTGCCGACGTGCCGACCAGTGCGTAGGCGGTCTGGCAGCCCTGGATGGTGGCGTTGCGCGACTCGTTGCCGTTCAGCTTCGAGTCGTAGAAGTCGACGACGACCTTGCGCCCCGCGAGTCCGCCCCCGCCTGCCTTGCTGTTGAGGTAGGCGGCGCCGGCCTTCACGCCGTCGACCGCGCCCTGGAACAGGCCCGGTGCGAACGGGTTGTCGACGTCGGCGATGACGGCGATGTGGATCTGGGTGGCGGTGACGCCCACCTCGGTGGCCTTCGGCTTCTCGTTGCTCGACTGGGCGCTGGCCGTGCCGACGGCTGGCACTGCCAGCGCGACGAGCACGAGGCACACGACGGCCAGGTTGCGGGCCTTGAACATGGTTCCCCCCGGTTCGGCGCCTCTCCCCCCGAGCGGCGTCGGGGTCACTCTTGCACGTTCACCGGGGGATTGCTGGACAGCCGGGTTCAGTCTGAACGAGGTTCGTCGGCCCGCACGATGATGCGGACGGGACGATCGAGGCGCACGTAGTACCAGGCCCAGCGCATGACGACCCGGACGCGGTTCTCGAATCCGATCAGGTAGTAGAGGTGCACGACGAGCCAGGCGATCCAGCCCACGAAGCCGGTGAACGTGACGGGTCCGATCTGCCCGACCGCGGCGCGGCGGCCGATCGTGGCCAACATGCCCTTGTCCCGGTAGCGGAAGGCGTGACCGCGCTCGCCGAGGATCTCGCCGAGTATCTGGCTGGCGACGAAGCGGCCGGCCTGCATGGCCGGTGGCGCGAGCATCGGCAGCACCGAGCCGTGCGGGCCGGGACCGGCGGCGACGTCGCCGATCGCGTACGTGCTGGTGGTCCCGGCGACGCGGAAGCGGTCGTCGACCTCGAGCCGCCCGAACGGACCCGCGTCGGGCCCGATGTCAGCGGTGTCGAAGGAGCTGCGCGGTCGTACCCCGGCGGTCCACACCATGGTCGCGGTGGGGAGCTCGGTGCCGTCGTGCAACCGGACACCGGCATCGTCGGCCGAGGTCACCAACGTGCCGGTGCGGACCTCGACGCCGAGACGCGCGAGCTGGCCGGCGGTGTACGCCGACAGTCGGGGCTTGAACGGCGCGAGCACGCGGTCACCACCCTCGAGCAGCAGGATCTGCACGCGGGTCGAAGCGAGCTCGGGATACTCCTTGGGTACGACCAGCCGCACGAACTCGGCGAGCGCGCCCGCGTACTCCACGCCGGTGGGTCCGGCGCCGACCACGCAGAACGTGAGGAGCCGTCGTCGCATCGCGTCGTCGTCGGTGGCGGTGGCCTGCTCGAAGCACGTGAGGACGTGGTTGCGGAGCTGCAGCGCTTCGCTCAGGTCCTTGAGCCCGAGCGCGTGCTCCTCGACCGAGGCGTTGCCGTAGTAGTTCGTGGCGCTCCCGGTCGCGAGGACGCACGCGTCGTAGTCGAGCACCGTGCCGCTCGCGAGCGTGGCGCGCCGTGCGTCGTGATCGAGCGCGACGACCTCGTCCTGGCGGTAGCGGACGTTCGGCACGCCGCGGAACACCTTGCGGATCGGCGCGGCCACCTCCGACGGCGTCAGGAGGCAGCTGGCGACCTGGTACAGCAGGGGAGTGAAGAGGTGGTAGTCGCGCGGGTCGATGATCGTGACGTCGACGGGGCGGCCGCGCAGCGCCTTCGCGCACTGGAGCCCGCCGAAGCCGGCGCCCACGACCAGCACGCGGGGCGCGTCTGCGGGGCGCGATGTCGGCCATGTCGTCCTCGTTCAGTAGGGCTTCTTGGTGAACCCGCCGTCGACCAGGATCGTCTGCCCGGTCACGAAGCTGGCGGCGTCGGAGCAGAGGAAGAGGCACATGTCGGCAAGGTCGTGCATGGTGCCCTGGCGCTTGATCATCTGTTGACCGATCAACATCTGGTCGATGCCCTCCATGCCCACGCGCGCGGGATCGTTCCACCACTCGACGGCCGCCTCGGAGTCGACGAGGCCGGGGGCGATGCCGTTGACGCGGATGCCGTCGGTGGCGAAGTCGGCAGCCAGGCTCACCGTGAGCGAGTTGAGCGCGAGCTTCGACACGCCGTAGGCGCCGGTGCCGCCGTACGCGGCCATCGACGACATGTTGACGATCGCGCCACCGCCGCGGGCGGCCATCGCCGGGCGACACGCAGCCGCGCCGATGAGCGCGCCGATCACGTTGACGTCGAGCACCGCGCGCCACTTCGGGACCGCGTCGAGGGTGAACGGCAGCTGCGCGTGGTCGAGGTGGATGCCGGCATTGTTCACGAGCACGTCGACGCCGCCGAGCTCCGCGGCCCGCGGTCGACCATCGCCGCCGCGCCGTCGGCATCGGTGACGTCCATCACGTGTGCGAGCCCGCGCCCGCCGTCGGCGGCGAGCTCGTCGACCACCCGGGTGGCCGCGGTCTCGTCGAGGTCGACGATCACCACCGCCGCGCCCTCCGCCGCGAATCGGTGCGCGTAGGTGCGGCCGATGCCCGCACCCCCGCCCGTGACGACGACGACCTTGTCCTCGAACCGGCGCATCCGACGAACCTACCGTGAGCCGCCGAAATTGTGACCGAGTCCGACTTTCTGCGAATCTTGGCCGGTTCACGCAAGGGTTCGACGAGGAGATCCGCAGCCATGGCCGACACCGAGCAAGACTTCATCTACGTCCGCGAGCGCCGGCTCCCGTACGAGACCTTCGACGCCGACAACCACCTCTACGAGAACCAGCGACGCGCTGACCAAGTTCCTGCCCAAGGAGTACAAGGGCGCGATCAAGTACGTCGAGGTCGAGGGCCGCACCAAGCTGGCCATCCGCGACCACATCAGCGAGTACATCCCGAACCCGACCTTCGCGAGGGTCGCGGTGCCGGGCGGCTGGGGCAACAGCGCCGCGAACAAGGGCGAGGGTGGCAAGAGCATGCGCGACGGCGTGAAGCCGAAGGTCGATGCCGGGCATCGACGCGTTCTTCGACCCCGAGCCGCGCCTCGCGCTGATGAAGGACATGGGCATCGACCGCACGCTGCTGTGGCCGACGCTGGCGAGCGTGCTCGAGGAGCGCGTCGCCGACGACCCCGACGTTCGCGGTCGCGGTCATCCACGCGCTCAACGAGTGGATGCACGAGCACTGGACGTTACGTCTACGCCGACGCCATCTACTCCACGCCGATCATCAGCCTGGCCGCCGGCGCCGACCGGGCGCTCGAGGAGCTCGCAGTACATCCACGAGCGCGGCGCCAAGATCTTCCTGATCCGCGTCGCGCCGGTGCCCACCTGGAAGGGCCGCAAGTCGTTCGCGCTGGCGGAGTTCGACCCGTTCTGGGACGAGGTCGAGCGGCTCGACATCGTCGTCGGCATGCACTCCGGCGACTCCGGCTACCAGCGTTACGTCAACGAGTGGGAGGGCATCACCGGCGAGATGCTGCCGTTCAAGTCGCAGGGCTCGCCCGCGTTCCAGGCGATGATGTCGGACAAGAACGTCGGTGCACGACGGCATGGCGTCGATCATCGGCCACGGCCTGGCCACCCGCTTCCCGAAGCTCAAGTTCATGCCGGTCGAGTACTGGGTCGGGCTGGATCCGGCCGTTCGTCGCAGCGCATCCAGCGCGGCCTACGAGCAAGTCGCCGGTGCTGTTCGACGAGGACCCGTTCGAGGTGTTCAAGCGCAACATCTACGTGCACATCTTCCACGAGCCCGACCCGCAGGGGCTGCTCGACCTCGGCCTCCCCGCCGACCGGCTCATGTTCGGCTCCGACTTCCCGCACCCGGAGGGCATGGGCGACCCGCTGCGGCTACAGCGAGGTCGTCGAGGGCCTGCCGCAGGAGGACCAGGAGCTCATCATGGGCGGCACCATCGCCAAGGCGATGAAGGTCGGGAAGTACGCCACCGCGTAGGCCGTTCGGCAGCACCGGCGTCGAGGTCGCACCCCTCGCGCTGGGCGCGATGAACTTCGGCATCGCCACGCCGCCCGACGAGGCGGCGGCGATGCTGGCGCGCGCGATCGATGTCGGCATCACCCTGATCGACACCGCCGACGTGTACCGGGAGAGCGAGCACGTCGTCGGCGAGGTGCTCGAGCGCACCGGGCGCCGCGACTCGGTGCTGCTGGCCACCAAGGTCGGCCTGCCGCGGGGTGAGGGCGAGCCCGGTCAGTGGCACCGTCGTGAGCACATCGTCGCGTCGTGCGACGCGTCGCTGCGCAACCTGCGGACCGACCGCATCGACCTCTACCAGCTCCATCGGCCGTCCGACGTGGTCCCCCTGGAGGAGACGCTCGGTGTGCTCGGCGACTTGGTGGCGGCAGGGAAGGTGCGCTGGATCGGCACGTCGACCTTTGCCGCCTGGATGATCGCCGATGCGCTCGCGCTCGCGCGCGCGGAAGGCCTGCCGATGGTGGCGAGTGAACAGCCGCCATACAACCTGCTCGATCGACGGGCCGAGAACGAGCTGCTCCCCATGTGTGAGCACTACGACGTCGCGGTCGTGCCGTGGTCGCCGCTCGCGGGTGGTGTGCTGGCCGGCCGCTACGACCGCATCGACGTCGTGCCCGACGACTCGCGCGCCGCGCTCGTGCCCGATGACGCGCGAACGCATGAACGAGCGCGCGCTCGAGATCGCGCGTGCGGTCGGGGAGCTGGCGCGCGAACGCGGGCTGACGACCTCGCAGCTCGCGCTCCTCTGGGCCAAGGACCAGGCCGGGGTCACGGCACCGATCATCGGCCCGCGCACGCTGGCGCAACTGGACGACGCGCTCGGCGTGCTCGATGTCTCGCTCGACGACGACGCCCGCGCCGCGTGCGACGCGCTCGTGCACCCCGGCAACGCGGTCTCCGACTTCTACTCCACCGCGTTCTGGATGCGGGCCGAGGTGCAGTAGCCCTCAGGCGAGGTGGGCGCGGATGAAGGCGCCCGCTTCGGTGAACGCGGCCCGGGACTCGGGGATCTCGGGGCCGATCACGACCCACATGTGCACGACGTCCTCGAACTCGTGCAGCTGCACGTTGACGCCGTGCTCGCGCCCCCGAGCCGCGACTCGTCGGGCATCGTCGAGCAACGATTCACGGGTGCCGACCTGGACCAGCAGGGGTGGGAGCCCTCGGAGGTCGGCGTACAGCGGCGACGCGGTGGGCGACGTCGGGTCGGCACCCGCGAGGTAGACGTCCGCCATCATCCGCAGTGCGGTGCCGCTGACGATCGGGTCGTCGGCGAGGTCGGCCGACCTGCCGGTGACCGCGAGGTCGGTCCACGGCGAGATGCTCACGCCCGCGGCCGGGAGCGGCACGCCGGCGTCGCGCAGCGCCACCAACCCGGCGATGACGAGGCCGCCGCCCGCGGAGTCGCCCGCGAACGCGATGTGTGCGGACGGGATGCCGTCGGCGAGCAGCGCGCGGTAGACCGCGACCAGGTCGTCGACGGGCGCGGGGTACGAGTCTTCCGGCGCCCGGCGGTAGTCGACGCTCACGCAGCGACACCCGCTCTCCCGAACGAGCGCGGCCGCGACGGCGAGGTGCGTGCGGGCTCGCATCCAGATGTAGCCGCCACCGTGGACGAACACGATGGTGCCGTGCGTGTCGGAGTCTCGGGGCGTGACCGTCAGGCAGGGGACGCCACCGATGACCTCGTCGGTCACGACCATGTCGTCGGGCGTGGACGTCGTCGTCGCCACCTCGGCGGCGCGCATGGCGGTGAGCATCTCTGCCGTCGGCCGCGCCTCCGGGGTCTGCTGTCCGGTGGCGATGATCTGCTCCACCATCGCGTCGTGCTCCACGCTCGGCGTCATGGTGGCACGATAACGTCTAGATGATTCTCGATCAGCCTGAGGAGGCGTCGCGGTGACGACCACGTCCGTCGAGGAGCTCGGATCGATCTTCGCCGATCCTGTCCGCGTACGCCGACCCGGTCGCGTGGCACGCGGCCGCAGCTCGGATCCGCGCGGAGTCGCCGATCCTGCGGGTGTCGATCCCGGAGTTCCCCGAGTTCTGGGCGATCACCAAGCACGCCGACGTCATGGAGATCGAGCGGCATCCCGAGCTCTTCACCAACGCGCCGGTACCCGTGCTGACGGTGTCGAAGCGCATCGCCACCATGGGCGACACACCTGTGCAGACGCTGATCCAGATGGACGGCGATCGCCACAAGGCGCACCGCAACATCGTCAACGACTGGTTCAAGCCCGGCAACGTCAAGATGATGCAGGACCGCATCGACGAGCTGGCGCGCCAGGCGGTCGACCAGATGGCCGCGCTCGGCGGCGAGTGCGACTTCGCGAACGACGTCGCGCTGCACTTCCCGTTGCAGGTGATCCTGTCGATCCTCGGGCTGCCGGCCGACGACTACGGCCGCATGCTGCAGCTCACTCAGGAGCTGTTCGGCGCCGAGGACCCCGACATCGAGCGCATGGGCGACGACGCATCCCTGCTCGGCGTGCTCATGGACTTCGTGAACTACTTCACCGCAACTTGGCGAACGACCGACGCGCGGTGCCGACCGACGACCTCGCGTCGGTGATCGCCAACGCCCGACTCGACGGCGAGCTGCTGCCCGACCTCGACATGTTCGGGCCACTACGTGATCATCGCCACCGCCGGTCACGACACCACGTCGAACGCGATCGCCGCCGGCCTGCTCGCGCTGGTCGAGTTCCCCGATCAGTTCGGGCTGCTGCAGGAACGACCCGAGCTGATCGAGCCGATGGCCGACGAGATCATCCGCTACGTGTCGCCGGTGAAGCACTTCTGCCGCACCGCGCAGGAGAGGTTCACGCTGCGCGACGTCACGTTCGAACCGGGCGACCTGCTCTACCTCTCGTACGCGGCGGCGAACCGCGACGAGGAGGTGTTCCCCGATCCCGACCGGCTCGACGTGCAGCGCGAGAACGCGGCCGGGCACGTGGCGTTCGGCTTCGGTCGGCACTTCTGCCTCGGTGCGCACCTCGCGCGGCTCGAGATCCGCGCCATCTTCAAGGAGCTGCTCGGCCGGCTCGACCACGTCGAGCTCGCGGGCGTCCCCACGTGGACGCACGCGTACTTCGTCGAGGGGCCGAAGAGCATCCCGATCCGCTACACCTTCCGCTGAGTCACACTTCGGGTGCAGTGGCAACGGGGGAGCGAGCGATGACGGTAGGAGTGGTCACAGGTGCGGCGAGCGGCATGGGACGGGCCTGCGTCGATCGGCTGCGGGGCACGGTGGATCACCTGGTCGCGGTCGACCTCCGCGCACCCGATCTCGACGGGACGGTCGGCGTCGCCTGCGACGTCAGCGATCCTGACGCGGTGCGGGCCTTGGCGGCGCGGGTGGCGGAGCTCGGGCCGTTCCGGTCGCTGGTGCATGCCGCCGGGCTGTCGCCGACCATGGCCGAGCCCGCTCGCATCGTCGACGTCAACCTCGTCGGCACCGCGTCGATGCTCGACGCGTTCGAGCCCCTGGTCACCGAGGGTTCGGCGGCGGTGTGCTTCGCGTCGAGCGCGGGCGACCTGCCGCTCGAACTGCTCGGTCCCGAACTCGCGGCGTTGGTGCACGATCCGCGTGCCGACGGCTTCGTCGCGCGGGCGGCAGCGCTGCTGCCCGACTCCGGGATGGCGTACGCGTGGTCGAAGGTCGGCGTGCGGCTCGAAGCGGCCAAGGCGGCGGTGCGGTGGGGGCCGCTCGGCGGTCGCGTCGTGTCGGTGTCGCCGGGACTGATCGACACGCCGATGGGTCGCCAGGAGTTCGAGCAGCAGCCGGTCATGCAGCAGATCCTCGACGACACTCCGATCCACCGCCTCGGCACCGCCGACGAGATCGCCGCGGTGTGCGCATTCCTGGTGTCCGACGACGCGTCGTTCGTCAGCGGGATCGATGTGCTCGTCGATGGTGCATCGGGCGCGGCCTCGCGCACGGCGTCGACGTCCTGACCGCGTGGACCTCGCCGTCACCGAGCTCGGGACCGGTGAGCCCCTCGTCGTGTTCGTGCACGGCGTGCTGGGCAACGGGCCGTCGTTCGACCGCGTCGCTGATCGGCTCGCGGGTGAGTGCACGATGCGGTGGTACGACCGGCGCGGGTACGCGTCGTCGGCCGGCTCACCGGGTGCACCGGCGTCGGTCGATCGCCACGTCGACGATCTCGTCGCGGTGCTCGACGATCGTCACGCGATCGTCGTCGGCCACTCGTTCGGCGGGGTGACCGCCATGGGCGCCGCGGTGCGCGCGCCCGAGCTGGTCGACGCGCTCGTCCTGTACGAGACCAGCGTCGCCTGGTCACCGGGCTGGGACGACGACGTGATGCAGGGCGTGTTCGGCGCCGTCGATCCGGAGGACGCCGCGCTCGCGCTGATGCTCGGGCCCGCGTACGACCGCATGGACGACGACGAGCGTGCCCGCCGGCGCGTCGAAGCGAGCGCATTCCTCGCCGAGGAGACGTCGGTGCGGTCAGGCGCGCCCTACGACGTCGCGGAGATCCGCGCGCCCGTGCTCTACGGACGCAGCGACGAGCAGGTGATGCCGGGCGTGGTCACATTCCTCGCCGAACACGTGCCGCGCTTCGAGGTCGTCACGATGCCGGATGCCGGCCACCACGCCCACCGTCGCGCGCCCGACGCGTTCGCCGACCTGGTTCGCCAAGGGATCGAGCGGAGCATCAACTCGGCGTGAGCTCCAGGTGGAGCGCGCGGAGGCCCCGGAAGAAGAACGTCTGGTCGTAGTCGTAGCCGCGCGCACCGTCAGGACCGTGGTCCGCGGTCGAGATCCGGATGTCGGCGGTGCGCTCCAGGATGCGTTCGAGCGCGATGCGCATCTCGGCGCGGGCGAGCTGTTGCCCGAGGCAGGTGTGGACGCCGCGCGCGAACGCGACGTGCTCGTAGATCGACGCTCGCTCGAGGTCGACCGCGTCGGCGTCGTCGAAGCGACGGGGATCGCGGTTGATCCCACCGATCAGCAACATCACCGTCGTGCCCGCCTTGAGCTCGACCCCGCCGAGCGTGGTCGTGCGCCGCACGAGGCGGAAGTGGCTCTTCACCGGCGCCTCGAGGCGGAAGATCTCTTCGACGAACGTCGGGATTGCACCGCGATCGGCGCGCAGCGACGCCTGGAGCGCGCGGTCGTCGACGAGGAACTGCAGTGCGAACGCGAGGCTGCGGGCGGTGGTCTCCTGGCCGGCCGCGAACAGGAACGCGGCCTCGTTGGCCAGCACCGAGACCGGGGGCGTGCTCCCGTCGGGGAAGGTGACCTGCGCGAGGTGGGTGAGCACGTCGGCACGCGGTGCACTGCCGACGGTCTTCGATGTACTCGGAGAAGGTGCTCTCGAAGAACGAGAGCGAGTTGGTGTCCTCGGGATTGGTCATGTTCTCGTCGATCTGCCCTGGCGACTTCTGCCGTTGGAACCACGCGTGGAAGCGGGCGCGGTCGTCGTCGGGCACGCCGAGCAGGTCGGCGATCACGAGCGCGGTGAACGGCTCGGCGAACTCGCCGATGAACTCACACGAGCCGCGGTCGAGGAACTCGTCGAGCTGCTGGTCGGCGAGGCGCCACATGAACTCCTCGTTCTCCTTCAGCCGCTTCGGCGTGAAGAGACCGGTGAGGAGCGACCGGTAGTCGGAGTGCTGCGGCGGATCCCACGTCGCCATGTAGCCGTACATCATCATCTGCGACCGGTGTTGCTCGATCTGCGCGCTGGCGTCGTCGCCCTCGGGTGCGAAGGGGAGCCCGGGGAACGGACCCGACGGCGCGTTGCACGACGAGTACGTCTCGTGGTCGCGGTAGACCGCGAGCGCTTCGTCGTGGCCGGTGACCACCGCGACCCCGTGCACCGGTTCGATCCACACCGGTCCGCGCTCGTCGCGCAGGTAGCGGTAGTAGGGGTACGGGTCGTCGACGACGGAACCGTCGGTGAACCAGTCGACGTCGGCGTAGTGCTCGGTCATCGCTGCACGATCTCCCGGAGGACGGTGGTGAGGTGGGCGCGGAGCTCGGTGTCGTCGAGCCCGGCGACGAGGTGGTGGACCGGCGCGCCGGCCAGCGCCGAGATCGCGGATGCAGTGCGCACGCGCGCTTCGGCGTCGGGGGCGTCGCCGCCGAGCAACCGGTCGAGGCGCGCGAGGAGATCTTCGTATCGGGGGTCGTCGGCCATGAGGCGGACCATGACCGGATCGAACCGGAGCTTGCTGAACACGCTGCGCGACTCGACCGCGAGAGCGACGAGGCGCGGGACGAGGCGGTCGAGCGCACGATCGCGTGACGTGACCGATTCGATCGTCTCCGCTTCCGCCACCGCGGCTTCGAGCGCGTCGAACGAGTCGGCGCACACCGCGAGGACGATCTCGTGCTTCGTCTTGAAGTGGTAATAGACCGCGCCCTTGGTGATGCCGAGGGCGTCGGCGATCATCTGCAACGAGGTGGCGTCGATCCCGTGGGTCGCGAACAGGTCGACGGCCACCCCGACGATGCGCGCTTCCATCGGAATCGTTTCGGACGAGTTCACGACGGGCACCGCCACCGGCGTCATCGCGCGCACGCTAGCCGATCGGCTGACAGATCCAAGCCGTGCGGCTAGTGTCCGCCGGGATCGACGAACGGGACCGAAAGGAGACGCGATGCCGTCAGCACGGGACGCGAAGGACTGGGCCGCCAAGGGTGGTCTGCACGGGATCGGTGACTCGCTGTACACGCCGTTCAGCGGCACCGACGGCGACGACATCGACTTCGACGCGTACCGCGCGCTCGTGCGCTACTGCGTCGGCGATCTCGACCACTCGATGCTGTGGTTGACGAGCGGCATCGCCGAGTGGTGGTCGCTCACCATGGACGAGCGCAAGCGGCTCGTGGAGATCGCGATCGACGAAGCGCGCGCGATCAAGCCCGATGTCGTGATCCAGGCGTGCACGAGCGCAGCGTCGGCCAAGGACTGTGTCGAGCTCACGCAGCACGCGGAGGCCGCGGGTGCCGACATCTGCTACCTGCAGACGCCGCCGATGGAGGTGCACGGAGGTGAAGGCGTGCTGCGCTTCTTCCAGTACGTCGCCGACCGCACCGACATCGCACTCGGAATGTTCAACTCACCGTCGTCGGGGTACGTGCTCACGCCCGAGGACTCGGCGCTGATCGCGAACGCGGTCCCCGCGGTGTGCGCGACCAAGGAAGGCACGATGGAGCACTGGCGCAGCGGCGCGCTGCACGCGCTCGCGCCCGAGGTCGTCATCTGGGAGTGCGACTTCCTCGTGTACCGCGCCGGCTGGTTGCAGGAGGGCATCGTCGGACCCGCGCAACTCGGCACCGCGGGCTACCTCCACGAGATCCCCGGGCGCAAGATCCTGACCGAGTACTGGAACCTCCTCTGGGAGGGCCGCATCCCCGAGGCGATCGCGCACTCGCGCGAGTCGCAGCTCGACACGATCATCTACGGCGTGGCGCGCTGGTACTGCACCTCTCCCAACCGGCCCGACTACTTCACGCACTGGGGCGAGGCGTACCGCTGCTCGGCCGCGACCCTCGGCCTGCCGATGGGCGACTACCCGCACTCGCGCCCGCCGCAGGGGATCCTGCCCGACCAGGCCAAGGCCGAGATCCGTGCCCTCTACGAGAGCGTCGGCTTCGCCAAGGACCTCGTCGCCACCTGATCCTGATCCTGGCGATGCAAGGAGTCGGCCCCGTCCGGCGTCTCACCATGGATGGCAGGACGGGACGACGACGGGCGCGGCAGCGCGCGCTTCTGGTTGCTGCTCGGCGTGGTGGTCCTGGCGGCGGGGGGACTGCGGGTCGCGTACGTGCTCGTCGTCACCCGTCACGACGACCACTTCTACGACGCCGCGTACTACCAGTTGGAAGCGGATTCGATCGCACGTGGGCACGGCTTCGTCGATCCGTTTGCGACGATCCGCGATCCCGCCGCGGTCCCGGGGCCGTCGGCCGAGCACGCACCCCTGACGAGCCTCGTCCTCGTCCCCGCGGCGTTGGTGGACGATCGGACGATCCAAGCGCTCCTGATGCGCTTCACGATGGTGCTCGTCGGCCTGGGCTCCGTCGTCGTGCTGGCACTGCTCGCCCGGGAACTCGGGGGTGACGGCGCCGGCCTCGTCGCAGCCGCGATCGCCGCGCTCGATCCGAACCTCTGGATGAACGACGGCCTCATCATGTCCGAGTCGCTCTGCATCCTCGTCGTGAGCGCGCTCCTGCTCGTCACCTATCGCGTCGTGCGCGGCGCGTCCTGGCGGTGGGTGGTCGGGCTCGGGGCGCTGTGTGGCCTGCTGACGCTGATCCGCGCCGAGCTCGCGGTCCTCGCGGTCGTGCTCGCCGTGCCGGCGGTGTGGATCGGCAGCTCGCAGGAGCGGTTGGATCGGCGACGGATGCTCCGCGTGGCCTCGTGCCTCGGGATCGCGGTGCTCGTCGTCGCGCCGTGGGTCGGCTACAACCTGTCCCGATTCGAGAAGCCGACCTTCGTGTCGACCAACGACGGTCTCACGATGCTGGCGGCGAATTGCGATCGCACCTTCTACGGGTCCGGCACGGGTGGGGGTGACATCACCTGTGCCGACGGACACCGACCCGAGGGTGATCCGTCCGTCGTCAACGCGAGCCTCCGGTCACGGGCGATCGACTACCTGCGCGACCACCTCGGGCGCTGGCCGGTGGTCGTGGCGGCGCGTGTCGGACGCATGTGGTCGCTGTTCCACGTCCCCGAGTCGGTGTCGGCCGACGTCGGCGAAGGCCGTCCGCGGTGGGCGTCGTACGCCGGTGTGGTCGCGCTCTACCTGCTGGTCGCGGCGGCGGTGGCCGGGGCGGTCACCCTGCGTCGACGCCGGGTGCCGGTGTGGCCGCTCCTCGTGCCGGTCGCCGTCGTGACCTCGGTGATGCTGCTCATCGGCGGGGTGGTGCGCTACCGCGTGGCCGCGGAACCCTCGATCGTGGTGCTCGCCTCGCTCGGGATGCTCGCGACGTGGGGTTGGTGGCGGCGGCGAAGCAGCCGCGCCGCGGTCCCGCCGCCGTGAGCTGAGCGCGCCTCCGCTCAGAGCTGGGTCGCGACGAGGGCGTCGGCGGGGGCGTCCCAGCGGTCGAGGTTGACCGCATCGGCGAGCGGGCGCCGGCGCACGGTTCCGTGCCGGCCACGGGGCCAGCCGACGACGATGTGCCCGGCGAGCATCCAGTCGTCGGGCACGCCCACCGCCTCGCGCAGGATCGCCTCGCCGCCGTAGGACGCCCAACTCGTCATGCACGCGCCCAATCCGACGGCGCGGGCGGCGAGGAGGAAGTTCTGCATGGCGGGGAAGATCGATCCACCGAGCAACAGCTCGGACGCAGTGGGGAAGTGCATCTGCGCGAACAGCACCGACGTGTACTCGCCGGCGCGATCGTGAAGCTCGTACGTCGCGCGGTTGGTGCGTGCCGCGCGGGTGTCGTCGTCCGGTGCCGGGCGCGACATCCCGTAGACCGGTTCGATCACTTCGAGCGCCTGGGCTGCTGCGCGCGCGACCGCGTCGCGCGTCTCCGGCGAACGCAGCACGACGAATCGCCACCGTTGGGCATTCGCGCCGGACGGCGCCCACCGCGCTGCTTCGAGGCACCGCGCCAGCGTGGCGTCTTCGACCGGAGCATCGGTGAACCGTCGGATGGTGCGGGCGGTGGACATGACTTCCCACACGTCGGACGTGGTTCCGTTCACAGCGCGTCCTCCTCCTCGTCGGCGGCGCGTGACGGTAGCGCCCGGGCCCGGTCGACGTCTGCACCGTCGCGAGGATCGCGGACCCGGTGTGGCACACTCGCAACGCCTCGACGTAGCTGGGAGCTCCGATGGCTGAGCCGAACCGGATGGAGGAGTGGTCCTCGGCGTCGCCCGCCGCGGAGTTCGAACCGTCGTTCGTCGATCTGTACCGTGAGCTCCAGCTCCCGATGGTGCGGCTTGCCTGTGCGTTGACCGGGTCGGAGAGCCTGGCGCAGGACCTCGTGCACGACGTCTTCATCCGGACCCACGCACGTTGGGATCGGGTCCAACATCCACGCTCGTACCTGCGCCGCGGCCGTCGTCAACGCGTGCCGCTCTGCGTCTCGTCGTGCGAAGCACGAACGACGCGCCGACGTGCTCTTCGTCGTCGAGGACACGAAGCTCGACGCGGACGAGATGTTCGACGCGCTCTCGTTGCTTCCCTACCGGCAGCGCGCCGCGCTCGTGCTGCAGTTCTACGAAGGGCTCCCGCAGGCCGAGATCGCGGTGATCCTGCGTTGCCGTGAGGGCACGGTGGCCTCGTTGGTGCACCGGGGGCTTGCCCAACTCCGAAGGGTGATCGAGCGATGACCCGCGACGACGACCTCGGCGCACAGCTCGGTCGCAGCGTCGAAGCCGCGTGCGGCGGATCCGCCCCGAGGACGACCTCGACGACCTGCTGCGACGAAGCGAGACCCTGCGCAGACGGCAGCGGCGGCGGTTCGCTCTGGGTGCGACCATCGCCCTCATCGTCGTGGGCTTCGGCGCGTTCGCGATCGGGTCGGCGACGTCCGACGAGGATGGCGCGACGACTGCAGTGGTGATCCCTCGTTCCCAGACCGGAGGCGACGTCTACGCGCCGGCCGAGCTCGCTCAGGTGTCCACCGAGATCGCCGCCGCCTACCGCGACGTGTTCGGTCCGGCCACCGACGAGGCAAAGGTGGCCGCGATGCAGCTCGGCCCCGAGCTCGTGCCCCTGCTGCACCGATCGACGGAGATCGCCCGTCGGTTCGGTTACACCGCCGACCAGCTCGAGGGCAACGCCGTGACCGTGGGCTCTCTCTCGTTCATCGATGCGACCCACGCCATCGTCCAATTCTCCATCACCGTTCCCGGCCACGGCACGGTGGTGAAGTCACGCGTCGGCTACACGGTGCAGACCGACGGTCGCTGGCAGGTCGCGGCGCGCACGGTGTGCGACCTGGTGTGGCCCGGTACCACCTCGCCGGCGTGCCCGGCTCGCGCTCCGAGTTAGGGATCAGCTCGCGGCGAGTGTCGGCGCCAACGTGAGGTGCTTCGGGCTCGCGACCGTGAGACGGTCGCGGACGACGAGTGCGAGCGTCTCCCAGTCGTCGCCGACTCTCTCGACCGACTCCTGCGCCAGCTCGCGCTCGACGGTCGCGAGCACGTTGGCCGCCACCCGGCCTTCGTAGGCCAGGCCGCGGTCGTCGCTCGTGGCGACGCGCTCGGACAAGAACTCGCGCACCGCGTCGAGCAGCTCGCGGCGGTGGGGCGTCCGTAGCGCGCATCGTCGTCGGGGCGCTCCGCGGCGGGCGGAGCCGCGCGTGCGGCCGCGCAGGCGTCGGGGGCGAGGATCTCGATGAGATCCCACTCCTGTTCCGCGGCGCGGCGGCCGACGGCGGCGAGATCGACCGAGCGGACGCGGCCGGACAGATGGGTGTCGCCCTGGAGCATGCAGCCGACCCCCCACGTGAAGGTCTTCGCCACCAGCCACCAGCGCAACGTCTCGCGGTCGATCGGGCGTCCGCCCGCGGCTTCGTACGCGGTGACGAGCTCGTCGATGCTGCCGAGGCCTCCCACCTCGAGCGGTTGGCCGAAGCGCCACGCCTTCAGGCACAGCCACGCGAGGTCTTCGTGCCGGTCGCCGCGGTGGATGAGCTCCCAGTCGATCACCGCGGCCAGGCCGTCGGGCTGCACGATGATGTTGCCCATCCGGAGGTCGCCGTGGATCAGCGCGTCGGCGGTGTGCGGCGGCCGGTGCGCGAGCAGCCACTCGTGCGTGCGATCGAACACCGCGCTGCGTTGGTCGAGCCGCTGGTACTTGTCCCAGATCGCCATCGGGTCGGGTGACTCGGTCCCCGGCACCTCTGCGGGATCGATCGCGTGCAGGCCGGCGAGGAACTCGGCGAGCTCGCGCACGAGGACGGTGCGGGCGACCGCGTACTCGTCGTCGCGCAGGATGCGCCGGGCGATGGTCTCGCCGTCGACGTGACGCATCACGAGCCCGCTGGTGCCGAGGAGGGCGCCGTCGTCGTCGAGCAGCACCTCCGGCGCGCGCAAGCCGGCGCGGGTGCACGCGCGCATCACGTCGGCCTCGCGCTGCATCGCGCCGGGGTGTCCGGGCCGCGCGGGTGGGTCGCGCCGCAGGATGAGCGGTTCGCCGTTCGCGGTGAACGACCAGGTCTCACGCGACGCGCCGCCGGTCAGCTTGCGCAGCTCGGCGATCTCGACCGGCGCACCCACCACCGGTGCGAGCGCGGTGGCGAGACCGTCAGATACCGACGCTGGTGCCGACGGGGACGTCATCGACGACCTGGTCGAGGTACTCCGACAATCCGGCGCCTTCGCGACCGTCGACGGTCCAGCGGGTCATCCCCTCGGTGAGACGGGTGACCATGCCGTCGCGCCGGTTGCGCAGCGGGATGCTCGACGTCACCTCGCCGTGCAGCTCGTACGCGTGGTCGTCGGTGGTGATGACGACGTCGCTGCGCTGCACGAACCACTCGTCGTCGTACTCCGACGTGAGCTGCATGTCGCGCACCTTGACGACGCGGCCGTCGCCGTAGCGGTCGACGTCGAACACCCAACCGTTCACGTTGCGCAGGTCGGGGTCGTCCTGGTGGCCGCGCAGGGTGCACGCGAGGCCGAGGCCGCCGTCGAAGCTGGCGGTGACCCAGCGGTACCACCAGATGCTCTGCCACACGCGTGGCCCCCACGAGTGGTCGCGCAGCCCGAACGCACGGTCGAGGTCGAAGCGCTGCCCGTTCACCTGGACGAGGCCGGTGATCGCCATCTGCTGCTCGGTGTGGCCCTTGGCGAAGCTGTGCGCGACGCCCGGCGCCGGTTGTTCGCCCTCGTCGTAGATCGGCTCGCCGCCCGACGGCTCCGACGCCGCGATCAGGCGCAGGTCGATGGAGCACTCCTCGTGCGGGTTGTTCTTGAACGCGGTGCCGGGATCGGCCATCTCGCGCGGGTTGACCAGCACGCACACGTTGCCGTCGTAGGTGACGTGGTGCTCCTGATACGGCTCGACCACGTCGAACTTCAGTCCGCCGGCGTCGTGCGCGACGTGGCCCTCGATGTGCGGACGCTTGAACATGAACCCCACCCGCCCGTCGGGCAGGTAGAGGCACACGGTCATCTCGGCGTAGTGCTCGTTGGGCCGGTTGCCCATGCGCACCCAGCCGCCGAACCCCGACGCGCCAACCTCCGAGGGGGCGGCGAGGAAGTTGTAGTAGCGGCTCTCGTTGTAGTTCTGGTCGTCGTCGGGCGCGTGGAAGAGATCGTCCTCGGGCTCGAGCCGCATGCGCACGTCAGCGCGCCTTCGCGAGATCCCCTGCCGAGCGCAGCAGTGCTTCGTTGGCGCCCTCGGGCAGCTCCGTGAGGGGTTCGGCGACTTCGGCGACCGTCGGGCCGTACTTCTCGGCCGCCGGCCGCAACGCCTCGAGGTCGAAGCCGTAGAGCTCGGCGGTGTTGCCCCCGACGATCTGCTGGATCTGCTCGGGAGGGAGGTGGCCGAGCACCTGGCGCAGGTGCTCACGCGTGAACGGGAGGGTGCCCTCCTCGTGCGGGTAGTCGCTGCCCCACATGACACGGTCGATGCCGACGGGACCGAGCGCGGCGCGGATGTCCGACGGACGCGGCTGGCTCATGCCGATGTGACAGTTCTGCTCGAAGTAGTCGCTCGCGTTCTTCGTGGGCACGATTTCGCCCTCGAAGCGCATCTCACCGGTGCCACCGGTGCGCAGCATGCCCATCATCGCGTCGAGCTGCTCGAGCACGGTCGGCACCCACGAGCAGCCGGCCTCGGTGAGCACGAACTTCAAGTTCGGGAACCGCTCGAACACACCGCCGACGAGCATGTACACGAACGGCCGCTGTGAGTAGAAGATCATCTCGGTGATGTGCACGATCGGCATCGCAGGGGCCCGCTGGTATTTCGGGCCGCCAGTGCCGGAGTGCGTGTTCACCACGACGTCGAGCTCCTCGCACGCAGCCCACAGCGGGTCGTAGTACGGGTCGTACATCGGCTTCAGCCAGTCGGCGGTGATCGGCGGGTTGCCCACGAGCACGCCGCCGCGCAGGCCGTTCGCCTTGCACCACTGCACGTCGGCGATCGCGTCGTCGAGGTCGTTGAGGAAGATCTGGCCGATGCCGGCGCGGGCCTCGGGCTTCTGCGCGCAGTAGTCGGCGAGCCAGCGGTTGTGTGCCTGCACGCCCGCGTGACGGTGCTCGTACTCCTCCGGACGTGGCGGCTCGGCGAAGAGCACGAAGCTCGGGAAGAACGGCGGGACGGTGTTGGGGAAGATGACCTCGCCGACGACGCCGTCCTCGTGCTGCTGCTGGTCACGCACGTCGCCGTCCCAGTTGCGAATGCGGAGGTCGGTGTCCTTCAGGTCCTTGAACGGGTTCTTGTACTTGTTGCGCCAGGCGTCGAAGTCGTCGCGGTACTTGGGGTCGAGGAACTCGCGGTACTGCGCGTGGCTGCCACCGGCGTGGCTGTCGGCGGTGATGACGATGTAGTGGTCGTCTGGCTGCATGGCGTTCCGTCCTCGTCCGTCCTCATCCGTGGTGGAGCGATCCCACGCTAGCTGGGCAGCGCGAATCGATTCCGCTACGGTCGCCGCCCATGCCCATGCAGGTCGACGTGCAGCTGTCCCAGTCCGTCATGGAGGCCGCGCGCGGCGGGCTCCCGAGCTCCAGGCGCTCGGGGTCGACGGCGTGTTCAGCTTCGAGAACTCGCACGACCTCTTCTTCCCGTTGGTCGCGGCGGCGCCGGTGTGCGACCTCGACCTCATGACCAACGTGGCCATCGCCTTCCCGCGCAGCCCGTGGCACCTCGCCAACTCGGCGTACGACCTGCAGGAGCTGTCGGGCGGGCGCTTCCGCCTCGGTCTCGGCACGCAGGTGAAGGCGCACGTCGAGAAGCGCTTCGGAGGCGAGTTCGGCCGGCCGGTCGCGCACATGCGCGAGTGGGTGCTGGCGATCAAGGCCATCCTCGAGCACTGGCAGGAGCGCACACCGCTGCGCTTCGAGGGTGAGTACACGCGCCACACGTTGTCGACACCGGCGTTCGACCCCGGGCCCAACCCGCACGGCATCGCGCCGATCCTCGTGGGCGCGCTGGGCCCGAAGATGAACGAGATGGCAGCCGAGGTGGCCGACGGCATCCTGGTGATGCCGTTCAACAGCGGCGAGCACATGACCGAGCGCACGATGCCGGCGATCGACCGCGGCCTGGCGACGGCAGGCCGCACGCGCGACGACCTCGAGGTGATCGTCGAGGTGATCGTCGGCGTGGGTCGCAACGACGAGGAGCTCGAGGCGGCGCGCGGGGTGCGCAACCTCCTCGCGTTCTACGGATCGACGCCCGCGTACAAGCCGGTGCTCGACGTGCACGGCTGGGGTGACGTGCAACCGGAGCTGAACCGCCTCTCGAAGCAGGGTGACTGGGCGACGATGGCCACGCTCATCACCGACGAGATGGTCGACACCATCGCGGTGCACGGCACGCCCGATCAGGTGGCGGAGGAGATCGTGCGGCGCTACGGCCCGTACTCGAACCGCGTGTGCGCGTACTTCCCCTTCTACCAAGCCGGCGACGACCTCGTCGCCGACTTCACCAGCGCGCTGAAGGCGGCGAGCGCCTGAGCGCTCGATGATCGAATCCCGCACCAAATCCGAAACCACCCCCAACAGAGGAGCAGCACATGCCGGCGAAGGCAGAAGCAGAGTGGAAGGGTGACCTCCCGTCCGGGAGCGGCACGTTCAAGGCCGGTGACACCATCAGCGGTGGCTACACGTTCAAGTCGCGCTTCGAGGACGGCCCGGGCTCGAACCCGGAGCAGCTGATCGCCGCCGCCCACGCGGCGTGCTTCTCGATGGCGTTCTCCAACAACCTGGCCAAGGCCGGGTTCACGCCGGAATCGGTGCACACCGACGCCAGCGTCCAGCTGCGCAACATCGACGGCAAGCCGACGATCGCCAAGATCGACCTCGTCACCGTCGGGCGCGTCCCGGGCATCGACGAGGCCGCGTTCCTCGAGCAGGCGGAGGCGGCGAAGGCGGGTTGTCCCGTGAGCCGCGCCCTGGCCGCGGTGCCCGAGATCACGCTCTCGGCCACGCTCGAGTCCTGACGCGGACGCGTCAACGCAGGTTCAAGGGGTAGCGGTTCGGGCGTCGCGGTGCTGCAGGCCCGGGTGACGGCTTCCACGACCTCGTCGCCGGACGCGCCGGGGCCCAGCACTGCGGCGACGCCGGCCTCGTGGAGCAGTGCGATGTCTGGGTCGGGCACGATCCCACCGACGATCACGGCCGCTCGCGCGCCGGCGTCGCGCAGGGCGGCGATGACCCGCGGCGCGATGGTGAGGTGCGCGCCGTTGTGCATCGAGATGCCGACGACGTCGACGTCCTCGTCGCGCGCGATGGCGGCGACGGTCTCGGGGGTCTGACGCAGTCCCGCGTAGATCACCTCCATGCCCGCGTCGCGCAACGTGCGGGCGACGACCTTGATCCCGCGATCGTGGCCGTCGAACCCGATCTTGGCGACGAGGACGCGACACACCGGCTCGTTGACGGTCATGCGACGGCGCGCTCCGTCCACACGCCGAACACCGTCTCCAGCGCCGCGGTGATCTCGCCCACGGTGACGTGCGCGCGCACCGCGTCGAGGATCGCGGGCATGAGGTTGGCGGTGGGGTCGGCGGCATCGCGGCGGATCGCATCGAGGGTGGCGTGCACGCGGTCGTCGTCGCGATCGGTCTTCACCTGGCGCAGTCGGACGAGCTGGCGGTCTTCCACCGCGGGATCGATGCTGAGCGTGGGCGGCGCGGCCTCGTGGCCGTCGACGTGGTCGTTCACGCCCACGATCACGAACTCGCCCGAGTTGACGCGTCGCTGGAAGTCGTAGGCGGCGTCGGCGATCTGCGCCTGGAACCAGCCGTCGTCGATGGCGTGCAAGACGCCGTCGAGCATCGAGCCGCCGCCCTGCTCGCGGAGGTGCGCGAACATCTCCTCGGCCTGCCGTTCGAGCTCGTCGGTGAGCTCCTCGACGAACCACGACCCACCGAGCGGGTCGGCCACGTTCACGACGCCCGATCTCGTCCGCGATGACCTGCTGCGTGCGCAGCGCGATGCCGGGCCGCCTGCTCGGTGGGCAGCGCCAGCGCTTCGTCGAACGCGTCGGTGTGCAGGCTCTGGGTGCCGCCGAGCACCGCGGCCAGCGCCTCGATCGCGACGCGGGCGATGTTGACCTCCGGCTGCTGCGCGGTGAGCGAGACACCCGCGGTCTGCGTGTGGAAGCGCAGCTGGCAGCGAGCGTTCGTCGCGGGCGCCGTACTCGTCGCGCATCCAGCGGGCCCAGATGCGGCGCGCGGCGCGGTACTTGGCGATCTCCTCGAAGAAGTCGACGTGCGCGTTGAAGAAGAAGCTGAGGCGGGGCGCGAACGCGTCGACCGCGAGCCCCGCGGCGAGCGCCGACTCCACGTACGCGAACCCGTTGGCCAGCGTGAACGCGAGCTCCTGCGCGGCCGTCGACCCGGCCTCGCGGATGTGGTACCCGGAGATCGAGACCGGGTGCCAGCGGGGCAGCTCGGCGGTGGCGAAGCGCACGACGTCGGTGACCAGCCGCATCGACGGTCGCGGCGGGAACACGAACTCCTTCTGCGCCTGGTACTCCTTCAGGATGTCGTTCTGGATCGTGCCGCCGAGGCGCGCCCGGTCGACGCCCTGCTGGTCGCCGACGCGCGACGTACATCGCGAGCAGCGTGGGCGCGGCGGAGTTGATGGTCATCGACGTGCTGACCGCGCCGAGGTCGATGTCGGCGAACAGCAGCTCGAGGTCGACGAGCGTGTCGATGGCGACGCCGCGCTCGTCCCACCTCGCCGACCGCCAGCGGGTCGTCGGAGTCGCGTCCGAGCAGCGTCGGCATGTCGAACGCGGTGGACAGCCCGCTCGCCGCCGGCCGCGAGCAGCGCGCTGGAACCGCTCGTTGGTGTCCTCGGCGGTGCCGAAGCCGGCGAACTGCCGCATGGTCCAGAGCTTCTGAGCGGTACATCGAGGCGTAGGGGCCCCGGGTGTAGGGGTACTCGCCGGGGCGCTCGGCGTCGGCCGGGCCGTACACCGCGTCGAGCTCGATGCCCGACATCGTGGTGCGCGGTCGCGGGTCCGGCCTGTCCATGGGGCGTCCTCCGGGGTCAGTCTCGCACGCTCCGTGCGCGGCTCGGTGCTCCGGTATAGCATCCGCTATGTCGTTCCACGCCGGCAACCCGCGGAGTCCTGATGACCACTGAACGCCTCATCTCGGCCGACGACCACGTCGACGTCTCGCACGACCTGGTGAAGCAGCACCTCGCCACCAAGTTCCACGACGACTACGACGCCGGACTGCTCCGCTTCCGGTCGTCGATGGCGAGCACCGCGTCGGTGGCCGCCAACGAGCAGTGGCGCACGCAACAGGGGCTCGCGCCCGATCCCAACGTGGGGATGGGCAAGAACCGGCGGCACGAGGCCAACGGTCGCCCCGGTCACTCCGATGCCGCCGCCCGTCTGATCGACATGGACGACGACGGCGTCGACGCGTCGGTGAACTACTGCGAGGTCAGCTCGTTCCGCTACCTGTACCTGATCGAAGACGGGTGGCGCGAGGCCACGCGTGCATTCAACGAGACGTTGGGTGACTTCGCCGCCGCCGATCCCAAGCGCCTGATCGTCTCGTACCAGATCCCGATCCACGACATCGACGCCGCGGTCGCCGAGGTGCAGTGGGCGGCGTCGGTCGGTTGCAAGTCGCTGCAGCTCCCGGTGTACCCGGCCGAGCTCGGGGTGCCCGACTACTGGGACGAGCGCTACGACCCGCTGTTCGCGGCCATCCAGGAGACCGGTCTCCCGATCTGCTGCCACATCGGGATGAACACGCAGCTCGACGACCTCGCTCGCCGTGACCCCACGCCGCAGAAGGGGATCTTCGTGCCGATGGTCGCGCTGTCGGCGGCCGAGGCGCTCGGCATGTGGGTGATGGGCGGCGTGTTCGAGCGCTTCCCGCGGCTCAAGGTGGTGTTCGTGGAGCCCGGTCTCGGGTGGGTGTCGTGGTGGCTCTACATCGTCGACGACCTCAACCAGCGCCAGGGCTACGACTTCCCCGCGATCTCCGAGCTGCCCAGCCACTACTACCGCCAGAACGTGTTCCTCACGTTCATCGACGAGCCCAACGCGGTGCGCCAGGCGCACGAGTCGCTCGGCATCGAGAACATCATGTGGTCGTCCGACTACCCCCACCCGGTGTCGAGCTGGCCGCACTCGCGCACGATGGTGGAGAAGATGTTCGACGGCGTCGATCCACGCGAGCGCGAGCTCATCGTGAGCGGCAACGCGGCGCGCGTCTGGAACCTCTGACCCGAGTGGGCGATGATGCGCCCATGACGCTTGCCAACCTGCCCGGGACGCCCACTGACGATGCCGACGGCGTGCTCGCCACCGGAGGTGCCGTCGCCTCGCTGGTCTACGTGTCGATGTCGGCGCGTCATCCGGAGGGGCGCGACGTCGACTACCTCCGCTGGCACTTCTTCGACCACCGGCCCGAGCAGTACCGGCTCGAGACCATCCGCGGGTCGTTGCGCCTGGTCTCGACGCCCGAGTGCCGCGCCGCACGCGCCGCGAACGACGCGCGCTTCGACGCCACCGACCACGTCATGAACTACTTCTTCTCCGACCCGTCGGGGTTGAAGCCGTTCCACGACCTCGGACGCGAATTGGGCAAGGTCGGTCGCGTTCCCGAGCTCCTGCCGTCGGTCGAGCGCGGCGTCTACACGTTCGCCGGCCGCGTCGCCGCGCCCGAGGCGAAGGTCGGCGCCGACGTGCTGCCCTGGTGGCCCTCGACCGGCGTGTACCTGCTGGTGGAGGAGGGGACCGCGTCGGCGGCATCACTCGTCGATGTCGACGGCGTCGCCGGTGCGTGGTGGGCGCCGACTGCGTCCGGCGTGCCCGCGGAGTACACCGTGGCCCAGCCCGGCGACCAGCTCACGTACCTGTTCCTCGACGACGACCCGCTCGCCGTCGCCGCCCGTCTGCAGCCGGTGCTGGAGCAGCGGTGGGCGGACACCGGGGTGACCGGCCTGTTCGCGGCGCCGTTCTTCGTCGCTCAGGCCGACGACCTGTCCCGTCATCTGCCCTGAGCGAGGCGCCTGAACGGGGACGTCCTCGGGCCGGTGTGCCACGATGAACCGCATGACTGACAAGCAGGGCATCAAGCTCTTCCGCGGCAAGGACGCGCCGAACCTGTCCGAGTCGGGGACCATGAGCGCGCCGGTGTTCGAGGGAGACGACCGCGAAGTGCTCGCGGCCGACGGACCGCGCTCGCCCAACCTCCTCAACGGCAACCTCGACGAGGTCGTGTACCGCGGCGAGGGCGACGAAGGCATGAGCCTCGTGCGCGCCTGGTTCGGGCCGCACTACGTCCTGCCGCGCCACACCCACGACGGCGACTGCCTCTACTACGTCGTCGCCGGCTCGTTGAAGATGGGCTCGCAGGAGCTGCAGGCCGGCGACGGGTTCTTCGTCCCGTCCGATGCGCCCTACGCGTACGAGGCCGGACCGGACGGCGTCGAGGTGCTCGAGTTCCGCAGCGTCACGTCGTTCGGGATGAAGATCCCGGGTGGTCAGGTCGAGCGCATGCGGCGCAGCGGCCAGGTCGCGGAAGAGTTCGGCGACGACTGGGCCGAGCGTCGCGACGTCGTCGCCGCGCGCCGCCCGCTGACGGCACCTTGGATCTCGATCAGTTCCGCCGCGAGTTCGACGCCTGGCTCGACGAGCACGCCGAGGAGCTGGCGCCCGACACCGACCCGCTCACAACGGCGGCGTCCCCACGCTCGAAGACCACAAGGCCCAGATCGCCAAGGTGCGGCGACCTCACGTTCGACGCCGGGTGGGCCCGGTGGGGATGGCCCGAGCGGGTCGGCGGTCTCGGTGGCTCGTCGCTCTTCCGCGCGTACCTGAGCGAGGCCGTGACCGTGCGCGGACCTCGTGTACTCCGGCGTGTACTCGATGCCGGAGGTGCTCGGTCCGTCGTTCATCACGTTCGCCCCGCCGGAGCTGTCGGCCGCGATGATGCCGCCGTTGCTCCGCGGCGACGAGGTCTGGTGCCAGGGGTTCTCGGAGCCGAGCACCGGGAGCAACCTGGGTGCGCTCACGTGCAGAGCCGTGCGCACCGACGAAGGTTGGCGCGTCACCGGCCAGAAGGTGTGGACGAGCCTGGCGCAGTACGCGCAACGATGCGTGCTGCTGGTCCGGAGCGGTACCCCGGAGTCGGCCCACCGCGGCATCACCGCGCTGTTCGTCGACATGGACACGCCCGGCATCACGCCGCGACCGATCGAGACCATGCACGGCGAGCCCGAGTTCTGCGAGGTGTTCTTCGACGACGTGCTCGTGCCGTTCGAGCGCACCCTCGGCAACGAAGGCGACGGGTGGGCGTTCGCGATGGACCTCCTGCCCTACGAGCGCAGCACGTCGCTGTGGCAGCGCGCCGCGTTCCTCCACCGCCGGCTGGCAGGAGGCTTGGAACTGGCCGACGCCGGCCTGCTCGATCCAGCCAAGCTCGGTGAGGTCACGCAACTCGTCTACGCGTTCCGAGCCCGGTCGCGCGCGACCGTCAGCACCGCATGGCCGCGGGGGAGACGCTCGGCGCGGAGACGTCGATCGACAAGGTGCTGCTGGCCACCGCGGAGCAGGCCGTGTTCGACCTGGTCGGCGACGTGCTGCCGGCAGAGATCACCATCGGCGACGACGTCGACAGCGCACGGTGGCGCAGCGAGTTCCTGTACTCGCGTGCGGCGATCGATCTACGGCGGCAGCTCCGAGATCCAGCGCAACATCATCGCCCGCCGGCTCCTCGACCTCGGGAACGACCGATGACGCTCGAAGGCGACGACCTCGAGCTGTTCGAGCGCAGCCTGCGCGCGGCCACCGAGCAGCACACCGGCGACGCGCTCGACGCCGCGCGTCGCCGAACTCGGGTGGCACGACGCCCTGTCGTTCGACCACGCGGGCGGCGGTGTCGAGGTTGTTCGAGCTCCAGGGCGAAGCGTGCGCGACGTCGTCGGCGCTCGATCACGTCGTCGCGTTCGCGCTCGGTCGTGAGCTCGACGGCGACACCGCGGTGGTGCTGCCCGCGATCGGTCGTGGCCGACGCGCCGGGTGATCGGGACAGTCGAGGCCGTGCGCGGCTGCGACGGCCGTCCGCGACGTCGGCGTCGTGCGTCGTGATGCTGGTGCGTCGGCGTCGGTCGTCGACGCCGGATCGCTGGAGACGCGCGCCGATCGCCGGCATGGACCCCGATCTCGGCCTCGTCGAGGTGCACGGCGACGGTCGCCGCCCGGCGACGCCGAGCCGGCGACTGGGAGCCGCGGTCGCAGCTCGCGCAGCTCGCCGTCGCGCACGAGCTCGTCGGGGTGTCGCGCACGGCGCTGGCGATGGCGCGCGAGCACGCGCTCGAACGCATCCAGTTCGACCAGCCGATCGCCCAGTTCCAGGCGGTGCGGCACCGCCTCGCCGAGACGCTGGTCGCGATCGAGACCGCAGTGCGCGGTGCTCGACGCCGCGTGGCTCGACCGCACGCCGGTCGACGGCGGCGATGGCCAAGGCCAGCGCCGGTCGCAGCGCGCGCATGGTCGGCCAAGCACTGCCAGCAGGTGCTCGCCGGCATCGGCTTCACCACCGAGCACGACCTCCACCGCTACCTGCGGCGGATCTGGATGCTCGACCAGCTGTTCGGCTCGAGCGCCGATCCTCACCAAGACCCTCGGTGAGCAGCTGATCGCCAGCCGCCAGCTCCCCCCGCTCCTCCCGCTCTAGAACCTCCCGCAGCGATTTGGCGTGGTCGACCCGCGACATGCGCGGGATGAGCCACGCCAAATCGGATGTGGGGCTACTTCGAGAGCATGCGGGCGAGGTTGGCCTGGAACGCAGGCTCGTCGAAGGACTGCGTCTCGGTGACGATGGCGGGGTCGAGCAGGTTCCCGATCGCGCTGTGCAGGGCGGCGTTGAGCAGGCGCTTCGTCTCGCGCACCGACTGCGGCGGCAGCTTGGCCACTCGCTGCGCGAGCGCGAGGGCTTCCTCGACCGCGGTGCCGGTGGGGACGACGCGGTTGGCGACGCCGATGCGCACCGCGTCCTCGGCCGACAGGCGGTCACCGAGGAGGATGTACTCCTTGGCGCGCAGGAGGCTGGTGAGCAACGGCCAGGTCATCGCGCCGCCGTCGCCGGCGACGAGTCCGAGCGCGACGTGCGGGTCGGAGAAGTAGGCCTGTTCCTCCACCAGCACGATGTCGCTGAGCCCGGCGAGGCTGCACCCGAGACCGACCGCGGGACCGTTCACCGCCGCGATGATCGGCACCTCGATGCTCGCCATGCCGCGCACGATGACCGCGCCCTCTTCCATGATCGCGGCGCGCAGGTCGGTGTCGTGCACCATGCGGTCGAGCAGGTTGAGGTCGCCGCCGCCGGAGAACGCGCTGGCCGGCGCCGGTGATCACCAGCGCGAGCATCTCGTCGTCGGCCGCCAGCCGGGCCCACACGTTGGCGAGCGCACCGTGGAGATCCTCGTTGGTCGCGTTGAACGCGTCGGGCCGGTTCAGGGTGAGCAGTCGGACCGCGCCGTGCGACTCGACCAGCAGTACGTCGTTCGTGTCGTCCGCCATGCGCGGCACTGTAACGGTCGCTCGACCCCGCGCGTCGGGTCAGCTCGAAGGCGCGGTCTTCGGCGGGCCCGCCTGGGTGTGCGTGGTCCCCACCGGGTCGACGGCCCATTCGGGCGTGACGCCCCACCCCTCGCCGTAGACCAGCTCGCCGAGCGGTCGACGTCGCACCGGGCCGTGGCGGCCTTCGGGCTTACCGATGGTGATCGTGCCGGCCATGAACACGCCTTCGGGGATCTCGAGCAGCTCACGGAGCTCGGGCTCGACGAGGGCGTGGAAGCCGGTGAGCACGCCGCCGTAACCCAGCGCACGCGCCGCCAGCAGCAGGTTCTGCACCGCGGGGAACACCGACGCGCCTTCGAACGGCGTGGGGTCGCGGTAGCGCACGAGGCAGGGGAGCACGAGCACGGGCACGCGCTCGAACTCGTCGGTGTAGCGCTGCATGGTCGCGGCCATGCGGGCCTTGGGGGAGTTCTCGACCGTGCCCGAGCCCTGGTCGTAGCCGTCGTTGCTGCGCTTGCCCTGCCACACCTTGCGGGCGCCGGTGGCGATGAGCTTCTTGGCCTGCTGCGCCTTCGGGCCGTCGGTCAGCACGATGAGGCGGAACGGCTGACGGTTCGATCCGCTGGGCGCCCGGCTCGCCGCGAAGAGCATCGCCCGCAACGCCGCCGGCGGCACCGGCTCGTCGCGGTAGCGGCGGATGGCCCGGGTCGACGCGAGGCCCTCGAGCAGGCCGACGGTGTCGGCGGGGAGGGGCGACGACGCCAGCTCGTCGGGGGTGGTGGCGTCGAGCGGGTCGAGGTCGGGCATGCGTGCTCCTGGGTCGCGAGGTGCCAAGATTCGCAGATGGTGCTCGAACGCGCACTCCGGGACGGAGTCCTGGTGCTCACGATGAACCGGCCGGAGCACCGCAACGCGCTCAACCGCGACCTCTTCCGGGAGCTGGGCAACGCGTTCGTCGGGGCCGAGACCGATCCCGAGGTGCGGGCCATCGTGCTCACCGGCGCCGGCGACAAGGCGTTCTGCGCGGGGATGGACCTGAAAGCGTTCGCGGCCGGCGAGCCGATCGGTCCGGGGGACGGCCCGGGCACGACGGTGTTCGTCGAGCGCTGCTACCCGAAGCCGATCGTGGCCGCGGTGAACGGCGCCGCCGTCGCCGGTGGATTCGGCGTGATGCTCGGCTGCGACATCATCGTCGCCGCCGAGCACGCCGACGTTCGGTCTCCCCGAAGTGAAGCGCGGGCTCGTCGGTGTGGGCGCGACGACGCGCGCGTCGTTGCCGACTCCTCCCGCCGTCACCCTCGAGCTCGCGCTCACCGGTGCGCCGATGGACGCGGACGCGTGCGCTGCACTACGGACTGGTGAACCGGGTCGTCCCGGCCGCCGAGGTGCTCCCGACCGCGGTCGAGATCGCGACAACGATCGCCGCCAACGCGCCGCTCGCGGTGCTGCTCGCCAAGGAGATCGCGCTCGATGCCCGCGGCCTGCTCGACCCCGACATCGCCGCGTGGCGCGAACGAGCGGCGCCGGTGTTCGCGAGCAACGACGCCAAGGAGGGCGCCCGCGCGTTCGCGGAGAAGCGCCCCCCGAACTTCACCGGCACCTGACGACGACCCACCCACTCCACGAACCGGCGTCAGTTGGGCGGACATATACCGCCGAACTGACGCCGGAACGCGATTTCGGGTCAGGCGGCGCGTTCGTCCTGCTGGCGCTGGACGCGGAGGAGCGCCTCGTTGGGCGCGGCCGGCAGCGCTTCGAGCGGCTGCGCGATCTCGGCCACCGTCGGCCCGTACTGCTCGGCCAGCGGCGCGAGCGCGTCGAGGTCGAAGTCGTAGAGCTTCGCGGCGTTGCCGGCGAGGATGTCTCGCAGCTCGACCTCGCCGACCTGGTTGAACACCTGGCGCAGTGCCTCACTCGAGTAGGGACCCGTGCCTTCGTCGTGCGGGTAGTCGCTGCCCCACATGAACCGGTCGGGGCCCATCGACGTGCGGACCTCGACGTCGGCGAGCCCGGGGAAGCTGGCGCCGATCCAGACGTTGCGCTGGAAGTACTCGGTGGCCGAGCGGGGAAGTGCGTTCTCGGCGGTGTACTTCAGCTCGCCGATCTCGCCCTTGCGCACCATCGCGATGGTCGGGTCGAGCTGCTTCACGATGGCCGCGACGCCCGCCGCCGAACCCTCGGTGATCACGAACTTCAGCTTGGGGAAGCGCTCGAACACGCCCGACAGCAGCAGGTGCACGAACGGCCGCATGCCGTAGAACTGCACCTCGCTGATCATGATCATCGGGACCGACGAGTACCGGCCGTAGTTGGGCGAGCCGGTGCCCGCGTGCAGGCTCAACGGGAGCTCGAGCTCCTCGATGGTCGCCCACAGCGGGTCGTACACCGGGTCGTAGAGCGGCTGCACCCACTTCACGTCGGGCGCGACGTTCGGGAGCAGGGCACCGCCGCGTAGCCCGTGCTCCTTGATCCACGTGACGTCCTCGATCGCGTCGTCGACGTCGTTGAGGAAGAACTGGCCGATGCCGGCACGCTGCGCGGGCTTGCGGGCGCAGAAGTCGACCATCCAGCGGTTGTGCGCGTGGATGCCGGCGCGCCGGTGCTCGTACTCCTCGGGCTTCGGCGGCCCCGCGAACAGCACGAAGCCGGGGTAGAAGGGCGGCACGGTGTTGGGGAAGATCACCTCACCGACGACGCCGTCGGCGAGCTGGTCGCGGTCGCGCCGGTCGTCGTCCCAGTTGCGGACGCGCAGGTCGGTGTCGCGCAGGTCCTTCCACGGGTTCTTGTACTTGTTGCGCCACACGTCGAAGTCGTCGAGGTACTTCGGGTCGAGGTACTCGCGGTACGTCTCGTGGTTGGCGCCGGCGTGGGTGTCGGCCGAGATGATCGTGTAGTGGTCCTGCGCACTCATGCGCACACCTCCTGATTGGCGGGCTGGTTGTCGCGCTGAGTGTCGGGTTGCGGTGCGACGGCGCGTCCTTCGCCGTCGAACTCGAGTCGTTGCAGGTCGTCGCGGAAGCGGGCGAGCGCGTCTCCGAGGGCGCGCTGCTCCTCGGGCGTCCACCGCGAGATCGCGACCTCGTACCACTGGGTGGCGACGTGCTGGAGCCGGTGGAGCATCTCGTCGCCGTCGGCGGTGATGGAGAGCCAGGCCTTGCGGCGATCGTCGGGGTCGGTCTCGCGGGCGACGAGGCCCACCTCGAGGAGCCGGTTGGCGGTCCGGCTGATGGTGGTCTGGTCGAGCTCGAGGTGCTCGGCCAGGCCCTTGAACGTGACCGGGCCGGCGTCGGCGACGACCCGGAGGGCAGCCGATTCGGCCGGGGTGACCAGGCGGTCGGCCGCGCCGGCCACCCGGCGGCGCACGGCATCGCTGGTGGCGAGGCGAGACACGTAGGTGATGAACGACGAGATCTCGTCGAGCGGGGTGGGGGTCGGGTCAGTCATGAATGAATGTAAGCATACATCGTATTCTGTGGAGCCTGCAAGCGGCCGGGGTGAACGGACCGCCGGTCGTAGGCTCCCGCCCATGCCGTCATCGACCACCGACGCGCCGGTGGTCGACGACCCGGGCCCGGTGGGCACGAGACGCGATTCCCGGCGCCTCGAGCTCGGGCTCCGGGCCCTGCCGGTCCTGGTCGTCGTCGTGCTCGGGTGGACCCACCGCTGGGTCGAGGAAGACGCCTTCATCAATTTCCGGGTGGTCGACCAGATCCGGGCCGGCCACGGGCCGGTGTTCAACATCGGTCAACGGGTCGAGGTGGCGACCAGCCCGCTGTGGCTCGCGATCCTCACCGTCGGGCGCACCGTGGTGCCGTTCGTCCGGATCGAGCGCCTCTCGATGGTCCTCGGCCTCGCGCTCACCGCCCTCGGGCTGTGGTGGGTGCAGGCCGGCGCGACCCGACTCTGGCGACGCTCGGACGTCGGCGCTCGTCGTGCCGTTCGGCGCGGTCGTGATCGCCGCGCTCCCGCCCACGTGGGAGTGGGCGACGTCGGGCTCGAGAACGGGTTGAGCGTCGCGTGGCTCGGCGCGGTCATGCTCGTGCTGGCGACGATCGCGCGCCGCGATCCGATCGGGCGACGTGCCCCGCATCACGACCGCGCGCCTCGTCGGCGCCGCGTTCCTGCTCGGGCTCGGGCCCCTCGTGCGTCCCGACCTCACGATCATGAGCGTGGTCGCCGTCGTCGTCGTGCTCGTGGTGCGGCGACTTCGGGGTGCGTCGCTGGCGTGGTTCCTCGTCGGCGCGCTCGCGTTGCCGGTGCTCTCCGAACTGTTCCGGATGGGGTACTACGGCATCCTCGTCCCCAACACCGCGCTGGCGAAGGACTCCGGCGGCACCTACTGGTCCGACGGCTGGAACTACCTGGTCGATCTCGTCGCGCCGTACTGGCTCTGGGTCCCGCTGCTCGCGGTCGCGGCGACCGCGGTCCTCCTGCTGCGGCGCACGCGCTGGACCACGACGGTCGTCGCGCTGGCGCTGCCCGTCGCGGGCGCCCTCCACGCGCTCTACATCGTCAAGTCAGGCGGCGACTACCTGCACGCGCGGTTGCTGATGCCGAGCGTGTTCGCGCTGCTCGCACCGCTCGCGGCAGTGCCGTGGCACAAGCGGCTCGTCGCCCGGCCGCGGTCCTCGGGGTGTGGGCGCTGTTCGCGTTCGCGGTCCTGCGCCCGTCGATCCACGAGGCGTTCGTCCCCCTCACCGAGCACGGCGTCGTCGAGGGACGCACGCTCATGGAGAGCCTGACGAAACCTGGTCACCGCCCGGTGCTGGCCGAGGACTTCATCTTCACCGACGGTCCGCTGGCCAAGCGGTTGCAGGCGCGCGGGGAGCGCGCGCTCGTGATCAACACCTCGAAGCGGCCGATCCTCGACGCCACGCCCGAACGCACCACGCTCATGTCGGTGGCCAGCGGGATCAGCGGGTTCCGGGCCGGGCCCGACGTGCTGGTGCACGAGTACAACAGCCTGGCCGACCCGGTCGGTAGCCACATGCCCGCCAACGGCAAGGGTGCCGGCCACCGCAAGCGCAAGAGCTACCCGTGGATCATCGCGCTCACGACCAAGCCGGGTGTGACGGCCGGGTTCCCGGCCGCGAAGGTCGACGCCGCCCGCGCCGCGCTCGGCTGCGGCGAACTGAAGGCGCTGATCGAGTCGACGGAAGCACCGCTGACCGTCGGTCGGTTCTGGTCGAACCTCACCGGTGCGATCGGGCGCACGCGACTCGTCGTGCCGCGGGACGAGCGGGCCGCGGAACGGTCCTTCTGCGGCGACCACGGTACGATCAGCCGCTAGGACGGCCTGCCACGAGGTGTGGTGGACGGAATTGGCGGATTCCTTGCTCGAAGCGATCGACGGACCCGAAGCGCTGCGCCGGCTGGACGACGCCGAGTTGCGCGCGCTCGCCGACGAGATCCGCGAGGTCCTGATCGAGGCGGTCTCGGTGAACGGCGGCCACCTCGGGTCGAACCTCGGGGCGGTCGAGCTCACGCTGGCCCTCCACCGGGTCTTCGACTCCCCGCGTGACGCCATCGTCTGGGACACCGGGCACCAGTCGTACGTCCACAAGCTCGTCACCGGTCGGCTCGACGGGTTCAGCCGCCTCCGCCAGGGCGGCGGGATGTCGGGCTACCCGTCTCGGGCCGAGTCCGAGCACGACATGGTCGAGAACAGCCACGCGTCCACCGCGGTGAGCTACGCCTACGGGCTCGCGGTCGCGCGCGACGCGGCCCTGGCGAACGGCGGCGACGACAACGCGGTCGTCGCGGTGATCGGCGACGGCGCGCTCACCGGCGGGCTCGCCTACGAGGCGCTCAACAACTTCGGCGCCACCGGGCGGCGGGCGGTGATCGTGCTCAACGACAACGGCCGCTGCTACGCGCCCACCGTGTCCCGACTCACCGTGGCCGGGCACGCGAGCGGCGAGCCCGGCGACCCCGCGGCGTTCTTCACCGCCCTCGGGCTCGACTACGTCGGCCCGGTCGACGGCCACGACGTCGCCGCGCTCGAGCCGGTGCTGCGCGACGCCGTCGACACGCGACCGCCCCGTCGTGGTGCACGTGCTCACGCACAAGGGCGAGGGCTACCTGCCGGCGGAGACCGACGACGAGAAGCGACTCCACGACATCGGCGCGTTCGACCCCGAGACCGGTGTGCCGGTCGGTGCCAACGGGTCGTCGTACACCGCCGCGTTCCGCGACGCGCTCATCGCGCTCGCCGAAGCCCGGCCCGAGATCGTCGCCATCACCGCGGGGATGCCCGGCTCCACCGGGCTCCTGCCGTTCGCCGAGCGCTTCCCCGACCGCTGCTTCGACGTCGGCATCGCCGAGCAGCACGCGGTCACCGCCGCCGCGGGCATGGCCATGCGGGGGCTCCGGCCGGTCGTCGCCGATCTACTCCACGTTCCTCAGCCGGGCGTGGGACCAGATGGTCTACGACGTCGGCCTCCACGGTCTGCCCGTGGTGTTCTGCCTCGATCGCGCCGGCATCACCGGCGACGACGGTCCGAGCCACCACGGTCTCTACGACCTCGCGCTCCTCACCAAGGTGCCGGGGCTCACGCTGTTCGCGCCGTCGTCGTACGAGGAGATGGCGGTGATGCTCGAGGAGGCGTTGCGGATCACGTCGGGTCCGGTCGCGCTGCGCTGGCCGAAGACCGTGGCCCGGCACGTGATGCCCGGCGCGGTCGGCACCGGACGCAGCGCGCGGCGCGTGCGCGCCGGCGACGACGTCTGCATCCTCGCCCTCGGGAAGATGGTCGAGGCGGCCGAGGAAGCCGCCGAGCTGCTCGACACGCGCGACGTGCACGCGACCGTGTGGGACATCCGCACCATCCCCGCCGACCCGAAGATGCTCGCCGACGCGCGACGCCATCCGCTCGTCGTCACCGCCGAAGACGGCATCGCCGACGGTGGGGTCGGTGCGCTCCTCGCCGCGCAACTCGGTGCGCTGGAGACGGGCACCGCCGCGCCGCCGGTCGTCGCGCTCGGCACACCGTCGGCCTACATCCCGCACGGCAAGCCCGCCGCGCTCCTCGCCAACCTCGGCCTCGACGGCCCCGGCATCGCCGCCACCGTCGCCAAGCTCCTCGACGACCGCTGACCGAACCAGGTTGCGTCACCTGAGGGCGCTGGAGGCACCTGGAGTGACGCAACCTCGTCTTCGTCAGAGGGTGATGCCGCTCAGGGGTGAGGGGTTGCCGGCGAGGACGTCGCCGGGGGAGACGCCCATCCACTGCGCGAGGGTGGCGTAGTACTCACCCATCGTCACCGTGCACTTCAGGTTGTCGTTGGTGTCGAGGGTCGACCAGTTCGGGTGCGCGCCGTACACGCCGGCGTGGATGGCGCCCGCCATCAGGCCGACGGTCGCGGTGCCGTGGTCGAGCCCGTTGGCGTTCTGGTTGGCGCGCCGACCGAACTCGCTCGTCGTCGCGAGCAGCACGTTCTGCGTCATGCCGAGCCCGGTGAGCTCCTGGAGGAACGCGTCGAGCGCGCCGTCGAGCTCGGTCATGAGGTTGTTGTGGCGCGACAGGTGATCTTCGTGCGTGTCGAAGTCGCCGCTGAACGGGACGTGCACGATGCGGATCCCTGCGCCGGCGCGCAGCAGGCGGACCGAAGCCGCGAGCTGCGCGCCGAGCGTGGTGTCCGGGTAGGCGACGGTCGACGCGGGGATCGAGGTGAGCAGATCGCTGAAGCGCAGCGCGGTCCGGATGCCGCTGCGTCCGGCGAAGAGCATGGTCGCCTCGGCCCGGTCCTCCTGGCTCATGGCTCGGTGCGCGGCGATCCACGCCGCGTTCATGCCGGCATCGTCGTAGCCGGGGAACTTGCCGTCGCCGTACGGGTCCATGGACAACGTGATCGCGTTCTGCGCCGCCAACGACGCCGACGGTCCCGACCCGAGCGACACGCCGGTCGCGGCGTCGTTCGACGTGCCGATCACGTCGCAGAGGCGGCCGAGGAACCCGTAGTGCGGGAACTGCTTGCCGTCGGTGTCGCCGAACCACCAGCGCCGCAGCATCTCCGAGTGCGAGAAGTCGGGGTTCGGGTGGCCGAGTCCCTCCACCAGCGCGAGCGGACGGCGGTACGAGCGGGCCAGGTTGGGGTGCAGGCCGAACTGGTTGTTGAGGTGCAGCACCTGGTTCGCCGGGATCGAGACCGACGGACGGCGTGAGTAGTACGCACCGTCGGCGAACGGGATGCCGAGCGAGTTGCCGTCGTGCCCGCCGGCCATGTCGATCACGACGAGCGCCCGGTTGTTCGACGGCACCGGCGGCAGCGTGGTGGTCGTGGTCGTCGTCGGTGCTCGTGCTCGTGGTGGTCGTCGATGTCGTGGTGGTCGTGTTCTTCGGGCGCCGGGTCGTCGGCGGTGGTGCGGGCGTCGGCACCGGCGGCGCGCACGCCGGCGAGCGCACCCATCGCGCCGGCCCCGAGGCCCCACTGCAGCACCTTGCGGCGCGGGATCTGCTTCATGCGAGCGCGTACTCCGGACTGCAGAGGGTGAGGGCGAGCAGCAGGCGCGAGCGCTCCCACTTCGGCAAGGTCGACGTCGCCACCTGTTGGAGCGCGGTGCGCGTCGCCGTCGACACCTCGTACACGGAGCACCGTGCGAGCGTGGCGGCGACCATGTCGGGTGCGTTGGTGATCTCGTCGAGCAGGCCCCAGCGCGTCATGTCGGCCCGCACCAGCGCGTTCGCGGCCGCCAGCCAGCGCGTGCCGCCGGGCCAGCCGGCCACGCTCGGAGGGTAGAACGGCAACTGCCCGAGGTTGTTGGCGACGCTCGCCTGCCACCCGCCGTTCGGCTCGTAGCCGGCGGCGGCGAACGCGTTCGTCACCCACTCCACCGGCAGCTTGGCCCGGTTCATGCGCACCGACGGGTCGAAGAACATCGGGTCGCGCAGGATGGCCTCGACCAGCGGCCGGATCTCGAGGTTGGCGTTGCGGAAGATCGTGGCGAGCTGGGCGCGGCGGGTGGTCGACGGGTCGACGCCGTGGAAGAACTTGTGCAACTTCCCGGCGATGAACGGCGCGCACGCGGCGTGGTCGCACACCGCGTCGATCACCTGGTTGTAGCGGCTCACGCTCTTGCCCAGGAACGTCACCGGCGTGGTGAGCGCGTACTGCGGGTAGAAGGTGGCGACGCCGGTGTCCCAGTTCACGTCCCAGCCGGCGAGCGCCTTGGCGCCGTTGCGCACGTCGGTCTCGGTGTAGTTGCCGGTACCCAGCGCGAACAGCTCCATGACCTCGCGGGAGTAGTTCTCGTTGGGCGCGGTGACCACCGACGGGTCGCCGTCGAGGTAGATCAGCATCGCGGGGTCGATGGTGATCTGCTGCAACAACGTGCGGAAGTTCCCGAGCGCGTTGTTCCGGAGCAACGTGTGCTGGTTCCACATCATCAGCCAGCTGCCGACCTTGTCGACGCTGGTGCAGAGGTGCGCGTGCCAGAACCAGGTCATCTTCTCGGCGAGACCGACCGCGGGATCCGACATCCGCAGCATCCACCAGATCGGCGGGTCCCAGCCTTCGAAGTTCGGCGGCGCGGGGAGTGGCGGCGGCGTGGCGCCGAGGACCTGGTCCAACGCCGCGGCCAGGCCACCGGCGTTCAACGCCTCGACCTGCCCGGGTGCCGGACCGAAGGTCGCTCGCCGGAGGAGGTGGGCGATTGCTGCGCGGTCGTCGGCCATGCGCAGCATGTATCGACCGGAACCGAAATTTTCTGCACTCGGCTTGGTAAAAGTTTCGGGCCCGCGGAACTACCCGGTAACCGTGAGGCGGTCCTAGCCTGGTGGCGTGTTCATCGACGGTTTCGTGCACTCACTTCCCGACATCGATCCGCAGGAGACGGGGGAGTGGCTCGACTCCCTCGACGCCGTCATCGACATCGGCGGCCGCTCGCGCGCGCGCTACCTGCTCGCGCGGCTCATGGAGCGCGGCGCGCGAGCAGGGCGTCGGCGTTCCCGCGATGGTCACGTCCGACTACATCAACACGATCCCGCCCGAGCAGGAGCCCTGGTTCCCGGGCGACGAGGTGCTCGAGCGCCGCATCCGCTCCTACATCCGTTGGAACGCGATGGCGATGGTCGACCGTTCGAACCACCGCTTCGACGGCCTCGGCGGCCACCTCTCGACGTTCGCGTCGGCGGCCGCGCTCTACGACGTCGGCTTCAACCACTTCTTCCGGGGCAAGGGCGACGGCGGCGCCGGCGACCAGGTGTTCTTCCAGGGCCACGCCGCGCCGGGCGTGTACGCCCGCGCGTTCCTCGAAGGCCGGCTGAACGAGGAGCACCTCGACCGGTTCCGGCGCGAGGTCGACGGCGGCGGCCTGCCGTCGTACCCGCACCCGCGGCGCATGCCGACGTTCTGGGAGTTCCCGACCGTCTCGATGGGCCTCGGCCCGCTCAACGCGGTCGCGCAGGCCCGCTTCAACCGCTACCTCATGGCCCGCGAGATGGCCGACACCAGCAAGTCGAAGGTGTGGGCGTTCGTCGGCGACGGCGAGATGGACGAGCCCGAGGCGATGGCCGGCCTGTCGATCGCGGCGCGCGAGCAGCTCGACAACCTGATCTTCGTCGTCAACTGCAACCTGCAGCGCCTCGACGGTCCGGTGCGCGGCAACGGCAAGATCATCCAGGAGCTCGAGGCCATCGTTCCGCGGCGCGGGCTGGAACGTGATCAAGGTGATCTGGGGCCACGGCTGGGACGAGCTGCTCGCGCGCGACGTCGACGGCGTGCTCGTCAACCAGATGAACAGCACCGTCGACGGTCAGTTCCAGAAGTACGCGGTCGAGTCGGGCGCCTACATCCGCGAGCACTTCTTCGGTCCCGACCCGCGCCTGCAGCGCATGGTCGAGCACCTCAGCGACGACGACCTGCGCATGCTGCCGCGCGGCGGCCACGACTACCGCAAGCTGTATCGCCGCCTACAAGATGGCGGTCGAGCACGAGGGCAGCCCCACCGTCATCCTGGCGAAGACGGTGAAGGGCTGGACGCTCGGCGCCGGCATCGAGTCGCGCAACGCCACCCACCAGATCAAGAAGCTCACGCCCAACGAGCTCGCGGCGTTCCGCGACCGCCTGCAGCTCCCGATCCCCGACTCCGAGGTCGACCGACGGCGACCCGCCGTTCTGGCACCCGGGCACCGACTCGCCCGAGTTCGAGTACATGATGGCGCAGGCGGCGCGCGCTCGGCGGCTCGGTCCCCGAGCGGGTCGTGCAGCACGAAGATGTTCTCGGTCCCGGTGCGCGACCACAGCGCGCGAGAACGCGGGGCCGTACGCCGACATGCTTCGCCGGCACCGGCGAGAAGGTGCAGGCGAGCACCACCACCGCGTTCGCCCGGCTGCTGCGCAACCTGCTGCGCGATCCCGACATCGGCGCGCGCATCGTGCCGATCATCCCCGACGAGGCGCGCACGTTCGGTCTCGACGCGCTGTTCCGCGAGTACAAGATCTACGCGCCGTTCGGCCAGCGCTACGAGCCGGTCGACGCCGAGCTGCTGCTGTCGTACCGCGAGGCGAGCAACGGGCGCATCCTCGAGGAGGGGATCACCGAGGCCGGCTCGATGGCGACGCTCACCGCCGCCGGCACGTCGTACGCGACGTGGAGCCAGCCGATGATCCCGTTCTTCATCTTCTATTCGATGTTCGGGTTCCAGCGCGTCGGCGACCTCATCTGGTCGTTCGGCGACCAGCGCGGCCGGGGCTTCCTGCTCGGCGCCACCGCCGGCCGCACCACGCTCGCGGGCGAGGGGCTGCAGCACTGCGACGGCCAGAGCCAGCTGCTCGCGCGGCGTATCCGAACTGCGCAGTCGTACGACCCGGCGTTCGCGTACGAGATGGGCGTCATCATCCGCGACGGCATCGAGCGCATGTACGGCGCCGAGCCCGAGGACTGCTTCTACTACCTCACCCTCTACAACGAGAACTACTCGATGCCGGCGATGCCCGAGGGCGTCGAGGAGGGCATCGTGCGCGGCCTGTACCGCTACCGCGGTCGACGGCGGCGGGAGACAACGGGCGCGAAGCCGGCGCAGATCCTGGCCAGCGGCACCGCGATGCTCGCCGCGCTCGACGCGCAGCAGATCCTCGCCGACGAGTACGGCGTCGCCGCCGACGTGTGGAGCGCGACGAGCTACAAGATGCTGCGCGAGGACGCGCTGAGCACCGAGCGGTGGAACCGGCTGCACCCCACCGAGCCGGCGCGCACGCCGTACGTCACCGAGCTGCTCGACGACAGCGAGGGCCCGATCGTCGCGGTCACCGACTTCATGAAGGCGGTGCCCGACCAGGTCGCGCGCTTCGTGCCCCGGCCGTTCGCCGTCACTCGGCACCGACGGCTACGGGTTCTCCGACACGCGGGTCGCGCTGCGCCGCCACTTCGAGGTCGACGCGCCGAGCATCGTCGTCGCGGTGCTGCACGGGCCTCGCGCAGACCGAGGCGATCAAGGCGAGGTGGTGCGACGAGGCGATCGCCCGCTTCGACATCGACCCCGACCAGCGTCGACCCCCGCCTCACCTAGCGACGCATCTCGAAGTACGCCCGCACGGGCGTACGTCGACCTCGAGATGTTCGGTCTGACGCGGCGTCAGATGCGTCAGATGGCCCGGCGCTCGTCTTCCTTCAACGGGTCGTCGTCGAGGGGTCGTCGTCGTCCCAGTCGTCGTCGTCGTCGAAGTCGTCGTCGTCGTCCTCGGCGTCCGCGTCGAGGTCGACGTCGGCGAGGGTGCCGGAGCCTTCGCGGAACAGGCCGTCGTCGAAGCCCTGCTTCAGTTCCCGCGCTTCGCGGAACCGGCGAGCTCGTCCTTTTCTCGGCACGTGGTCACCTGCCTTGCAAGAGCAGCGAACATACGCGGACCGTGTGCATTCTGCCGCAGCCGGAGCCGCCGGCGGCTGCAGTTCTGAGGGGTACAACATCTTACCGGAACGGCCGATTCCCGTAACGGTCGAGATGTACCACTTCGGCGACCGGTTTCCGGGTCGTCGGGCCGTATCGCCCCGGTCGGCCAGCCCATGGGGACCACCGCCACCGGCGTCACGCTGGCGGGCAGGCCGAGGGTGCGGCGGGCCAGGGTCGGTCGACCAGAGGGGCAGCGTGGTGAGGGTGGCGCCGAGGCCGACGGCCCGGGCCGCCAGCAGGAGGTTCTGCACCGCCGGGTAGGCCGAGCCGTACCAGCTCGAGGCCAGCACCGGCGGGCCGAAGACGGGGGAGCGGCCGTGGAGGCAGGCCACCACCACGACCGGGACCTCCTCGAAGTGGTCGGCCTGCCACTGGACCGCGTCGATGATCTTGAGGGTGGGCTCGTGGCCCTTGGCCTGGCGCTTGCCGAGCCGGCGGTAGATCGACCAGGCCTGGCGGTTGAGGCGGGCGAGCTGGTGCTTGACGTCGGGGTCGCGCACGACCACGAACTCCCAGCTCTGCAGGTTGCTGCCGGTCGGGGCCTTGGTGGCGAGCTCGAGCACCCGCAGGACGGTGTCGTCGTCGACGGGGTCGGGGCGCAGGCGGCGCACGGCGCGCTGCGTCTCCATCGCCTCGACCAGGGGCATGCCCAGGCCGTCGTCGCGTTCGTCGCTCACCGTTGCCCCCTTGCCGTGCGGGAGGCTACCGGAGCCGACCGTTCGCTATCCTCGCTGGTCCCGGGCGATTGGCTCAGTTGGTTAGAGCGCTGCCTTCACACGGCAGAGGTCATGGGTTCGAGTCCCGTATCGCCCACGGGAGGTTCCGGAACGGCGTGAGGCAAGTGCCCTTCGTCAATGGTGGCGACCGAGACGGAAGCCCGATCGGTCCGCCATGGAGGCGATGATGACGCGCGCTGGAGAGATCTCGCGCCGAACGGCGTTGAAGTGCGGTGGGGCTGCCGCGCTCGCGCTCGTCGCCGTCGACTGGGCCTGGCGACCCACGAAGACCTCCACGGTGCAGGGCGGCGCCTACCTCACGACCGACATCGCGGTCCCGCCCATCGACGCCGACGACTACTACGACGTGGCGTGTGCGATCGCGCTCGGGTTCGCCGGCATCGTGATCGACAAGCCCACCGACCGCTCGGTGGCGGCGGTGGAGAAGCTCGGCGGCAAGGTCGTCGAACCCCGTGCGCTCTCGCAGGCGACGAGCATCGTCGTGGTCGGCGCGGCCACCAACGCGGCTCGGTACGGTCGTGCCGCGTCGCGCATCGTCATGTTCGCAGGCGACGCGGCGGGCGAACCCGAACACAACGTCGACCTCGATCCCGAGGCGTACGCCGTGCTCGAACCGGACGCGTATCTCGTCCCGTGCGCAGACGGTGGGATCTGGACCGCGAGCGAACGGACCTCCTTCCTCACCACCGATGACCACGTGCTGCTCGCCGGAGCACCGTGTCGCTGGTGGTTCGAGGACTACATCCCGATCGGCCCGCGCAACCTCTGGGGTGGAGCGCTGCTGTCGTTCGCGTTCGCGGACACGTGGCGCGGGCAGACCGTCGCCGGCAAGCGGTTCCGCGGCACCACCGACATGCGTGACGAAGTGATCGCCGGCACGCGTCAACTGCTCGCCAAGCTCCCGGCCGAGCCGGTTCGCACGTCCTAGGTCGCTCGAGTGATGCTCCTCGTCGACGCCGCGAACGTCGTCGGATCGCGGCCGAACGGATGGTGGCGTGACCGGCCCGGCGCGGCCCGCGACCTCGTGTCCGGCATCAGGCGCAGCGTGGAGGACGGCGAGCTGACCGGCACCGGTCGTGGTGGTCCTCGAAGGTCAGGCGAAGCAGGGCGTCGAGGAAGGAATCGCCGACGGCGTCGAGGTCGTCCATGCACCCGCGCACGGCGACGACACGCTCGTTGCCGTCGCGGCCGAGAGCGACGAGCCGGTCGTGCTGGTGTCGGCAGACCGCGAGCTCGCGGCACGGGTGCGTCTCACCGGTGCCGAGGTCGTCGGGCCCACGTGGCTGTTGGAGCGACTGCGCCCGTAGTCAGTCAGGAAGCGTCAGGACGCGTCGAGAGCGAACGTGTCGTGTTCGCGGCCGAAGTCGTCGCGGCGCTGGAGGTTCCGCGCCTGCTCGTTGAGCGCGTGACGATCCCGCCGGGTGATCTCGGGGTCGGACTCCGGGGTCGCGTCGCCCGCGCGCGGCGCGAGCGAGAAGCTGGTGTAGGCAACCCGCCGCTCGCGCGACACCGGCGGCCGGCTCATGTGATGGGTGCACGAGCAGTGCACGGTGACGTCGCCGGTGCGCGTCGGGAGCGGGATGCGCGGCAGGTCGAAGCCCTTGTGCAAGCCAGTGCCTTGGGTGTTCGCGCGATGCGAGCCGGCGACCACGCCCAGCTCGCCGCTCTCGGCGTCGGCGCCGGTGATCGAGATCCCGGTGGTGAGTGCACAGCATCGACGTGAGTGCCCGCCCATCGTGCAGTCCTTGTGCCACGAGACGTCGGAGATCCCGTCGACCACGCCCACCTTCTTCCAGAGCCCCTCCGCGCCGTCGTCCTCCACCTCGGCGCGCTGCACCATCGCGTCTTCGGTCAGCTGGCCGATCGAGCGGAAGTCGTCGCGCGCCATCAGCTCGCTCAACGTGGGTGACTTGCGGTTGAAGCCGAGGATCCGCGACGGATACCAGCCGTCGTCGTTGCGGGCCCACCACGACGCGCCGTCGTCGCGTTCGGCCTCGACGGCTGCCGCGTCGAGGTCGGCCGACACCGCGGCCATCTCGTCCTCGGTGAACACGCCCTCGAAGTGGAGGAACCCCGCTTGCGCGAGGAAGTGGCCGATGTCGTCGCGGGAGTCGTCGATGCGGAACGACTGGTGCAGGTCGAGCGCACCACCGTCGCGCGCCGCGAACGTCACCGATCCCGGCTCGTAGACCGGCCGCTCGTCGAGCACCGCGCGCAGGACGGGTTCCCAGGCGATGAACTGATCGGCGGTCCCGCGCACCATGTCGATCCGTCCGGCCATCACGAGCCCGAACGACGACGTGACGTCTTGCATCAGTTCGGCGAACGCCGCCCCGTCGAGCGCGACGACCGCGCCGTCGCCGGAGCCTTCGTGCACCGCGAGTCGGTCGCCGTCGACGGTGAGGTGGCCGACGACACCGTCGACCTCGAACCCGAGCGGCGTGAGCTCGAGCACCTCGAACCCTCGGGCGCCGAGACCCCCGGTCTCCTGGAGCACGGTGGGCAGTCCGTCGTGGAGCCACGACGGCACCAGCGGCTGCGCGTCGCCGATGAACCGGCTGCGGACGTCGATGGTGCTCACGCATGTCTCCTCGGTTGGCTCAGGGAAGCGTCGCGCTCGCGGGGACGCGGGGCAAGGAACCGCCGTCTGGTCGAGATGGTGGGGTTACCCTCGGGTGCATGTCGGTGACGAACCAGCGGGCGACGTGTCCGGGTCCACTCGTGGAGAGCACACCCGGTACGGGTGAATGTGCGCGTGGCGACGAGTGCGAGGTGCTGGCCCTGCAGCACGACTACCTGTCGTACCGCAACGCCCACATGCGGGTCACCACCGAGTGGCAGCAGCGACGCGACTGAGCAAGCTCCCGTTCCGAGAAAATCTCGGGGAGCATGTCGAGAACTCGCGCCCAGCTCCGTCCCCGGGGTGAACGTGGCCGACCGGGCCGCCGTCACACGAGGAGAACACCATGGCCAAGTACCTGTTGCTCAAGCACTACCGGGGCGCGCCCGCTCCCGCCAACGACATCCCGATGGACCAGTGGAAGCCCGAAGAGTTCGAGGCCCACGTCAAGTTCATGCAGGACTTCGGCGCCCGACTCGAGGCGAGTGGCGAGCTGGTCGACGCGCAGGCGCTGTCGCCGGAGGGCACCTGGGTGCGCTACGACGGCGAAGGCCGACCGGCGGTGGTCGACGGCCCCTTTGCCGAGACCAAGGACCTGATCGCCGGATGGATGGCGATCGACGTCGACAGCTACGAGCGCGCCATCGAGCTCGCCGGTGAGCTCTCGGCGGCACCCGGCGCCAACGGCGAGCCGATCTTCGAGTGGCTCGAGGTCCGGCCCTTCATGGCCGCGCCGCCCAACGTCACCGAGTGACCGTGGACGACGTCGAGCTCCGCGGGCTCGTGCCACGGGTGCTGAGCGTCCTCGTCCGTCGCGGCGCCGACTTCGCGACGGCCGAGGACGCGGTCCAGGAGGCGCTCATCCGAGCGCTCTCCACGTGGGGTGACGAGCCGCCCGCCGATCCGACGGGCTGGCTCGTCACCGTCGCGTGGCGCGCCTTCCTCGACATGACGCGGTCGGAGGCGTCGCGTCGCAACCGGGAGGTGCGCTACGACACCGAACCGCCGGCCGGTGCGATCCCCGGTGCCGACGACACGCTGCGCCTCTACTTCCTGTGCGCGCATCCCGACCTCACGCCGTCGTCGGCGGTGGCGCTGACCCTCCGGGCCGTCGGCGGTCTCACCACTCGCCAGATCGCGGAGGCGTACCTCGTGCCCGAGGCCACGATGGCGCAGCGGATCAGCCGGGCCAAGCGCACGGTCGGTGCGGCCGGTGTCGACCGTCCCGGCGACGTGCGCACGGTGATGCGGGTGCTGTACCTCGTCTTCAACGAGGGCTACTCCGGCGACATCGACCTCGCGGCCGAGGCGATCCGATTGACCCGGCAGCTGGCCGCGTTGACCGACGACGCCGAGGTCGACGGATTGCTCGCGCTGATGCTGCTGCACCAGGCGCGCCGGCGCAGCCGCACTCGTGACGGACGGCAGCATCGTGCCCCTCGCGGAGCAGGATCGCAGCCAGTGGGACACCGCGCTCGTCGCCGAGGGCGTCGACATCCTGCAGGATGCGCTCGCGCGCGACCAGCTCGGTGAGTACCAGGCCCAAGCGGCGATCGCCGCGCTCCACGCCGACGCGCCGCGGGTCGAGGACACCGACTGGGTGCAGATCGTGGAGTGGTACGACGAGCTGCTCCGGTTCGCCGACACGCCCGTCGTGCGGCTCAACCGTGCGGTCGCGGTCGGCGAGGCCGACGGCGCGCCGGCCGGGCTGGCGGCGCTGGCCGAGGTCGACGCCCAGGTCCCGCGCCGCGAGGCGGTCGCGGCCCACCTGCACGAGAAGAACGGCGATCTGGAGCTCGCGGCCCGCCTCTACGCCGACGCGGCGCGCAACGCGCCCAACCTCGCCGAACGCGACCATCAGACCCGCCAGGCGGCCCGGCTCAACCAGAGTTGAGTGCAGGCCGTGCCTAACTCGGTGCGAGCGCGGTCCTCGGCCACCGCTTCGGGGTCGTGGGCGACGATGTCGATGTCGTCGGGATGCGTGCGTGCCCGTGCCGGCAGCCAGATCAGCACGCCGATGCCGCCGATCACCGCGATCGCGCAGCGACGAGCACGGCCGCGTGCATCCCGGTGACGAAGCTGTGCTGGGCGGCGTCGACGATGCGCGCCGCGAACGGTTTCGCCGCCGGGTTGTCACGCGCGACACCGAGCGCACTGCCGAGCGAGTCCTCGACCTTGGCGAGCAGCGAACCGGGGACGTGGCTGCGCAGGAGGTCACCGACCTTCGGCCGGAACGCCGACGCCAGGATCGAACCGAGCAGCGCGACACCGACCGCGCCACCCACCTGACGCGTCGTGTCGTTCATCGCCGAACCGACGCCGGCCTTGGCGCGCGGCAGCGACCCCATGATCGATTCCGTCGCCGGCGCCATGACGTGCGCCATGCCGAACGCGCTCAGCGCGGTGATCGACGATGACGTGCACCACGCCGACGGTGTCGGTCTGGAACGTCGCCATCAGCACGAGCGACGACCGCGAGGATGAACAGCCCGGTCGCGACCACGGCCTTGTTGCCGAACATGCGCACCCATCGCGTGGAGAGGGGCGCGAAGATCATCAGCACGATCGACTGCGGGATGAACACCGCGCCGGCCTCGACGGTCGAGTAGCCGAGCACCGACTGGAGGTACTGCGTGAGCAGGAAGATGGTGCCGAACAGCGCGAGGAACGCGAGCGTGATCGCGCCGCTGGCGGCGGAGAACCGCGGGTTCTCGAAGAACCGCACGTCGAGCATCGGGCTCGAGCACTTGCAGCTCCCACACGAAGAACGCCGACGAGGATCGCGCCCCCGACGACGAACCCGCCGAGGATCGTCGGGCGACGTCCAGCCGTTGCTCGGCGCCTCGATGATGGCCCAGAGCAGGATGGCGAGGCCGACGATCGAGAGGAGCGACGCCGAGCGGGTCGAGCTGCGGCGCGTGCGGGTCCTTCGAGTCGGGGACGAGGAGGTAGCCGAGGACCAACGCGATGATCACGACCGGGACGTTGACGAGGAACACCGACCCCCACCAGAAGTGCTGCAGCAGCACACCACCGACGATGGGGCCGATCGCCGATGCCGATCGCGGACACGCCGGCCCACACGCCGATCGCCTTCGCCCGCTCGCGCGGATCGTGGAACACGTTGGTGAGGATCGAGAGGGTCGCCGGCATGATCGCACGACGCCGCCGATGCCCATCAGCGCGCGGGTGCCGATGAGCACGGTCGCCGACGGCGCGAACGCCGACATGGCCGAGCCGATGCCGAAGATGACCAGGCCGATGGTGAGGCACGCGGTAGCGACCGAAGCGATCGCCGAGCGTACCCGACGTCAGCAGCAGTCCGGCGAACACGATCGTGTAGGCGTCGACGATCCACTGCAGCTCGCTGGCCGACGCGCCGAGCCCGCCCGCGCTCGTCGGCTTCGCCAGCGTCGGGATGGCGACGTTGAGGATCGTGTTGTCGATCCCGATCACCATCAGGCTCAGGCAGAGGACGAGCAGCGTCAACCAACGCCGACGGTGCGCGACCGCGGGATCGGTGAGGCGCCCGAGCATCGAGTTCTCCCTGCAGAGTCGGGGGGACGGCAGACTGTTACGGCGCGACGCCGTATCGAAATGAAGCTAGCCCGCAGCGGAGGGTGACACCGGTGAGTGATTCCCGGTTCGTGGTGCAGCAGCACGACGCCACGACGCTGCACTTCGACGTCCGCCTGGAGCTCGACGGGGTGCTGCGCTCGTGGGCGGTGCCCAAGGGGCCGTCGCTCGACCCGGGCGTCAAGCGCCTCGCGGTGCCGGTGCCCGACCACGAGCTCGCGGCGGGCGACTTCGAGGGCGTGCATGAGGGGTCGCATGGGCGACGGGGGACCGGCGCGGTGATCATCTGGGACGAGGGGACGTTCGAGCTCGTGCGGGCAACGCCGACGCACCTCTCGTTCGTCGTGCACGGCACCAAGCTCCACGGGGGCTTCGCGCTCACGCAGACCGGCGAGGACCGGTGGATCCTGGTGAAGACGGCCGACGGCGAAGCCCGGCGTGGATCCGACGTCGTGCGCGACGAGCCCGCCAGCGTCCGCACCGGTCGGACCTGGGAGGAAGTCGCGGACGGCCCCGACACGTAGGAGCGACACGTAGGGTCGGGCGATCACGAATGACGACCGCAAGGCCTTGATCGAGCGGTTCCTGCACGCACTGGACGATGAGGACGCCGCCCCGATGCGCCCGATGGTCCACGACGATGTCGTGTGGTGGGTGCCGGCGTCTTCGGCGACGAAATTCCACCTCGAGCGTCCGCTCACGACCTGGGACGGCATCCCGTGGTCGGCGGTGAGGGATGGAAGGCGTTCGTGCCTGGGCCGTCGGTGCTCGAGATCCGTCATCTGGTCGCCGAGGGCGACCTCGTGTCGGCGCACTACCGGCGTACCGCAGAGCTCCTCCACGGCGGTGAGTACGAGGCCGAGTACAACATCCTCTTCCGCTTCGACGGCGATCGCATCGCCGAGGCTTGGGAGGTGGCCGACACCGTGCCGCATTCTCGACCTCGCGTGAGTGTGCCTTCGCCCCGCCGAGCGTGACAAGCTGCGGGCATGACTCGTTTGCATCACGTGAACCTGGGAGTGCCGGAGGATGGCGCCGACGCCGAGGCCGAGTTCCTCGTCGGTGTCCTCGGGTACCGCAAGGTGGAACCGTCGGCGATGGCCCAGGGATTCGGTGCACGTTGGTACGAGACCGACGACGGCACGCAGGTGCACCTCAGCCCTGACCCCGACCACCGGCCCGCGGCAGCGTGCACACACCGCCCTCGAGATCGGCGACGAGCTCGAGCTGGTCGCGACCCGCCTGCGCGACGCGGGCATGGAGTTCGGTGACAACGAGTTCGACGGTCGGCGCGTGCTGTTCTGTCAGGACCCGGCCGGCAACCGGTGGGAGCTACGCGGCGACGACGGGGCACCGAACGCTTGAGTGCTCGGGTCCTCCTCGTCGCTGGGAGAGTGCGGAACGCGACCTCGTCGAGACGTTGATCGGACGCGCGCGGCGCCCACGCTGGCGCGGCTCCGCTCGGCTGGACAATGGCGCGAGGTCGATTCGACCAACAGGCTTTGGCGATGACGCTGCGTGGATGTCATTCTGCACCGGCGTCGGCGTTGAGGAGCACCGCCGGTGCTATTGGAAGGTGACGTCGCCCAGCGGCCACGGCCTCCACTTCTCCCGACGCAACAACACGCCCATCCCTCCCTTCTGGGACGAGCTCGCGCGAGGGGGTGCGCGGGTCGCGGTGATCGACGTGCCGTCATTGACGGGTTCGGAGGGAGACGTGCTGGTCGTGACCGACTGGATCGACGCACGCCGTCGAGCGGAACGAGCCCTATGTGAGCCAGCCCGACCTCGCGGACGCGGGTGGTCTCGCGATCCTGCTTGGGAGTGCGACGACGCTCGGGCGCGACGCCGACGGGCACGGGTGCTGACCCGGTCGCTCTCGAATCGCGCCCGGTTGCGCAACGACGTCGTCGTCGACCTCCTGGAACAGGACTGGGACCTCTTCGTCGCGGTGGCCTCGGAATCCCACTGCGTCGGTCACCAGTGCTGGCACGATCACGATCCCGAGCACACCGATCACAACGTCGTACACGCGCACGCGGAGTGCGGTGATCCCGTCGAAGAGGTCTACCGGGAAGCCGACGCGTACCTCGAACGCCTGATCGAGGCTGCAGGTCCGGACGCCACGGTCGTCGTGTCTCTCGTTGTTGGGGATGGGTCCGAACCACTCGGGTGAGCATCTGCTCGAAGAAATCCTGCTGCGGTTCGACGGTGCTGACTCATCGCCCGTCGGCCCGGCTGCGTGCGATCCGGTCACTGCGTCGGCTGGTTCCCCGGCGGCTGCGGCGTCGAGCTCCCGATCGGGTACACCAGGTGCACCGCGACGCGGTGACCCACGAACGCGCCCGCCGGCTCGGCGTGGGTGCTGCCCACCGATCTGTCCGGCGAGCGCGGTCCGCATCGGGGTCGTCGGACGCGACGACGGCGGGACCGTCGAACCGGGCGCACCGTTCGCCGCGAAGCGAGCGCACATGGTTGACGAGCTCGTTCGCTCACGGATCCGACGACGGGCCGACCACTGGTCGACGAAGTCATCGACGTGCACGAAGTGCACGGACCGAACGTGGCGGACGGATTCGCCGATCTGGTGGTGATCTGGTCAGCGACGAAGCGCCGATCACTGCGGCCGCACTCGCGCTCGATCGGCGTCGTCCGCGGCGATCCCGCTCCCGCCCGCACGGGAAATCACCACACCGACGGCTGGCTCGTCGCCGCCGGTCCCGGTGTCGACGCGTGGAGCTCGTGTGGCCCCGGTCGTTGCGAGTGAGTTCGCGAGCCTGGTGACGGGGCTCGTGCACCGGTTCGGTGGCACACGCATCAGGGCTGGCGGGACGCCCGACGGCGAACGGTAGATTTCTCTCTTCGTCCCACGCACGGAGGGTGGACATCGGTGGAGCGAGAGGACGTGTTGCTCACCTCGACGTTCGCGCTGAAGCCGCGCGATGTCGTGCTTGAGAAGTTCGCGGACGAGACCGTCGCCGTGCACCTCGGCACCGGCCGGTACTTCAGCATCGATCTTGCCGGCACCGAAGTCGTGGAGCTCGTAGGCACGGGCAACGACCTTGGAGCGATCGTGGCGCACCTGGCTCCGCGCTACAAGAGCGATCCCGCCGTGATCGAGCGCGCGGTGACGGCATTCGTCGGGCGCCTGCTCGACGAGGGTCTGATCCTTCACGCTCCCGACGGAGGTCTGGTCACGGCACTCCCGGACGCCGAGCCCGCGACGCAAGTGTTCCCAGTGCCGACGCTCGTCGTCTATTCGGACATGGAGGACCTGCTCCTCCTCGATCCGATCCACGACGTCGACGAAACCGGGTGGCCTGTCCGAGCCGAGGCCGTCGATACCGACCCCGCCGCGCCCCGCGACACCGAATGACGGTAGGCGAGGACGCACAGCTCGGGCCCGCCCGGCGCATCGAAGCCGTCCGTTTCTTCGACGACGCCACGGAAGCGTTCGACCGTGCGGGTCGCAAACGTCGGTGTTCGGGAGCACGACCTCGTCGTCGCCGGTGCTCACATTCGGCTTCGCTTCGCCGGGGCGGCCCTCGAGCCGCTGCTGCTCCCTTCGATCGAGCACTCCAGGGCGACCGACGCCGCGGGCGAGGTTGCGCTCACCGTGTCGTTCTTCGACAGCCTCACGACCGACGTACGGATGCCTGCGCCCGCATGGGGTCCCGACGACTACGGACCGAAGGGATCCATCGTCGGCTTCAACGATGACCGGATACGCACGCGTTCGCGCCCGGGGTCGACATCCTCAATGTCTACGACGCGGAACGCCGCACGGGCCTCTACTGGGTCGCGGCTCCCGAGATCGTGCCCTGGTGGGAGACACCGCTTCGGACGATGCTCCACTGGTGGGCGGCACCGACATCGTTGCAACCGGTGCACGGGGGCGCGGTCGGCTGGAACGGTGTTGGCGTGCTCGTCGTCGGCAACAGCGGTGCCGGCAAGTCGACGACGACGCTCGCGTGTCTCGAAGCCGGCATGGAATACGTGGCCGACGACTACCTCGTGGTCGACGTCGCGACCGCGACCGCGCACAGCCTTTACTCGACTGTGAAGCTCGAACCGGAGAACCTCGAACGGTTTCCGTCGCTGGCGCCGCTCGTCGCGAATGCAGATCGACTTGACGAACAGAAGGCCATCGTGCGGCTCAACGAGCACCGCGGTGATCGCATCGTCGGCAGCCTGCGGCTTTGCGCGATGGTCATGCCCCACGTCACCGGCGAGCGTGGCTCGAGGCTCGTACCGGGCTCGGCCGCAGCGGCGCTGCGTGTGCTGGCGCCCACCACGTCGTTCCACCTCCCCGGCTACGCACGGGAGGTCGTCACGAAGCTCGGCGCGCTCGTGCGCTCGTTGCCCTGTTACCGGTTGGAAGCGGGCACCGACCTCGACGGCGTGGTGCGGACCATCACGGAGCTGATCGACTCGTGACCGACGTGGTCGAGGGTCGGATCAGTGTGGTGATCCCCGTGTTCGACATGGGCCGTTACCTGCCGGAGGCGGTCGCGAGCATCGATGCGCAGCGCCACGACGACATCGAGATCATCGTCGTCGACGACGGTTCTGCCGACGACACCCCCGAGGTCATCGCGTCGCTTGGCGATCGCGTGATCGCGCTGCGGCAGGAGAACCAGGGCCCGTCGGCGGCGCGCAACGCGGGCCTCGGCGCGCCGCCGGCGACCTCATCGCCTTCTGCGACGCCGACGATCTCTGGCCCGAAGGCAAGCTCGCCACGCAGCTCGCACGGCTCGAGGCCGAGCCCGATCTCGACGCGGTGCTCGGGCGCATCCAGTACGTCGCACTCGACGGTGGCGAGGTGCCCGACATCGAGTACGAAGACCTGGCGCTCAAGACACTGAGCCACGTGCACCTCGGGAGTGGCGTCTTCCGACGCCGCGCGTTCGAGCGCATCGGTGGCTTCGACGAGGAGCTCCGCTACAGCGAGGACGTCGACTGGTTCATGCCGCGCGGGAGGCACAGCTCGACACCGCGATCCTCCCCGACATCACGCTCGTCTACCGGCTGCACGACGCCAACATGACAGCGTGACGAAGACGGGGCCATGCCGGGATACATGCTGGCAGTGCTGAAGCGGTCGCTCGATCGTCGTCGCGCGGCCGGTATCACCGGCGACCTGGCTCCCTGGCGGGTGTGGGACGTGAGCGAACCCGACCAGCCGACGGTCAGCGTCGTGATCCCCGCGTACAACTCGGTGAAGTACCTCCGCGAGGCGATTCGCAGCGTGCTCGACCAGACGCACAAGGTGTCCGAGATCCTCGTCGTCGACGACGGATCGACCGACGCGACCGTCATGACCGCGAGCCGCTTCGGTGCGCCGGTACGAGTGCTGCGTCGTGCGCACGCGGGGATCGGCGCGACACGCAACGCGGGGATCTCCGCAACGAGCGGGGAGTTCATCGCGCTCCTCGACGCCGACGACCTGTGGGAGCCGACGAAGCTGGCTCGACAGTTGGCACTGTTCGAATCCCGGCCAGAGCTCGACATCGTGTTCGCCGGTGTCGACCAGTTCGTGAGCCCCGAGCTCGACGACCTCGAGCTCCACGAGCGCCAAGGCCCATCGCCGACCGGACGGATAGCGAGCGCGCTGCTTGATGCGCTGCGTACGTCGCGGAGCGTGTCGGTCCGTTCCGCGAAGACGTCCACATGGGTGAGTTCCTCGACTGGTACGACCGAGCCCTCGCGGCCGGATTCCGCGTGGACCACGTTGACGCCGAGCTCGTGCGGCGGCGGATCCATGCGACGAACACCGGTCGTGGCGATCGCCTGCAATGGCCCGGCGTGGTCAAGGACATGCTCGAACGGCGGCGGGCCGCGGAGGGTCGAGCGTGACGGTCGAAGCGTCGGCGGTGCCGGCGGTCCGGATGACGATGACGCCGGGGACCTGGCGTCCCACCGAGGTCCAGGAGCTCGTGCTCACGGCCGCGCTCGACCGGCCGGACCGTGCGGTGGCGGCGTTCGACCGATGGGTTGCGACCACCGATTTCGACGACGTCGACGCCGGTTCCTACCGGATCTTGCCGCTGATCGCCACGCGCTTCGACGCACTCGGAATCACCAGTGAGTGGTCGGCGCACCTCCGTGGGATCCTCCGCCGCAGTTGGTACGAGAACCAACTCTTGGTGCACCGCACGGTGCCGGCGGTCGACGCGCTGCAGGCGGCTGGTATCGATGTGATCACGCTGAAGGGCGCGCCGCTCGGGGTGCTCGCGTACCCGACCATGGGCGCTCGACCGATGGACGACCTCGACCTCCTCGTGCCGGAGGACCGCGCTGTCGACGCCCTGCGCGTCCTGCTCGACCGCGGCTGGCAGCCCGACGCGGGAGGGGTGCCGCCGTCGATGCTCAGGGGCGAGATGTCGGAGGCGTTCCGGCGGATCCGTCACAGCACCGGGCTGCGCGGGCCCGAGGGCTTCGACATCGACCTGCACTGGCACGCCACCTTCGCGTCGTGCTGGCCCGGTGCCGACCGCGGCTTGTGGTCGTCGAAGAGGCCGTTGGAGCTCGGTGGCCGCTCGCTGTCAGCGCTCTCAGCCCACGACGAGCTCGTCGTCGCGTGCGTGCACGGGATCCGCGCCAACCTCATCGCGCCGATCCGCTGGGTCACCGACTCGATGTTGTTGATGCGCGACCAGTCGTTCGACTGGGACGCGGTGGTCGCACGGGCGCGTGAACTGGTCGTCGAACCGCTGCTCGTCCTGCCACTCACCTATCTCCGTGATCGCTACGAGGCGCCGATCCCAGCGTGGGTGCTGGCCGCGCTGGCCCAGCGCCGGGCCGGATACCTCGAGCAGGAGTGGCTCGAGTCGCGCATGGAGCTGGGCGAGAAACGCACGGTCGCGGCGCACTACGGCGGCTACCTGCGCACCGCTTACGCCGACCACGGAGTCCAACGATACGTGGGCGGGTTGCCCGGCCACCTTTCGGCCCTGCTCGGTTGCAGCTCGTCGAAGGAGCTGCCGGGTGAGGTGGTGCGGCGCGGCGCCGGCGCGTCTGCGTCGTCACCGGAAGGGCAGTTAGGTTCAGGCCTCGTCGCCCTCGTCGGCGGGGATCTCCAACTCCTGCGCGGCGTAGTCCTCGATCTCGTGCGGACCGTCGGGCGTGTGCGGCGTCTGCGGTGTGTCGTCGCGTTCGGGCTTGGGATCGACCATGGCGTCGACGTTAGGCGTCGTCGCGCTCCCGTGCGGGCGTGAGCGCCTTGGTCCACCAGAGCAGGTCGTCGATCATGAGCTCGAGCTTCGGCTCGAGCGGCGCGAGGAGCGAGACGTCGGCGTCGTCGCCGGCCTGACGCACCGCGATCATGGTCTCGGGGAGGATGTGGACCGCGTGACGCAGTGGCGCCATCTCGAACTCCACCGCGACCTGCCGCAGCTGCTCGATCGCCCACGCGCCGCCCACGTTGCCCCAACCGACGAACGTGATCGGCTTGTGCCGCCACTCGACGAACGTCCAGTCCATCGCGTTCTTGAGGACGGCCGGGTAGCCGTGGTTGTACTCGCCGGTGAGCACGACGAAGCCGTCGGCGCGGTCGATGGCGTTGCCGAGCGCAGCGACGTCGTCGCGCGGGTAGTCGCGCCCGGTGCGAGCCGGCGCCATGCCGTCGAAGAAGGGGAGCAGGTGGTCGCGCAGGTCGATCCCCTCGAGGTCGAACTCCGGATGCTCGGCCAGGTGTCCGCTGATCCACTCGGCGACGAGGCCGCTGAAGCGACCTTCACGGGTGGTGCCGGTGATCACCGCGATGCGCATGCGCCCACCGTAGTGCTTGCGAGTTCAACCAGATTTCGTCAGCCGGGTCGACGCCAGAGGGCGACGGTGTTGCGGTGCGAGATCAGCCAGCCGCGGGCGCTGTGGCGGGCGCGGTCGCGGTACTCGACGCCCATCGCGAGGTCGGTGCCGTTGGCGTCGAAGTGCAATGCGACCGCGTAGCTGTGCACGACCAGGTCGGTGGGTTCGTCGAGCGCTCGGGCGACGTACTGGTTGGTGATGTTGTGCTGCGTCGCGGCGTACTCGGATGCGCCGGCGATCAGCTTCGGGACGTACTCCGACTGCCGGGCGACATGCCGAGCGTGCCGGCGACGACCGCGTCGTCGGTGAAGAGGCTCTGCACGAGCGCTTCGTCGCGGTGGTCGATGCCGAATGCGTACGCGCGGGCGAGGCGGCGAACGGCTTCGAGATCAGCCGCGGGGATGCCGTCGTCGCCGATCGGGCCGTGCAGTTGCGCGACGTCCAGTCGGGTTGCCTCGTCGGGATCCACCGTCCGTCACTCCTCGATGAAGGTGTTCTCGGCCTGGCCGGCGAGGACCTGCTTCATCACCTTGCCGTTGGCGGTGCGCGGCAGGGGCTCGGTGCGGAGCTCGACCTGCTCGGGCACCTTGTACGACGCGAGCGTGAGCGCGCAGAAGGCGCGCACCTCTTCGGCGGTGAGGGGGCTGCCGGGTGCGACCACCACGACCGCCTTCACGACCTGTCCGAAGGTCGGGATCGTCGACGCCGTACACCGCGGCCTCGACCACCTCGTCGTGCTCGTCGAGCCGGTGTTCGATCTCGAACGGGTAGATGTTCTCGCCGCCGCGGATGATCAGGTCGCGCTTCCGCGACGCGATGAAGAGGATGCCGTCCTCGAAGCGACCGAAGTCGCCGGTGCGGATCCAGCGACCGGGGCGCACGGTCTCGGCGTTGGCGTCGTCGTTGTGCCAGTACCCGAGCATCGACATCCAGCTGCGGGCTTCGATGTTGCCCTCGGCGCCGGGCGGGAGCTCGGTGCCGTCGTCGTCGGTGATGCGCGCCTGCGACGTCGGCATGAGCGGGCCCACGCAGTCGGGCGCGGCCTTCAGCATCCAGCCCGGCGCCCAGCTGATGAGGCCGGTCTCGGTGGAGCCGTAGCCCGTCGACACCGAGCTCTCGAGGTGCGGGAAGCGCTCCTCGATCTGGCGGACCACGTCCGGAGGGGTCGCGGAGCCACCGATGCCGATGCTGCTGACCTTCGACGCGTCGATGGTCTCGATGTCGGGGTGCTGCAGCAGCCGCACGATGTGGGTGGTGCCGCCGCCCCACACCGAGATGCCCTCCTCGCGGGTGAGCCGCAGGACGGTGGCGGGATCGAAGCGGCCGAGCGGCCACACCGTGGGACTGCCCGACATCACCGTCGACACGGCCATCGACATGCCCGACACGTGGAACAGCGGGTACGGCGCGAGGCGGACGGTGGGGGGCGGTGCGTTCGGCGAGTCGGAAGGCGGCGCGACCGCGGCCCCGGACGGCACCCCCGCCATGGCCATGCCGCGCCCGCCGATGAACGACTGCTCCATCAGGTACGAGATCACCGACCGGTGCGACAGCACTGCCGCCTTGGGGCGACCGGTCGTGCCGCTGGTGAAGATCAGGATGAACGGGTCGTCCTCGGCGATGGGCACGTCGGGGAGCTCGGCGGCCGGGTTGTCGAAGAGCCCGACGAAGTCGTGTTCGGTGAGCAACACGGGCACGTCGGGGTCGACGTCGAGGCGCGCCCGTCGCTTCTCGTCCATGACCAGCAGCTTCGGATCGGTGAGCTCGAGCGCGTTGCTCATCTCGGCGCCCGTCCACCAGCCGTTCATCGCGACGAGCACCGCGTCGAGGGCGGCGACGGCCCAGAACGTCATGATCCATTCGCGACAGTTGGCCGCGCACACCGCGACGCGGTCGCCCGCGCCGATGCCGTGCTCGTCGCGCAGCGCGACCGCGAGCGACGCGACGTGGGGCACGAGCTCGTCGAAGGCCAAGCGGAAGCCGTCGCCGAACACGTAGCAGTCACGGTGCCCGAAGCGCTCGGCGCCGACGAGGATCTCGCGCATCGAGTGGGCCCGGTTGGCGAACACGGGGAGCTGCTGGCCGAGCACGTCCTCGTCGACGATCTCGAACGGCATGCCCGGCGCAGTGACGCGCGCGGTGGCCTCGAGCAACGCGGCGAAGCGAGGGTCTTCCGAGAGCTGGCTCATGGGTCTGGTCTACCCCGCGAGGCGCACCGGCAGCTCGCGCAGCGACACCGCGATCGTCTGCTCGGGCGCGGCGACGATGTACGACGGTTCGCCGACGATCGCGACGTCGGGGAAGCGGGTGGCGATCTCGCCGATCATCGTGCGGATCTCGTTGCGGGCCAGGTGCGCGCCCAGGCAGAAGTGGGCGCCGCCGCCACCGAAGGAGACCTGAGGGTTGTGCTCGCGGGTGATGTCGAACTCGTCCGGCCGCTCGAACACCCTCGGGTCGCGGTTGGCGGCCGGGAACCACATGCTCACCCGGTCGCCGGCCGCGATCTGTTGGCCGCCCAGTTCGATGTCCTCGGTGGCCGTGCGGGCGAAGCACGCGACCGGCGACGTGAAGCGCAGGATCTCCTCCACCGCAGTGCCCAGCACCGACCGGATCGCGCTGCACCCGCTCCCACTGGTCGGGGTGGTCGCGGAAGGCGACGAGCGCCGCCCGAGATCGCCGAGCGCGTGGTCTCCGAACCGGCGATGGTGAGGATGAGGAAGAACTGGTCGAGCTCCGATGCGCTGAGCCGCCAGACCTCGCCGTCGTCCCCTTCGACCTCGGCCGCGGTGAGGATGCTCCAGACGTCGTCGGTGGGCCGGCGCCGCTTGTCCTCGCCCAGCTCGCGGGCGTACTCGTAGAGCTGAGCACCGGCGAGGAACCAGTCGTCGTTCGAGATGCCGGCGTCCGGATCGGGAGCCGCCATGATCGTGTCGGTCCAGGTGAACACGGCGGGGCGATCGGCCTCGGGGATGCCGAGGATGTCGGCGATCACGTGCATCGGGAGCTGGTACGCGACGTCCTGCACGAAGTTGCAGGTGCCCGGCCTCGGCGGCGGCGTCGAGCACGCGGGTGGTGCGCGCCTCGATCTGCTCGTCGAGGCGTTTGATCATCCGCGGCGTGAAGCCCGAGCTGATGAGCTTGCGCATGCGGGAGTGGTTCGGTGGGTCGGCCGACACCAGCGTGTGGCCGCGTTGCTCGTCGCCGGTGGGCGAGATGCTGGCGCCGTCGAGCGAGCTGAAGGTGCGCCAGTCGCGTGCGAGCGCCTGCAGCTCCGGGTGGCCGAGCACGACCCAGAACTCCATCCCCTCTGGGCTGCGCGTGAGCGTCGGTGTGCGGGTGGCGCCAGACCGGGTGCTCGTCGCGGAGCTCGCCGAAGAGGTCGTGCGGGAAACCGCCGCGGTAGAGGTCGTGTCCGGTGAGATCGACGTCGAGCACGGGTGGTGCGGTCACCGTCGGGAACCTATCGTCGCCGCCACGAGCCGTCGACAAGATGGCCGTCGAGGAGGGACCAGTGGATCGCGTCAACCACGTGAAGATCGTGTCGCCCGACCCCGCGGCCGTCGATCGGTTCCTCCGCGAGGTGGTCGACATCCCCGCGGGATGGCCGCTCGGGTCGCTCGACGGCTACGAGGCGCCGGCGGAGGTGCGCGGCCCAGCGCGCGCAGCCGACGGCGCGCTCACCATGGAGAGCATCATGGCGTTCCGCGGCCCGTCGCAGGCGATGGGCGGCTTCATCGCGGGAGATCCGAGCAGCCGCCAGTTCCAGATCTTCCAGGGCGACGAGCCGAAGGTGTGGGGCGTCGCCATCGGAACGCGTGAGCTCGAGCGCGCGCACGCGCGCTGCGTCGAACGCGACATCCCGTGCACCGACGTGCAGGTCACGGAATGGCACGATGGTGGATCGATCCGCTTCTTCTTCGCCGAGGTCGGCGGCATCGTCTTCGAAGTCCTACGAGCAGAGTGACGGGAGCAGCGCAGTGGACGTCCGCAACGTGGTGACGGTGGAGCCGGAGGTCGAGCACAACGGCACCGTGCCGGTGTGGTGGCTCATCAAGCCCGAGGAGATGAAGGCGATCACCGACGGCGGCTACCTGGAGCTCGCCAACGAGTTCGAGGTCGCGGTGGGCGGCGAGGTGTTCCCGCACACCCACCCGACGCACGAGTTCTACTTCGTGATGACGGGCGTGGGCACCATGATCATCGGTGACGAACAACGCGACGTCGCGCCCGGCGACCTGATCTACATCCCGCCGGACCAGGTGCACAGCCTCCGCACGATCGGTGACGAGCCGATCCACTGCTTCTGCTTCGCGGTGGGCGTCAAGGGCGCCGGCAACATCGACTACACCAACCACTGAGCGCCGGCGACCATCACACGCGACAGGTCTTCCGGTAGTCGCCGGCGGCTCGCAGATAGCGATGCCATTCCGCTCGGGTGAGGTTGCGCCCTGCCACGTCGCATGCCGCACGCCGCAACGTCGTTGCCCGCAGGTCCCAGAGCGCTGAACCCACGGTTCCTGGCAGCACCAGTGTCGACGGGCTCGGGAAGGCACCGACACCCGTACTCGAGAACGGCGGCCCGATCGCGGTGCGGTCGCGGACGTCGAACAGCTGATTTCGTCCGTCGAGCGTCAGCGTGGCGAGGTAGTGCGAGTCACTGCTGAACTCGACCGCGGCGACGAGTGAACCGCTGCTCGCCACGCGACCGCCGAGCGGGCGGTGTGTGGTCGCGTCGAGGAACCTGATCGAGCTGTCCTGACTGCCGATGGCGAGGAGCTTGCCGTCGGGACTGTACGAGAGCGACTCGAGCTTCGGGCCGAACGAGTGGAGCATCCGCCCCGTTCCGATGCGCCCATCGACGATCGGGTAGACGGCGCCCCCTCCGATTGCCGACGAGACCGCGAGTCCTCTTCCGTCGGGTCGGAAGCTGGCGCTGATCGCGAAGGCCATCGGAGGATCCAACGACCTCACTCCGCGCGTGGCGAGGTCGACGACGTGCACGCCGTTCTCGCCGTCCTCGGCGACGACCGCCACGAGGGAGCGGCCGTCGGGACTGAACGTCAACGCGAGGGCGCCGCCCTTGTCACTGACCCGGACGGGAGCAGTACGCGGCTGGAAGGTGCGGGTGTCGAACCACTGCACGTCACCTTCGCGGTTCCCGATCGCGATCAAACGGTTGTCCGCGCTGAACGCGGCCGGCGTCGCGGCTTCGAAGTAGTCGCGGTTGCCGGCGGGGCCGATCGACAGGGTCGCAACCGGGGCGCGATCGACCCTTTGGTACACGTCCACGGTGTCAACCGTTCCCGACGTCGCGATCAACGAGCCATCGGGGCTGGAGTACGCGGCCGTGTGCTGCGAGCCGGGAAGCACCCGTGCCATCGCCGACCATCCACTGGGATCCCACACCGTCAAGGTCCCGTCGAAACCGGTGAGCACCAGACCGATGCCGGCGAGATCGGCGATGAGCGCGGGTTCGTGCTGGGTGTCGATCTCGGGAGTCACGGGGGTGCCGTCGGCGATGTTCGTGATCGTGAGTCGATTGGATCCGGCGACGAACTGTGTGCCGTCCGCCCTGAACCCGACGTACGTGCTGCCCCCGGTGCCGCTCGTCCTCGACAGCACCTGGGTGCCGGTGGCGACGTCGAACAGGTAGCCGCTGTTCCCGAGCGTGCCGACGCCGAGTTGCGTGCCGTCAGACGAGAACACGAGGTCATTGACCGGGGCGAAGACCTGGGAGCGGTGCGCGGACCGGCGTCCCCGTCATCGGATCGCGCAGCAGGACGGTACCGTCGTTGCCTCCGGTGGCGAGCACCGTGCCATCGGGGCTGTACGCGACTTGGCTCACCACGCCGGTGTGGCCATCGAGCGTCACGCCGGTCGGCCGACGCGTGCGCACGTTCCAGAGCTGCGAGCGAATCGGGGCGGTTGCCTTCGAGTCGCCGACGACGCCGACGGTCACTGCGAGGGTGGTGCCATCAGGTGAGAACGAGAGATCGCTGACCCGCGCGCTGACCCGGATCATCGGGCCACGGCGTTTCAAGGTGTCCGCGTGCGGATGGTGACCGTGCCGAGCCCGCTTCCGCTTGCGAGCAACGATCCATCGGCACTGACCGCGATGGCCGTGGCGCCGTGCTCGACGAAGGTACCGACCCGACTGCGCGTCGAGAGGTTCCACACGTCGGCACCGCCGCGCCCCATCACTGCGATCCGGTGACCGTCGGGGAAGACGGCGACGCCGTAGTAGCCGGGCCGGCCGCCGTCGAGCGTCACCCGGAGACGGGGCTCGTTGGCGACCGCGGTGAGGAGCGCGCCATGAGTGTCGGCTCCGGGATCGCGACGGCTCGCCTCGACCGCGAGGAGCGCAGCCAATCGGCGGTCACGGGTCGCCATCGTCGGAACGTCACTCACCATCCGATCGATCTCGGCCGAGATGGTCGCAGCGTCGGCGGGTCGCCGCGTTGTCGGCGCGGTTGCGTTCTGCGAACGCCAGTGCGCTAGCGACGAGCGTGATCACGAGTGCGAACGCCACGCCCGCCAGGAGGTGGCGGAGTCGGCGGACGTGCCGGGCTTCCTGGTGCTCTTCGTCGTCGCGGAGATGTTTGCTCGCGCTCAGGAACTCGGTCTCGCTGTCCGTTGAGGAGTGACGCTCCGCCGTGATCGGCCCATTCGACTGCGGTGGAGAGCCGGGGGCCACGGTAGAGCTCGGCCGGATCGCGGTCGAGGGACGACCAGTCGTCGGCGGCATGCGTGAGGTGACGGTGGACCCGCAGCCCGTCGTGGTCCTCGTCGAGCCAGGTACGCAAGCGCGGCCATTCGTGTATCAGTGCTTCGTGCGCGACCTGCACCGTGTCCTGTTCGACCGTGACCAGTCGGGCATCGGCGAGCACGCGGAGCGCGGCATCGAGGTCTTCGGCATCCGTCGAGGCAGAACGCAGTTCGCCGAGCGTCGCGCGCCGTCGGGTGTCCTCGGTGCCCTCGCCGAGCTCGGTGAGGCGAAGGAAGATGCTCCGGACCAGGAGTTGCTGGTTGGTGTCGAGTGCTCCGTAGACGGACTCGGCGGTCTGCGCGATCGCGCCGTGTGCCCCGCCGGCGGCGACGTACCCGTCCACGGTGAGGGTTCGACGTCGGCGGCGCTTCCAGGTCTCGAGCAATGCGTGCGACAGCAGTGGAAGCGCGCCCGGCTCGTCGACGACATCGCTGGTCATGAGCTCCGGGAGCCCGGGCTCCAGGCGCAGACCGGCGGCCAGTGCCGGACCCTCGATTGCGGCACGAAGGTCGTCGGCTTCCATGTGGCAGAGCAGCGCAGTGCCCCGTTCGAGGAGCTGGCCCAGATCGGAGTACGCGCCGCAGTGGCCGAAGAAGTCGGCGCGAAGCCGTGAGCACGATCGTCACGGGACCGCTTGCCGTGCAGGCCGCGGTGACCAGCGTGTCAACGAAGCGCTGCCGTTCGACCGTGTCGTCACACAACGTGAACAGCTCTTCGAACTGGTCGATGACGACGACCACTCGGCTGAGTCCCGGGGTCGTGGCGACGAGGGCGCGCAGCGGCGAGATCGAGGGCGCGCGCGTCGCGCTCGAGCGCACCGCAACAACGCCGACGTGTCGGTGGCCGCGAACGTCGCGGCAAGCGTGGACAGCGGACGAGCGCCGGGTGTCATCAACACGGTGGTCGTCGCGCTCGTGCCCGGGAGATCGCCATGGTCGATGGCCGGCAGCAGGCCCGCCCGGATCACCGACGACTTCCCGCTGCCGGAGGGGCCGACGACCGCGAGCAGTCGCGTTCCCTGCAGTCGCTCCAGCAGGCCGGCGACGACGACCTCGCGGCCGAAGAAGATCTCGCTGTCGGACGGCTGGTAGGACGCCAGGCCCTTGTACGGCGGACGCGCGGGTGTGCGGCGCGCGGGCACCGGACGGCGCCTCGTCGAGCAGCTCCACCGTCAACACCGGTTCTCGGAAGCCCTTGATGCCGAGGGCGCCGACGGTGTCGAACGCGAAGAGCCCGCGGGAATCCACGAGCTCCGCAACGAGCTCAGACGCGAGGATCTGCCCCGGCGCAGCGGTTTCGCAGAGGCGCCGCACAACGACCACTGGCGTTCCGACGTACTCGCCCGCGTCGTGGATGGGCTCGCCCACGTGCATCCCGATGCGGATCGCGATCGGTTCTTCGTTTGTCCGGTTGCGCTCGGCGACCGCGTTCCGCATCGCGAGCGCGCAGCGGAGCGCCTGGACGGCGCTGGAGAACGCCGCCAACATGCCACCGCTTCCTTGACCGACTTCGCGACCGTCGGTCCCGGCGATGGTGGTGCGGAACAACTCGAGATCGTCGCGCCGAAGCGCTTCGGCCGCGTCGTCGCCGAGTCGGTCCAGGCGCTCGGTCGCAGCATCGGCTTCGACCGCGAGCAGGAACACCACGCCTTCGCGCGACGCATTCGATCCCGTACGGCTCGACGACCTCTCCGTCGACAGCGGAAGGTCGAGAGACGGGTCCTGCTCGAGGATCGCGCGTTCGAGCGATCGCAGTTCCACACCGGGCTCGATGCCGAGATCGTGTGCGAGCACCTGGCGCGCCCGTTGGTACGTCCGCAGTGCATCGGCCTGGCGACCGGTTCGGTACAGCGCCACCATGAGGAGGTGCCAGCGGCGCTCCCGGAGCGGCTCGGCATCCACCATGGCGGCAAGTTCCGCAATCTCCTCGGTATGGTGCCCGAGGTCGAGCTCGAGGGTGGCGAGCTCTTCGATGGCGGTGAGGCGCAGCTCGGCGAGTCGGGTGCTCTCGTGCTCCGCGAGACTCCACCCCGCGAGATCGGTGAAGGGCGTGCCCCGCCAGAGGCACAGGGCCTCCCGGAGGGAGCACGCCGCGCCGGCGGCGTCGCCAACGTTGCTCGACTGTCGCGCGACGAGAGCACGAGGGCTTCGAAGCGGCGGGCGTCGATCGACTGCTCCACGTCGACCAGCCGATACCCGGGCGGCTGCGTGTCGATCAGTGATGCGCCGAGCCGTTTACGCAGTCGGAGCACGTAGTTCTGGATGGTCTTCGCCGCCGTTCGGGGTGGAGTGTCACCCCAGAGCGCGTCGGACAGGCGGTCGACGCTCACGACCGCGCCGGCTTGGAGGAGCAGCGCACTGAGCACCACCCGTTCGCGAGGGCTCCCGGCCCACGTGGCGTCGTCCGCGCCATCGACTTCCAGGGGTCCGAGGACCCGGAACTCCATCGGCAGAGGGTAACCACGCGGTTGGCGGGTTTGTGGGCGTTGCGACCGTTCTGAGACCGCGGCTACCGGCGGATTGCGACCGTGGCGAGATCCGGTGGCGACCGTCGCCCGCGAGGGTGGGCGAACCCAACGGTCGACAAGGAGGACCGAACCGATGAACGCACGAATCCTGGCCGCCACCGCGGTGACGCTCTGGTCGAAGGCCGGTGCGGCGGCGCTCGTGCTGCCCGCTGGCTCGCCGACGCCGGCCGCCGCCGAGACCGCCTCGTTGGCCACGGCTTCCGCAGGCACGTGCCCGGGTGGCCCCACCGATTTCAGCCACCAACCCACGAGATCCGGCTCGACGATCTGGGTCCAGGCCCTGACCTCCTACAAGGGGTCGGTGGTCTGCAGCCCGGGCACGGTGAGCCTGCAGGCATCCCTCGACCACACGCACTGGAAGACGATCGCCAGCGCGCACACGACGCGGGAGCTCGGCGGCGCGACGGTGACGCACGACTGCCTTCCCGGAACGTGGTGGTACCAGGGCCAGTACTCGACCGACGACCTCACGTACAAGGGCGGTACCGATGTCTTCAACCCGACCCAATTCACCTGCTGAAAGGACGACGACGTGAGAACACGCACCCTCGCAACGGTGGCGATCGCCGCATGGTCGAAGACTGCACTCGCCGCGCCCGCGCTCCTCGCCGACACGAACGCGGTGGCGGAGACGCCCCCGAACCCATCCACGTTGCCGCCGTCCTGTGCCGGCACGCCAGGGGGCACTCTCGTCCAGAGCGGCACGGACCCGGCCATGATCTGGACCACGACGTGGGCCAAAGGCGACAGCGCGTCGTGCGCACCGGCGACGTTGACGCTGCAGGCGTCCGCCGACGGTGGGCACTGGAAGACACTGGCCTCGGCCCACACGATGGGCTCGACGGGGAACTCGTTCGCCTACGTGCAGCACAGCTGCCTGCCGGGATCGTGGTCGTACCGGACGACCTACCTCACCGACGATCGGTCGTTCAAGGGGACATCGGCGACGCAGCAGTTCAAGTGCTGAGCCCGTGCAGAGCGTGGTCAACCACCGCGGGCGTCGATGAGGGCGGCGCGGCTGACCTTGGTGGCCTCGGTGCGCGGAATGGCGTCGACGAACTCCACCGACTTCGGGACCTTGTAGGCGGCCAGGCGTTCCTTGGCGAACGCGCGCACGTCGTCTTCTGAGGGCGGGTGGTCGTGGTCGGCGGCCTCGATGATCGCGTGCACGCGGCGACCCCACTCGTCGTCCTTGAGCCCGACGACCACCACGTCGGCGATCTGGGGGTGGTCGATGAGCGCGGTCTCCACCTCCGCGGGGAACACGTTGGCGCCGCCGGTGATGATCATGTCGACGCGCCGGTCGACGATGTGCAGGTAGCCCTCGGGTTCGAGCCAGCCGATGTCGCCGCCGGTGGAGAAGCCGTCGACCGTGCGCGGCGGCAGCGGTGCGCCGCCGATGTAGTGGAACATCCCGCTGCTCGGTGAGCGCATGTAGATCTCACCGATCTCGCCCGCGGGAACCTCGGCGCCGTCCTCGTCGAGGATCTTGATCTCCGTGCCGCGGAAGCCGCGCCCGACGCTGCCCGGGTGCGCGAGCCACTCGTCGCCGCGGATCGCGCACAGACCGATGCCCTCGGTCATGCCGTACGACTGGTACACCTTCTCGGGGCCGACGAGGTCGATCCAGCGCTGCACCAACGACGGCGAGATCACCGCCGCGCCCTGCAGGAACCACACCAGGCTCGACAGGTCGCGCTGCTCGATGTCGGGCAGGTCGGCGATGCGCTGCAGCATGAGCGTGGTCGCGGTGAACGTCGTGACGCCGTGGGCTTCGATGAGGTCGACGATGCGAGCGGCGTCGAACTTCTGCAGCACCACGAGGTGGTCGCCGGCGAGCAGGCTGAACAGCGTGGCGAACCCGTTGGTGTGGTACATCGGCGCCATCACCAGCACCACCTGCGGGCGATCGACCGGAGCCCACGTGGTGGCGAACGGCATGCCGGTCATGTCGTCGAAGATCCCCGGCTTGTCCATGAGGATGACCTTGACCGCGCCGGTCGATCCGCTGCTGCAGATCCCGTTGGTCATCGGTGACACCGCCGCCGGCAACGGCGTGGGGTCGAGGTCGTGGGTCGACTCCAACCAGGCGAGGTCGTCGACGCCGACGCTCACGCCGTCGATCACCTCGAGCACGCGCTCGCGCTCCCAGTCGGGGAGGTCCCACCGCACCGGCACCGGCACCGCGCCCAGCTTCCACGCCGCCAGCACCGTCATCACGAACTCGGGGGAGTTGCGCAGGGCGACCGCGACCCGTCCGCCTTCGGACGCGCCGCGCTCCTGCAGCGCGCGGGCGATCTGCGTCGAGCGGCGGTGCAGCTCGGGCCACGTCACGACGGTCTCGGCGCCGTCGACCGCGACCACACGCAGGACCGGCGCGGTGGCGTCGTCCTCGGCGAGCTGCGCGATCCGCTCGGCGAAGGAGAGCGCTTCTGAGGTGTCTGTGCTCACTGCGGAGTGATCACCAGGCGGGCGAAGCGCCACGCGCCGTCGTCGAGCGCGACCGTGGCGTCGTACTTGCCGACGCCGACCACTGCGAACGGAGCGTCGGCTTCCGGGCGGCGGGTGAGCAGGTAGTCGGCCACCGCGGTGCAGGGACCGTTGCCGCCGTCACGCACGCTCACGTTGGTGATGATGTGCGTACCGCCCGGATTGGTCATGACGCCACGGAGGAAGGCCTTGATCGCGTCGCGGCCTTGTTGCGCGTTGCCGGCAAGCGAGTAGTCGGCGTCGGTGGTGAAGAGCTCACCGAAGGCGTCGAAGTCGCGAGCGTCGATGCGGTGGGCGTACTGGGCGAACAGGTCCTGCACGCCGATCACGATTGAAGGGTCCATCGTCGCAGTCTCACCGAGCAGAGGTAGCGTCCGCCACATGACGTTGGAGTACGCCGCCGCGCCGATCCCCGAGGATTTGCTCGCGGGCTACCGGAGCGCGGGCTTCCACACCGACGCGGTGGTGCCCGGGCTGCTCGAGCGCAACGTGTTCGAGCTCGGGTCGTCGGTGGCGGTCATCGACGACACCCACGAGATCACCTGGGCCGAGCTCGCCGACGCGGCCCGACGGGTGGCCGGCCTGCTGCACGCGCACGGCATCGGTCCCGGTGACACCGTGGTCTGGCAACTGCCGAACTGGTGGGAGGCCCTCGCGGTCGCGCACGGCGTGTGGGCGGCCGGCGCGATCTCGGTCCCGGTCGTCCCGATCTACCGCGAGCACGAGCTGGCCGCGATCATGCGGGCGGTGACGCCGGTCTGCGTGATCGGCCCGCAGGACTTCCGGGGTCACGACCACGTCGACATGCTCGACTCGGCCGCGCGGGCCGCCGGGCTCGACCTGAAGCTGCGGGTGGTCGTCCGGGGCGAGGCCACCGGGTGGCTCACCTGGGACGACGCGATGCAGGCGACGCCCCACGTCGAACCGACCATCGACCCCGGCGCACCGATGATCGTGGGCTTCACATCGGGGACCACGTCGGGCGCCAAGGGCGCGGTCGTCAGCACGCGCGGGTTCCTCGCGGTGCCGATCCGGCACCACCGCGCCACGCCGTACACGTTCCGCGATCGCGGCGTACATGCCCGCGCCGGTGTCGCACATCACCGGCCTCCTGATGGCGGTCACGTTGCCGCTGGTCTCGGCGTGCTCCGTGGTGCTGCGCGAGCGGTGGGACGCAGCGCGCGCCGTCGACGACATGCAGCGCTACGGCGTGACGTACACCGGCGGCGCCACGGTGTTCATCCAGGAGCTGGCCGACGCGGTGGAGGCGGCGGGGCTCGATGCGCTGCCGCTCTCGTGTGGCTACAACCTCGGCGGCAGCGCGATCCCGCTCGATGTGGTCGAGCGGGCCGAGGCCCTCGGGTTCCGCCCTCGCCGCGCCTACGGCATGACCGAGTGCCCGACGGTGTCGGCGTCGCTCGGTGACGACGGCCCCGACGTGCGCTGCGTCACCGACGGTCGCATCCTGCCCGGCGTCGAGGTGCGGGTGGTGGACGCCGACGGCCGCGACGTCGAGCCCGGCAACGAAGGCGAGTTCCTCGTTCGCGGACCCCAGCGCGTGCTCGGCTACCTCGACCCCGCGCACACCGCGACGGCTTCGACGCCGACGGCTGGTTCCGCAGCGGCGACCTCGGCGTGGTCGACGACCGCAACTGCATCCGGGTGACCGGCCGCACCAAGGACGTCATCAACCGAGGCGGCGAGAAGCTGTCGGCGCAGGAGATCGAGGGTCTGTTGCGACGGCATCCCGACGTCAGCGACGTCGCGGTGGTCGCCGCGCCGCATCCACGCCTGGGCGAAGAGCCGGCCGCGTTCGTGATCGTGCGCGGCGGGACCGCGGTCGACGACGCCGGCCTGGCGCAGTTCCTCAAGGGCGAGGGCGTCGCGCCCCAGAAGATCCCGCGCGTCGTGGTGACGGTCGACGACCTGCCCCGCACCGCGTCGGGCAAGGTGAAGAAGTACGAGCTCGTCGACAAGCTTCCAGAGCGCCCATAGACTCCCGAGCATCTCAAGGTTCGCGTACGCAGGTGACGGTCAACCTCGAGATGTTCGCTCGGGGGAGTCAGGTCTGGTCGGGCCAGCGGTTCGAGAAGTTGGTGTCGCGCTTCTCGCGGAAGGCGGCGATGCCCTCGTCGACGTCGTCACCGAGGTTCATGAGGCGGCTGAGCGCGAGGCCGTAGTCGAGCGACTCGGCCAACCCGCGGTCGCGCTGTTGGCGCAGGACGCTCTTGATCAGCTGCAGCGAGACCTGCGACATCGCGCACATGTCCTGCGCGGTCGTCATCGCCACGTCCATGAGCTCGGCGGCGGGGACGACCTGCTGCACGAGCCCGATGCGCAACGCGTCGGCCGCTTCCACGCGGGCGGCGGTCAGCAGCATCCACGAGGCGTCGCCGTAGTTGAGCATCCGGGGGAACAGCTGGATCGCGGCGCCCGGGACCAGCCCACGCTTCGGCTCCATCAGTCCGAACCACGCGGTGTCGGCGGCGATGCGGAAGTCGCACGCCATGGCGATCTCGCAGCCGCCGGCGACGGCGAGACCGTTGACCGCCGCGATCATCGGCTTCTTCGACGCCCCGATCCCGAACATGTCGGAGAGCAGGAAGCGGCGGTGCCCGGTCGAGATGCGCCCGCCGGTGGGCGTCGAGAGGTCGTTGCCGGAGCAGAACGCGTCGCCGGCGCCGGTGACGATGCCGACGTACTGGTCGGGGTCGGCGTCGAAGGCGAGGATGGCGTCGCCGATGGCTTCCTTGGTCTCGTCGTCGTACGCGTTCTTCTTCTCGGGACGGTCGAGCGTGAAGACGGTGACGTGGTCGTGACGTTCGACGCGGAGGTTGGCCACAGGGCCGAGACGGTACCAGCGCGCCGGAACCCGGTACGTTCCTCGTGATGGCCGGATTGAGCGACGCCGCGATCGCAGGCGTGTACGTGTCGGAGCAGGGCAAGCTCGCCGACCGTGAGCAACCCGACCTCTGGTGGGAGTGCGTCGAGGGTGCGCTGGCCGACGCCGGCCTCGGTCTCCGCGATCTCGACGGTCTGATCGGTCCCGCGCCCGAGGGCTACGGCGTGCGCCACGCGCTCCCGGCGTCGGCGGTCGCCGACGTGGTGGGTCACCCGCTGCGGTTCCACGCCAACACCGGCGTCGGCGCGGCGAGCCAGGCTGCGGGCGTGGGCCTGGCCACGCTCGCGGTCGCCAACGGGCTCGCCGAGGTGGTGGTGATCCCGACCGCGGCCGCCGGATCGGGTGCGGGGTACACCGCCGCCGACCGCAACGCCGCGGTCGAGCACATGGCCAAGCTCGGCAGCCCGTTCGAAGCGGTCATGGGCACGACGCGGGTCGCCGACTTCGCGATGGTCGCCCGCCGGCACATGTACGAGTACGGCACCACGTCGGAGCAACTCGCCGAGGTCGCGGTGGCGCAGCGGCACTCGGCGACGCTGCACCCGCGCGCGGTGATGCGCGACCGCGGGGAGCTCACGGTGGAGGAGGTGCTGGCGTCACGGATGATGGCCGAACCGCTGCATCTCCTCGACTGCTGTCTGGTGAACCAGGGCGGCGGGTGCGTGGTGGTGACGAGCCGCGCGCGTGCGAACGACGCCCGTCTGCACACGCCCGTCGTGCTGCTCGGATGGGGTGAGGGACACGGCTACCTCGATCCCAACACCGCGCCCGAGCTCACGTCGTTCTCGGGTCGCCTCGCGGCCGACACCGCGTTCGGGCTCGCCGGCGTCACGCGCGACGACATCGACGTCGCGGGTGTGTCCGACCACTTCACCATCAGCGTCGTCACCGAGCTCGAGGACGCGGGGTTCTGCGCCAAGGGTGAGGGAGGACCGTTCGTCGACGACGGTGGCATCGCGCTCGACGGGCGGCTGCCCACCAACACGCACGGCGGCTACCTGTCGGGCACGCACGCGGCGAGCTGCGCGCTGTTCACGCTGATCGAGCTGGTCGAGCAGCTGCGGGGCGAGGCCGGGGCGCGCCAGGTCGACGGTGCTGAGCTCGCGTTCCACTGCGGGGTGGGCGGCGTGTCGCAGGCGCACTACGCCGCCGTGCTCGGGAAGGCGTGATGGCCATGCGGCGGAGGGATTGATGGCCTACGAAGGGTTCCGGCCCGACATCACGCCGCTCGACGCGCCGTTCTGGGACGCGCTGCGCCGGCACGAGCTCGTGGTGCAACAGTGCGACGAGTGCGGGCAGCTGCGGTTCGTGCCCAGCGAGCGGTGCCGCAACTGCGGATCGCCGTCGGCAACCTGGTCGCCGGTGAGCGGTGACGCGATCGTCTACACGTTCTCGATCGTCCACCGCGCGCCGACACCCGCGTACCAGGCCGACGCGCCGTACACGATCGCGTACGTCGAGCTCGCCGAAGGTCCGCGCATGCCGACCCGGTTGGTCGACGTCGCGCCCGACGCGGTCGAGATCGGCATGCCGCTCGAGGTCGTGTTCGACGACGTCGACGACGATCTCACGCTGTACCGCTTCCGGCCCAAGGAGCCCACCCGCACCATCTGATCGGCAAGCTGATCAACCGGGTGCCGCGACGACCCTGACCGGGACGGACTCCGCGGTGGGGAAGTCGCTGACGTCCTGCGCCAGCACCGCGTCGTAGCGACCGGGGACCAGGGGGCAGACCGCTGATCCCGAACACGTCGGTTCCGTGGTGATCACCGACACGGGCTGCACCGACTCTCCCTCGGGGACCGTGATCGGTGTGAGCCACAACTCAGCCACAGCACCTCGGGCGCCGCCCGCGTCCTGCGTCAGGGCGACCCGCGAAGACCCCGCCGCAGCCGCCGTAGGTCGAGCGGCGCGCCGGTGTTGTTACGGCCACGACGACACCGTCGAATCGTCGTTCCCGCGTCGACGGTGCGTGTCGACGAGAACGATGCTGGGTCGCACGACTCGCGGCGCTGAAGGGCGCGATCCGAAACGACCGCGATGGCGCGGTCGACGAACCGCTGCGGTCCGACGACGGTGACGTGGAGACCGGTGGCGCGATCGCACCACGCGGCGCCCTTCGCCGCGCCCGGTGGCGTCGCGGGGAATCGGCGCGGCGTCGTGGTGTCGGTGCCGGGGCCTTCGCACAACCAGCGTTCGCCCACCGACACGCTCCCCGAGTGCTTCGACGTCGGTCCGAGGACGAAGGCACCCTTCGCCGACTGATCCAGCGTGAGCGCACGACCGGTGGACGACACGACCGGGAACCCTTCGTCATCCACCCAGCCGCCGACGTTCTGCGCCCACACCGCGAGCTGCTCCGGCGTGAGGTGGTCATCGGGGTGGTTGGCCGGGTCGTCGAGATCGGGCACGACCACCAGCCAGGGGCCGATCTGCACCGCCAGGCCACCACGATCGGGCGCCGCCGGATCGACGTAGTAGGGCACCGGGCGGCCGTCGGCATCGGGATAGGTGGCGGTCGGCGCCAGACCCGGGTAGCGCTCGGCGGCGGTCGTGTGCAGCACCGACAGCGTGCGCGTCTGCACGTTCCGGAAGTCGCCACCGAGGGACAGCGTCGCGGCCACGGTCGAGCGGAAACCGAGCCTCGCCAGACGGAGACGTTCCCCGTAGCTCACCGTGAACGGTCGACCGTCGGGCAGCGTCACCGGCATCCGCGTCACTCCCCGGGCGGTCGTGGTCGCGGGGATGTACCGGTCGTCGACGCCCGCCGCACCACGGTCGGACGTCGCGACGGTGACGCGCCCGTCGTCCCGACGCAGCAACGACGCCGCGACCACTCCGACGACGAGGACCAGCACCAACGCGAGGACCGAGCGCGCACGTCCGTCGTCGACGATCCCGACGACGCACGACCACCGTCGCGTCGGGTACGCGAACCGCGTCGACGGAAGCGCGCATGGCGGCGCCGGCGGCACGCCCACGCGCGTCGACGCTCACGATTCCTCCTCGTCGGTCTCGCCGAGCCGGACCGCGAGCGTCTTGCGCGCCTCGTGCAGGTGCACGCGCACGGTCCCGGGCGCGATCTCCAGGATCTCCGCGATCTCCTCGACCGAGCGGTCCTCGAGGTAGCGGAGTGCGACGCACTGCGCCTGACGGGTCGGCAGCGCGCGCACTGCATCCCAGAACTCGTCGTCGGGCGCGTCGAGCGCGGCGACGACCTCGACCGGACGGGCGCGGAGTCGCGTCATCGCCCGCAGCTCGCGGGATCGTCGACGCCACACCGAGGCCGACCGGTTCGCGACGACACGGCGTACCCACACGCCCGGGTCGTCGTAGTGGGCCAGGTCATCCCACTTGCGGTGCGCGGCGACCAGCGCATCCTGGGCGAGGTCTTCGGCGGCGGCGCGATCACCCGTGAGCACCAGTGCGAGTCCGACCAGCGCGTGGTACTCGCGCCGGAAGAACGCGTCGAAGTCGTCCGACCCTCTCACCCCTCACCACCTCACGGCTCCGTCTGCTCGATTCGGTGATCACTCGCCGCTGCGGGTCCCGGCGTTCAGCCGGGACGGCGAGTTTCTCAGTCGGTCGAGACGACCGCTTCGAAGTCGCCGGCGGTGATGGGCGGCAGCTCGGCGATCGCCCGCAGGAGATAGCGCTCCCACACCGCACGCAGCCGCTCGAGCAGCGGCGAGTCCTCGGCCACCCGGAACTCCTGGAGCGCGACACCGCCGTCGGTTCGGAGGATGGCGAGGTCGTAGGGCGGACCGACCGAGAGGTTCGCCCGCGTCGGTGCTCATCATCGAGCCGAGCGCGATCTTGGTCGCCTGCGAGAGGTCGACGTGCGCCTCGACCGCCAGCTCGAGCATGAACTTGCCGTACTTGCTCTCGCCGATCTGCAGGAACGGACGGTCGTCCGACGCCCGGATGTAGTTGCCCTCGGGGTAGACGAGGAGGATGTCGGGCGCGTCGCGCGCCGATCGCGACCGCCGAGGATGAAGGTGGCGGTGCCGTCGGCTCCCGCCTGCTGCATCGCCTCGCGGTGATCGGCCGCCACCTCGCGGCTCAGCCGACCGACGTACAGCGCCGCCTCGAAGAGGTGGTCGACCGACGCCAGGCTCTCGCCCTGGCTCGGCCAGGTCGCGATGGATGCGGTCGAGCACCTCCTGCGTGGTCGCGAGGCTGCCCGCGGACTCGAGCACGAAGACGCGGTCGGGGGCGGGTCGCAGCACGTGCAGCTTGCGGTACGTGCTGACGTTGTCGACGCCGGCGTTGGTGCGGGTGTCGGCGAGGAACACGAGACCCTCGTCGAGGCGCAGGGCGAGGCAGTAGGTCATGCCCGGCATTCTCCCCGACGGGCGACGCGATGCCTCAAGCGGCCGCCTGCCAGGACATGCGGGCGATGCGTTGCGAGGCGGGCACCGCGTGTTCGGCGCCGTGGAGCTCGTCGTCGACCCCGACGATCCCGTAGTTCCCGTGGACCCGGTCGATCCACGGGTAGAAGCCGAGCGCGCCGCTGCCGCTCACGACCTGGATGGAGTCGTCGGCGGCCACCTCGTCGCGCCACACGCCGAGGCCGTAGGTCGGGATGCCGGTGATCTGCACCGCGGCGTCGGCGCGGGTGTCGAGGCCGCGGACCTGGTCCTTCTCGATCTCCGCCACCGAGGCGGGGGAGAGGATCTGCTTCCCGTCGGCGGTGCCGCCGGCGGCGAGCATGCGCAGGAAGCGCGCGTAGTCGTCGACGGTCGACGTGGCCGACGCCGCCGGCGACGGGTTGCGCGAGTACGGGCGGCGCGTGCCGTCGAAGCGAGTGTGGGTCATGCCGAGGGGCTTCGCGATGCGGTCCTGGAACGCCTGCTCGAACGACGTGCCCGCGAGCCGTTCGACGAGCCGACCGGCGACCGCGAAGCCGACGCCGCTGTAGTGGAACTGCGTGCCCGGGATCGACGACGGATCGCCGCCCGCCGCGATCGACGCCACGCACGCGCGCAACGTCGTCGCGGGATCGCCTTCGCACCCCGCGGGCGGGAGCCCGGTGGTGTGCGACAGGAGCTCGCGCACGGTGATGCCCGCCTTCCCGCCGTCGAACGCGGGGAGGTGCGCGCTCACCGGGTCGTCGAGGCTGAGCTTCCCCTCGTCGACGAACGTCATCAACGTCGCCGACGTGAGCCACTTGCTCGCCGACGCGATCGGGCATGACGGTGTGGGCGGTGGTCGTGCCGACCGCGAGACGATGCAGGGTCTCGACCGTCACGCGCCACGAACAGCACCCCGCCGGTGAGGTCGTCGTCGCGCACCCGGGTCCGCAACGCGGCGTCGGCAGTGGCGTACGACCCGGCGGCTCCCGCGGTCCCGACCGTCGTCAGGAGCGCCAGGACGACCGCGAGCCACGGACCGGCCTGCGCACGTTCGACCTGCACGTATGAGGATAGCGGCGCCGAAACGAGGGGTCAGGTCTCGGTGATGGACTCGACGATCATGTCGACCCGGCGCTCTTCGTGGTCGTCGTGCACGAGCAGGTCGTCGCCGTCGATCGTGTACTGCACGCCCTGACGGTCGAGCTCCTGCTCGATCGCCGCGAGCTCCTGCACGGTCCAGCCGCCCGCGAAGTACTTCACCATCGCGCCAGTCAATCACGGTCGGTCAGCATGGTCGGCAACCACGGTCCGGCGCTGGCGCGACCGATGGCGACGCGGCAGCATGCCGCCATGCCCGGACGACCGATCGCCTTCGTGTGCGCCATGCCCATGGAGCTCGCGCCCTTGACCCGCGACCTCGGCCTGGTCGAGACCGACGTCGACGGCGAGATCGTCCACGTCGGGCGGGTGGGGGAGCGCGACGTCGTCGGGATCGTCACCGGCATGGGCACGCGCCACGCGGCGGACGCGGTGGAACGCCTGCTCGACGGCTACGACGTCGACCACGTGCTCGTCGTCGGCATTGCCGGCGCGGGGGTGGGCGACGCGCCCATCGGCGCGCTCGTGCTGCCCGAGGTCGTCGTGCACGGGCCGAGCGGGCGGGAGCACCGCCCCACTCGCCTCGGCGACGCCGACCACGCCGGCCACATGTGGACGAACGACGAGCTGATCACCGAGCTCGACGAGCTCGCGGCGCTGTACGAGCGTGGTGTCGTCGCGCTCGACATGGAGACCGCGGCGATCGCGCACGCGTGCGAGCAGCGCGGGGTGCCGTGGTCGGTGTTCCGTGCGATCTCCGACCGTTCGACCGACGGGCTGATCGACGCCGAGGTGTTCGCGATGAGCAACCTCGACAACACCCCCAACCTCGAGGCGATCACCGCCTACTTCGAGAAGCACCCCGAAGCCGCGGCCAAGCTGGAGCAGATGGGTGCCGACGCGGTGCTCGCCGCCGACACCGCCGCCGCGGCCGCCATCGCCGCGCTCGACCACCTCTGAGCGGCCGTTCGCTGATTTGGCGGCGAAAGTGCGTTCGGCCGCGATTGCCGCGTCGCGGGCCGGGCCGTCGTCCATGCTGTCCCTCGCACTCGTCGAGAGGGGACAACGTGATCAAAGGACTGTTCTTCGCCGTCGTGATCTTCCTCGTGGGGACCTTCCCTGCGACCTGGCTGCTCATGCTCTTCCTCGGGAACGTCCACTCCAACGTGTCCTACTGGGGCGCGCTGCCCCTCGGCATGCTGGTGTCGGTGGCGCTCGGGGCGTTGACCGCGAACTACGAGTGACCGCGCCGGCGCCGCGGGACGGGGACTCGTCGTGCCGGAGCTGAGGACGATCGAGGAACGCCGGGCCGACGGCCGGGCCCGGCGCGTCGACGCCCCGCGCTCGTCGCACGCGGGCTGGCAGGCGCCGTCCGACCGGCCTGACCCGGTCGCGTTGCTCGAGGAGCGCCACCGACACCGCGTGCGCGAGCTGGTGCCGATCCGCGTCGGCCGGATGCTCGTGTCGCCGTTCACGTTCCTGCGCGGCGCGGCCGAGGTCATGGCCCACGACCTCGCGTCCACACCGACGAGCGGACTGCGGGTCCAGGCCTGCGGCGACGCCCACCTCCTCAACTTCGGGGTGTTCGCCACCCCCGAGCGCCACCTCGTCTTCGACGTGAACGACTTCGACGAGACGCTCCCGGCGCCCTGGGAGTGGGACGTGAAGCGCCTCGCCGCCAGCGTCGCGGTCGCGGGACGCGGCGCGTCGTTCGCGCCGGAGCAGGCCGACGTCGCGGTCGCGAGCATGGCGCACGGCTACCGGACGCGCATGCAGGAGCTGGCGGCCATGGCGCCGCTCGACGTCTGGTACGACCGCGTCGACGTCGACGCGGTGCTCGCGGTGGCCAACCGGCAGGACATGCCGTCGCTGCCAAACGGTGGACACCTGCTCGAACGGGCCCGTCACCACACGAGCCTCGCTGCACTGCCCAAGCTCACCGAGCTCGTCGACGGGGAACGGCGGATCATCGAGGATCCGCCCCTCATCCTGCACACCCAGCACGGCTTCGACGTCCCGCGTGACGCGTTCGCCGCGTACCGGGAGTCGCTGGCGCGCGACCGTCGTCCGCTGCTCGACCGCTACCGGGTCGTCGACGCGGCGCGGAAGGTGGTCGGTGTCGGGAGTGTCGGAACCCGCTGCCACATCGTGCTCCTGATGGACGCCGACGGCGACGCGCCGCTGTTCCTCCAGATCAAGGAAGCCGAGGTCTCGGTGCTCGCCCCCTATGCCGGGGCGTCGGAGTGCGGACACGAAGGGGAGCGGGTCGTGACCGGGCAGCGACTCATGCAGGCGGCCAGCGACGTCTTCCTCGGGTGGGCCGAGGGTCCGTACGGCAACCACTACTACGTGCGGCAGCTGCGCGACATGAAGGGATCGGTCTCGATCGACCTGCTCACTCCGGACGAGCTCACCCGCTACGCGATGCTGTGTGGCGTGACGCTGGCTCGGGCACACGCGCGATCGGGTGATCCCGCCGCCATCGCGGGCTACCTGGGCAGCGGCGACCAGTTCGACCACGCCATCGCGTCGTTCGCCCACGGCTACGCCGACCAGACCGTGGCCGACCACGCCGCGCTCGAGCGGGCGGTCGCCGAGGGTCGCATCGAGGCGGTCCGCGGCCGATGACCGACGCGCACCGCCCTCCTGACGACACGCCTGCACGGCCGCCCGAAGACGACACCGACGCCGCGATCACGCAGTCGCGGATGGAGCGACTGAAGCTGGAGCAGGCGCGGGCCGTCAGTCGCATCCAACGGACGCGCGAACAGCTCGAGGAGAAGCGTCCGAACTCCAAGATCATCGACACCGCGCTGGGTGCGTTCGAGCGCGACGTCGCGGCCGGGGGAGGGGTGCTCGCGGGCGCGGTGGCGTTCCGGGTGTTCCTCTTCATGATCCCGTACGTGTTCCTGCTCGTCGTGATCTTCGGCCTCGGGGCCAGCGCCGCGAGCGAGGATCCGGGCAGCCTGGCACGCGACGCGGGGATCGGCGGGTTGGCGGCGAAGGCGTTCGCGGGGGTCGGCGACCTCTCGACCGGGCAGCGGATCCTCTCGTTCTTCGTTGCCGGGTTCGCGCTCCTCCTCGCCACCCGGTCGCTGCTCAAGGTGCTGCGCATCGTGCACGCCCTCGTGTGGCACACGAGCCCGGGCAAGCCCAAGAGCGCAACCCGCGCTGCGGGCGCGCTCGTGCTGCTGGTGACCGTCGGGTTGGCGATCTCGGCGCTGATCGGGAAGGTGCGCACCACGTCGTTGCTCGTCGGACTGCTGGCGACGGTGCTCTTCGTGCTGATCCCGGTGGCGGCATGGATCTTCGTGAGCTGGCACATGCCGCGCGCGCCGGACATGCCGTGGACCGCGTTGCTCCCGGGCGCGGTGGTGTTCGGCGTCGGGCTCGAGGTGCTCCACCTCGTCACCGTGTACTGGATCGCCAATCAGATCGAGCACAAGACCGACACGTACGGCGCCATCGGGTTCGCGCTGGCGTTGTTGCTGTGGGCCTATCTCCTCGGCCGGCTCATCACGTCGGCTGCGGTCGTCAACGCCACGCTCTGGACGCGCGACGTGGAACGGCGCAAGGCACGCGCCGCGGCGCGGACGCGGCGGGCGCCCAGTGGTGCAGCCGGTGGTTCAGCCGGGGTCGGGCACGAGGCGACGGGGCACGCAGCGGGCGACCCGAGCGGACTGGGCCGCGAGCACCGGGGCCGCGAGGGCGAGGATCAACACGTAGCCGGCCACGAACGGCACGACCCGGGCGTCGAGGCCGGCCTCGGCCCCCAGCGCCGCGATGATCAGGGAGAACTCGCCCCGGGCGAGGATCGTGGTGGCGAGGTTGGTGGCGGGTACCCGCCCGAGACCTGAGCGACGCGACACCACGATCGCGGCGACGAAGTTCACGACCACCGTCATCGCGATCGCGATGGCGATGGGGCCCGCGACCGACGCCACGTCGCCGGGATCGACGGTGAGTCCGAAGGTGAAGAAGAACAGCGCGGCGAACGTGTCGCGCAGCGGGAGCACGAGCTTGCGCACGCGCGGTGCGACCGTGGTCTCGGCGATGACGAGACCGGCCATGAACGCGCCGATCGCGTCGGACACGTGCACCTCCTCGGCGATGCCCGCGACGAGGACGGCGAAGCCGACGAAGCAGACGGTGAGGAGCTCGTCCTGTTCCGCGCCGATGAGGCGTCCGACCATCGACGCGCCGTACCGCGCGATGAGCGCGACGATCACCAGGAAGCCGAGCGCCTTGGCGAAGGAGAAGGCGGCGTCGCCCGCAGTGGCCGACTCGTCGAGCACCGGTTGGAGCGCGGCGAGGTACACGGCGAGGAACAGGTCCTCCACCACCACGATGCCGAGGATGAGTCGTGTCTCGCGGTTGGTCAGGCGCCGCATCTCGACGAGGATCTTGGTGACGATCGCCGACGACGAGATGCCGACGGCGCCGGCCAGCACCAGTGCCTCACGCGAGCCCCACCCGAGCGCGAAGCCGAACGCGAGGCCGGCCCCGATGTTGAGCCCGAGGTAGATGGCGCCCGACGACGCGAGGCTGCGTCCACCCGAGGTGAGCTCGCCGATCGAGAACTCGAGGCCCAGGTAGAAGAGCAACATGATCAGACCGAGCGTGGCGAGCAGCGCGAAGTCGTCGGGATGATCGACCAGTTGGATGCCGGGGGTGTTGGGTCCGAACAGCAGCCCCGCGATCATGAACAGCGGGATCGTGGGCAGTCCGATGCGCCGCCCCAGGCGCGCGAGCAGTCCCGCCGCCAGGAGCGACGCACCCAGCGCGACGAGCGTGTCGCGTGCAGTCACGGAGAGACGTCAGTTGACGTAGGCGGGAACGAACGTGCCGTCCTGCAGACGGCGGATGACCGAGTCGGGGACCGCCACACGCCAGCCATCGGCGGCCAGCTTCCGCGAGGCACCCGGAGGCTGCCGCCGTCGATGCCGCCCGACGAGAACGTGAAGACCCAGTCGTCGCCCTGGTCGAGCACGTCGAGGTTGGTGGCCGAACCGGTGGGCGGGACGGTGGCGAGGATGAGACTGCCGTCGTTGCCGGCCGGGTGCACGCTGACGTTGACGTCGAGCTCGCTCGGGTTGTCGACGGTCACGCTCGGCACGACGTCGGGATCGCGCAGCGCGTACGCCATCGCCGCGCACAGGAGCACGCCGACGACCACCAGCGCGATGACGGAGATGGGTGGGAAGGTGCGCAACGCGGCGCGTACGGCCGCGTCATCGTGGTTTGCGTCATGGTGCCCTTTCCGGCGGAGCGCGCCGGGGGACCGGACAGCGCGTCAGAAGTGGACGGTGGCGGTCACCATGGGTGGGCGCGGGTGCGCCGGGTCGTGCTGGGGCGTCGGTGCAGCGCGCGGGCGGCGCGTTCACGCGTCAGCCACCACCCGCCGCTCAGCGTGAGGGCGAGGGCGATGCCGAGCGCAGCCGTGACGTCGCCGCGGACGTCGTGATCGCGGCCCAGCTGATCGCGGCACGCGCGACAGTGCGGTCGGTGCCGCGACGTCGGCGAAGTCGGCGCGGGCGAGCGCGGTGGCAGTGCCGGAAGCGTCGTGGCCCGAGGCGACCCCGGTGCCGATCGCGGCGCCGGTCGCGCTGGCCAGGCCGACGACGACGCCGCCCAGAATCAAGACCCGTAGCAGGAGGAGGACCCGGCGGCGCACCCTTCCAGTCTTACCGATGGGGTGGGGGACGAATCGTGTCGTCCCCCACCACACCGGTGGTCGTGCTGTGTTCGTCCTAGCGGCGGGTGGTCTTCTTCGCCACGGCCTTCTTGGCGGGCGCCTTGCGGGCGACTGCCTTCTTCGCCACTGCCTTCTTGGCCGGAGCCGCCTTCTTGGCGGGCGCCTTGCGGGCGACGGCCTTCTTGGCGGGCGCAGCCTTCTTCGCCACGGTCTTCTTGGCGGGGGCCTTCTTGGCCGGACGCTTGCCGGTGAGCACCGCGTCCTTGAACGCCTTCAGCGGCGTGACGCGCACCCGACGCGACGCCTTGATGCGGATGGCCTCACCCGTCTGCGGGTTGCGACCCATGCGAGCGGCGCGCTCGACCCGGGCGAACTTGGCGAACCCGCTGATCGCGACGACCTCGCCCGACGACGACGGTGTCGGTGACGATGTCGACGAAGGCCTGCAGGCCGGTGTCGGCGCTGCGCTTGTCGATCTCGAGTCGCTCGGCAAGTTCGGCGACGAGTTCTCTGCGGTTCATTGCGTGCTCCTGGTGATCGTGGGGGTTGCGAAGGGGCGTGCATGATGCCACCGAAACGGCCCCGAAGTTGGCATCGGCCGCAGAAAATGTGCGTTCCGGGGACCATCCGTGCACCTCTCGGCGAACCGTGACACGATCTCCGGCGCCGCGGTCGAGGCAGTCGAGCGACCCCTTGGGAGGAACCATGAGCAGAACAGCACGCATCCTGGTGGCGGAGCTGCTCGGGCACGATGATCCTGATCCTCGGCGGACCGGGTGCAGCGATCTTCTCGCACTACGTCATCGGCGTGAACATCGGCATGCTCGGGGTGGCGCTCGCCTTCGGGCTGAGCCTGCTGTGCGCCGCCTACCTCTTCGGCCACATCTCCGGGTGTCACATCAACCCGGCCGTCACCATCGGCATGTGGGTGCTGAAGCGCACCGACGGCAAGGATGTTCCCGCATACCTCGTCGGTCAGATCGTCGGCGCGGCCCTCGGCGCGGTGATCCTCTGGGGGATCATCGACAGCGGTGACAACATCGGCACCGGCGGGGTCAAGAAGTTCAACCGCCAGGCGCTCTTCTCTGCAGCATCGAACGGTTTTGCCGACCACTCCCCATCGCATTTCGGCTTCTGGGCGGTGGTGATCACCGAGGTGGTGTTCACCGCGCTGTTCATTCTCGTGATCGCGGGCACGACGCGGTCGTCGGCGATCGCGGGCTTCGCCGGCATCCCGATCGGCCTCATGCTGGCCCTGATCCACATGGTCACGATCCCGATCGACAACACGTCGGTCAACCCGGCTCGGAGCTTCTCCACCGTCCTGTTCGGGGAGAGCTGGGGCTGGGAGCAGCTGTGGGTGTTCATCGTGTTCCCGATCATCGGTGGCGTCGATCGGTGCCCTGATCTGGCGGTTCGTCACGACCGCCGAAGACGAGAAGCTGATCGAGACCTGATCGAGAAGTCGCTCAAGTCGTCGCCCGCCGTGGTCGACAGGTGAAGGTCAGGCGCGGACGACGGAAGGGGCGGTCTGTGCGCAGGTTCGCAGTTGCAGTGGCGGTCGCGGCCGGTCTGGTCGCGCTGGCACTTCCCTCCGGAGTGTCGTCGGCGGTCGCACAGCAAGGTGGTCGCGGTGGCGACTCCAACGGAGTCGTGGCGACGCCCGACCCGGTGCCCGCGCAGTACATCGTCACGTTGCACACGGTGCCGGCCGCATCCAGCGCGGCCGCGTCGTCGCTCGCAGCGCGCGTCACGGCGGGCACGTGGTGCGCACCTACTCGAAGGCGCTCGCCGGCTACACCGCGCAGATGACCGCGGCGCAGGCGGCCGAGCTGAGTCAGGACCCGGCCGTCGCGTCGGTGGAGCAGGACGGCTACGTCAGTGTGGCGGCCACCGAATCGCCCACACCGTCGTGGGGCCTCGACCGCATCGACCAGCGCGATCTCCCGCTCGACAACTCGTACACCTCGTCGTCCGACGAGCGCGGGTGTGACTGCGTACATCATCGACACCGGTATCCGCCCCACCGTGAGCGACTTCGGCGGGCGCGCGTCGATCGGTACCGACACCGTCGGTGACGGTCAGAACGGCGTCGACTGCAACGGTCACGGCACCCACGTCGCCGGCACGATCGGCGGCACGAAGTACGGCGTCGCCAAGTCGGTGTCGCTGGTGGCCGTCCGCGTGCTCGACTGCAGCGGCTCGGGCACGTGGTCGGGAGTCATCGCCGGCATCGACTGGGTCACCGCCCACCACACGGCCAACGCGGTCGCCAACATGAGCCTCGGCGGCGGCGCGTCGAGTGCGGTCGACACCGCGGTCGCCAACTCGGTGGCGTCAGGCGTCACCTACGCAGTGGCAGCGGGCAACAGCAACGCCGACGCGTGCACCTCGTCGCCGGCACGCGCACCGAGCGCGATCACCGTCGGCGCCACCACCTCCACCGACGCCCGTGCGTCGTACTCGAACTTCGGCACCTGCGTCGACCTGTTCGCGCCGGGCTCGGGCATCACCTCCGACTGGAACACGAGCGACACCGCGACCAACACCATCAGCGGTACGTCGATGGCCACGCCCCACGTGGTCGGGAGCGCGGCGCTGTACCTCGGTGACAACAAGGGTTCGTCGCCGGCGACCGTCACCACCGCACTGCTGAACGCAGCGACCCCGAACAAGGTCACCGCGGCCGGCGCGGGCTCGCCCAACCTCCTCGACTTCGTGGGCGCATCGGTGCCGCCGGTGACCACGACACACGACGACCACGACCACCACGACGACGCTGGCCAAGCAGGTACCGGCGGCGCCGGTGCTCAAGGGCACGACGGCCAAGCGCGCGGCGAAGCTCTCGTGGACCGCGCCGGCGAACGGCGGCAGCCCGATCACCGGCTACCGACTCACCGGGCGACGTCGGCGAACGGTACGTACACCTCGCTCGCGAACCCGGCGGCGGGCGCCACGTCGTACAGCGACAACGGCCTCAAGTCGGGCACCACGTACTGGTACCGGTTGGTCTCGGTGAACGCGATCGGCGCGGGTCCGGTGTCGAACACGGTCTCGGTGACCGCGAAGTGATCCGCACCTGATCACCTGATCACTGACGGACTGCCTGCTCCCCAGGCAGCTCACAGGCCAGTTCTCAAGTCGACCTGCGACGCTGGGCGTCATGGCAGGTGAACGGCTCCTGCTCGTCGACGACGAGGACAACCTGCGGTCGATGCTCGAGGCCGCGCTGCGCTACGAGGGCTTCGACGTGCACGCGGCGGCGTCGGGCCGCGACGCGCTCGACGTGGTGGAGGACCAGTCGCCCGATCTGATCGTCCTCGACGTGATGATGCCCGATCTCGACGGCTTCGAGGTGTGCCGTCGGCTGCGCAGTGACGGTGTGAAGACGCCGGTGTTGTTCCTCACCGCGCGCGACGCCACCGACGACAAGGTGCGCGGCCTCACCCTCGGCGGCGACGACTACCTGGTGAAGCCGTTCAGCCTCGACGAGCTCGTGGCGCGGATCAGCGCGGTGCTGCGGCGATCCGGGCTCGTGCGGGCCGGCGCGGTGCTGCGCTGCGCCGACCTCGAGATGGACGACGACGCGCACATCGTGCGGCGCGCCAGTGCCGAGGTGCCGTTGTCGCCCACCGAGTACAACCTCTTGCGCTTCCTGCTCGCCAACCAGGGACGGGTGCTGTCGAAGCCGCAGATCCTCGATCACGTGTGGCAGTACGACTTCGGTGGTGACGGCGGCGTGGTCGAGACCTACATCGGCTACCTGCGCAAGAAGGTCGACAACGTCGACCCGCGGCTCATCCACACGGTGCGCGGATTCGGGTACGCCCTGCGGGAGAAGTAGGTGTCGCTCCGCACCCGACTGATCGCCGGCATGGTGGTCGTGTCGTTCGTGCTGGTCGCGGTGGCGTTCATCATCGCCCGCACCACCGAGGCCAACCTGGTCGACCGGGTCGACCAGCAGCTGGTGTCGGCCGCGACGCAGCTCCCGCCAGTCGGCGTGGCCTTCGCGGCGGGCGGCGACGTCGCAGTCGGTCCGACGTCGGTGTATGCCGCATGCATCCAGAACGGCGTGATCCACGTCGTGTCTGCAGCCCAACGTGACCATGCCGAGGCGGGCGCGCCCGAAGGTGACGGTCGGTCGAAGCGTTGGCTGCGGCGCGCTACCGGCGACGCGTTCACGGTGTCGAGCACCTCGGGATCTGGTCGCTACCGCGTGCTCGCGCTGCGCGGGACCCGACGGCGCGGTCGAACGTCGTCGGCCTCTCGCTCCAGGACGTCGACGTGACGATGAGCCGGCTCCGGTGGGTGCTGTTCGCGGCCATCGCCATCGTGATCGGGATCCTCGGCGTCGTCGTGTTCTGGGTGCTGCGCCTCGGCGTGCGTCCGCTCAAGCGGATGACCAAGACCGCGGGTGCGATCGCGGCCGGCGACCTCTCCGAACGGGTTCCGGCGGAAGCCGAGGGCACCGAAGCGCGCGAGCTCGGCGACGCGCTCAACGCCATGCTCACGACCATCGAGGGCGCGTTCGCCGAGCGTTCGGCGAGCGAGGCGCGCCTGCGGCGCTTCGTGGCCGACGCGTCGCACGAGCTGCGCACGCCGGTCACGACCATCCGCGGCTACGCCGAGCTGTACCGCCACGGCGGGCTCGCCGAACCGGCCGAGCTCGACCAGGCCATGCGCCGCACCGAGTCGGAGTCGGTGCGGATGGCGTCGCTGGTCGACGACCTGCTGCTGCTGGCCCGCCTCGACGAGGGTCGACCGCTCGCGCGCGACCCGGTCGATCTCGGGGTGCTCGGCGTCGACGCCGCCGCCGACCGCGCGCGGTCGCGCCCGATCGGGTGATCACCGCCGACGTCGCCGAGGGCGTGACCGTCGACGGCGACGAGGACCGGTTGCGCCAGGTGGTGGGCAACCTCGTCGGCAACGCGCTGGTGCACACGCCGGCGGGCACACCGGTGTCGGTGCACGTCCACAACGGCGGTGCGCTCGCGGTCGTCGAGGTGCACGACGACGGTCCCGGCATGACCCCCGACGTCGCCGAGCGCGCGTTCGAGCGGTTCTCGCGCGCCGACGCGTCCCGCTCCCGCGACTCGGGCGGGTCGGGGGCGGGTGGTTCGGGGCTGGGCCTCGCGATCGTGCGGGCCATCGTCGTCGCCCACGGCGGCGAAGTGGTCCTCCAGAGCGCGCCGGGCGCGGGGACGACGGTGCGGGTCGAATTGCCGAGAGCGCTCGCGGACGTCGGGCCGTCGATCGACGGGTGATCGACGGGTGATCCACGGGTAGGGTCCGCGCATGGCGAAGGGTTCGCACGGCCACGATGCGGCGCGTTGACCGGCGACCTGCGCGTCGAACCGGGGGAGGGCGCCGACCTCGCCGGCCGGAACCCGGCGGCACGCCTCGGACTGGGCGACAAGGGAGACGGGCAGGCGCGCACCGCCGAGCTGCTCGACGCGCTCGACGGCCTGCACGACCGGCTGTGGGCCGAAGCGCGGCGCAGCGTGGTGCTCGTGCTCCAGGGCATGGACGCCTCGGGCAAGGACGGCACCATCCGCCGGGTGCTCACGGGCCTCAACCCGCAGGGCTGCTCGGTGGTGAACTTCAAGGCCCCGACCACCCTCGACCTCGCCCACGACTACCTCTGGCGCATCCACGCCAACACGCCGGCGCGGGGGATCCTCGGGGTCTGGAACCGGTCGCACTACGAGGACGTCGTCACCGCCCGGTGCATCGGGGTGATCGACGAGCGCCAGACCCGCAGGCGCTACCGCCAGATCCGCCACTTCGAGCGGATGCTCGCCGAAGAAGGCGTCACGATGGTGAAGGTGTTCCTCCACGTGTCGAAGGACGAGCAGCGGGCCCGCCTGCAGGCCCGGATCGACGACCCGGAGAAGAACTGGAAGTTCCGTCGTGCCGACCTCGACACCCGGGCGCAGTGGGACGAGTACCAGACCCTGTACGACGCCGCGATCACCGCCACGTCGACGTCGTGGGCGCCGTGGCACGTCGTGCCCGCCGACCACAAGTGGGTGCGAGACGTCGCGGTGGCGTCGTTGCTCGTCGAGGTGCTGACCGCCCTCGATCCCGAGATCCCCGCGCCCGAATCCGGCCTCGAGGGCCTCGTCGTCGAGTAGTCCGTCCCGTTTCGCGACCAGTTCGTGCCGTTCGGGGACGGAGCGAGCGGAGCGAGCGAGGGCGTTCGGGAGCCGAGTGGGCAGGGTGGGGTTCCATCGGCCAGAATGGTCGACCGATGGACGTTGAGTCGCGTGATTCCGTCTCTCTCAAACCGGCCGAGCTCGACGAGCTCGGTCAGTTGGTCTCTGGGCTGGGTCTGCCGCTCCAGGACGAGCAGCTCGACACACACGTCGAGCAGTTCCCCCTGGTGGCAGTGGTCGAGATCGAGGGAGAGATCCAGGGGTTCCTGTTCGGATCGCTCGAGCGCATCGGGGGCACACCGTGCATCCTGTGGGGCTTGGGGGGCGTCAAGCGGGGCAAGAATGCCCGGCCGAGCCTCGACAGCCTCGTCGCCGAGCTGTACCGCCGGGCCGCCATCTCGTTCCCCGACGAGGACGTCCTCGTCGCGGGGCGGGTCGCGCACCCGGCTGCGTACACGCTCTTCGGCGTGCTCGACGACGTGTGCCCGCGCCCGAAGTACTCGCCCAACGGCGAGGAACGGGCCTGGGGCCGCCGTCTGGCCCGTCGTTTCGGGTGTGACGCCCGCTACGACGACCGCAGCTTCCGGCTCAGCGCCCACGGCGCACCCGAGCTGGTGCTGCACGCCTCGGCCGTGAAGGCCGGCGGCAAGGTCGTGGTGGAGCTGGTCGGCGACGCCGACCCGGCCAACGGCGAGGCGATGATCGCGTACGGCTGGGCGATGGCCGAGGCCCTCGCCGACGGCCTGGCGACCCCGCGCAGCTGAACACTCCCTGACACCTCTCTCGTTTGGCCGCGGGGCTCCGCGGACAGGCTGAGAGGACGTGAGCACGCGACACGGCTGGACCGGGATCGTCGCCGCGGCGCTCCTGACGCTGACGGTGTGGCTGGTCGCGCCCCTCGCGCTGCTGCGCAGACGCCCGCGCTGCGGGTGTCCGTGTACGGCGACTCGGTGTTGCTGGGCGCCCGGGAGGAGCTGCTCGCGCAGTTCGCCGGCCAGCCGGTGACCGTCGACGCGGTCGAGAACCGGTCGCTCCTCGGTGCGATCACCCTGTTCCAGAACGCGGGTGCCGCGCTCGGCGACGTCGTCGTCCTCGACCTCGGCTACAACGATGCCGCCGACCCCACGGTGTTCCGGGGTCGGATCGACGGCGCCATGAGCGCGCTGGTCGGCCGTGCGGCACGTCCTCTGGCTCAACCAGCACGACTGGGGACCCGGGCGCGCCGGGATGAACGCCGAGCTGGTCGCGGCCGAGGGCAGGTATCCGAACCTCGAGGTCATCGACTGGAACGCCGAGGTCGCCGCCCATCCCGACGAGGTCTACGCCGACTCGATCCACCTCACGCCGTCGGGGCAGACCGGCGATGGCGGCACTCGTCCGCCAGCACTACGACCGCTACGTCGCCTCGCTGACGCCCACGACGAGCACGACGTCCACCACGACGACGACTCACCGACGTCACCGAGCACGACCCGCCCGACCCGCGCGAACGCAGCGGCCGCCGCCGCCGTGACGGACGACGACTCGGGGTCTGACACGCGAGACCTCGCGATCGGCGCCGGCGTGGTCCTGGTGGTCGTCCTCGCGGTGGTCAGCGTGTGGCGTCGAGCCGCCCGTCGAGCTGGCCGCGGAGCGCGTCGGGATCCGTGACCGGCAGCTGACAGGCGAAGTGCTCGCACACGTAGGCCGCAGGCCGACCGTCGACGAGCGCGCGATCGGCCAGCAGGGGTGTGAGCTCGGCCCCCACGCCCGGGGCGCGCGGTCACCCGCACCGAACCCGGGAGCACCCGCGTGCGCACGACGTCGACCAGCGCGTCGCGCTCGGGACCGTCGTCGCCGACGATCGCCAGTTCGAGCGAGGGCTGCACCGCCCGCTCGAGCGCCTCGAGCAGGTACGCGAACGCGGTGGGGTGCTCGCCCAGCACCGGTGCCAGCGTGGCCAACCAGCGCTCGGCTCGTTCGGCGCCGTCCCGGTCTCCGGTGAGCGCCGACAGTCGGAGGAGGCCGTCGGCGGCGAGTGAGTTCTCCGACGGGGTGGCGTTGTCCTGGAAGTCCTTGGGTCGGACGATGAGCGCGTCGGCGTCGACGCCGGTGGTGAAGAAGCCACCGCGCTCGTCGTCGGCGAAGAGGGTGACGAGGCCGTCGGCCACCGCGCGCGCCTCGGCCAGCCACTGCACGTCGTCGAGCTCCGCCAGCGTGAGGAGGGCGCCGAGCAACGCGCCGTAGTCCTCCGCGTACGCGAGCAGGTTGGCGCGGCCGTCCTGCCACGACCGGAGCAGCCGCCCGTCGTCGCGGCGCATCTCATCGAGCAGGAAGCGCGCGTTCGTGCGGGCGGCATCCATCCAGTCGTCGCGCCGCAACGCGTGCGCGGCCTCGACCAGCGAACGCAGGAACAGCGCGTTCCACCCGAGCAGCACCTTGTCGTCGAGCCCGGGGCGCACGCGGTGCTCGCGCGCGGCGAAGAGCGCGGGCAGCACGCGTGGCGATCGACTCCGGGCGGTCCTCGGGCGGACCGACCGCGTGGAGGATGTTGCCCCGGAACCCGGTGTGCGGGTCCTCGAAGTTGCCGCGCGCGGTCACGCCGAAGTGGCGCACCACGTCGGGGAGCGCGTCGCCGCACAGCTCCTCGAGCTCCTCCAGCGACCACACGTAGAACTTGCCCTCGATGCCTTCGGAGTCGGCGTCCTCGGCGGAGAAGAACCCGCCGTCGGCGTGGTGCAGGTCGCGCAGCACGTAGGTGATGGTCTCCTCGACGACTCGCCGGTAGCGGTCCGAGCCCGTGACCATCCAGCCGTGCAGGTAGGCGCGGGTGAGGAGGGCCTGGTCGTAGAGCATCTTCTCGAAGTGCGGCACGAGCCAGTGCGCGTCGACCGAGTACCGATGGAAGCCGCCGCCGACCTGGTCGTAGATGCCGCCCGCCGCCATCGCGTCGAGCGAGCCGGTGGCCATCTCCAGCACCTCGGGGCGCAGCACGTTGGCGTGGGAGGTGCCGGCGGCGAGGTCGAGGAGCAACGTGATCGTCATCGCCTGGGGGAACTTCGGCGCGCGACCGAACCCGCCGAAGCGGGGATCGAACTGGTCCTGCAGGTTCTCGACCGCGCGATCGAGGATCGCGGGCGTGAGCGCCGCCGCTGCGCCCCGCCGCCGATGGACGTGCTCTGTTCGATCGCGTCGTGGAGCTGCTCGGCCTGCTGGTCGAGCTCGTCGCGCCGGTGCCGCCACGCGTCGTCGACCGCTTCCATCAGACGGACGAACCCGGGCATGCCGGGGCGGTCCTCGGGCGGGAAGTAGGTGCCACCGAAGAACGGCCGACCGGTGTGGTCGAGGAACACGGTCATCGGCCACCCGCCGCTGCCGGTCATCGCCTGGACCGCCTGCATGTAGATGGCGTCGACGTCGGGCCGCTCCTCGCGGTCGACCTTCACGTTCACGAACTTCTCGTTCATCGCCCCGGCGACCGCGGGGTTCTCGAACGACTCGTGGGCCATCACGTGGCACCAGTGGCACGACGAGTAGCCCACCGACAGCAGGATCGGCTTGTCGTCGGCCTTGGCCCGATCGAAGGCCTCTTGACCCCACGGGTACCAGTCGACGGGGTTGTCGGCGTGCTGGCGCAGGTAGGGGCTGGTCTCGTGCTCGAGCCGGTTCGCCATGGGGTGCACGGTAACCGCGGGTGCTACAGTGAACGAACGTTCATTTTTATTGTTCCGACGAGGGAGGACGAGTGCAGGACCGGGCCAGCTTCACCGCCGAGACCGTGGCGCTCATGCGGGCGCTCGAGACCCACCGCGGCGCCGGTCGGCGCCTGTTCGCCGACCCCTTCGCCGAGCCCTTCACCCGCGGCCGGCTGCGGTTCCTGGCCCGGTGGTCGCGGGTGCCCGTCGTGGGCCCCGCGGCGGCGTGGGTCTACGACCGGGTCGCCGGACCCGGCCCCCGGCCCTCGGCGGTGGCGCGCACGCGGTTCATCGACGACGCGGTGACCACGGCGACGGCGACCGCCGACCAACTCGTGATCCTCGGTGCGGGCTTCGACACGCGGGCTCACCGCCTGCCCGCGGCGAGCGCGTTCACGACCTTCGAGGTGGACCACCCGGCCACGCAGGCCCGGAAGGTCGCGATCGTCGCCGGTGAAGGCCTCGACACCCGCCGGGTCACCTACGTGCCGGTCGACTTCGAACGCGACGAGCTCGACACCGCGCTGCTCGCCGCCGGCTTCGACGCGACCCGACCCGCGGTCTTCGTGTGGGAGGGCGTCACCAACTACCTCACTGCCGACGCGGTCGACGCCACCCTCGCGGTCGTGCGGGCGCTGGCCGCGCCGGGCAGCGTGCTCGTCTTCACCTACGTGCACGCGGGCGTGATCGACGGCACGGTCACGTTCCCCGAAGCCGAGCGCTGGGTGCACAACGTGCAGCGCGCGGGCGAGCCGTGGACGTTCGGATTCGTGCCGGCGCAGGTGCCCGAGCATCTCCGCGAACGGGGATTCGACGTGGTGACCGACGTGTCGACGCGCGACGCCGACGGCGGCTGCTTCGCGGCGCTCGGGCGGCGCGACGCGGGCTCGGAGCTGTACCACGTCGTCGTGGCCGAGGCCGCCTGATGCCGCGCGTCAGCGACGCGTACCGCGACGCGCGTCGGCGGGCGATCCTCGACGCGGCCGTCACGTGCTTCGAGCGGCGCGGGCTGCACGGCACGAGCACCGACGACATCGCCGCCGAGGCGGGGTTGAGCAACGGCGCGCTGTACCGCTACTTCGACGGCAAGGCCGCGATCATCGAGGCGATCGCGGCCGAGCGGCACGACCAGGAGCGGGTGCTGCTCGGCGCCGCGCTCGATCACGCCGATCCGCGACGTGCGGTGCGCGACTTCGTCGCGGCCTACTTCGCGTGGCTCGCCGATCCCGAGGAGCTGCGCCGCCGGCGGGTGAACGTCCACGTGTGGGCGGAGGCCCTGGCCGACGAACGCCTGGCTGCGGTGGTCGCGGAGGGCATCGCACCCGCACGCGACGCCGAGCGCGCGCTCGAGACTGCGGTGGCCACGGGCGCAACTGCCGGCGCACGTCGACGCCACGGCGCTGGTCCAGGTGATCCTGGCGATGGTGCAGGGCTTCGTGCTGCAGGCGGCGTGGGACCCGTCGCTCGACACCGGCCGCTACGCCGACACCTGCACCGCAGTTCTCGACGCCTACCTCGCGCCGAGGTCTCCCGCGGTCGCCACGGAGCGCGCCCAGCGGTAGTCGGGCTTGCCCGACGGTGAGCGCACGATCGCGTCGACCAGCACCAGCTCGCGCGGCACCTTGTACGACGCCAGCTGCCCGCGCACGTGGTCCGCCAGCTCGTCGAGCGCCGGCGGTGCACCGACGCGCGGTTGCACGACCGCGGTGACGCGCTCACCCCAGCGTTCGTCGGGGACACCGACGACCACCGCGTCGAACACGGCTCCGTGCGACTTCAGCGCCGCTTCGACCTCTTCGGGGTACACCTTCTCGCCGCCGGTGTTGATCGACACCGAACCGCGCCCGAGCACGGTGATGGTGCCGTCGTCCTCGATGCGGGCGTGGTCGCCGGGCACCGACCACCGGACGCCGTCGACGACAGGGAACGTGTCGGCGGTCTTCGCCGGATCCTTGTAGTACCCGAGCGGCACGTGCCCGCGCCGCGCAAGCTTGCCGACCACGCCCGGCCCCACCGGGCGCAGGTCGTCGCCGAGCACGGTGGTCTCGTCGTTCACGCTGAAGCGCGCCACGCTCTCGATCGGGCCGCCGGCGGCCGAGATGCTCTGGCCCTGGCCGCCGGTCTCCGACGCGCCGAAGCCGTCGATGAGCAGGGTGCCCGGGAGCCGGTTCGACCCACGCGGCCTTGACCGCCGGCGAGAGCACCGCGCCGCCCGAGAGCACGACCGTGAGCGGGGTGGCGTCGACGGGCGGATCGAGGAGGTCGTAGGTCTCGACCAGCGGGCGCGCGAACGCGTCCCCGACGATCACGAGGAAGGTGACCCGTTCCGCTTCGATGAGCCGCCAGAGGTGCTCGGGGTCGAAGTGCCGCTCGGGGGAGATCACCACGGTGCCACCCGAGTAGAGGGTGCCGAACGCCATCCAGTGCGCGGTGCCGTGCATGAACGGGCACGCGGGCAGGCCGCGCCGGTGGAGGTCGAAGGCGTCGACGACCTGCTCGGGAGCGGTGATCGGCGCGTCGCCGAGGTTCCCGCCGCCGAAGGCACCGAAGAAGATGTCCTCGGCGCGCCACATCACGCCTTTGGGCATGCCCGTGGTGCCGCCGGTGTAGAGGATGTACTGGTCGTCGGCCGAGCGCGCCGCGAAGTCGCGGACGTCGGATGCGGCGGCGAGCGCGGTCTCGTACTCGACCGCACCGTCGAGCGCCAGCGGGCGGATGGCGGCGCACCGGAGTCGTCGGCGACCTCGACGAGCACGTCCAGCGACGGTCAGGTCGGCGCGGATCGCACCGAGCGACGGGCGCGAACTCGCGGTCGTAGACGACCGCACGCGCGTCGGCGTCGTCGAGGAGGTAGCGCAGCTCGTCTGCGCCGTACCGGTAGTTGACGTTGATCGGGACCGCCCGCAGCTTGAATGCCGCGAGCATGCCTTCGAGGTACTCGGTGCCGTTGTAGAGGTAGAGCGCGACGTGGTCGCCGGCGCCGATGCCCACAGCAGGCGAGGTGGTGCGCGAGGCGCGTCGCGTGCGCGTCGGTCTCCGCGTACGTCAGGCGCCGGTCGCCGCACACGAGTGCCTCGTGCTCGGGGATCTCGTCGACGACCCGTTCCCACAGGTCGGCCAGGTTGAACTCCACGCGTGCTGCCCCCCGGGAGCCGTCAGAGGAAGCGGATCAGAAGAAGTCGGTGCCGCCGTCGACGGGCACGGTCGCGCCCACCACGAAGCTGCACAGCTCGGAGCAGAGGAAGACCACCATGGTGGCCACCTCCTCCGGGAGCCCCACCCGTCCGACGTCGTTCGACGCGCCGTAGTCGCGCGCGATGGCTTCGTAGGCGGCTTCGAGCGGTCCTTCCGGCAGGCCTTCGAGGTCGGTGCCGACGAGGTAGCTCGCGAGGGTGGGGGACATCACCGTGCCCGGTGCCACCGTGTTCACGATGATCCCCTCGGGCGCCAGCGCGCGCGACAGGTTCTTCGACGCGCTCGCCATCGCCGCCTTCGACGCGGTGAAGCCGATGAGCCCGGGGCTCTGGTGACGGATCGACGACGCGGCCACGTTCACGATCCGCGCGAACGTCGCCTGTCGCAACAGCGGCAGTGCGGCACGCGTCGTGCGGATCATCGTCAGCACGCCGAGGTCGAACTCGTCGAGCCAGGCGGCGTCGGTGAGGTCGTCGAGTCCGCCGACGTGCGCGGGACCGACCGTGTTCACCAAGGCGTGGCACTCACCCCAGCGCTCGTCGAGGAACGTGAACGCGGCCTCGACCTCGCCGGTGTCGAGCAGGTCGCACTGGAGCCCGATCGCATCCTCGGCGCCGGCCGCGAGCAGCTCCTCCTCCGCTTCGCGCAGGTGGCTCGGCGTCCGTGCGAGCACCGCGACCGCGCGCGCCTTCCGCGGCGAGGAGCTCGGCCGTGGCGCGACCCACTCCTCGGGTGCCGCCGGCCACGACCGTGGCCCGTCCGCGCAGTCCGAGATCCATCAGCGGGCGTCCCCGGTCAGCTGGCGGGCCATGTGCTCGGCGCTCAGGGGCTCGCCGGTGGCGCGCTCGACCAGCTCGTCCCACCGCAGCGACGCACCCGGCGCGAACACGTCGTCGCGGAGCAGCGCGCCGGCCGCCGCCCGGTCGACGATGCCGCCGGCACGGGCGTGGAGGGTGGCGTCGAGCTGCGACGCGAACAGCTCCCCGTAGAGGTAGTTCTGGTAGTAGACGGGCGCCGCTGCGAGGTGGATCTTGGCGGCCCAGTCGGGCGCGTGGCGGCCGTCGGGACGGTGCAGGAGCTGGTGGCGCTCGACCAGGTCCCACCAGAGCGTGTCGAGGTCGGCGTCGGGATCGGCGTAGAGGCTGCGCTCGAAGTTGGTCATCACCAGCACCCAGCGCGCGAAGACGAGGAGCGCGGCGCGTTGCGCGTCGGCGAGGCGCGCCGGCGATGGCGTCGACCTGGTCGTCGTCGACGTCGGCCACCTCGCGCAACCACGCCGGGTCGCGCGGCAGTCGGCCCATGAGCATGGCGATGCCTTCGGTGGTGAGCGCGTGCGCGGCGCCGCGCACGAGCCACGGCAGGCTGCGGTCGCACTCGCGGTCGTAGATCGCGTGGCCGAACTCGTGGAGCATCGTGTCCATCCAGCGCTCGCTGGGCTCGACGTTGCACAGCACGCGCACGTCGCCGGAGCGGTCGATGTCGATGCAGAACGCGTGCTGGCTCTTGCCGTCGCGGGCGTAGAGGTCGCTGCGGTCGAGCACCGAGCGCACGTCGAGGCCGAGGCCGTCGTAGGTGCGGACGGTGAGCGCTTCGAGGTCGGCGTCGGTGAAGAAGTGGTCGATCGAGATGGCACCCTCGGCCGGCGGCGCCTGGAAGAACGGGTCGTCGTAGTGCCAGGGTCGCAGGTCGGCGACGCGCGCAGCCGAAGCGGGTCGCGAGCCGTTCGTCGACCGCTTGCTTCCACTCTGCGAACGGCGCCGCGGTGGCGCGGTCGACGTCGTCGAGGGTGGCGAAGAGTCGGTCCTCGTCGAGCTCGCTGGTGGCGAGCGCGAGGGCGAAGTGGTCGCGGGCGCCGAGTGCTTGCGCGGCCTGGTTGCGCAGGCGCGCCAGCTCGCGGATCCGATCCGCGACCTCCGGACCGATCTGCTTCGCCGCCGACCACGCGGCGCGGCGTTCGTCGACGTCGTCGCTGGTGCGCAGGATGTCGGAGATCGCGTTGTCGTCGACGCGCCGGCCGTCGAGCTCGCCGCGGAAGTTGTTGAACGTCGACTCGACGCGCGTCTCGAGCTCGACGATCGCTCGGCGCAGGTCGGACGGGACCTGGTGGGGGACGAAGCCGTCGTGCAACACGTCGAGCTGACGGCGGAGCAGCGGGTCGTCGTCGCTCGACACCGCGTCGAGCGCGGCGCGCACCGCCGCGAAGCGCATCGGGTCGGCGAGGAACTCGCGCCGGGCGAGCTCGGCCGCGGTGCGGCGTTCGTCGGCCTCGGGCGACGAGTCGGTGTTCGACTGCCACCACGCCTCGGACAGCGCGAGCTCGAGCGGACGCAGCTGCGCCTCGAGGTCGGCCACCAGCTCGGCGGGGGACATCGTCGCCAGGTCCGGGGCGAGGGGATCGGTCACGGGCGGATCCTACGTACCTTCGGCTGCAGCCATGACGGCCCGGGCGTGACGCGCCAGCGGTTCGTCGACCATCTGGCCCTCGAACGCGATGGCCGCGTGGCCGTTGGCGACGGCGTCGTCGTAGGCCGCGATCAGGCGCCGGGCGCGGTCGACCTCCTCGGCCGACGGCGTGAAGGCTCGATGCGCGAGCGCGACCTGGGCCGGGTGGATGAGGAGCTTCCCCCGGTACCCGAGCGCGCGGCCCTCGGCCGCGTCGGTGAGGAAGTGGTCCTCGGCGTCGAGGCGGGTCACGACCTGGTCGAGCGCGGGCACGCCCGCCAGCCGGGCCGCCAGCGCGACCCGGGACCGGGCGTAGAGCACCTCGGTGCTGCCCAAGGTGCGCACGCCACCCAGATCGGCCACGTAGTCCTCGGCGCCGAAGTACGCCACCGCAACCGGCGCCACGAGGAGGTCGCGCACGCGGTCGACGCCCGGCCGCGCTCTCGATCCCCGCGAGCACGTGCAGCTGCACCGAGCCCGGCCGCGTCCAGGGCGTCGGCGACGACCCCGAGTTGCTCGGGCGTCTCCAGCTTCGGGACGATCACCCCGGTGATGGAGGGATGCACGCCGTCGCGCACGTCGTCGGCGAACCACTCCGTGAGCACGGGGTTGACCCGCACGTACACCGCGATGTCCGGGTGGTCGGCCGACCAGCTCGGCACCGACGTCGCGCGCGTGCTCGCGTGCCGCGGGCTTGCCGTCGGGCGGGACCGCGTCCTCGAGGTCGAGCGCGACCGCGTCGGGGACCGAACGCGGCAGCTTGCGCAACACGTCGGGCTTGCTCGCGGGCGCGAACAAGAGGCTGCGGATGCGCTTCGGTGCGGGGTTCACGCGTCGACCGGGCGCTTGTGCATGAGCGCGTTGCGGCGAGCCTTGCACGTGAGCTCGTCGCGCTGGTTGAAGCCCCGGTGCTCGAACGTGACGATCCCCTGGTCGGGGCGTGACTTCGACTCGCGCGTCGCCACCACCTCCGACTCGCCGTGCAGGGTGTCGCCCACGAACATCGGCGTGGGGAACGTGACCTCTTCGAACCCGAGGTTCGCGACGGTCGTGCCGTGCGTGGTCTCGAGCACCGAGATGCCGACGAGCAGCCCCAGCGTGAAGAGGCTGTTCACGAGTGGACGCCCGAACTCGGTGCCGGCCGCGTACTCGGCGTCGAGGTGCAGGCGCGCCGGGTTCAACGTCATGGTGGTGAAGAGGACGTTGTCGGTCTCGGTGATCGTGCGGGTCAGGGCGTGGGGCACGACCAGGCCCACGGGCAGGTCCTCGAACCATCGTCCGTGATGCGGCGTCTCCACTCCGACGGTCTCCTCGTCCTCGTAGTGTTCCGGGCTGTGATCATGTCATCCGAAGCGCGTCGGCGACGGAAGTGCGCATGACGGAGGCGCGCGGCGAGATCGTCTGGACCCCGCCGGCCGACGTGCGGACGACCAGTCGCATCGGCGCGTTCCTCGACTGGCTCGCCGACACCCGCGACCTGCACTTCGACGGGTACCCCGACCTGTGGCGGTGGTCGGTCGACGACCTCGACGGGTTCTGGCGCGCGTGCGCGGAGTGGTCGGGGATCCGCTGGCACGACCAGCCCACGAGCGGCCTCGCCCGGCGGGCGATGCCCGGCGCGGAATGGTTCCCGGGGGGCACGCTCAACTACGCCGAGCACGCGCTCGCCGCCGTCGACGACCACGACTCCGACCGTGCCGACGACCGTGCTGACGAGGTCGCGATCGTGGCGCACAGCCAGACGCGGGCGCCGGCGGAGATCACGTGGGCACACCTGGCCGACCGCGTGGCGCGGTGTCGCGCCGGGCTGCGTGCGCCTCGGTGTGCAGCGCGGCGACCGCGTTGCCGCGTACCTGCCCAACATCCCCGAGACGATCGATCGCGTTCCTCGCCACCGCGAGCCTCGGCGCGGTCTGGTCGTCGTGCGCGCCCGAGTTCGGCACCCGCTCCGTCGTCGACCGCTTCGCGCAGATCGAGCCGACGGTGCTGTTCGCGGTCGACGGCTACCGCTACGGCGAGAAGGTCGTCGACAAGCGGGCCGACGTCGAGGCGATCGAGGCCGCGCTCCCGACCCTGCGCCACACGGTGCACGTGTCGTACCTCGGCGGACGGGCGCCGACGACTGGAGCGCGCTGCTCGCGGAGCCCGGTCCGCTCGAGTTCGAGCCGGTGCCGTTCGACCACCCGCTGTACGTGCTCTACAGCTCGGGCACGACCGGCCTGCCGAAGGCGATCGTGCACGGCCACGGCGGCATCACCGTGGAGCACTGCAAGACCACCGCGTTGCACCACGACCTCGGCGTCGGCGACCGGTTCTTCTGGTTCACCACGACCGGTTGGATGATGTGGAACTACCTCGTCTCCGGGCTGCTCGTGGGCGCGACCATCGTGCTGTTCGACGGTGACCCTGCGTTCCCCGACCTCGGCGCGCTGTGGCAGCTCGCGGCCGACACGGGCGTCGACGTGTTCGGGGTGAGCGCGCCGTTCCTCATGTCGTGCCGCAAGGCGGGCGTCGTCCCGCCACCGCACCGACTGCGCAGCATCGGTTCCACCGGTGCGCCGCTGCCGCCGGACGGGTTCCGTTGGGTCCGCGACGTGGTCGGCGCCGCACGTGCAGCCCGCGTCGGTCAGCGGCGGGACCGACGTGTGCGCCGCGTTCGTCGGCGCGGTGCCCCTGCTCCCGGTGCGCGCGGGGGAGATCACCTGCCGCAACCTCGGCTGTGCGGTCGAGGCGTTCGCGCCCGACGGCTCGGTGTGCCCGCCCGGCGTGCAGGGTGAACTGGTCGTCACCGAGCCGATGCCGTCGATGCCGGTCGGCTTCTGGGGCGATCCGACGGGCGAGAAGCTGCGCCACGCCTACTTCGACGACTACCCCGGCGTGTGGCGCCACGGTGACTGGATCACCTTCACCGACGACGGCGCGTGCGTGATCTCGGGCCGCTCCGACGCGACGCTCAACCGCGGGGGCGTGCGCCTCGGCACCAGCGACTTCTACGCGGTGGTCGAAGGCCTGCCCGAGGTCGCCGACAGCCTGGTGGTGCACCTCGAAGGCGACGATCCCGACCAGCCGATGGGCGAGCTCATCCTGTTCGTCGCCCTCACGCCCGGGGCGACGCTCGACGACGACCTCCGGGCCGCGATCGTGCGCGGCCTCCGCCGCGACCTGTCGCCCCGCCACGTGCCCGACGCGATCCACGCGGTGCCCGCGGTGCCGCGCACGCTGTCGGGCAAGAAGCTCGAGGTGCCGGTGAAGCGCATCCTGGGCGGTGCCGCGGCCGACGCGGTCGCCAGCCGCAGCTCGCTCGCCGATCCCACCGCGCTCGACTGGTTCGAGGAGTTCGCCGCCACCCGGTGACTGTGTCCCTGGTCACAGTGATCCCGCGGTCCGCAACGCGAAAGAACCCCGGTCCCGCTCCCGAGCCCGGGGTTCCGCCGCCGCGGCCTGTGCACGGCTGACCTGGTGCCCCCACCCGTCGCCGCATCGCCAGCGAAATTCCGGCCCCTGTGCACACGAACCGCGGGCAGGTCTCGGTCGTGCGAACAGGGGCCGGTTTCGACGTGAAGATCGTCGGCGACGCCCAGTGCGTTACGCGCGGATCGAGAAAACTTTCGAACCCCGCCTGAGCACCGGACTCAGCGGCGACGACCGAAGATGTAGACCAGCAACGCGATGATCGCGAGTACCACCAGAACGACAATCAGGATTCCCATCGAAGCGATTTCCTCTTCTGCCCGTGCGGAGCCCCGGTGTGAAGGGCGCAGGCTGACTACCCGTCGCACCCCGGCAGCAACCTCCCGACGCGGGCGTGCGTGTCGAGTGGCACCAACGGTTTGCCGGCGTGGGCCATCGGGGTACACGCCCACCGGGAGCACCGCACAGAGCACGCTGCAGGACATCGCCTGGCGCCTCGACCAGGAGTGACGACCGCCACGACGAGATCGCGGTCCTGCCTCGTTGCCGTTTGACCCGGGTGCATACTCCGACGTAGGCGCCCGCTTCGCGATCGCCCCGGACGGAATGAGGTCGCCCAGTGGCCATCGGTCAGATCATGAGGTTCTCGGGAGCTGGACTCGACAAGTACGACGCCGTGCAGTCAGAGCTCGGCTGGAAGGACGGAAAGGGCGAACCCGAAGGGCTGATCGCGGACGCGGTTGGCTCGACCGACGACGGCTTCTGTGTCATCGAGTGGTGGCGTTCATCGAGCGACTGGGACACGTTCTTTGCCCAGCGGCTGCGGCCGGCGTTCGAGAAGGTCGGCGACATCCCCCCGCCCGACGTCACGACCTTCGAGGTCCACAACAGCTACACCGCTTCGTAGCCGGGACGCTCGCGAAGCTCTCTTCAGTCTGCGTTCAGGAGGTGGGTGCGAACGTGCCCACATTCGCGGTCCAGGGTCGCCAATCCCACGCGCAGCCGTTTGCCCGGTCGCCGGGGTTGAGCCCTCCAGCCCTGAGCCGTGGATGCAGGAGAACCGGCTGAGACCAGAGCCCTCGGCCGGTTCTTCGCGCGGCATGCCAACGCGAGAGGACCCCGGCCGAAGCCGGGGCCCATCGCCTCGCGGTTGGGATCGTGGCCTAGCTCGCGCCGCGAACTGCTCGCTGTACGCGTGCCAGTCGGGCCCGTCCCAGCAGAACTGCACGTACACCTGTCCAGGAACGAGAGCGCCGAATCCGTACGCCGGCGACCCGTCGCCGTCGACGTAGTCCGGGTCACTGGGATCTGACGTGATCCGCCAGGTGCCGGTGTGCTGCGTTCCATCGCAGGTGAACTCGTCCGGCCCGGGATGACGCTCGAGCCACCCGGACGAGATCGAGCTGCTTCCCTCGAGCTTGAGCGCCGAGTCGGGACGGCCGCTCGCGACCTGCTTCACCGACACGAAGAGGTGGGCGAAGCCCGCCGGGCAGGTGTAGTTGCCGGTCACGTACGCGACCTGCGGGTCGTTGGGGTCGATGCGCACGACGCCGGTCTGGTTCGCCTTGGCGCCGCCGCTGTGGCTGCTCGTCGGATCCGCGCTTGCTGCGGAACCCATCCCCATGACCGCGAGCGATGCCGCTGCCACTGACAATCCGAACAGCCGGATGCTTCTCTTCATCTTCATTCGCCGTCCTCACCGTGCGTCGTCCTGCCCGGCAATTGACAGGGCGGAGAAATTGCACGGCTCGTCGACCGTGTCGAGATGTCGGATTCAGCGGGGGTTCATCTGTGACCCGTACGGTGCCGAAGCTGTGGGTGTGGGCCAGCGTGGCGGGCTGACCCTTTCGACTCTCTGTTGCGTTGGCTCGCACCCCCCGAAGAGGAGAGACCTCATGCTGCATCCCGTGCTGGGCGAGATCATCGGGTGGGAGCTGCTGCTCGTCATCGCCGTGGTCGTCTTGTTGTTCGGCTCCACCAAACTCCCGAAACTTGCCCGCTCGCTCGGCAGTGCCAAGAAGGAGTTCGAGCACGGGCTGAAGCACGGCGCCGAGACCGACGAGGAGCCGAAGAACGAGGCCTGACGGCCGCGCTCATGTTCCGTCGTCTGCTCATCACGACGGGCCCCGGCTTCGGCCGGGGCCTTGTCGCGCTACTTGACAGTGGCGCAGCGAGCGCCTATCAGCAATGTGTAGGGGTCAGCCCGTTGAGGCTGCGACGGGTTCTGCGGGGGTGGGCGACGATGGTGCCGACGTCACCGTCTTACGACGAGATCGGGCGCTCGTACGCGGCGACGCGGCGGGAAGACCAGCGCATCGCCGAACAGATTCATGCGGCCCTCGGTACAAGCGGCTCGGTGCTGAATGTCGGCGCCGGTACCGGGAACTACGAACCGGTCGACCGGACCGTGGTTGCCCTTGATCCGTCCGGTCGCATGCTCACCCAGCGGAAGGATCGGTCACCGCTGGTGGTATGCGGGATTGCTGAGCGACTGCCCTTCCCCGATGGGGCGTTTCGTGCGGCGATTGCCGTGTTCACGATGCAGCACTGGAAGGATCGCCGAGCCGGGTTGCGTGAACTTCGCCGGGTTGCCCACCGCCAGGTCATCGTGTTTCATCAGCCGACCGAGACCACCCGTCTGTGGATGCTCGACTACTTCGAGGAGGTCGGGCCTCTCCCGACAGACCGCCGCGAGTCTGACGGCGACGCGTTGCGTGCGTGCCTGCAGGTTCGCGAGGTGCAACCGGTTCTCGTTCCCCACGATTGCGTCGACGGGTTCGGCGCCGCGTTTTGGGCGAGGCCCGAGGCCTACCTGGACCCCGCCGTACAGGCGAGCATCTCCGAACTCGCGAGTCTCTCTGATCAGGCCCGCGCTCGGTGGACGGCGCGCCTCGCGGCCGATCTCGCGTCCGGCGCGTGGGACCGCCGCCACGGTCACCTGCGCAAGATGACGGAGTACGACGCCGGCTACCGCCTCGCTATCGCCGAGACCTGATACGCAGCAGCGCCCAGACCCGATCCTGATTGGGACACTCCTCGCCGTCGGTGCTGCACCTAGTGCCGTGACCGGCAACGTTGGTGGGGTCGCGTCCACCACTTGAGCGTGCGGGGTCGCGCAGACTCGGTGCATGGCTGAACGTGTGCAGGTGCGTGAGCTGACGAACGATGAGGGCCGCAAGCTGCTGTCGATCGTGCGGCGGGGTTCGGGGTCGGTGGTGCGGTGGCGGCGAGCGCAGATCGTGTTGTGGTCGGCGCAGCGGATGGATGTGCCGGCGATCGCGAAGATCGCGTTCACGTCCGAGGACCGGGTCCGGGCGGTGATCCACAACTTCAACGAGGACGGGTTCGACTCGCTGGCACCGAAGTATGCGGGTGGGCGGCCGCCGACGTTCACGTTGCCGCAGCGACGGGAGATCAAGAAGATCGCGCTTGTCGCGACCGACGGATCATGACCTGCCGTTCTCGACGTGGTCGCTGTCGAAGTTGGCCGAGTTCTTGGTGGCTGAGGGGGTGGTCGACGACATCAGCCACGAGGGCCTGCGGGTCTTGCTCCGCGAGGAAGGCGTCTCGTTTCAAGTGATCAAGACGTTCAAGCAGTCCAACGACCCCGACTTCGAGGCGAAGAAGAACCGGGTGCTCGAGCTCTACGACATCGCCGACGGCAAGGCGACACCGGGGCCGGGTGACCCGACGGTCGTGATCTGCATGGACGAGTTCGGGCCGCTGAACCTGCAGCCCCATCCGGGCAAGCAGTGGGCGCCGGTCGCCGCCGGCAAGGGCGACACCGACGCAGCCCGCGTCGGCGTCGGCGACGCGCGACCTATCACCCGGCCGCACGGGGTCCGTCACCTGATGGCCGGCTACGACCTGTCGACCGACCGGCTCTACGGGCACGTCGTCACGAACGCAAGGGCCGCACCGAGTTCCTCGCGTTCTGCCGCTACCTGCGGTCGCTGCATCCGCCCGAGGTGCGGATCGCGATCGTGCTCGACAACTTCAGCCCGCACCTCTCGACCAAGAACGACCAGCGCGTCGGCGAGTGGGCCGCGGCGAACAACGTCGAGCTCGCCTACGTGCCGTTCTACGCGTCGTGGCTGAACCGGATCGAGGCCCAGTTCCACGCGCTGCGCTACTTCGCGCTCGACGGCACCGACCACCCAGCCACGAAGCACAGGCCCGCATGATCCGCCGCTACATCGCCTGGCGGAACCGCAACGCCCACGACCGAGCACTACGTGAACTCGTGAAACGCGCAAACGTTGCCTGACACGGCACTAGTAGCAGTAGTAGTGCTACTTGAACCAGATGCGTTGGTACTCACGGCTCATCGGGTGGAGCAGGAGCGCGACGAGCGCGGCGTCGAACAGGAAGCTGATGATCACCGTCGACGTGAACACATGGGTCCCGAACACCGCGAACAACATCACGATCTGCAGGACCGCGCCGCCGACGGCGACCGCGTAGCCCCACCGCTTCTCGTTGGCGATGCCGAACCCACCGGCCGCGAGCGCGGAGATGGTGATCAGACCGGCCAGGAGCGACGTGGCGACGAAGCCGAAGAGCAGCCCGAAGACGGCGTCGACGTAGCAGAGGATCGTCGCCATGTAGAGGGTCTGGGGCTGGAACTGATTGACCCACTTCCACTGGTTCACAACGCCCATTGTGCCCCACGCGACTCACCCCGACGGCATCGCCTCCCGCGAGCGGAGCTGGCCGCACGCCGCGGCGATGTCGGTGCCCCGGTTGCGGCGCACCGTGGCCGTGACGCCGTGGGCCCGCAACCGGTCGGCGAAGGCCCGCAGCGACGGCGGATTGGGTGCGTGGCCACCGAAGCCGTCGGTGGGGTTGAGCGGGATCAAGTTCACGTGGGCGCCGCCCACTCCCGGGAACGCGCCGAGCAGTCGGCCGAGCGCCTCGCCCTGCGCGGCGGAGTCGTTCTCGCCGGCGATGCATGCGTATTCGAAGGTGACCCGGCGACCCTTGGCGCCCGCGTACTCGGCGGCGGCGTCGAGCACCTCGGCGATCGGGTACCGACGGTTGAGCGGCACCAGCGCACTCCGCTCGTCGTCGGTCGGCGCGTGCAGCGACACCGCGAGCGTCACCGGGAGGTCCTCCTGGGCGAGCCGGCGCATCGCGGGCACGACGCCGACGGTGCTGATGGTGATGCGCCGCGCCGACAGCCCGAGGTCGTCGTGCAGGCGGTGCACCGCGGCCCAGGTCGTGTCGTAGTTGGCGAGCGGCTCGCCCATGCCCATGAACACGACGTTGCTGACGCGTTGGGGCGACGCCTGCCGCGGCACGCAGCACCTGCTCGACGATCTCACCGACGTCGAGGTGACGCTCGAACCCGGCCTGGCCGGTCGCGCAGAACGTGCAGCCCATCGCGCACCCGGCTTGGGACGACACGCACACGGTCGCCCGCTCGGGGTAGCGCATGAGCACGGTCTCGATCTGCGCGCCGTCGCGGGCGCACGACCACAGCCACTTCGACGTCATGTCGTCGTGCGACGTCTGCTCGACGAGCGCGTCGAGTGCGAGTGGTAGCGCGTCGGTCAGGCGTTGGCGCAGCGCGCGCGGCAGCGTGGTGGCGTCGTCGAGCGCGATCTGCTGGCGGTACAACGCGTCCCAGACCTGCTCGGCGCGGTAGCGCGGCTCCCCCCACTCGGCGAGGAGCGCGTCGAGGTCGGTGCGACTGATTCCGTAGCGGGACTCGGTCACGATGCCTCTTCGCCGTTGGGCCCGACGTCGCGCCCGTACGCGCGGTCGGTGCGATGGGTCACGAAGCCGAGCGCGCGGTAGAGACCGACCGCCGCCACGTTGTCGGCGTCGACGTAGAGCAGGCCGACGGTGATGCCGCGACGGGCCAGCGACTCGAGCCCCGCGGTGGTGAGCGCCCGCCCCAGTCCGCGACCGTGCCGGCTCGGGTCGGCGCCGATCACGTAGATCTCGCCGAGCGCGTCCGGTTCGCGCGGCGGTTGCGCGGGGTGCACCTTGGTCCAGCAGAAGCCGACCAGAGCCCGCCCTCCGAGGCGGCGTCGAAGGCGAGCACGAACCCCTCGGGGTCGAACCAGTCCTCCTGCTCGCGGGCCTGCAACATCTCGACCGTCCACTCGCCCTGCTCGGGGTGGCCGGCGAAGGCGCGGTTGTTCACCGGCACCCACGCCGCCTCGTCCTCGCCGATGCGGAACGAGCGGACCGTCGTCCCGTCGGGCCAGCGGGCGGCATCGAGCACGACGGCGGGCAGGGGGAGCGGGACGCGCATCTGGAGCAGGTCGCGCTCGGCCGTGAAGCCCGCAGCCGCGGCACGTGCGTCGGCGTCGGGATCGGTCTCGGTGCCGTGCACCCAGTAGGTGACGTGACCGCCGCCCTCGACTGCGATCACGCCGAGCGCGTCGCGCAGCAACCCGTCGAGGTCGACCGACGTGCCGGGTCGGGCCACGAGCTCGATGGACCACTCGTCGTCGTGGTGGCGCGCCAGGTGCGCGTACGCCTCACCGGACGCGTCGAACAGCCCGCGGTCGCGTCCGGCCATCGCGTGCATGCCGGTCCACGCGTCGTCGCCGAGCGGCACGATGCCGGTGGCCGCCTCGGACGCATCGGCGAGCGCGCGGATGCGGGCGACGTCGTCGCCCGAGAAGTCGCGCACCACCTGTCGGGAGCCCACGGGCGGAGGGTAGCGTCGCCTCCAGTGCTTGACGACGGCCGGGCGACGGCCGTGCGACAGCCGAAACATGGGGGAGCCTGCGATGGAGATCGACCACTACGAGCCCGGGGTGCCGTCGTGGATCGACATCGGCAGTCCCGATCCGCAGGGCGCGGCCGACTTCTACGGCGCGCTCTTCGGTTGGGAAGCGCCCGAGGGTCCACCGGAGACGGGTGGGTACCGCGTGGCGATGGTGGGCGACCATGCCGTCGCCGGCATCGGTGAGCAGCAGAACCCCGGCCCGCCGGTGTGGTCCACGTACGTCGCGGTCGAGAACGCCGACGAAGCGGTCGCCAAGGTGCTCAGCGCAGGCGGTCAGGTGATCGTCCCCGCCATGGACGTGCTCGACGTCGGGCGCATGGCCATCTTCACCGACCCGCAGGGTGCGGCGTTCTCGGTGTGGCAGGCCGGCACCCACCCGGGCGCCGAACTGGTCAACGAACCGGGCACGTGGTCGTGGAGCGAGCTCCTCACCACCGACGTCGAGGCCGCCAAGGGGTTCTACGGCGACGTGTTCGGCTGGACCGCCAACACCGCAGGCGCCGGCCCGACCGGTGAGTACACCGAGTGGCAGGTCAGCGGCCGTTCCGTGGCGCGGGATGATGCAGAAGCCGCCGATGATGCCGGCCGAGATCCCGCCGTTCTGGGCCGTCTACTTCGCGGTGGAGGACACCGACACCGCGGTCGCGCGCGTCGCGGAACTCGGCGGCACCGTGCTCATGGCGCCCATGGACATCGAGCCCGGTCGCTTCTCCACCGTGTCCGACCCCTTCGGCGCCGTCTTCAACGTCATCGCGCTCGAAGTCCGAGCTCGCCGGCTCCTGACCACGATGCCAGGTTGCGTCACTCGAGGTCGATATACGGACTCAGGTGACGCAACCTCGATGAGGGGCGAGTAGTGGCGCGGCCGCGGGTGCGAAGGCGCGGGCGGAGGTGGTGCGCGAGAGGCTCGCGCTCGAGTACCCCGAGGCGATCTGCGCGCTCGTCCACGACGACGCGTTCCAACTCCTCACCGCGACGATCCTGTCGGCGCAGACCACCGACGAGAACGTCAACAAGGTGACCCCGGCGTTGTTCGCCCGCTACCCGACCCCGGCGGATCTCGCACACGCCAACCCCGACGACGTCGAACGACTCGTGTTCCAGACCGGCTTCTACCGCTCGAAGACGAAGAACCTGCTCGGCATGGCGCGCATGCTCGAGGAGGACTTCGACGGTGAGGTGCCCACCGAGCTCGACGACCTCGTGAAGCTGCCCGGGGTCGGGCGCAAGACCGGCAACGTCGTGCGCTCGGTGGCGTTCGATCTGCCCGGACTGCCGGTCGACACCCACGTGGGCCGGTTGTCGCGTCGACTCAAGCTCACGACCGAGGACGACCCGGTGAAGGTCGAGGTCGACCTCAACGCGCTCGTGCCGCCCGACGAGCGCGGCCGGTTCTCGCTGCGGCTGATCCTCCACGGACGCCAGGTCTGTTACGCGCGCAAGCCCGACTGTGGGCGGTGCGTGCTCGCTCGACATCTGCCCGTCCGCCGATCCGGTGGCGAAGGCTCAGCTGAGGACGGAGGCGAGCGGCGAGGCGGACTCGGCGGACGTGGCGGACTAGGTGAGAAAGCCGCCGGCGCGGTCGAGCGACCGGTAGGCGCCGAGGAGGGCACGTTCGGCCTGGTCGAGCTCGGCGGCGATGGCGCTGTCGTCGGTGTCGCGGTAGCGGTCACCGACCGCGACGACCCGTGCGGTGAGGTCGTCGAGCTGTGCTTTCAGGCTCGACAGCTCGGCGAAGTCGGACGACGCGGACACGACCCCAGCCTACGATGACCGCACCGTGCTCTCCCGACTCGACCTCCGCGGCTGCGCCGATCTCGTCGGCGCGCTCGCGCGCCCTGACGCAGGGTCTGAAGCCGACGACGACGGCGCCCTGGAGTCGGTGCGCGCCATCCTCGCCGACGTCCGCGACCGTGGCGACGATGCCGTCCGCGACCTGACCGAGCGCTTCGACGGGTGTCGGCTCGACGAGCTCCGTGTCCCTGCCGCCGACCTCGCGGGCCGCGCTCGACGCCGCCGCGCCCGAGTTCCGCGCCGCACTCGAGGTCGCCGCCGACCGGATCCGTGAGTATCACGCCACGCAGCTCACCGCGCCGGAGCCTGCGCTCGAGCGCGACGGCGTGACCCTGCGTGAGCTGACGGTGCCGGTCGGGCGGGCCGGCCTGTACGTTCCCGGCGGTCGCGCCGCGTACCCGTCGACGGTGCTGATGACCGCCATCCCCGCGCAGCTCGCGGGTGTGAGCGAGCTGGTGCTGTGCGTCCCGCCCGCGGCCGACGGCACGGTGCCCGCATCCACGCTCGCGGCGGCGGCGCTCGTCGGTGTCACCGAGGTGTACCGCATCGGCGGCGCCCAGGCCATCGCCGCGCTCGCGTACGGCACCGAGACCATCCGCCCGGTCGACGTGATCGTCGGCCCCGGCAACCGGTACGTCGCCCTGGCCAAGCGCGAGGTCGCGGGCACGGTCGGCATCGATTCGTTCGCGGGACCGTCCGAGGTCGTGGTCGTCGCCGACGGCAGCGTGCCGGCTCCGTTCGCCGCCGCCGACCTGCTCGCCCAAGCGGAGCACGGTCCCGGTGGTGCGGCGGTGCTCGTCACGTGGGATCCCGAGGTCGCCGACGCCACCGACGCCGCCGTCGACGACCTGCTCGCCGACGCCCCCCGCCAGGCCGAGATCACGTCGACGCTCGCCACCGGCGGCCGCATCGTGCTCGTCGACGACGCCCTCGCCGCCCTCGACGCGGTCAACGTGATCGCCCCCGAGCACCTCGAGCTCCTCACCGCCGATCCCGCGTCGCTGCTGCCGCTGGTGCGCAACGCGGGCGCGGTGTTCCTCGGGCCGTGGGCACCCGCCGCGCTCGGTGACTACCTCGCGGGCGTCAACCACGTGCTGCCCACCGCGCGCACGGCCCGCTTCGCGAGCGCGCTGCGCGTCGACACGTTCCGCAAGCACGTGCACGTGGTCGAGGCCACCGAAGACGGGCTCAGCGCGCTCGCACCGCACCTCCGCGCGCTCGCGGCCGCCGAGGGTCTCGACGCGCACGCCCGTTCCGTCGACGTGCGCAGCGCGCTCACCGTCCCGCGGGACTGCGCACATGAATCCGCTCGTCGCACCACGCGACGACCTGCGTTCGCTCGAGGGGTATCACTCACCACAACTCGACGTCGCGGTCCGGCTCAACACCAACGAGAGCCCGTTCGAGCCGCCGGCCGAGTTCGTCGACCGCTGGGTCGACGAGCTCCGGCACGCACCGCTCAACCGCTACCCCGACCGGGCCGCACGCGACCTGCGCGAGGCGCTCGGCCGGCACCTCGGGCAACCGCCCGAGCGGCTGTTCTGTGCCAACGGGTCCAACGAGGTGCTCCAGACCCTGCTGCTCACCTACGGCGGCCCCGGCCGGCGCGCCGCGATGTTCGAGCCCACCTACGCGCTGCACTCGCACATCGCCCGCATCACCGGCACCGAGGTGATCGTGGGGGAGCGGCGCGCCGACTTCTCCGTCGATCCCGACGTCGCCCGCGCCCTCATCGAGGAGCAGGCGCCCACGATCGTGTTCGTGTGCAGCCCCAACAACCCCACCGGCACGGTCGAGCCCGCGGCCACCATCGAGGCGCTGCTCGCCGCCGACGGTGACCACCTCGTCGTGGTCGACGAGGCCTACGGCGAGTTCGCGCCGTGGAGCGCGCTCGAGCTGGTGCGCGACGACCGCGCGCTCGTCGTCGTGCGCACCTACTCCAAGGTGTGGTCGATGGCGGCGTTGCGCCTCGGTTTCGCAGTGGCGCCGCAGTCGGTGGTCGAGGAGCTCGAGAAGGTCGTGCTGCCCTACCACCTCGCGTCGGCGACGCAGATCGCGGGCCGGCTCGCGCTCGACCTCGGCGACGAGATGGACGACCGGGTGCACCGCCTGGTCCACGAGCGCGAGCGGGTCGCCGCCGAGCTCGACGGCATCGACGGCGTCACCGTCTACCCGTCGGGCGCCAACTTCCTGCTGTTCCGGCCCGCCGGCGACGGCCACGAACGCTGGGAGCAGATGGTCGAGCAAGGGGTGCTGGTGCGTGACTTCTCGCGCTGGCCCCGCCTCGACGACTGCCTGCGTGTCACCATCGGGACGCCCGAGGAGAACGACGCCTTCCTCGCCGCGCTCCGCAACTCGCTCCAGGAGGTGGCGGTCTGATGGAGACGCAACGGAGTGGAGTCGACCCGAAATGACTGTGCGCACGTCGGAACAGCACCGCACCACGAAGGAGACGACGATCGACCTCGTGCTCGACGTCGACGGGGGCGGGAGCGCGTCGGCGTCCACCGGCATCCCGTTCTTCGACCACATGCTCGAACAGCTCGGGAAGCACGGCGGTTTCGACCTGCGGATCGAAGCCACGGGCGACCTCGAGGTCGACACGCACCACACGGTGGAAGACGTCGGCATCGTGCTCGGCACCGCGCTCAAGCAGGCGCTGGGTGACAAGGCGGGCGTGCGTCGCTTCGCGTCGTCGCTCGTGCCCCTCGACGAAGCGCTGGTGCAGGTGGCGCTCGACCTCTCCGGGCGGCCGTTCCTCGTGTACGAGGTCGACCCGGTGGCGGAATGGATCGGTACGTTCGACCCGCAGCTCGCGGAGGAGTTCTGGCGCGCGTTCGCGTTCGGCGCCGGGATCACGCTGCACATCACGTCGCTCGCGGGGAAGAACGGTCACCACGTCATCGAAGCGTCGTTCAAGGGCGTCGCACGCGCGCTGCGCGACGCGGTCAAGGTCGAGGGCACGGGCGTGCCGTCGACGAAGGGGACGCTCTGACCGTTCCCCCCTCGCCATCCATGGGGGCGGCGGTCCCTGATCTGTATCCCGCGATCGACCTGCGGGGTGGCCACTGCGTGCGTCTGCACCAGGGCGACTTCGACGCGGAGACCGTCTACGACGACGACCCGGTGCGCGTGGCCGGCGAGTTCGAGGCCGCCGGCGCCCAGTGGATCCACGTGGTCGACCTCGACGCGGCCCGCACCGGCACCCGCACCCACCTCGACCAGATCCGCCTCATGGTCCGGAGCGTCTCCTGCCGGATCGAGGTCGGGGGCGGTGTGCGGACGGCCGACGCGGCGGCGGAGCTGCTCGACGCCGGCGTCGAACGCGTGGTGGTGGGCACCGCCGCGGTCGAGCGGCCGGCCCTGGTCGAGGAGCTGTGCCACGAGTACCCGGGTCGCATCGCGGTGGGACTCGACGCCCGCGGCAACGAGGTCGCCATCCGGGGTTGGGTCGAGGGGTCGGGCGCCGACCTGGTCACGCTGGCGCAACGGTTCGAGGGCATCGGCCTCGCCGCGCTCATCGTGACGGAAATCGGTCGCGACGGCACGCTCGAAGGCCCGGCCTTCGGTCAGCTCGGCGCCGTGTTGGCGGCCAGCGGCATCCCACTGATCGCGAGCGGCGGGGTCGGCACGCTCGACGACCTGCGTGCGCTCGCCCAGTTGCGCTCCGGCGACCGCGGCCTCGAGGGCATCATCGTCGGTCGGGCGATCTACGAAGGACGCTTCGACGTCGCCCAGGCGCTCGCGTCGCTCGCGGAAGCCGTGGCCGACTGACGCCGAGCGCGATACGGTCGGGGTGACACGAGCACCATCGACTCACCACTTCCTACGGAACGGCCACGGAACGGAGTGCGCGCATGGCGAACGGGAGCGACGTGATCGACGAAGGGTTCTTCCGGCGATACCGCGAGTTGCTCGACGCCGAGGACGCGGCGTTCGACGAGCTCGAGCACGCCTACGAAGACGGCGACCGCGCCCACTGGGCCGACGATCTCGCCACGTGGCGCAAGGTCGTCGAGAAGCGGTGCGCCTTCCTGGAGCGCGAAGGTCTCACGACCGTCTCCGCGTCGGCTTAGCCGGCCACTCGTTCCACGAACGCCCGGACCGCGTCGACGACGCGGTCGGTGCGGCCCACGAAGAAGTGGCTCGCGCCCGCGATCACGTCGAGTTCGGTCGCGTTCCATTCGGCCGTCGCTTCGACCACCGAGTCCGGCGCGCGGAACTCGTCGTGCTGACCGAGGACGAGGAGCTTCGGACGCTCGTCGTGCGCGACCGCGTCGAAGTCGGTGCGGAAGCGCAGCGGGGGCGCGATCCCGATCCACGCCGCGATCCGGTCGTCGTGGGTCGCGAGGGTCATGTCGGCCCCGAACGACCATCCCGCGAGCACCAGCGGCTCGTCGTGGGTCCGAGCCTCGACGGCGGCGTCGACCGCGGCCTGGACGTCGAGGAGCTCGGCGCGGCCTTCGTCGTGCGCGCCGGTGCTCCGTTCGACACCCCGGAAGTTGAACCGCAGCACCGTGAATCCGGCATCGGGCAGGGCGTCGAACAGCGCGCCGATCACGATCGAACGCATGGTGCCGCCGTACTGCGGGTGGGGGTGGCACAGGACCACCGTGGCGCGGCTCGTGTCGTGGGGAACGGCCCGTTCGGCTTCGAGACTGACGCCGTCGGAGGTGGCGAGGGTCAGTGACTGCAAGGCCACATCACGGTTCATGCGACCATGATGCGTGATCTGCCGATCGGTCGACCATAATGGTTGGCCGTGAGTCCGCAGAAGCAACGCACCACCTTCGCCAAGCAGCAGCGCGAGCGCGCGCGCATGGAAAAGGCCGCCGAGAAGCGGAAGCGCCGCGAGGACCGCAAGAACGGGATCGACGACGAGCCGGGCGACGATTCGGATTCGTCGGTCGAGGAAGAGCCCCTCGACCCGAACGACCCCTACTACCTCGCCAAGCTGTTCGCGCGGGAAGCGCAGTAGTCGAGCCGCTACCCTTCGACGCCCGAGGTCGAGTCAGTCGGACCGTCCCGGTGTCACGAAGGATAAGAAGTTGGCTACTGGCACTGTGAAGTTCTTCAACGCCGAAAAGGGTTTCGGCTTCATCTCCCGAGAGGGTGGCGAAGATGTCTTCGTCCACTTCTCCGCCATCCAGGGGACGGGATACCGCACCCTCGAAGAGGGTCAGCAGGTCGAGTTCGACATCGGCCCCGGACGCAAGGGCGACGAAGCCCAAAACGTCCGCGCCATCTGAACACAGCAACATCGATTGTGAAGCGGCCGGGCCTCGGGGCCCGGCCGCTTTGCGTTTCCGCCTTCTCCCAAGCCGCGTCCCCGGTCCCGCCTTCGGCACACCCACCCATGCTCGAACAGTCGGGACTTCGTCCCGAAACTGCGCGTGGGCGGGAATGCCGAAGTCGGGACCTGCTTCGAGTGGTCGAGTGAAGAGGGCGGACGTCGGGGGGACTGGCCACGCGGAGTTTGCGAAGCACTGTTTGAAGCATGGGCAGTCCCCCCGACGGTCGCCAACAACCAGGGGAGGACCGCTGACGAACTCACCAAAAGGTGATTAGGCCAACTCCAACTGATCGAGGATGAAGGAGAGGACGAAGGCTTCGTCGCGCCAGGCGTCGTATCGCCCGGAGGGGCCGGAGTGACCGGCGCCCATCTCCATCTTGAGCACCAGCAGGTTCTTGTCGGTCTTCGTGGCGCGCAGCTTGGCGACCCACTTGGCGGGCTCCCAGTACTGCACCCGAGGGTCGTTGAGGCCGCCGGTCACGAGCAGCGCCGGGTAGTCCTTGGCCTCGACGTTGTCGTAGGGCGAGTACGACTTCATGAGGTCGTAGACGGCGGGATCGTGGACGGGGTCGCCCCACTCCTCCCACTCGGTGATCGTGAGCGGGAGGCTCTCGTCGAGGATGGTGGTGAGGCAGTCGACGAACGGCACCTCGGCGACGATGGCGCGGAAGAGGTCGGGCCGCAGGTTGGCCACCGCACCCATGAGCAGTCCGCCGGCGCTGCCGCCTCGCTGGTGAGCCGGTCGGGTGACGTCCAACCCTCGCGCACGAGGTGCTCGGCGCAGGCGACGAAGTCGGTGAACGTGTTGGCCTTGTGCAGGAGCTTGCCGTCGTCGTACCAGCGCCGGCCGAGCTCGCCGCCGCCGCGGATGTGCGCGATGGCGAACACCACGCCGCGGTCGAGCAGGCTCACCCGCGACGCCGAGAACGTGGGATCGATCGACACCTCGTACGAGCCGTAGCCGTAGAGGAGCATCGGGCTCGGGCCTTCGCCGTGTCGGTCGCGTCGGAACACGATCGAGATCGGCACTCTCGTGCCGTCGGGCGCGGTGGCCCACTCGCGCCGGCTCTCGTAGTGCTCGGGCTCGAAGCCGGGGACGGGCTGGCGCTTCACCAGCGTCGCCGCGCGCGTCGCCGGGTCGTAGTCGAAGGCCGACGCGGGCGACACCAACGACGTGTACTGGTAGCGGATCGTCGTGGCGTCGTACTCGGGGTTGCCGCCGAGCCACGCCGAGTAGACCGGCTCGGGCATCTCGAGCACGTGGTCGTCGGTGACGGCGCCGTCGTCGCCGAGCGCGAGCACGCGGAGCCGCTCGACCGCGTCGGCCCGTTCGGACACCACGAGGAAGCCGGCGAACGCGTCGACGTCGTCGAGGCGGGTGTCGTCCCGATGCGCGAGCACGGTGCGCCACGAGGCCCGACCCGGTGTTTCCACCGGCGTCACCGCGAGCGAGAAGTTCGCCGCGCCGTCGGCGTTGGTGAGCACGAACAGCCGATCGCCGGCGGGGCCCGCGTGGTGCTCGACGTGGTACTCGTGCCCCTGTTCGCGTGGTTCGACGATCGACGGGCTCGGCATCGGGTGCGTCGGCGTCGACCAGCCACACCTCGCTCGTCACCTTCGACGCGGTGGTGATCTCGACGAACCGTCCGCTGCGCGTGCGGCCGACGCCCACGTAGAAGCGATCGTCGTCCTCCTGGAACACCAGCACGTCGTCGTGCGCCGTCGGTGCCGACGCGGTGGCGCCACACCTGCCACGGACGCATGGCGTCGTCGGGACGCGTGAAGAAGATGGTCGCGCCGTCGTTCGCCCACGCCGCGCCGTAGTAGACGTCGGGTACGACGTCGTCGAGGTCGGTGCCGAGCTCGACGTCGCGGAACCGGAGGTCGTAGCGCTCGCCGCCGTTGGTGTCGACGGTGTAGCCGGCCACGCTCTGTTCGGGGTTCACGACGAGGTCACCGACCGCGAAGTAGTCGTGGCCGGCGGCCAGCGCGTTCTCGTCGAGCACGACGATCTCGCCGGGCGCGGTGCCCGGCGTCGCGAACGGATCGGGCAGCGCACCTCCATCTCCACTGGCAGTGCCACCTGCCGGACGGCGACAGTGCACGCCGTACTGCAGTCCCTCGACCGTGCGGGTGAAGTACTCGTAGGCACCCCGCCGCACCGGCGCGCTGGTGTCGGACTCCTGGACCCGACCCACGATCTCGTCGTAGAGCTCGCGGCGCAGCCCGCTCAGGTGCGCGAGCGCGTCACGGGTGTAGGCGTTCTCGGCTTCCAGGTGTGCGAGCACCTCGGGGTCGTCTCGCTCGCGCAGCCAGAACCACGGATCGACGCGGACGTCGCTCTCGTGCACCAGCCGCGTCGGGCGGGCCGGTGCGAGCGGGGGTGCGGGCTCGGACACTGCGGGATTCTGGCGCAGAATTGCACGGAGTCGACGAATCAGGCCGAGTGACGCGCGACACGGGCGGTAGCGTGGACGCCCCATGGAGCCCGCGACCGACACCGCTGCACCCACGGCGGCACCCACTCCCGCCGTCACGCCGATCGCGGCCTCCGAGGCCGAACTGGCCGGGGTGCAGTACAACGCCGACGGTCTCGTCGGCGCCATCGTGCAGGAGCAGGGCACCGGCGAGGTGCTGATGTTCGCCTGGATGAACGAGGCCGCCCTCCGGCGGACGCTGGAGACCGGGCGCATGTGGTACTGGAGCCGGAGCCGCCAGGAGTACTGGTGCAAGGGCGAGACCTCGGGCGACCGGCAGTACGTGCGCGACGCCTTCTACGACTGCGATGTCGACGCGCTGCTCTTCGTGGTCGAGCAGGAAGGGCGCGGCGCCTGCCACACCGGCGAGCGCAGCTGCTTCTTCCGGGCCTTCGGGGGCGGGGCCACCCCCGGCCCCGTCTGATCCTGCTCGTGGGGGATCAGTGAGCGCCGCAGGGTTGTCGCGCGACGAGTTCGTCGCGCTCGCCCGCGACCACACCGTCGTCCCGGTGTGGCGCGTCGTGCTCGCCGACCTCGAGACGCCGGTGTCGGCGTTCGTGAAGCTCGCCGGCGCCGGTGAGCACGACCCGCCGGCCTTCCTCCTCGAGTCGGTCGAGCACGCGGAGCGGTGGGGACGCTTCTCGTTCCTCGGTCGCGATCCCGCGCTCACGCTCGTGGCGCGTGGCCGCACCGTCGAGTTCGAGGGCACGCTGCCGTCCGGCAACATCCCGTCCGACCAGGGCGCGCTCGCCGCGCTCGAGGCACTGCTGCACGCGTACCGCGCGCCGGTCATCGCCGAGCTGCCGCCGTTCCACGGCGGCGTCGTGGGCTACCTCGGGTACGACGTCGTGCGCGAGATCGAACGCCTGCCGAACGTCCCGGCCGACACGACGGGCATGCCTGACGCGGTGATGTCCGTCACCGGGCACGTCACCGCGTTCGACCACTTCCGCCAGCGGCTGTACCTCATCGAGAACGTGTTCCTCGACGAGCATGTGGGCGACACGGCGGCGTCCGATGCCTACGACGCCGCGTGCGCGCGGCTCGACGCCCGCGTCGACGAGCTCGCGCGTCCGCTCCCGTACGTGCCGTCGCCGCCGCCGGCCGGTGATCTCACCGAGGTGCCGCCGCACACGTCGACGATGCCGGGCGCGGTGTACCACGCCGCGGTGGAGGCGGCGCGGGAGCACATCCTCGCGGGCGACATCTTCCAGGTCGTGCTCGCGCAGCGCTTCGATCTCGAAGGTCACCACGACCCGTTCGACGTGTACCGCGTGCTGCGCCAGGTCAACCCGTCGCCGTACATGTACTACGTGCGCCATCCGGAGGCGACGCTGGTCGGTTCGTCTCCCGAGCCGATGGTGCAGCTGCTCGACGGTCGCGTCATCAGCCGACCGATCGCGGGCACCCGCCGTCGGGGTCGCACCGAAGCCGACGACCGGCGCATGGCCGCCGAGCTGTCCGAACACCCCAAGGAACGGGCCGAGCACGTGATGCTGGTCGACCTCGCCCGCAACGACATCGGCCGGGTCGTCACCTTCGGCACCGAACGCATGGAAGAGTTGATGGTGCTGGAGCGTTACTCCCACGTGATGCACCTCACGAGCCAGGTCGCCGGTGATCTCCGCGAGGGCGCCAACGCGGTCGACGTGCTGCGCGCCACGTTCCCCGCCGGCACCGTGAGCGGCGCGCCGAAGGTCCGGGCGATGGAGATCATCGACGCGCTCGAACCCACGAAGCGCGGCGCCTACGCGGGCGTCGTCGGTTACCTCGACTTCTCCGGCAACCTCGACACCGCCATCGCCATCCGCACGATGATCTGGCGTGACGGCAACGCCAGCGTGCAGGCGGGTGCCGGCATCGTCGCCGACTCCGTGCCCGAGGACGAAGACCTCGAGTGCCACAACAAGGCGCGCGCCCTGCTCACCGCGGCCGCGGCCGCACGCTCGCTCGCACCGCTCGGCGACGCGTCATGACTCCACCTCTTCCGCCGAGCCCGCCTCTTCCGCCGAGCCCGCCTCTTCCGCCGAGCCCGTTCGACGACCTCGCCGCGCTGCGCGAGGGGCGCGCCTGGGTCGACCGGTCCGACCGCGGGTTCGTCACCGTCGCCGGTCCCGACACGTTCTCGTTCCTGCAGGCGCTGGTGTCGGCCGATCTCGATCCCCTCGCCGACGGTGACGCGGTGCACAGCCTGCTGCTCGCGCCACAGGGCAAGCTCGACGTCGACTTCCGCCTGCTTCGCGTCGGCGCCGAGGAAGCGTGGCTCGACTGCGCGGCGGGGCTCGCGCCGCAGCTCGCGACGTCGTTGACGCGGTTCCGCATCCGGGTGAAGGCCGAGATCGTCGACCGCACCGGCGAGCTCGGCATGGTGTCGCGCATCGCCCACCACCGGAACGACGGCGACGACGACGGCGTGGTCGTGCCCGACGGTGTCCACCGCATCGACACCGCGTGGGGCTTCGACCTCGTCGGGCCCCGTGAGGCGTTGCCGGTGGTCGCGCCGTTCGTCGATCCCGTCGCGTACGAGGCCTGGCGCATCGAGCAGGCGATTCCGGTGCAGCCCGCCGACGTCGACGACACCACCATCCCGCAGGAGGCCTTCCTCGAGCAGGACGCGGTGTCGTTCACCAAGGGCTGCTTCATCGGCCAGGAGCTGGTGTGTCGCATCGACAGCCGTGGGCACGTCAACCGCTTCCTGCGCCGGATCGCCGACATCGAGGGCGACTGGCCGCCGGTTGGCGCCGAGATCGTGGTCGACGGCAAGGTCGTGGGCGCGCTCACGAGCGTGGCCCCGGCGGAGCTGCCCACGGGCGCCTTGGGCTACGTGCGCCGCGAGGTGGAACCGCCGTCAGCGGTGGAACTGCGCTGGGCCGGCGGCTCCGCGCGCGCCAGCCTCTGAGTCAGCGCACGGCGGGGAACGTCACCACGAAGCGCGTGCCGACCGAGTCGATGGGTTCGACCCGGGCGTCGCCACCCATCGCCAGCGCCAACTCGCGGACGATGGCGAGCCCGATGCCGGTGCCGAGGGTGCGTCCGGGGACCGTCCGCGACGTGTAGAGGCGCTCGAACACGCGCGGCAGGTCGGCGGGCGCGATGCCGGGTCCGTCGTCGTCGACGTGGAGCTCCACGCGGTCGGCGACCGCGCGCACGCCGACGTCGACGCGTGTGGTTGCGAACTTCAACGCGTTCTCGACGAGGTTGGCGACGATCTCCGCGAGGCGCTGCGCGTCGACCGTTGCCGGCACCGGCTCGCCGGGCGCGACGGCCAGCGCCACGCCGAGCTCGGCGGCCGCAGGGCTGAACGCCTCGACCGCGTCGGCCACGGCCGCATGCACGTCGACCGGCGTGGGATGCAGCGAGAACTGGTGCGCGTCGAGCCGGGCCAGATCGAGGAGATCGGCGACCAGACGTTCGAGCCGGCGCGACTCCGACGAGATCACCTCGGCGGCGCGGATGCGCGCGTCCATGCCTTCGACGGTGCCGTCGGCGATCGCCTCGGCGTAACCGCGGATCGACGTCAGCGGTGTGCGGAGATCGTGCGACACGCTCAGCAGGAACGCGCGCTCGTGGCCCCGCGCGACGTCGAGGTCGTTGGCCATCGCGTTGATCGCGTTGGCGAGGCTGGCCAGTTCGTCGTCGCGCACATGGGTCGTGTCGACCCGCGCGGTGAGGTCACCGCCCGGCGATCGAGCGAGCGGTGGTCTCCATCGCCGCGAGGGGCCGCGTCATCCGCCGCGCCAGGTAGGTGCGCGACGAGCGCGGCGATGCCGAGCGAGATGGCGGCGGCGCCGATCACCGCGAGACCGTTGCCGCCGAACGGTCGGTTGTTGATCTCCTCGGCGAGGACCACGACGGGTGTGGTGCCGCCGACCTGCGTCAACGGCCGGGCCACGAACACGGTGTCGCCGTCACGACCCTGCTGCGTCTCGCCGGCGAGCAGTGTCTGCGTGTCGAGGTCGTCGGCAGTCACCCCATCGGGGAGCGTGGGGGAGTCGCCGGTGCCGCCGAGCAACACCCCAAGGCCCTCCTGGACCTGACCGTTGGCGTCGATGGCGACGACCGCGCCGTTCGACGCCCGCAGCGTGGTGTTGAGCAGGACTCGGATGCGGCGGAGCTGTCGACGACCGCCCACCGTCTCGGCTGCTGCTTGCGCCTTGGGCAGCTGATCGATCAACGTGTCGAACTCCGGACCGACCACCTCGGCGCGGTTCTGCACGTCGTGACGCGCGTTCGTCACCTCGGAACGGCGCGCGAGCCCGGCGGTCACCGCCGCGGTGAGGAGCAGCACCCCGAACGCGATCGCCATCATGGCGACCACGAGCCGGGTGCGCAGCCGGCGCCGGGTCACGGGCTGATCGTCACGGGGCGGTGGTCATGGCGCGGTCGCCGGCCTCGGTGCCTCGAGGCGGTAGCCGACGCCGCGCACGGTGGTGATCACGATGCGGTCGGCGAGCTTCTTGCGCACCTGCGCGATGTGCACGTCGACGGTGCGGGCATCGCCGAACCAGTCGTAGCCCCACACGCCATCGAGGATCTGCTGACGTGACAGCGCGAGGCCGGGGCGTTCGGCGAGGAAGCGCAGCAGGTCGAACTCCTTGGTGGTGAACTCGACCGGCGTGTCGTCGATGAGCACTTCGCGGCGCCCGACGTCGACCGTGACCGGGCCGGCCTGCACCACCTCGGGCACGGAGCCTCCGTCGACGCGCCGCAGCACCGCCTTCACCCGCGCGACCAGCTCGGCCGGCGAGAAGGGCTTGGTGACGTAGTCGTCGCCACCGAGCTCGAGACCGAGGACGCGGTCGACCTCGCCGTCGCGCGCGGTGAGGAAGATCACCGGGATGTTCGACGTCTGGCGCAGTCGACGGCACACCTCGAGCCCGTCGATGTCGGGCAGTCCGACGTCGAGCACGACCAAGCGGGGGTGGTGGGTGCGGATCACCTCGAGCCCCGCCTCACCCGTCCCTGCCTTCAGGACGCGGTAGCCGTCGCGCGCGAGATAGAGGTCGACGAGGTCGGCGATGTTGGGTTCGTCGTCGACCACCACGATGGTGCCCCGTTCCATGGCGCAATCGTCGCACGTCGGCCCGCCGGAAACGTGTGAGGGGACTGTGAGCGGGGCGTGAAGCCGCGGAGCCGGGCCGGGAGGAGCCCGTAGAATCGTGTGCCCATGACGGTGCTCGACGAGATCCTCGCGACCAAACGCGACGAGGTCACCCTGCTGCACCGGCCGCAGGTGCGCGACCTGCTCCGCGCCCGCGCGCTCGACGCACCGCCGACGCGCGACTTCGCCGGCGCGCTCAGGCCCGCCGCGGGAACGCTGGGGGTCGTCGCCGAGATCAAGCGCCGGTCACCGTCGAAGGGCGACCTCGCACCCGACCTCGATCCCGCGATCACCGCCAAGGCGTACGCCGCCGGCGGCGCGTCGTGCCTCTCGGTGCTCACCGATCAGCTGTGGTTCGGCGGCACCGTCGACGATCTCCTCGCCGCCCGCGCCGCGTGCGAGCTCCCGGTGCTGCGCAAGGACTTCACCATCGACGAGGTGCAGGTCTACGAGACGCGCGCCATCGGCGCCGACGCGATCCTCCTCATCGTCGCCGCGCTCCCCGACGACGGGCACCTGCGCGACCTGCACGACCTCGCTCGCGGTCTCGGACTCGCGATGCTCGTCGAGACCCACGACGACGCCGAGCTCGAACGCGCGCTCGCGATCGACGCGCACATCGTCGGCGTGAACGCGCGCAACCTCGGCACGTTCGCCGAAGACCTCGGAGTCGGGGAGCGGCTCGCGTCGCGCGTGCCCTCCGACACCGTCGCGATCGCCGAGAGCGCGCATCCGCTCGGTCGACGACGCCACCCGCATGGCCGTCGCCGGTTTCGACGCGGTGTTGGTGGGCGAGATGCTGGTGCGGGCGCCCGATCCGACGATGACGGTTCGGGGTCTCGCCGACGTCGTGCGCTCCAGGCGCTGAGGCTGTCACCCGGCCATCGGCTGGGTCGCCGGGACTCGCGAGGAGCGGTAGCTTCCACCTCGGTGCCGAGTGGTCACGGGGGGAGGAGCCGAGTGGACCTCGAACTGTCCGACGATCAAGAGCTGTTCCGCGAGACGACGGAGCGCTTCATCGACGCGCGGTGCCCGATCCCTCGGGTGCGCGAGCTGGCCGACACGCCCGGTCGCGCACGATCCCGCGTCTGCTCGGCGAAGCCGGTGAGCTCGGTTGGTTCGCGCTCTTCGTCCCCGAGGAGCACGGGGGCGGCACGGTGTCCGGTTCGTCGGTCCGCGACGCGGTGATCGTCGCCGAGGAGCGGGGCCGCTTCGTGCAGCCCGGCCCGTTCGTCGCCACCAACGTGGTCGCCTTCGCGCTCGCGCGCGACGGGAGCGACGAGCAGCAGTCGACGTACCTGCCCGGTCTCGCGGCCGGCGAGCAGCACCGCGTCGTGGGTCGTTCACGGCGCGCGACGGCGTGCCCGAGGTCGGCGCGGTGCGTGCCACTCGTGCGGGCGACGGCTACACGCTCGACGGCGAGGCTTCGCTGGTGCCCGAGGGTGCGAGCGCCGACTCCTTCCTGGTGAGCGCTCGGTGACGAGGCCGGCGTCACCCAGTTCGTGATCGACGCCGACACGCCCGGGGTCACGGTCACGCCGCTCCAGGCTCTCGACCTCACCCGTCGCTTCGCCGACGTGCGCTTCGACGTCGGTGTCGGTGCCGGCGAGCGCGGTCGTCGGTGCCCCAGGCGGCGCGCAGGCGAGCGTCGACGCGCAACTCGACGTCGCGGTCGCGCTCACCGTGGCCGAGTCGATCGGCGCCATGCGTCAGCTCGCGGAGATCACCGTCGACTATGCGAAGGCGCGCATCGCGTTCGGGCGTCCGATCGGCTCGTTCCAGGCGCTCAAGCACATCCTCGCCGACATCAGCTTCTGGGCCGAGGTGAGCACCGCCGCCGCGTCGGCCGCCGCCGACGCGGTCGCCGATGCCCGGCCCACCGCGTCGGAGATCGTGAGCATCGCCAAGGCGTACGTCGGCGACGCCGGCACGCAGCTCGCGCAGCAGTGCCTCCAGGTGCACGGCGGCATCGGCTTCACCTGGGAGCACGACCTCCACTTCTACCTGCGGCGCCTCGCCACCGACCGCGTGCTCTACGGCGACCCCGAGTGGCACCGCGAGCGCATCTGCCGCATCCACGGACTCTGAGAGGAACGGCATGACCGCCACCACCACCGACGCGACGATCTCGGTCGACGAGTTCCGCGCCAAGGCCCGCGCCTGGCTCGAAGCGAACTGCGAACGCAAGACCGCCGAGGCCATCGCCGCCGCGGGCTCGCTGCGCGGCCAGCACGAGTTCACCAAGGAGCAGATCGACGCCGAGCGTCCGAAGCAGAAGCAGCTCTACGAAGCGGGCTTCGCCGGCATCACCTGGCCCGCGGAGTTCGGCGGCCAGGGCCTCACGGGTGCGCACGAGCTCGCGTTCACCGAGGAGTCCAAGCACTTCGTGCTGCCGAACTTCGGCATCGCCGGTGGCACCACGTTCGGTGTGTGCGCGCAGGTGATGCTGGCCCACGCGTCCGACGACTTCAAGCTCCGCCACCTGCCGCGCATCCTGGCCGGTGACGAGTTGTGGTGTCAGTTCTTCTCCGAACCGGTCGCGGGATCCGACCTCGCCGGTGTGCAGACGCGCGCGACGCGCGACGGCGATTCGTGGGTTCTCAACGGCGCGAAGGTGTGGAGCTCCTGGGCGCACCTCGCCGACTTCGGCCTGTGCCTCGCCCGCAGCAACTGGAGCGTGCCCAAGCACCGCGGGCTCACCTGGTTCGGCGTGCCGGTCGACGCGCCCGGGGTCACTCTGCGGGTGATCCGGCTGATCAACGGCGGCGCCGACTTCTGCGAGGAGTTCTTCGACGACGTCGTGATCCCCGACGCCGACCGCATCGGCGACGTCGACGACGGCTGGCGGGTGGCGCGCACGATGCTCGTGTACGAGCGCGGCGCGTCGCGGAGGAGAAGCCGAAGGGCCCCGTCGAGCCCGGCGCGCTGGCGACCGACTTCGTCGACGCGGCGCGTGCGCTCGGTCGTACCGACGACCCGGAAGCGCGGCAGCTCGTCGCCAAGGCGCACAGCCTCGACTTCGTGTACCAGGTGCTGCAGCGCCGTCTCGCCACCCGTCTGCAGCAAGGCGGGGCCGACGCCGGTGTCGCCGCGTACGGCGCGTTGGCGCACGGTGTGTTCGACCACGAGCGCGCGCTCTGGGGCATGGAGCTGGCGCGTGGAGACTCGGTCGTGTGGGACGCGTCCGATGCCGAGGGGCCGGGGGCGTCGACCGCGCTCACGTTCCTCAACGGCCGCATCAACTCGGTCGCCGGTGGCACCGACCAGATGCAGCGCAACGCGATCGGGGAGCAGGTGCTCGGACTCCCGCGGGAGCCGAGCTGGGAGCGCGACAAGCCCTTCGACGAGGTGTTGCGCGCCGCGCAGCACTGGGACGGCGCGGTCTGAGCGTCGAGACGACGGAAGCCGAAGACCAAGGCCGAAGATCCAGGAGGAGCCACCATGGCCCGGTTCGACCTGCCGCAGGACGCCATCCCGAGCGTGTGGTTCAACGTGCTCCCGGTGATGCCGGAGCCCCTGCAGCCACCGCTCCATCCGGGCACGCGCGAACCGATCGGCCCCGCCGACCTCGCGCCGCTGTTCCCCATGGGCCTCATCGCCCAGGAGGTCTCGGCCGACCCGTGGATCGACGTCCCCGGTGAGGTCCTCGACATCCTGAAGCTGTGGCGGCCGACGCCGCTGATCCGCGCCGAACGACTCGAGCGCGCGCTGGGCACCCCGGCGCGGATCTACTTCAAGGACGAGTCGGTCTCGCCCGCGGGATCGCACAAGACGAACACGTCGGTGCCGCAGGCCTTCTACAACGCAGCCGAGGGCACCACGCGCCTGGCGACGGAGACCGGCGCGGGGCAGTGGGGGAGCGCGCTGTCGTTCGCGTGCTCGCAGTTCGACCTCGAGTGCAAGGTGTACATGGTGCGGGCGTCGTACGAGCAGAAGCCGTACCGACGGGTGCTGATGGAGACGTGGGGCGCGTCGGTGGTGCCGTCACCGGTCGACGACCCCGACAGCCCCGGTTCGCTCGGCCTCGCCATCAGCGACGCGGTCGCCGACGCCGCGTCGCGTGACGACACGCACTACTCACTCGGCTCGGTGCTCAACCACGTGCTGCTCCACCAGACCGTCATCGGGCTCGAGGCGAAGGAGCAGCTGCAACTCGCGGGCGAGGACGCGCCCGACGTCGTGATCGGCAGCTGCGGCGGAGGATCGAACCTCGGCGGCATCGCGCTGCCGTTCGTGCCCGACACCGAGGTGCGCCTGGTCGCGGTGGAGCCGTCGTCGTGCCCCACGCTGACCGAGGGCTCGTTCGACTACGACTTCGGCGACACCGCGGGCATGACGCCACTGCTGCCGATGTACACGCTCGGCCACGACTTCGTGCCGCCGTCGATCCACGCCGGCGGGCTCCGCTACCACGGCGACTCGCCGATCATCTCCAGCCTGGTGAAGAGCGGGCGCATGGAGGCCGTCGCCTACCCGCAGGGCAAGACCTTCGAGGCCGCGGTGCAGTTCGCGCGGGCCGAAGGCAAGATCCCCGCCCCCGAGACCGGGCACGCGGTGCGGGCGGTGATCGACGAGGCGCTGGCGGCGAAGGAGACCGGGGAGGAGCGGGTGATCCTCTTCAACTTCTCCGGCCACGGTCTCCTCGACCTCTCCGCCTACGACGACTACCTCAACGGCCGCCTCATCGACAGCTGAGGCCCACACCCCGGCAACCTGCGTCAACGTTGCGGCGTAGTGCCGCTCCTCTGACGCATGTTCGTGAACCAGCGGAAGGCCAGGACCACGACGATCACGTAGGTCCAGCCGAGCAGGACGTCGAACACGAAGTGGTCGGCGGAGTACACGAGGGTGAACGCCATCGCCAGCGCGTACGCGACCAGCACCGCCCGCCACTTCGGTGCTGCGATGGGCCAGAGGAAGACGAGCAGCAGGAACGGCCACGCCGCGTGCAGTGACGGCAGCGCGCCCACCGGGAACGCGTAGCGGCTCTTCTCGCCGAACACCGCGGCCACGCCCGACAGACCGAGCTCGAGCCACATCGCCCGCACGATGCGCACGGTGTGGGGCATGTCGCCGCGCTGGCTGGCCAACCACGGCGGGATCGCCGGGTAGATGACGTACGTGAGGAACCCCGCGAACGTCACCGTGAGGAAGAGCGCCGCGGAACTGGCGGAAGCGCGGGTACGCCTTCACCCACAGCACGATCGCCACCGTCGGCGTGACGATGAAGTGGCTCAGGTAGACGAGCCACGCGGCGTAGTCGTACCAGTGCGGGTCACCCGGGTCCCACAGCGCGCGTTGGAGGCGCACGGTCGGGACGGTGCCGCCGAACACCCACTTGTCGAAGGCGAGTTGCGGGTCGACGTGCGCGACCTTCTCCAGGCTCGTGCCGAGCTCGTGCAGCACGAGGTACGCGACGAGGATGCCGACGATCGGCAGCCAGTCGCGCACGCCACGGATGAAGTCGCGTCGCACCTCCGGAGGTGCCGTTGCGTCGGCTTGCACTCGGCGCAATGTACGCGGGTGACGGAGAGGGGTCCGGTACCCTCGGCCCCGATGTTCGTCAAGATCTGTGGCGTCACCACCGAGGAGGACGCACTCCTGGCCGTCGCCCTCGGGGCCGACGCGCTCGGCTTCAACTTCGTGCCCGGGAGCCCGCGGCAGGTCACGCCGGAGACGGTCGCCGAGATCCTGCACCGCCTCCCGTCGGGCATCGTCACCGTCGGCGTGTTCCGCGACGAGACCAAGGAGCGCGTCGTCGAGATCGTGAACACGCTCGGGCTCGGCGGCGCGCAGCTCCACGGACGCGAGCCGCTCTCCGACGTCCGCTGGATCCGCAAGCGCGTCCCGTTCGTGATCCAGGCCTTCACCGCCGGCGATCCCGCGCTGGCCGCGGTGGGCAACGGCCCCGTCGACATCGTGCTGGTCGACGCCGAAGACCCCGGGTCGGGCAAGGTGTTCGACTGGGCGCTCGCCGACGCGGTGCCGCCCGGCGTGCGGCTCATGCTCGCGGGTGGGCTCAACGGCGAGAACGTGGCGGCGGCCATCCGGCGGGTGCGCCCGTGGGGCGTCGACGTCTGCACCGGGGTCGAGACCACCCCGGGCTCCGGTCGCAAGGACGCCCGCAAGCTGCGCCGCTTCATCGAGCAGGCCCACGAGGCCGGCGAGCAGCTCGGCGGCGACGGTTGGGTGCCCGACCCCGCGGCCGCGCCGTACGACTGGATGGCCGACGGCGCCTGACTCCTACGATGACCCGATGACCGCACCCGCCCGGGGTCAACCCGTGCACCTCGACCCGCCCGGGCCCGAACCCGTCGACCTCGGGCGCTTCGGCGAGTTCGGCGGGCGCTTCGTCCCCGAGACGCTCGTCCCCGCGCTCATCGAGCTCGAGGACGAGTTCCGGCGGGCGTGGACCTCCGACGAGTTCCGCGCCGAGTTCGCCGAGCTGCTGCGCAGCTACGCCGGACGGCCGACGCCGGTCACCGAGTGCCACAACCTGTCCGAGCGTCTCGGGGTGCGGGTGCTGCTCAAGCGCGAAGACCTCACCCACACCGGCTCGCACAAGATCAACAACGTGCTCGGCCAGGCGCTGCTGACCCGGCGCATGGGCAAGCAGCGCGTCATCGCCGAGACCGGCGCCGGCCAGCACGGCGTCGCCACCGCCACCGCGGCGGCGCTGTTCGGGCTCGACTGCCTCGTGTTCATGGGTGCGGTCGACGTCGAGCGCCAGGCGCTCAACGTGTTCCGCATGAAGCTGCTCGGCGCCGACGTCGTGCCCGTCAGCGGCGGCAGCGGCACGCTGAAGGACGCGATCAACGAGGCGTTGCGCGACTGGGTGGCGACGGTCGAGGGCACGCACTACTGCATCGGTTCGGTCGTCGGGCCCCATCCGTATCCCGTGGATGGTGCGCGAGTTCCAGCGCGTGGTCGGCGACGAGGCACGCGAGCAGTGCCGGGCGATCCTCGGCGGCGACGACCCCGACCTCGTGGTCGCGTGCGTCGGCGGCGGTTCGAACGCGATGGGCACGTTCGCCGGGTTCGTCGACACCGCGGCCGAACTCGTCGGGCGTCGAGGCCGGTGGCCTGGGGCTCGAGTCGGGCGCGCACGGAGCGTCGGTGAGCCGCGGCGTGCCCGGCGTGCTGCACGGCGCCCGCTCGCTGTTCCTCCAGGACGAGGACGGCCAGATCCGCGAGGCGCACTCGATCAGCGCCGGGCTCGACTACCCGGGCGTCGGTCCCGAGCACGCGCAGCTCGCGGCGGCGGGCCGAGCCCGCTACGAGTCCGCGACCGACGACGAAGCCATCGCCGGGTTCCAGCTCCTCTCGGTGACCGAGGGCATCATGCCCGCGCTCGAGCCCGCGCACGCGATCGGTTGGCTGGCGCGCGAAGCGGGCCGATCGGTGCCGAGCGGCACGACCGTGCTCGTGACGCTGTCGGGCCGAGGCGACAAGGACGCGGCGCAGATCGCCGAACGCCTGACCGGCGAGCGGCTCTGCCTGACGTGTGCCGCCACCGTGCAGCACTCGAAGCGCACCTGCGCGCCCGCCGCGAGGTCGGCGGCAAGCTGCTCGTGCCGTACGTCACCGGCGGGCTCGGTTCGGGCTGGCTCGACGTCGTGCGCGCCATCGCCGACGCGGGCGCCGACGCGATCGAGATCGGGCATCCCGTTCTCCGACCCGGTGATGGACGGGCTCACCATCCAGGAGGCCTCGCGGCGCGCCGCTCGATCTGGGCGCGACGCCGGCGGGCGTGATCAGCGACGCGGCCGACGCTCGACGTCGACATCCCGCTGGTGGTGATGACCTACACCAATCCGGTCGGCCACATGGGCTACCGGCGGTTCGCGGCCGCGCTGTCCGACGCCGGCATCGCCGGGGCGATCCTCCCCGACCTCCCGCTCGACGAGCTCAACGGCTGGGCCGACGCCGCCGACGCCCACGGAGTCGAGACCGTGCTGCTCGCCGCACCGACCACGCCCGACGACCGGCTGCGTCGCGATCTGCGAGCGGTCGCGCGGGTTCGTCTACGGCGTCTCGCTGATGGGCGTCACCGGTGAACGCGCCGCGCTCGGCGAGCCAGGCCGGCGAGATGGGGCGACGGCTCAAGGCGGTCACCGACAAGCCGGTGCTGCTCGGCATCGGGATCTCGAACTCCGAGCAGGCGGTCGAGGCGGCGCAGTTCGGTGACGGCGTGGTCGATCGGGAGCGCGCTCGTCGCGCCGGGTGCTGAAGGGCGGAGGGCCCGAAGCCGCGCACGAGTTCGTCGCCGAGGTGCGCGCCGCGCTCGACGCCACGCTGAGCCCGACGTGATCAAGTACCTCGGGTCGAAGCGCCGGCTGGTCCCCGTGCTCGACCCGCCTGTGCGAGGCCGCTGAGCGCGCGCACCGCGCTCGACCTCTTCACCGGCACGACCCGCGTCGCGCAGGCGTTCAAGCAGCACGGGCGCGCGACGTCACCGCGGTCGACACCGCGCGCTACTCCGAGGTGTTCGCGCGTACGTACGTCGAGACCGACGCCGACGCCGTCGATCTGCGTCGAACTCGACCGACGGCGATCGACGCACCTGAACGCGCTGCCGGGCGACCCCGGCTACTTCACCGAGACGTTCTGCGTGCAGTCGCGGTTCTTCCAGCCGTTCAACGGCGCGCGGGTCGACGCCATCCGCGACGCGATCGAGCGCGAGCTACGCGGGCTCGCCGCTCTACCCGATCCTGCTCACCAGCCTGATCGAGGCCGCCGACCGGGTCGACTCCACCACCGGCGTGCAGATGGCGTACGTGAAGCAGTGGGCGCCGCGCTCGTCCTCGCCGCTCGACGTTGCGCGTCCCCGAGCTGCTCCCGGGGCCCGGCGTCGCGGTCCGCGGCGACGCGCTGCGACGCTCGCGGCGACGCTGGCGCCGTTCGACCTCGCCTACCTCGATCCGCCGTACAACCAGCACCGCTACTTCACGAACTACCACGTCTGGGAGACGCTGGTCGCGTGGGACGCGCCCGAGCACTACGGCGTCGCGTGCAAGCGCATCGACGCGCGCGACGACGCGACCAAGAGCGTGTTCAACCGGCGGCGGACGATGCCCGACGCGCTCCGGCGAGTGATCGCGCGACGGTGCGGGCGCGTGTGGTCGTCGTGTCGTACAACGACGAGTCGTGGGTCGACGGTCGACGAGCTGCGAGACGATGTGCGCGGTGCACGGGCACGTCGAGATGCTCGCGTTCGACTCGCGCCGCTACGTCGGCGCGCAGATCGGCATCCACAACCCGAAGGGCGAGCGGGTGGGTACGGTGTCGCACGTGCGCAACCAGGAGTACGTCGTCATCGCCGGCGAGCGCGACGAGGTGCGGCGCCTGGTCGACGGCGACGCGGGAGGTGACCGTCGTGCTTGAGTCGACGACTCCCGACCCCGAGCTCGTCAAGGTCGACGACTGCGATCTCTGCGAGGCCGCACGGATCACGCCGTGGTTCCACGAGGACGACGTGTGCTGGATCGCCGAGTGCGAGATCTGTTACGTGCCGATGGTGGTGTGGCGCTTCCACGGCACCGAGCCGCCCGCCGACCACCTCGCGCACATGCACACCGAACTGGGCCGGGTGGCCGGGGAGACGCTCACCGTCGAGCACTACGTCGACGACAACATGCGCAACATCCCCGACCACTACCACGCCCACGCGCGCCCGAAGGGGGGCTTCTTCGGGCACGGATTCCGACGTCCGTAGACGTCCGCGACTCCGCTCATGCGCGGCTGCGTCGAGGGACGACGGACGAGGCCGGCGGAGGGATTGCGCCGCTACCGTGGTCACACCGCAATCCCTCCGGACCGGGAGCCGTAGTACCCCGTGTGGACGGTTTCGGACGATGCCCTCGTGGCCGGACTGGCCGCGGGCGACCGTGACGCCGCCTCGGCGTTCGTCCAGCGGTTCCAACGGCGCGTCTTCGGGCTGGCGCGCACGATCGTCTCCGACGACCGAGCCGCCGAGGACATCGCCCAGGAGGCCTTCGTCCGGGCCTGGAAGCACGCCGCGGCCTACGACCCACGCCGGGGGAGCGTGGTCGGCTGGCTGCTGACGATCACCCGCAACCTCGCGATCGACGCGGTGCGGGTGCGGCGGCCGATCGCGATCGACCCGGCCGCTCTCCTCGGCTCGACGCCGCCGTCCGGCGAGCGTGGCCCGGCCGACCTCGCCGAGCTGGCCGACGACACGCGACCGCCTGCGGGTCGCGTTGGCCCAGCTGCCCGAGGAGCAGTCCCGCGCGATCGTCCTCGCGGGCCTGCTGGGCTACACCGCCCGCGAGGTCGGCGAGATCGAGGACATCCCCCTCGGCACCGCCAAGACGCGCATCCGCACCGCGCTGCTTCGACTCCGGGCGGCGCTCGTGAGCGAGGAGCAGCCATGAGTGAACGTGAGCGCGCTGACGTGCGCCGAGGTCCGGGAGCTCGCGCCCGAGCTGGCGCTCGGGATCCTGGGCGGCGCCGAACGCGCCGAGGTGCTGCTGCACGTCAACGGGTGCGCGCGTTGCCAGGCGTACGTCGCCGAGCTGACCGAGGCTGCCGACGCGATCCCGCAGCTCGTGCCCGAGGCGGAACCGCCCGCCGGGTTCGAGGCGCGGGTGCTCCACCGGCTCGGGGCGAGGAGCGGCGCAGCGCGCCGACGGTGGGTCGGCGTCGATCGCCGCGGTCGCAGCCGCGGCGGCGATCGTGAGCATCACGATCGTCCGGGTGGTGGAGGCCGGCGACAGCACATCGACGCCGACCCGCCGCCGCGGTCACGCGTCACGGCAAGCCGGTCGCCGTGCCGATGGAAGGCGGACCGCGGCCCCGCTGCCGGCCGGGTGGGCGTACGTGAGCGACCGCCACGGTGTCGCGGTCGCCGTCGACTACGGCATGCCGTCCGGCGGCTACCGCGTGCAGGTGGAGCCGCCCAACGGGCGTGGCGACGACGATCGGCACGATGACCGATCGAGTCGACAACCATGGTTCGTGGACGGGGCGGAGCGCCGCGCCGCTCGGGCGCCGGGCGCACGATCGCGCTGGTCGACGCCACGGGCGACGAGTGTGTCACGGAACGGTCCCGACGGCTGAGTAGCATCACCCGGCAGGGGTGGGCGCTGACCGAAAGGCTCTGCCACGATGTCTCGTCGTACGAATTGTGCTCGCGGCCGTGCTGGCCGTCTCGGCGTTGGCCGTGCTCGCGGTGCCGGCGTCGGCGGCGGTCCCCGCCGCGAACACAGAAGTTCTGCACCGCGGTCGAGAAGATCGGCAGCACGACCGGCGCGCAGGCGTCACCCAGGCGCAGGCCAAGAAGCTCGTGAGCCAGTTCAAGACCGCCGCCAAGTACGCCCCGGCGAAGGTGAAGGCCGCCATCAGCAAGATCGCCAAGTAGGTCGGCGCCATCGCCGGGGCACGCAGCCAACCCCGCTGACCTGGCGAAGCTCTGGCAGTCCGATGCGTACAAGAGCTACTCGTCGGCGGTCACGACGTTCGCCACGTACACGCCACGGCCTGAACGGGCACCTGAGGGTCACACCTCCGAAGGGCTGACGTCGTCGAGGTGGCGTGCCGCGGTCTCGGGCAATCGAGGCACCACGAACACCGCCGCGACCAGCGACGCGATGCCGCACAACGCGATGGCGGGGCCCAGGCCGCCGACGAGATCCTTGAGCTGGGTCGCCAGCACGAGGCCGACGGCCGACCCCGCCACCGCGGACACGAGGAGGAATCCACTCGACGTGCCCCGCACCTCGGTGGGGAACAGTTCGGCGTCGAGCGTGCCCAGCGCGAGCCCGGCGCACGCGGCGGCGACGATGGCGATCACCGGCGTGATCCACAGGAGCGCGTCGTCGCCCGGCGAGGAAGAACGCGCCCTGGAAGATCGGTGGCCACGAGGAGGCCGATGATCGTCACCGGCCGCCGACCCCGGCTCTCGGCCAGGCGGCTGGCGAGCAGCACGCCGACGATGCCCGGGCACGCCCGGCGGTCACGGTCGCGGAACAAGGCCACGTCGGAGTTGGAGAAGTCGTGCGCGTGGGTGAGGTAGCGGTTGGTGAGCTGCGACGACGGCGCGCTGAACACGTTGGTGAGGAACGCGGCGAGCCCGAGGAGTAGGAACCGCCTGCCGTACGCGCGGTCGAGCAGCTCGCGCACGCGCCCGCGCCGGCGCTGCTGGGTGCGATCAGCGACCCGGGCGTAGCGCCGGCGTCTCCTTGAGGTGGCGGGCGATGATCGGAACCAGCAGCACGAGCACGGCGCTGAGCGCGAACGAGATCCGCCAGCCGTAGTCGCCGAGGTCGGCGAGGGGCAGCAGGATCACCGAAAGACCGAACCCGGCGCCGAGCGCCAGTGCGTACATGCCCGGTGGCGAACGCCCGGGCACCTTCGGGCGCATCCTCGACCGCCGCGATGCCGGCGACGATCAGCACGGTGTTGACCAACGCGCGGTTGAGCAGCTGCGCGCCGGTGAACACCTCGAACGTCGGCGCCGAGCGCGGTGAGCAGGTTCGCCGCGCACGCGCCGATCAGGCCGACGAGGATGAGCCGGCGGCGGCCCCAGCGGTCGGCGAGCGCGATGGCGACCAGCGACACGAGCACGCCGGCCCGCGCGACGCCGAGCGCGACGCCGAGGGCCTGGTCGGAGCGGCCGAACGCGCTGGTGACCGCGTCACCGTTCTGGGAGAGCAGGGAGCCGCAGAAGTTGGCGAGCAGTGCGACCGAGGCGAGCGCGCCGAGCCGGGCGGCCTGCTCCGGGGTGAACGGGACCGGCGGGACAATCGGGAAGCGGCTTGAGCGGCGCCGGCGCGCGGCGCGTCGGTGGCTGCGGCGTCGAGGCGAGCGGCGGCATGGGGGAGCGCCCGGCGGACGCCGAGCCACGCCTGGAGCCGGAGGAACCAGGTGAAGAACGGCACCACGACGTCGCTCACCGCGACCGAGCCGCACTTCGCGTCGCCGGACCGGACGTCGACACGATCGTCGGCATCGAGGCGCGCGCTGGTGTCGGGCATGCCGCGGATCGGACCCTCGTAGCCGTCGAGGGCTGGCGGTCAGCTCGAGCTCGTCGACGAGCGCGCGCTGGACGTCGGTCACTGTCGGCGTCGATCGTGATCAGCATCGAGCGCCGCACGTGCGGCATGCTACGGCGTCCCCGTCTCGAGGAGAGTCCTGATGGCCCAGCTCGCCGCCGGCAACCGTGCCCCCGCGTTCACGCTCACCGATCAGCACGGCAAGAAGGTGAAGCTGAGCGACTTCAAGGGCAAGAAGGTCGTCGTGTACTTCTACCCGAAGGCCGACACGCCCGGGTGCACCACGCAGTCGTGCGCGTTGCGCGACGCCGAGCCCGATCTGAAGAAGCTGAAGGCGGTCGTGCTCGGCATCTCACCCGACACGCCGGAGAAGCAGGCGAAGTTCGACGAGAAGTACGGGCTCGGCTTCGAGCTGCTCGCCGACACCGAGCACACCGTCGCCGAGAAGTACGGCGTGTGGGGCGAGAAGGTCAACTACGGACGCAAGTACATGGGCATCATCCGCTCCGCGTTCGTGGTCGACGCCACCGGCAAGCTCGCGGGCGTCTTCTACAAGATCAGCCCCAAGGACACCGTCCCCAAGGTCACGAAGGTGCTCGAAGAACTCGCCTAGAAGGTCGGGGAGGGAACTCGGCGAAGACCGGTGCCAGGGCCGGTATCCTGGAGCGCCCATGTTCGGACCTCGGAGACGCTGACTCGTGCTCAGCGACGTCAGGGCCGAAGACCGCGATCTCTACCGCTGGCAGTTCGACGCGTTGGTGAGCTGGCTGCGCTGCGGCCGGCGCGGCGTGGTCGAAGCCGTCACCGGCTCGGGGAAGACCGACGTGGCGATCGCGGCCATCGCCGACGCGCTCCGGCGCGACCGCTTCGTGCTGGTGGTGGTGCCCTCACGAGTCCTCATGGAGCAGTGGTGCGGCCGCCTGGCCGAGTCGTTGCCCGACGCCCGGATCGGTCGGCTGGGCGACAGCGGCACCGACGGGTCGGCCGACTGCGACGTGCTCGTCGCCACCCGTCACTCGGCCGCCGCGCACAAGCCGGTACCGCCGAAGGGCATGGCCGGGCTCCTGGTTGCCGACGAGTGCCACGGCCTCGGCGGTGGCACCCTGCGCCGGGCCATGCTCCCGCAGTACGCCGAGCGGCTGGGGCTCACCGCGACGCTGGAGCGGACCGACGACGCGGTCACCGAGCTGCTCATCCCGTACTTCGGCGGCATCTGCTTCCGGTACGGCTTCGAGCAGGCCATCGCCGACGGCGTGTGCGCCGCGCCCGCGTGTCGCGTTCGTCGGCGTCGACCTGTCGGCCGGGGAGCGCGCCGAGTACACCGCCGACCGAGCAGCAACTCGTGGGCGCGCGCAACCACCTCCGCGCGCTGCCCGGAGTGCCGGTGGAGCCGTTCGGTGACTTCCTCGCCGCGGTGGCGCACCTCGCCGAGCGCGACGCGGGTGCCGACGGCCGCGCCGCCCGCCAGTACCTCGACGCGTCTCGAAGCGCCGCGAGATCGTCGCCCAGTCGAGCGGGAAGTACGAGCTCCTCGGCAGCCTGGCGCCCGCCATCCGCGACGCGCGACGGTGCCCTCGTGTTCACGGAGACGGTGCGGGCGGCGAACCACGCCATCAACCGGCTCGATCCTCTGGTGTCGATCGACCTGATCACGGGCGCCACCGCGCGCCGGCAACGGCGCGAGATCCTCGACGACCTGCGGGTCCGCCGGCTCGACGCGGTCGCCGCGCCCCGTGTGCTCGACGAGGGCGTCGACGTGCCCGACGCCAACCTCGGCATCGTGATGAGCGCGAGCCGGACGCGGCGCCAGATGATCCAGCGCATGGGGCGCATCCTGCGGCGCAAGCAACCTGGAGTGGCGGCCCGGTTCGTGATCATGTTCGCCAAGGACACGCTGGAGGACCCGACGCAGCGCGTCGAGCGCGACGGCTTCCTCGACGAGATCGAGCGCATCTCCGACGCCACCGGGATCTTCGACGGCCACCGCTTCGCCGCGCTCGACGCGTTCCTCGCCGCACCGGGCCCGGACATCGTGCCCGAACCCGAGCGCTACGACCGCCGCGACCCGCGGCTCCAGGAAGAGTTCGACCGGGTCGTCGCCCCCGTGCCCGCCTCACCGGTCGGATCAGTGGCCGAGTCGGTGGCCGAGCCGGCACATGGGCAGGGGTCGCCGTACCTCGAGCTCACGCTGTCCAACCTGCCCGAGATCGCCAAGCCCAAGGTGGTGCCGAAGCGGCTGTCGACCGGTCAGGCGCCGCTCGAGATCGAGCAGGTCGAGTCGGGTTGGCGCCTCACGTGCACGGGCTGCGGCGAGGTCGTCACCGGTGGTCCAGTTCCGGTGGCAGGTCCTCGACGAGACGGTCGACTGCCGCTGCGACTGAGTCGTGTGTGTCGTGGTGTCAGCCGCCGAATCGAGGTCAGGCGCCGACGGCGTGGAAGCCGCCGTCGACGTGGACCATCTCGCCGGTGGTGGCGGGGAACCAGTCGGAGAGCAGCGCCACGCACGCCTTGGCGACCGGCTCGGCGTCCTTGAGGTCCCAGCCCGAGCGGCGCCCGCTCGACCCACACCTCCTCGAACTGCTCGAAGCCGGGGATGCTCTTCGCCGCGATGCTGCGGTACGGGCCCGCGCTCACCAGGTTCACCCGGATGCCCTGGGGCCCGAGGTCGCGGGCGAGGTAGCGCGCCACCGACTCGAACGCCGCCTTCGCCACGCCCATCCAGTCGTAGACCGGCCACGCGACGTCGTCGTTGTCGAAGTCGAGGCCGACGATCGAGCCGCCCGCGCTCCATCAGCGGCAGCGCGGCGACGGCCAGCGCCTTGAGCGAGTACGCCGACACCTGGAGCGCGACCGACGACGTCCGTCCCACGGCGCGTCGAGGAAGCCGCCGCCGAGGCACGACTCGGGCGCGAACGCGAGCGAGTGGACCACGCCGTCGAGCTTGCCGCCGACGTTGCCGGCGAGCGCGGCGAGGTCGTCCTCGTTGGTGACGTCGAGCTCGACGATCTGCACGTCGGGGTCGGGCAGGCGCTTGGCGGTGCGCTCGGTGAGGCGCATCACCCGGCCGAACGAGCTGAGCACCACCTCGGCGCCCTGCTCCTGCGCGAGCCGCGCGGTGGAGAACGCGATCGACGCGTCGTTGAGGACGCCGGTGACGAGGATGCGCTTGCCCTGCGAGCACGCAGTCGGAGCCTCCTGTCGCTGATCGCCTCAGAGGGGCGTGTTGGAGTGGCGGCGGGCCGGCTGCTGCTCGCGCTTGGTGCGCAGGCGCAGCGAGCGCGTCGGCGAGCACGCGCCGGGTGTCGGATGGCGGCGATGACGTCGTCGACGTAGCCGCGCTCGGCGGCGACGTAGGGGTTGGCGAAGCGCGCCGCGTACTCGGCTTCGAGCGCGAGCTGCTCGGCGAGCGCGTTCGGCGGCGTCGTCGATCGCCGCGAGCTGGCGGCGGTGGAGGATCTGCACCGCGCCCGGCGCGCCCATCACCGCGACCTCGGCGGTGGGCCACGCCATGCACCAGTCGTTGCCGAGGTTCTTCGAGTCCATGACGATGTACGCGCCGCCGTAGGCCTTGCGCAGCACGACGCACAGCCGGGGCACCGTGGCCTCCGCGTACGCGTGCACGAGCTCGGCGCCGTGGCGGATCATGCCGCGCCACTCGAGGTCGCTGCCCGGGCTCGAAGCCGGGCGTGTCGACGAACGTGACGATCGGGAAGTTGAACGCGTCGCACCACTGCACGAAGCGGGCCGCCTTCGCGCGACGCCTCGATGTCGAGCGTGCCGGCGCGGAACATCGGCTGGTTGGCGACGATGCCGACGGGCCGCCCGCCGAGCCGGCCGAGGCCGGTGACCATGTTCGGCGCGTAGTTCGGGCGGCAGCTCGAGGAACGAGTGCTCGTCGCAGCACGTCGTCGATGACCGTCGCGCACGTCGTACGACGCGGTCGCGCGCGCGGGCACCGCGCGCGGCGGCGCGCGCGCAGTCGCGGTCGACGGGGTCGTCGGTGTCCTCGAACGGGGGGTCCTCGAGGTGGTTCGACGGCAGGTACGACGAGCAGCGTCTCGAGCGCGACGAGCGCTTCGTCCTCGTCGGCGACGACCAGCGTCGCCACGCCGCTCTCGCGTTCGTGCACCGCGGCGCCGCCGAGGCGGTCGCGAGGTCGATCGGCACGCCGGTGAACGCGGCCACGACGTCGGGCCCGGTGACGTACGCGAACGCGTCGGCGGTCATGATCACGTGGTCGGCGATGCCGAGGAGCAGCGCGGGGCCCGAGACCGCGGGCCCGACGAGCAGCGAGCACGACGGGCACGACGCCCGACGCGTCGGTCAGCGCCTTGGCGACCCGGCCCCACGCGTGGAGCGCGGCGACGCCCTTCGGCGACGTCGGCGCCGGAGCTGGCGATGCGCCCGACGATCGGGCATGCCGAGCTCGACCGCCAGGTGGACGGCCCGCTCGATCGTCTCGCCCTCGGCGGTGCCGATCGCGCCGCGGTGCTTGCCGCCGTCGAGGCTGAACCAGCTGACCGTGCGCCCGTCGATCTCGCGGACCTCGGCGACCGCCGGCGGTGCTGCGGTGCCCGAAGACGGGCGTCGGCCGCGGTCACTCGGTGGTCGAGGTCGACCAGGCCCAGGATCAGGGTCGCGTTGTGGCCGCCGAACCCGAACGAGTTCGACAGCACCGGCTTGCGCTCGATCGGACGCGGCGCGCCCGCGACGACGTCGAGGCCGATGTCGTCGCCGATCTGCTCGAGGTTGGCGGTGGGCGGCACGACGCCGTCGCGCAGCGACAGGAGGCTGATCACGGCTTCGGCCGCGCCGGCGCCGCCGATCATGTGGCCGGTGACGCCCTTGGTCGACGTGACCGGCGGCGGCGCGTCGCCGAAGACCTTGCGGATCGCCTCGGCCTCGGCGGCGTCGTTGAGCGGCGTCGACGTGCCGTGCGCGTTCACGTGCCCGATGTCCGACGCTGGACGAGCCCGGCGTCGTCGAGCGCGAGCTGCATGCACGCGGCCGCGCCGGCGCCGCCGGGCGACGGGCGCGGTGATGTGGTACGCGTCGGCGTTGCGGCCGTAGCCCAGCACCTCGCCGTGGATCGTGGCGCCGCGCGCGAGCGCGTGCTCGAGCGTCTCGAGCACGCGGAACGCCGGCGCCCTCGGCGATCACGAAGCCGTCGCGGTCGGCGTCGAACGGACGCGACGCGCGCTCGGGATCGTCGTTGCGCGTGCTCAGCGCGCCCATGCGGGCGAACGCCGACGACCGTGAGCGGCGTGACCGGGGCCTCGGTGCCCCGGCGACGACGACCTCGGCGCTGCCGTCGCGGATCAGGCGGACGCCCTCGCCGATGGCGTTGGCGCCGGCGGCGCACGCGGTGGCGATGCAGAGCGCGGGACCGGTGCAGCCGAAGCGGATCGAGATCACCCCGGCGGTCGCGTTGGGCATCATCATCGGGACGAAGAACGGGCTGACCCGGCTCGCGCCCCGCTCGAGGAACGTCGACTCGTTCTCCTCGATGGTCTCGAGGCCGCCGACGCCGGTGGCGGCGATCACCGCGCACCGGCTCGGGTCGGCGCCGAGCTCGCCGGCGTCGTCGAGCGCGTCGGCGGCCGCGCCGAACCCGAGCTGGGTGACGCGGTCGACGCGGCGCGCCTCCTTCGGGCCCGAAGTAGTCGCCGGGTCGAAGTCGAGGACCTCGCCCGCGAAGCGCACCGGGAGCTCGGACGGGTCGAAGCGCTCGATGGTCTTGGCCGAGCCGCGCCCGGCGCGGACCGCGTCCCAGAGCGATTCGACGTCGACCCCGGCCGGCGTCTTCACGCCCATGCCGGTGACGACGACCCGGGGCCGTCCGTGCGCGTCGACGAGATCAACCATGGCTCATGCCTTCGCCGCCACCTTGGCGAGCACGAGGTCGACGGCCTGGCCGACGGTGCCGACGTCCTCGAGGTCCTCTTCGGGCACCGAGATGTCGAAGCGCTCCTCGAGGCCCATGACCAGCTCGACGAGGTCGAGGCTGTCGGCGTCGAGGTCTTCCTTGAACCGCGCGTCTTCGACGACCGTGTCGGGCTCGACGCTCAGCACCTCGACCGCGACCTCCCGCAGTGCGGCGAGAGCTTCGTCACGTTCCATTGCTTGTTCCTCCTGTGGATGGAAATGAGTTCGGTGGCTCGGCGCCCGGGGGATGGGGCCGAACCGGAGGATCGCGCCGTTCAGTGCCCCATGCCGAGTCCGCCGTCGACCGGGACGAGCGCGCCGGTGACGTACCCGGCGGCGTCGGAGCAGAGGAAGGCGACCACCGCCGCCACCTCCTCGGGGTCTCCGAGGCGCCCGAGCGGCACCGTCTGCTCAGCCCACTGGCGCCAGTCGTCCGGCAGCCCGTCGGTCATGGCCGTCACGATAGGCCCGGGGGCCACGACGTTGCAGGTGATCCCGCGGCGCGCCAGCTCCCGGGCGACGGCCCGGGTGAGGCCCACGAGGCCGGCCTTGGCCGCCGAGTAGTTCGCCTGCCCGGCCTGGCCGGTCTGGCCGCTCACCGACGAGACGTTGACGATCCGGCCGAACCGGCCCTTCATCATCTTGGGCGTGGCCCGGCGGATGGTGTGGAAGGCGCCGGTGAGGTTGGTCTGGAGGACGTCGTCCCAGTGCTCGTCGGTCATGCGCATGAGCAGGCCGTCGCGCGTGATGCCGGCGTTGTTGACGAGCAGCTCGACCGGGCCGAACGTCTCCTCGATCGTCGCGGAACGCCTGGTCGACGACTCGGGGTCGGCGACGTCGGCCTGCACCGCGAGCACCTCGGCGCCGGTCGCCTCGACCGCGCGCCTGGGTCTCCTTGGCGCCTTCGGCGTCGGACGAGTAGCAGAACGCGACCCGATAGCCGGCCGCGCCGAGCGCGACCGCGATCGCGCGGCCGATGCCACGCGACGCGCCGGTCACGAACGCGACGCGCCCGGGTGACTCCGGCGTCACCGCTCACGGCCGCCCCCAGCGCAGCAGCGCGCTGCCCCAGGTGAGCCCGGCGCCGAAGCCCGAGAGGAGCACGAGGTCGCCGGCCTGCAGTCGACCGTCGTCGGCGGCCTCGGCGAGGACGAGCGGGATCGACGCCGCGCTGGTGTTGCCGTAGCGGTCGATGTTCACGAGGGTGCGCTCCGCCGGGATCCCGAGCCGATTGCCTGCGGCCTCGATGATACGGACGTTGGCCTGGTGCGGCGCGAACCACGTGATGTCGTCGACGCCGACGCCGCCGCGGTCGAGCGCGTTGGTCGCCGACTCGACGACGATGCGCACGGCGCGGCGGAACACCTCCTGCCCGTTCATGCGCAGGTAGTGCTCGCCGTTGGCGACGGTCTCCGCGCGTGGCCGGCCGGCGACTCCCACCCGCGGGGATCTCGAGCAGGCCGGCGGCGCAGCCGTCGCACCCGAGGTCCCACGCGAGCAGGCCGGGCCCGTCGTCGGGCGACGAGCTGAGCACCATGGCGGCGGCGCCGTCGCCGAAGAGGATGCACGTGCCCCGGTCGTCGGGGTCGGTGACGCGCGACAGCGTCTCGGCACCGATCACCAGCACGTGGTCGAGGTTGCCGGCGGTCAGCATCGACGCGCCGACGACCAGCTCGTAGACGAAGCCCGCGCAGCCGGCGTTGAGGTCGAACGAGCCGCAGCGCATGCCGAGGCCGTCGCCGACGAACGCGCCGGTGTGGGGGATGGGCTGCTCGGTGGTCGCGGTGGCGACGATGAGGAGGTCGATGGCGTCGGGCGTGAGGCCGGCGTGCTTGATCGCCGCCGCGCCCGCCTCGATGGCCAGGCTCGCGGTGGTCTCGCCGTCGGCGGCGATGCGGCGCTCGCGAGATGCCGGTGCGTTCGACGATCCACTGGTCGCTGGTGTCGACGAGCTGCTCGAGGTCGGCGTTGGTGAGCCGCTGTTCGGGGAGGGCGGTGCCCCAGCCGGCGATCGCAGCCCGCATGCTCAGGCGACTCGCAGCCAGGCGACCGGCTGGCCTTCGCGGAGGCGCTCGCCGCGGAGCACGAGCATGCCCACGAGCTGGCCCCGGAACGGGCTGCACACCGGCGTGGACGTGCCGGGACCGTCGAGGTGGCCGACGGTCTGGCCCTCGTCGACGTGGTCACCCGCGTCGACGTCGTCGAGCGGGCGGAACACGCCCACCGACGGGGCGATGATCATGCGCTCGGGCACGAGGAGCCCTTCACCGTGGTTCAAGAGGGCTTCCATGGGTTATGCGACCTCCGAGGTCGTCGGGAGGTCGTCGGGGAGTGGCGATGTTGCGGACGGTGACGTCGGGGGCGCCGCGCTTGGCCAGCGCCGCGAGCATCGAGCCGTGGCCGACCTCCCAGAAGGAGTCGGCGCCGAGGCGACTCGAGCGTGGTCCATGGTCGAACGCCAGCGCACCGGCACCGACACGTGGGACGGGAGGCGTTCGCGCCAGCCGTCGGCGTCGTCGTAGGCGACCGCGTCGTGGTTGGAGACGACCGGCGCGGTGGGCTTCGCCAGTTCGAGCTGGCCGACCTCGAGCTCGAGGCCGGCGGTGGCGTCGGCCATGAGCGGGGTGTGGAAGGCGCCGCCCACGTTGAGGGCGGTGACCCGGCGGACGCCGATCTCCTGGGCCCGGGCCGAACCCGCGGCGAGGCCGTCGGGGGTGCCGGCGATCACGACCTGACCGGGCGCGTTGTCGTTGGCGACCCAGCAGCCGTCGGGGGCCGCGGTGCAGGCGTCCTCGGCCTGCTCCGGCGTGGCGCCGAGCAGCGCGGCCATCTTGCCGGGGTGGGCGTCGGCCGCGGCCTGGGTGAGCTCGGCACGACGCGCGGCGAAGCGCACGCCGTCGTCGAGGGGGAGGACGCCCGACGCGATGAGCGCGGTGACCTGGCCGAGCGAGTGTCCGGCGAACGCGACGACGTCGTCGGTGGGGACGTCGAGCGCGTCCCACACGACGAGCGAGGTGAGGAGCACCGCGAGCTGCGCTTCGCGGGTGCGAGCGAGTGCCTCGGGCGGCGCGTCGGTGATGAGGTGCGCGAGCGGTTCGCCCAGCGCGGCTTCGGCGCGCTCGACGACGGACCAGCTCGCGTGGTCGCGCCACGGCAAGGCCATGCCGGTTTGTTGGGTCCCCTGTCCGGGGAAGACGACTGCGATACCCACCGTGTCGCCCGTTCCGCCTCGTGCACTCGGTTCAGCTGTGAAGAACTCCGACCGAGAACGCGTCGCGATCGGTTACATCGCGTGGGTTCCTGGATGCGTCCTTGTCCGTTGCACAGGAGCGCGCGTCGTGGTCGACGGCACCGAGTGTCGACCATTACTCGCGGGTAACGTCGATTACTCACGAGTAATGAGCGATCGTCTCCGTGAACAGTGGCTGGCGGCAACCTGTCCGGCCCCGAGCGACAGGGACCCCATGTCACTTCTCGAGTCCGACGCGTTGGTCGCCCTGCTGCCGCATCGGCCACCGTTCCGGTTCGTCGACGCGGTCGACGTGATCGCGTTCGCGGAGCACATCGAGGCGCGCTGGCTGGTCACCGGCGACGAGTTCTTCCTCGCCGGGCACTTCCCCGGCAACCCGATCGTCCCGGGCGTGATCCAACTCGAGGCGCTCGCGCAGGCGGGCGCGATCACGTTGCTCGGCGACGACCGTTACGCGGGGAAGCTCGCGCTCTTCGGTGGCGTCGAGAAGGTCCGCTTCCGGCGCGTGGTGCGTCCCGGCGACGAGTTGCATCTCGTGGTCGACGTGGAACGCCTCAGCGCACGTGGCGGTTGGGCCCAGGCCCGGGCGAGCGTCGACGACGTCACCACGTGCGAGGCCCGGATGTTCTTCGCGGTGACCGACCCTCCGTGAACCGACCCTTCGGGCGGTCTGCGGTTCAGGAGCTGGGGGCTCAGGCGGGTCGTTCAGCTCGGCGAGGTCGCTGAGGTCGGCATCGGGGTCGGCGTCGCCGTCGTCGGGCGGCACCGCACTCACCCGGGGCACCTCGCCGGTGGGCTCGTCGGGATTGCGGTGGAGGAGCAGCTTGGCCTCGACGGCCTTGTCGAGGGGCGGCTCGTCGCGCACCTGACGCCACGGGGCCACGATGATCAGGACCAGCAGCAGCACCGAGACCACCGCCACGATCACCAGGACGGCGGACGTGAACTCGACGGCGAGGGCGGGGTGCATCCTTTGCATTATTCCCCGCGCGCGAAGCTGTACCCGTCATCCGCGCCACAACTCTTGGTGGCGCCCCGGGGAGCGGAGACGGACAACTGAAGCGTCGTGTGGTCATCCGCCGGATCTTGTCGATCCTGGCGCTCACGATCTCCATCACCGCATTGGCCGCGATCGGCCTCAATGCTGAGGTGTTCGCCGGGTTCCAACGCCGCGCCACGGACTCGCTGTTCCCGGCGGCACCCGACGACGGCAACATCGCGGTCGTCGGCTTCGACACCAAGACGATCAACGACAAGGACCTCGGGGGATACCCGCTGCCCCGTGACGAGGTCGCGGAGCTCGTCGACAACCTCAAAGCCGCGGGCGCGACGCGTGATCGTGTTCGACGTCATCTATCGGAACAACACGCCGAACGACACCACCGGGAAGGACGCGGCGCTGCGCGACGCCATCAGTCGGGCGGGCAACGTGATCCTCGCGCAAGAGCCGACGATCGGTCCCCCGAAGGACGGCGTCTACACCAGCACCGAGCTTCAGCCCGATCGCGCCCGTGATCGCCGAGACGACCGGCGCGACCGTCGGTCAGGTGCACCTCAACAAGGACCCGAGCGACGGCGTCAGCCGGAGCGTGCCGCTCGTCGTCTCCGAGCCCGACGACGGACCGTTCGTCCCTGCGCTCTCGCTCGCGGCCGTGATGGCGTACCGGGGATTCCGTCGAGCCAGTTCATCGTCGCGCCCGAACGGGTGTGCAGATCGGCGATCGCTTCGTGCCGACCGATGACGCGAAGTCGATGCTCATCAACTTCTCGCCCGACCTCTCGGGCACGTCGAAGGTGATCTCCGCCGCCGACGTGATCAACGGGACGATGCCGGCGAAGAAGGTCGAAGGGCAAGATCGTCTTCATCGGCGCAACGTCGACCGACCCTCGGCGACGTGAAGACGGCGCCGGTCAACAAGTCGAGCGACCTCCCCGGCGTGATGTTCGCACGCCAACGCGGCCAACACGATGCTCACCGGCACCTACCTCGAGCCGGTGCCCGATTCGCAGACGCTGCTGTGGGTCGCGCTTGATCACGTTGATCGTCGGCACCGCGGTGCTGCTGCTCCCGCTGTGGGCGTCGATCATCGTCACGCTGCTCGTCGGTCTCGGCTACGTGGTGTTCGCGTTCACGCGCTTCAACAACGGGCACGTGCTCAACTTCGTGTACCCGTCGATGGCAGTGCTGTTCGCGTTCATCGGCGGGCTCGGCCTGCGCTACTTCGGTGAGACGCGACAGCGCCGCAAGGTGACCGCGCTGTTCTCGCAGTACGTGCCGGAAGCGGTCGCGCAACGTCTGGTCGACGAAGACCGCGCCGGGAGTGCCGTCGAAGGTGAACGTCTCGACATGACCGTGCTGTTCTGCGACCTCCGCGGGTTCACCGCGCTGTCGGAGAACCTCGAGCCGGCCGTCGTCCGGACGATGCTGAACCACTACTACGACCGCGTCACCGACATCGTGCTCGCCATGGACGGGACGCTCATGAAGTACGTCGGCGACGAGGTGTTCGCGGTGTGGGGAGCGCCCCTCCCCACCGAGGACCACCCGCAACGCGCGCTCGACTGCGCGATCGCGATCCAGCAGCTCACGCCCCAGCTCAACGTCGAGCTCCTCGAGCAGGGGGCGCCCGAGGTGTCGTTCGGGATCGGCCTCAACTCGGGCGAAGCGGTGGCCGCGCACTTCGGTGGCGGTCGCCGGCGGCAGTACGACGTCGTGGGCGACACGGTCAACGTCGGGGCACGCCTGTGTTCGGCCGCCCCGCGGGGTGAAATAGTCCTGTCAGATGCTGTTCTGAGTCGCGTCACGTGCCCGCTACCCGTGGAACCGCTCGGTCCGGTAGAACTCAAGGGCGTGAGTCGCGAGCGGCGGCTCTGGCGAATTGCACCGCTGGAGTCGACTAATGTCTCACTGTCCGTGGCGACCGAGGACAACGTCGTCGCGGTACCAGAGGGTTGAAGGGCGGACCGGAGGGACGGGGAGTGATGCGGGGAATGCGCAACCACTCGAGACGGGGTACCCGAGCGATGTCGCTGCTCGTGGTCGGCGTGCTGGCAGCAGGCGCCATGTCGCTCGCCGCGCCGGCGGCTGGCGCGGCGGAGGCGCTGGCGAAGTTGAAGGTCACCGCCGACAACGTCCAGATCAAGCAGAAGGGCAAGTCGACCTTCGTCGCGGCGAAGGACGGCATGGCGCTCAAGCAGGGCGACACCCTCAAGACCGACACCACCGGCCTCGCCGAGATCGACTACACCGACGGCTCGATCACGCGCTTGGCGAACTCCACCGTCTTCACCATCTCGGTGCTCACCAACGACAAGGGCGGCCGCCAGACCCAGGGCACGCTCTCGGTGGGCGAAACGTGGAACCGGGCCGCCAAGGTCTCGGAGACCGGCTCCTTCGAGGTGAAGGCCGGAGGTACGACGGCTGCCGTCGAGGGCACCGCCTTCGTGGCGAAGTGCGTCCCCAACTCCGACGGTTCTCAGGCGGTCGACTGCACCTTCACGGCAGTGGTCGACGACATCAAGGTCGACAGCGACCTCTGGGACGTCACCTCGGTGACGGACACCCCGTAACCGAAGGTGCGCGCCCCGCTGCGCTCTGAGCGCAGATCCGACACCCGGCCGAACCGGTTTCGCCGGTTCTCGGCCATCGCCGCGGTCCTCGTGGTGCTGGCCGTGATCCTCGCGGCCTGCAGCGACAGCGGCTCCAGCTCCAACTCCGAGAAGAAGTCGGACACCACCGAGAAGTCGTCGCCCACGACGACCTCGGGCGGAGGGGACACCGCGCAGAACGCATCGACCGAACCGGTCGGGGCGGAAGCGGCGCTGGCCGCGTACCTCAAGGGCCAGGGCCTCGAGTACGCGGGTGACTGCGCCGACGCCAAGCTGCCCCAGGACAAGGGCAAGTGGTGCTCGACCCTGAAGTCGACCGACACCGCGGCCGGCACCGAGACCTACGACCTCGGCCCGGTGGGCGAGAAGCCCCAGAAGACGATCACGGTCAAGCGCCGCGGCGCCGCCAAGCTCACCCCCGGCTACCAGGTCGGCGTGGCGCAGGGCAACGTCGGCCAGCCGCGCCAGCTCACCGGCGACGAGCTCAAGGGCGACGTCTTCATCACCGGCAACCTCCTCCTCGACCAGGCGGCCGGCATCGGCAGCGGACTGGGTGACCTCCCGGCGGGCTCGGGCGCCACGGGTGGCACCGGCGGCACGGGTGGCACCGGCGGAACGGGTGGCACCGGAGGGACGGGTGGCACCGGGGGCACCGGCGGCACCGGCAGCGACCGGGTGGTGGCACGGATGCGTATCCGCCGCCGCCCGGTGGGATCGTCGTCGAGAACCCCACGGTCGACGTGGGCGGCGAGGTGTCGTTCCGAGGCTCGCGGTTGCGTCGCCAACGAGACGCTCCAGGTCTCGTTCGACGGCCACCCGATCGGCACCATCAACGCCGACGCCGGCGGCTCCTTCGCCGGGTCGATCGCCATCCCGCAGGGCACCGCACCGGGCGCCCACCTGCTCACCGTCCAGGGCGCGAACTGCTCGTTCAACGCCACCATCAACGTCGCCGGCAACCTGGCGTTCACCGGGTCGTCGAGCCACACCGAGACGTACGTCCTCGGGGGCTTCGCGGCGGTGGTCGTGGGCTTCGTCCTGGTCGTCGGCAGCCGCCGTCGACGCAATGGAGTGCGAGGCCGCCACATCGCCACCATCGGTGTCGTGAGCTTCGGCAGCGATCTCGACGAACGCATCCAGCTCCTGCGCGGCATCTGGTTGTTCAGCACCTGCGACGACGACGAGCTCTCGCGGATCGCCGCGGTCGCCGCAGCCGCGTGAAGCAGCAGGTGGGCGACGCGCTCACCACGCAGGGTGCCGAGGGCACCGAGTTCTTCGTGATCGTCGGCGGCGACGCGTCGGCGGCGGTCGACGGATCCGAGGTCGGCACCATCGGTCCCGGCGGGTTCTTCGGCGAGATGGCGCTGATCGACGGCGGCGAGCGTGTCGCCACCGTCACCGCGACCGTCGCCGATGCAGCTCCTCGTGCTCGACCGCCACGACTTCAACGAGATGCTCGAACTGGCGATGCCCCAGATCGCGCCCAAGCTGCTCGCCGTCGTCGGCGCCCGCATGCGCGCCATCGAGGAGCAGGCCGGCATCAACGCCACCCTCGGCCTCTAGCGTCAACCGACCAACCGGCGTCGGCGAACGGGCAGGTCCCACGCTGGCGATGCCGGTTGGGTCGGGCGCGGACCCTCCCCCGTGTGGCTGCCGTACTCCGTGCATGCCCGGGGAGTGACGTGGTCCGTTTTGCCTGGTTTACTCTGGCACTCGGGCTTCGGATCGGGGGTCGTGGTGAACGAGTTGCCGTCGGGGACGGTCACGTTCTTGTTCACCGATCTCGAGAGCTCGACGCGTCTGTGGGAGGAGCTTCCCGAGGGGATGGCGGAAGCGTTGGCGCGCCACGACGAGATCCTGCGCGGCGCGGTCGCCGCGCACGACGGGTACGTGGTGAAGGGCCGCGGCGACGGTGTGCACGCCGCGTTCGCGACGGCCGACGCTGCGTTGCGCGCGGCAATGGAGGCTCAGATCGCGATGGACGGCGAGGAGTGGTCGGTGAGCGAGCCGCTCTGCGTGCGCATGGGCCTCCACAGCGGCAGCGCTGAGGAGCGCGACGGTGACTACTTCGGCTCGTCGGTCAACCGCGTGGCGCGGCTCATGAGTGTGGGCCACGGTGGCCAGATCCTGGTGTCGCACGCGACCGAGCAGCTCGTGCGCGACGCGCTCCCGGTCGGCACCGAACTGGTCGACATCGGCGAGCACCGTTTGCGCGACCTCGCCGAGCCGATCCGGGTGTTCCAGGTGACGCATCCTGATCTGCCGCGCGAATTCCCGCCGATCCGCTCGCTCGACGCGCTCCCGGGGAATTTGCCGGTGCAGTTGACGTCGTTCGTGGGCCGTGAGGAGGAGCTGGCGGGGCTTGCGAAGGAGCTGGATGAGTGGCGCCTGGTCACCTTGACGGGCACGGGGGGTGTCGGGAAATCCCGTCTGGCTCTGCAGGTCGCCGCTGACGTTCTGCCGCGGTTCCGGGACGGGGCGTGGCTGTGTGAGCTCGCGGTTGCTGATGACGACGAGACGATGGGCCAGGTCGTCGCCGCGGAGTTGGGAATGTCGCAACGCGTCGGAATGTCGTGGTCGGAGAGCGTCAGCGACTACCTGCGACCCAAGGAGCTGTTGTTGGTCTTGGACAACTGTGAGCATCTCATCGGCTCGGCGTGTGATCTCGCGGAGCAGGTGCTGCGGGAATGCCCGGGGGTACGGATCCTGACCACGAGCCGCGAAGGCCTCGGGATCGCCGGGGAGCATGTGTGGGCGCTCCGGTCCCTTCCGGTTCCGAAACCGACCGAGACCGACATCGCGTCGACCGATGCGGTGATCCTGTTCACCGAACGGGCCGAAGCTGCCCGCGCGTCGTTCACCCTCGATGCGACCAACGCCGGAGCGGTCGGCGAGATCTGTCGTCGCCTCGACGGGATCCCGCTGGCGATCGAGCTCGCCGCGGCTCGCGTGGTGTCGATGACCGCCTCGGAGATCGGCGGCCTGCTCGATGAACGGTTCCGGCTGCTCACCGGCGGGCGACGCAAGACCGTCGAGCGTCACCAGACCCTGCGCGCCACCGTCGACTGGTCGTACTCGCTGCTCATCGAAGCCGAACGCATCGTGTTCGACCGGCTCGGTGTCTTCGCGGGCGGCTTCGACGCGGCGGCCGCGCAAGCGGTCGTCACCGGGGACGGCATCGAAGCGTGGGACGTCCTCGACGCGCTCGGCGAGCTCGTTGCCAAGTCGATGATCGTGGCCGAGGACACCGCAGGGGACTCGACTCGGTATCAGATGCTCGAAACCATGGGCCAGTACGCACGGGAACGCCTCGACGAGCACAGCGACACCGACCATTGGCGCCGTCGCCACGCCGAGTACTTCGCCCTCTGGGCCGAGGATGCCGGGCCTGGTCTCCTGGGTCCCGACGAGCTCGTCTGGCGGGCACGGCAGAGCGCGGAGCTCGACAACGTCCGATCCGCGGTGACCTGGGCCCTCGATCACGACGACCCCGACGACCTCGACCTCGCCCTGCGCATCATCGGCGCGCTCGCTCACGAAGTCATGACGAACCCGGCCGCAGGCATCGGGTCCTTGGCCGAACGAGCCCTGCCCCACGTCGAGGTCACTTCGCCCCAGCTCCGCTACGCGGTCACCGCTGCCGCGGCGGGTCACCAAGCCAACCTCGGGAACTACCCACACGCCCAAGAACTCGCACAGCGAGCGATCGGCGATGGCGTGCCCACTGGAGCCCCCGCACCCGCCGATGCTCACCTGACGCTCGCGGTCAGCACGGTGATGCTCGGGGATGCGCAGGGAGCGTTGGCGATCGCGCTCGACGCGGCGCGGTGGCTGGACCGCGACTACCCAGGTTCGTCAGCCGCCCTGCAGGGTCATTCGCTGGTCGCGGTGTTCGCCGCGGCGGCGGGTGATCCGATCGCCCGCTCCGAAGCCGAGCTCGGGATCCGCAACGCACGCGAAACCGCCAATCCCACCACCCTCGCCAATGCTCTCTACGCGCACGGGTTTGCCCGGATGGCCGACGACCGCGCTGCGGCGCTCGCGGCATTCGATGAATGCATCGCGCTCTCAGGCCAGGTTGCCAGTTCCACCATTCTGGCGGCGGCCCTCGTCGAGGCGGCGGGCATCGCGCGTCCACACCGGGGACCTTCTCCATGCCGTGCGCGACCTCCGCGAAGGAGTCGAGCGAGACCACCGGGCCGGCACGCGCACCAGCCTCTACGTCGGCGTCTGGTGGGGGATCGAGATCCTGATCGACCTCGACCACCTCGAACAAGCAGCCGTCTTCGATGGCATCGCGAGCACCGGCCTCCCCGCCGAACATCGCGCCGTGACCATTTCACCAGGCGTCGGCGAACGGGAATTGGCCAATCAACGAGCCGCAATTGCGCAGCGTGCGTGCCACCTGCGGACCAGAGCACTACGACGCCGCGTTCCAGACCGGCTCCGCGATGACGTACGACCAGGCCGTCGAGTACACGCTCCGCGTCCTCGACGACCTGATCAACGAGACCAACCAAACCCGCACGACCTGAACGGACGAGTCCGCCGGTACGGAACCCCCGCCCTGAACCCTCACGAAACCGCGTCGGCGGGGCCGTCGGACGAGAGAGCTCCGGGTTGGCGGCATTTCTCGTTTGGCGTTGATGGAGCTACCGTCAGCCCGAGGATGCCTCTCAGGGGAGGGCGGAATGCCTTCGATTTCTGGTGGTCATCACATTGCGTTGACGGTGACGGATGCTGATCGCAGTGCCGAGTGGTACAGCGGACTGTTGGGGATGTCGGTGCTGGCGGCCGGCGATGACGAGACGGTCAAGGTCCGGGTGCTCGTCGATGCGCCGTCGGGATGGCTGCTGGGCCTGCGCGAGTATCACGACCGCACGGGTGACGGTTTCGATGAGTTCCGTACCGGCCTGGACCATTTCGCGTTTGGTGTCGAGAACCGCGTGGCGCTCGAGGAGTGGGAGCACGAGCTCTCGGCGCGAGGAATTGAGTACACGCCGATCGCGGAGACGTCGATCGGGTCGGTGATCGTGTTCCGAGATCCGGACAACATCCAGCTCGAGTTCTGGCTGCCGGTCATCTGAGAGCTTCGGGATGTCGGAGCTGCCGTCGGGGACGGTCACGTTCTTGTTCACCGATGTGGAGGGTTCGACGCGTCTGTGGCTCGACCATCCCGACGTGATGCACGACCTGTTGGCTCGCCACGACGAAATCATGCGCGGCGCCATCGAGTCGCACGCCGGGTATGTGGTGAAGACCACGGGTGACGGGTTCCACGCCGCGTTCGGTACTGCTCGCGACGCGTTGGAAGCGGCGTTGTCGGCGCAGCAGGTGCTGGCGGGGGAGCCGCCGGTGCAGGGCGTGGTGGTGAAGGTGCGGATGGGTGTGCACACGGGCGAAGCACGCGTGCGCGATGGCGACTACTACGGCTCTGAGTTGAATCGGGCGGCCCGGTTGATGGCGGTCGGCCATGGTGGTCAAGTGCTCGTCAGTGAGGTGACGCATGGGCTCGCGTCCGACGTCGCGGCGTTGGATCTCGGCCGTCATCACCTGAAGGACGTCGGCGAAGTCGGTATCTGGCAGCTCACACATCCATCGCTCCTGCGCGACTTCCCTCCCTTGCGCTCGCTCACGGTTGCGAACAACCTGCCCGCGCCGGTCGATTCGTTCGTGGGGCGCCGAGCCGAGCTCGCCGATGTGCTCGACGCGCTCGGCGACTGCCGGCTCGTCACTCTGACGGGACCGGGCGGTAGCGGCAAGACACGACTCGCCTTGGAGGCGGCCACCGCCGCGTTGTCTTGGTACCGGAACGGGGTGTGGTTCGTGAGTCTCGCCGTCGCGGGAAGCGGTGAACAGGTTGTCCCGTTGGTTGCCGCCGAGCTGGCAGTGCCGGAAGCTACGGATGAGCAGGTGGGCGACACGCTCGAGCGCTGGCTGCGAGACCGTGAGTTGCTGTTGGTGCTCGACAATTGTGATCCGGTCGTCGGTGCGGTCGCGTCGTTCGCGGAGCGCTACCTGGCGCACTGTGCTGGTGTGCGCGTCTTGGCCACGAGCCGCGAGGTTCTCGGAGTGCGAGGGGAGCGGGCGTTGGGCACACCGCCCCTCAACGTCGCGGACGATCCGACGCATGCAAGTGAGTCCGATGCGGTCGAGCTCTTCATGGCGCGGGCGTCCGCGGCTGCGCCAGGTTTCGACGTGGGGGCGGCGAACGTCGCCACGGTCGCCCAGATCTGTCGTCGCCTGGATGGTCTTCCGCTCGCCATCGAACTCGCGGCGGCTCGCCTGCGGGCACTCTCACTGGAACAGGTCGCGACGCGTCTCGACGACCGGTTCCGGCTCCTGCGAGCGGGTGAGCGCACGCTCGAAGCGGTGGTGGCATGGAGTTACGACCTCTTGAGCGATGCGGAGCGGGAGGTGTTCGTGCGACTGGCGGTGTTCCCCGCCGACTTCAGCCTCGAGGCGGCGGAGTTCGTCGTTGCCGACGCGGTCGTCGAAGAGCGCGACGTACTCGACCTGTTGACGCGGCTCGTCGAGAAGTCGCTCGTCACGACCGTGATCTCGGACGACGCCTGCCGGTATCGGCTGCTCGAGACGCTTCGGGAGTATGCGCGCGCCCGACTCGATGAGCGCGGCGACGTCGATCGTTGGGACGACCGGCTGCTCGCGTGGGCCATGACGCGCGTCGAGTACGTCGAGTCATCGCTGCGTCGACCGGCGATGGACGCGGCGCTGGAGTCAGTGCGCGCCGACGCCGTCACGTTGCGGACCGCGATGGACCGGGCGAACATCAGGGACGATCAGCTCGCTGCGTTGCGGATCGCCTCGGCGGTACCGATCGGGCTCATCGGCGAGCGACGCCAGATCATCAGCGCACTGCTCCAGCGACTCGAATCCGGAGTCGAACCGTGGTTCGTGGGGGACGCCTACTGCGCGCTCGGGAACCTGGCGATGGAGCAGGGCGATTGGGTCGCATCATCCGAATCGCACGCCGCCGCCGTCGAGCAATTCCTGCTCGCGGGGTCGGCACGGGACGCCGCGTGGGCCACGTACTTCGGTGTCTACGGGGCTTGGGGCACCGGCGACTTGACCAAGGCGGACGCGCTCGTCCGGCAGGCAATTGACGGGTTCCGCCGCTGATGGCGACACGATGGGGCTCGGCTACGCGCTGTCCGACGCGTCGGTGCTGACGACGGATCTCGATGAGGCGCAGCGGCTCGCGGCGGAAGGCGACGAGCTCCTGCGATCGTCTGGCGCGCCGATGGGGGTCGCCCACGCCGTCGAATGGCGCGGGCTCATTGCCTTTGACCGCGGTGAGCTGTCGAGGGCCGCCGAGTTCGTCGCCGAAGCCATTGAGCTGTTCGCCGCGCTTCGGGAACGTCGGGTGTTGTGCTCACGCGCTGGACTCGGCGGCGGTGATCGTCGGTCAGGCGGGTCAGCCCGAGACGGCGACCGAACTCCTCGGCGCTGCAGACGAACTCCGTCGCAGAACCGGCGCGGGCCGCAAGCCGTGGGAGAGCCGCGCGCGCTACAGCATCGAGGATCACGTCGCGGCGCTTGCTCCTGTCGCGCGCGAGACGGCGCTGACGGCAGGAAGCCGGCACACCCTCGAATCAGCCGCCCGCACGGCGCTTGACGCGCTCTCGACAGCGGCGCGGGAGTGACGACCTTCCGCTTGCAACTGCTCCTCCTTCCCGCGGTGAAACCATGCAGGACTGCGGCATCGACGCGCTCGGCGCCCCTTGGCCAGCACGTACGCGGTGCCCGGAGTGGGATTCGAACTCCGGTAGCTGTCGTGCTGCCGTGTCCGGCTGAAGTCCAGATCGGCTTGCCGGTGCGGGCTCGTCGCCGCGTATCAGACCGCCCGGCTCGCTCCGTCCGGCCTCGTGACGGCGAATCCGTGACCACCGCTGTGACCAGAAGAGCGCATGACACCGCCTGCGTAGGTCGAGGTGCTGGCGAGGCTCCTACCTTCTTCTTGGCCCGCGTCGTCGTGGTCGCACTCTTGACCGACTGCAGCATCTGTCCGAACCTGTCGAGCGACACCGCGCTCGACGCCAGCTGGGGCGATTGTGGGCAGCCACGACATCGCTCTGCCCGAAATCCCCGCTGGCGGGTCACTTGACTACGTAGGCGGGGCTGGTGCTCCGGTCCTCAGCGGCACGCCCACCCAGGTGAAGGTCACGATCACGAACAAAAGGGAACCTTCGCCGAGAAGCCATCGACCTCGTTCGCGGTCGACCCGGCCCAGTTCGTCCCTGCGTCGTTCTCCCTCTTCCTGGGGGCGACGGCCTACGACGTGACGCCACCGCGGCGACCGTGCAGGGGCGGCGCAGGTGCCGTCACCTGCACCTCCGTCGTGGCAGGGGCCGCCGTGGCAGGAACTGCGTCGACTGAGATCGCGATCCTTGTTCCGGGGTCCAGGCTGACCGTCGCGCGGCACGGGCCGGGCCCTGGGGCGATGTCGCTCGCGGGGTCGCCGAAGTTTGTCGAGTGTGAGGTCTGCGGTCAGCGGTACAAGCGTCCCAACGCCTGAGCGCCGCGCACGTTAGGAGCGCCACAAGAGTCGGGTAGAGCAATTCTGGGCGGCGGGTACCGCCCAGCGAGGACCGGTCGGCCTGTCGGGCTCGGCCGGTTCTTGCGATTGGCCACAGAAGAACGCACGTATCCGCGCTCGGGCACCACCCGGGTGCACGATGGCGCACCCCAACAACCCCGTAAGGGGTAGAGCATCTAAGCCGGAGGGTCCACGAACCACGGCAGCTCGAGGCACAGAGATGGGGCCTCGGCTTCGGTCGGGGCCTTGTCGCGATTCAACCGAGGATGCGAGCCTTCTGCTCTTCGAACTCCTCCGGCGAGAGTGCACCGGCATCGCGGAGTCGCACGAGCTGCTCGAGCCGATCGAGACTGTCCGTCGGTGGCGGTTGGGGACCAGGAGGCTGGTCGCCGAACGGCGCACCAGCCGCACCGGGAAACCGTCCTGCTGACGGTTGTTCACGCAGGCGTGTCCGCATCTCCTCGGTCTGCGCGTTCAGTGCGTCGACGTCGTAGCGGGGGTCGCCGGCGAGGTCGAAGACCACCTCCCGGTTCTTGGGCGCGATCCGGACCCTGAGGACGTCACCGGACTTCGGGCGGAGCCCCACGATCCAGAACTTCGCCCTGACGTTCGCTTGGAACGACGGCCCGCTCTCGGGTCGCACGTCGAGCACGTAGTCGTAGTCGCGCAGCTCGTTGCTAGTGACGTGCGAACGCTCCTGGACGGACAGCACCGTGGCGTCGGCCGCTTCACCGTTCTTGAGGATTCGTTTCTTGTCGAACACGCCGGTGAGCGTAGGCCGAAGTCGCGTGAATCGAGAGCAGTCGTTTCCACTTGATTTCTGCGACACAGCGGTGATGCAGAAGCGCGGCGGGTGACAGTAGGCACGACACGCGTTGCCATGAACGGCGCCGATCCCGATACTCACCTGACCGGCCAAGTCGCCGTGGGGGCATGGCGGGTCGGTTTCAATGACCCGGCACGCCGAAAAACATCGCATGCCGGATCGCCGCCGACCTTCGCGGGGAGCCCTGCACCGCCCACGCTCGTCGTCGTCCTCAACGTGGGTGATCGTGAGCTCGAACAGCTCGCGGAGAACGAGGTCGCGTTGGCGGTCAGTGAGATCCATGCCCGGAGAGATGCCAGAGGCGTTCCGCGTCACGCACATTCAGGCTGCCTGCCAGCGATTTCCCAAGGGCGGCGAAGTCCCGCCTGGCGACTGCGAGGGCCAGTTACTGTTCGGTGTTCGTCGCGGGCGCTCTGGAGCAGGAGAGGTGTCGACCTCATGAGCGGAATCGCGATCGTGTCCAACGACTTGGAGCGAGTCGGACCAGATCACTTCAACGAGCGAATTGCCAGCAAAGCTTGACCTGCCGGGAGGTGCTTCATGGATCATCATGGGCAGAGTCACTGTCGACAACGCAGACTCGGACAGGCAGTTCGCGCACACGATGATGGTGCACGACGCGAACATCATCCTCGCGGAAGACCGTCCATGCATAGGTCCCGGCGGCGTCATCTGCTTCTACCTTCAGGCGGGGTTGGTCTCTCACCGCGACGAAGTTGTCACCCTCCAATGCAGCACCTATTCCGGCGACGCTCACCACGCTTCACTGATAGCGATCCAGGTCGACACGATCCACGAGAAAAATTGAACGTCGACTACCTCTGGGACTTTTGACTCACCGTGTCCTCGTGCCCTGGTAGAGCAGCGAACGCGACGATCGCACGCGTGGTGAGCGTCACCCCCGCCTTTGCTGTGAATGGCATTCGGAACGAGCGACCGGAGCACATCGCTTGAGGAACATCAGTCGAGTGTCAACGAGCGTCCTCGTGTCGTGCCTTCTGCTGGCGAGCTGCGGCGGCGGGGGGTCGAGCGCGAAGTCGCCGACGACGGTTCCGCCGACCGTGACGACGAATCCGGCTCGCGAAGCGGTCTTTCTTGCTGCGCTCGCCAAGAATCGTGGGCGCATCGACGTCGCGTTGTCTCAACCGAATGTACCTGTGACGGATCAAGTGCTTCTCTCACAGGCGTACGCGTGGTGCGCGGCCGTGCATGGCGACCAAACGACGTGGAAGGAACTCCGGACCATCATCGAGGAGAAGTCGGGCCACGCTCCCGGTACGGAATGGGTCTACGACATCGAACTGGTGCTGGACGCCGCGAAGGCGCATCTCTGTTGACCGACCGCTCGCAACTTCGTCATGGCCGACTGGCTACGCCGAGGTCGGGTCTTCGCGTAACAGTGCCCGAAGCGAATCCTGTTTGTGTCAAGGGGCGCTTCTCGGGCGCGTCGATGGACCCGTGTGACGGGGTCGGCGGAGCGTTCCCTCGACGCGCTCGAGATGGCCTTGTGGACCCGCACGCAAGCCGATGAACTCGTCGACGGCCTGGTGCATCACTCCGATGCCGGCAACCAATACACGTCGATCCGCTACAGCAACCGTCCCACCGACGTGCCGCCGGCATTGACGCCGCACCCGCGATCGGCCTCCTACTCGTCGCGACTTGGCTCCCGTACGAGGAGTCCGAACGCGCGCTCGGGTTGCTCGACGAAGCCATCGAGATCGGTACCCGCATCGGTGACCGCAGCGGCGTCTCGAACGCGATGGCAGCCAAAGCGAGGATCGCGATGCGACGTGGTGACTGGCCAACAGCCCTCCAAGGGGCCGTCGACGCCGCCGAACAGACGCTCGAACTCGGTGATCATGGAGTTGTGAGTCGGTCACTCTGCACGGCTGGTGTCGCGTTGTGCGCGCTCGAGTCTTGCGAGCGGGCGGCCGTCCTCTTCGGGAAATCCGACGCGATGACGGGACGATGGGGACTGGATTGGAGCCTCGAAATGCTCGCGACGACCGAGGTCGCTCTCCTCGAAGCCCTCGGCGAACAACGGGTCGCGACGCTCGCCGCATGGGGCGCCGCCCTCGACGTAGCCGACGCTGTCACCTACCTACGCGCCGAAGCCGGCCGAGCCCTCGGCACGCGATAACTCGCGCTCCGGACGTTCAGCTGTGCAGCGCTGCCGGCCGCCCCGAACGGCACTTCTGGATCTTGCGCGCGGGTGTGAGCCGGGGCAGGTGCGGAGCAACGCCGCCGAGCGTGTGTGACGCCTTCTGAGCGCCTCACGGTCGTTCCCGCCGCTCGCCAATCCGTGACCAACTGCGGTCACGAGGGCACCTGTAACGCTTGTGATCCGGGGGAACGCGGTGCCCGGAGTGGGATTCGAACTCCGGCCCGCGTGCTGATGACCTGTCCGGGGTAGTCCGGCAAACCTTGGTTTCGTGCGGTGTTCAAGGGGCGTCGAGGGCTCGCGCGGTGGTGTCGGGGTGATCCGCAAGAGTCCGTGACCAATCGTGTAACCAGTCGTGAGGTGAGCTCGGCCTCCCGGCGGCGTATATCGCCGGTTCCGCGCTCGCCCGTGAGGCTTCGCAGGCCGATGTTCTGTGCGCCGCGCCGGGCGCATGACGCCGGTCCTGTTTGCCTGGTTTACTTGCGTGCCGGGTGCGGTCGATCAGGGGGTCGGGGTGGCGGAGTTGCCGTCGGGGACGGTCACCTTCTTGTTCACCGACTCGAGGGTTCGACGCGCCTGTGGGAGGAGCACCCGGAGGCGATGAAGGCGGCGTTGGCACGTCACGACGCGATCCTGCGCGACGCGGTCGCGAGCACGACGGCCACGTGGTCAAGAGACGGGTGACGGCATCCACGCGGTGTTCGCGACGGCGCATGACGCGTTGGACGCGGCGGTGGCGATCGCAGCGTCGAGCTCGCAGCGGAGGCGTTCGGTGAGACGGGTCGGTTGCGGGTGCGTATTGGGGTGCATACCTGCGAGGCGGAGTATCGCGACGGGGACTATTTCGGCAGTGAGGTGAATCGTGCGGCTCGTCTGATGAGCGTCGCGCACGGCGGCCAGATCGTGGTGTCGTTGGTGACGAGTGGGTTGGTGCGCGACGGCCCGGTGCGAGTTGGTCGATCTGGGCGAGCACCGGTTGCGGGACTTGGCGGCGGCGGAACGGATGTTCCAGGTGCAGGCGCCGGGCCTGGCGCGAGAGTTCCCGCCGTTGCGGTCGGTGGATGCGTTCGCCGGGGAACTTGCCGCGTCAGGTGACGACGTTCGTGGGTCGCGAGGTCGAGTTGCGGCTCGTCGCGGACTGGGTTGACCGAGGCGCCGGTGGTGACCTTGACGGGGGTGGGTGGGGTCGGCAAGACGCGTCTTGCGTTGCAGGCCGCCGCGGAAGTCGTCAGCGAGTTCCCCGACGGCGCGTGGCTGTGTGAGTTCGCGCCGGTGACGGATCCGGACGCGGTGTGGGAGACGTTGGCGGCGAGCCTCGCGGGTGCAGGCATTCCCGGGCCGGAGCCTCGAGGAGTCGGTGCTTGAGTACCTGGCGGCCAAGCGGCTGTTGTTGGTGCTCGACAACTGTGAGCATCTCCTGGTGGCGGTCGGCGCGCCAGGTCGACATGATCGTCAGGCGGTGTCCGCGGGTGGCGGTGTTGGCGACGAGCCGGGAGGGCTTGGCGCTGGGCGGGGAGCGCATGGTCGCGGTGCCGTCACTGGGCATCCCGGCAGGCGACGCCGACCTCGATGCGCTCAAGCGGACGGATGCGGTGCGCCTGTTCGTGTGATCGCGCCAACGCCGCCAAGCAGCGACTTTGTGCTCAACGACCGCAACGTCGGTGCGGTCGGCGGTGTTGTGCCGTCGACTCGACGGGATCCCCCTCGCGATCGAGCTCGCGGCAGCCCGGGTGCGCTCATTGTCACCCGAAGATCTTGTCGCCCGCCTCGATCAGCGATTCAAGCTGCTGACCCGGGAAGCCGCGCCGCGCTCGAACGCCACCAGACGTTACGCAGCACGATCGATTGGTCCTATGACCTGTTGGACCCGATCGAGCGGTCACGCGTTGGAACGGGCTGGCTGTATTCGCAGGCGGCTGCGACCTCGACGGCCGCCGAGGCGGTCCTCGCCGGTGACGACCTCGACATCTGTCGATGTGGCCGACGTGTTAGGCCAACTGGTCGACAAGTCCCTCGTCGTCGCCGACAACGAAGACGACGGCGGGGTGCGGTACCGGCTGCTGGAAACCATCCGCCAGTACGCCCAGGAACGACTCCAGGCGAGTGGCGACACCGCGGTGGTTCGACACCGCCACGCCGACTACTACGTCGAGTTGGCCGAAACGGCCGGTCCGCACCTGCGGGGCCGAGAGATGCTCGCGTGGGCCCGCGTCGTCGCACGCGACACCGACAACTTCCGCGCCGCACTCGACTGGGCGGTCGAAGCGCCGTCGCCGCAACACGCGCTGCGTCTGGTGGCCCCGCTGGCGGCACAAGGCAGCACCAGCGAAATCGCGATCGACTGGGCAGCGACCGCGAGCACGATCCCGGGTGCTCCGGATCATCCGCTATTTCCTGAGGTCGCTGCGTGGGCCGCGGGGGACGCCATCATGACCGGCGATTTCGAGCGCGCCGAAGAGTTCATCGCCGCCGCGAGCGAGCCCAAGCAACACTCGGTACCCCACATCCGTCGGTGGCGCGTAACCGGGCAATCCTCGCGTTCTTTCGCGGGGACTTCGCGCAGTCGCAACATCATGCTGAGCAATGGGTCGAGGTCGCGCGGGCAGCCGGGGATGCCTACGAACTTGCGTTCGCGCTGGTCATGCTCTCGATCGCGCTCTTGGCCACCAACACCCTCGACGCCGCGACCGCGGCGGCTGACGAAGCAGTTCCGCGTCGCCCGCGCCGCCGGACTCGACACTGCGCTCTCCTTAGCCCTCCCGGAGACTCGCGATAATGCTCCCGGTCGAGGACTTCGAACACGCGCTCGCCCTCTGCGATGAAGCCGTGGAGGTCGGCATCCGGATCGGTGATCACAGGGCCGTCGCTGCCGCGAACGGGCACAAAGGAATGATCGCGGGCCGCCGCGGTGACTGGCACGCCACACTCCGGGCCAGCGTCGACGCCGCCGAACAATACCTCCAACTCGGCACTACCAGCACCGTGTTTGCGTCCCTCTACTGGGCGGGAGTCGCGTTCTGCGGACTCGGGTATCTCGAACCCGCTGCCGTGCTCATCGGCAAAGCCGATGCGACAGCACCCGAACAACCGGGCCCTGGTTGGGTCCTCCCCGAAACGGCGGCGACCGACGCCGCCCTCATCAAAGCACTCGGTGAACAACACGTCGCGACACTCGCCGCCAGGGGCGCCGCCCTCGAGATCACCGACGCCGTCGCATACCTCCGCACCGAAGCCGACGAGGCCCTCGCCGCGCCATAAACGCGCGCCCCGAACGTTCACCCGACGCCCTCGAGGCCGGCCCAGAACGGCACATCGGTAGCGCACGTGGAGTCAGAGATCTGACGGCGTGACATCCGTGTTCGAGCCACTGGCGAAGTGTCGGGTCAAGGCTGGCCGCGGCGTTCTCGTAGAGCGCCAGGTCGTCGCGTGTGAGCACGTCGCGCCAGCGGCCGTTGGAGCCCTTGTAGAAGAACTGGTCGGCCCCTCCGACCCAGATGTTCGACAACGGATCGTCGACACCGCGCGCTTCGTCACGCATGGCATCGAGTCCGACGGTCGCCACGAGCGCGGGCCACGCATCCTCCTCGACCTCGAAATCGCAGAACTCCGCGATGCGGCGCATCTCGCCTTCGGGGTCGGTCGTGAGGTCGTTGTAGTGGACGAACAACACGTTGGGTAGATCGCGAACATCCCACCACGTGGCGAGGTGGTGATGATGGGACCAGAACGGCCAGCCATCGGGCTCCCAGTCGAACCAGCCCTCGCCGATCCAGCGTGGCCACATCTCACGTGGGGTCGCCGGGCAGAGCGGGAACTCGGGGCCGGGCCGGTCGGCGTCGTTGAACAGCATGTACATGAACTCCGTGTACCCGGAGTAGTGGTTGAACATCGACATGAACACGTCGCGGGTATCGCGTCCGACGACGAGGTACTTCGCCTGCGGGAAGAAGCGCAGCCCGTCGGCGGCGAGATGGCTCTTGATGAAACGGCGATGCCGCTGGGCCTCGACCCGTTCGAGCATCGGTTCAATCGGTCCCATGATGCGGGAGTCGATCCACGGAGACGTGTCCATGAGCGGCACATCGAGAGGACCCGGCCCGAACACGAACACGGCGAGGATACGTTGCGTCCACGTGGTCCCAGCCTTGTAGGCCGTCGTAACGAAGATGTCGTCATCACGAGCCACGAACCCGTCCCAGCGCGTGCTATCGAGATGGTGATTGCGGTACTCGCGGGTACGTTCGGGTGCCCTGAACTCCATGGCATCGAATCATTGCACCGAACAGATCGCGACGGAGTCCTGATCGAGCGGGCTCGCAGGCACACGACCTCCGCGCAGAACGCAGAGCACAGCGCACAGAACGTTCACCAGATCGCCGGCGTGGTGAGCGCAGAACGGCACTTCTGGATCTTGTGCGCGGGTGTGAGCCGGGGCAGGTGCGGAGCAACACCGCCGAGCGTGTGTGACACCTTCTGAGCGCCTCACGGTCGTTCCCGCCGCTCGCCAATCCGTGACCAACTGCGGTCACGAGGGCACCTGTAACGCTTGTGATCCGGTGGAACGCGGTGCCCGGAGTGGGATTCGAACCCACATGCCCCGAAGGGCGGCCGGTTTTGAGCCGACTGCGTCAGCCAGTTGCGCCATCCGGGCGGGACGGCGACGACGTTAGTTCGCGCCCGGCTTCGCCTTCGGGAGATTGGCGTCGCACAGCGCGAGCAGCGTCGCGAACGGATCGACCGGAGGCTTCTCACCCGGCTTGCCGGGATGGATCTCGAAGTGGAGGTGCGGACCGGTCGCATTGCCGGTCATGCCGACGAAGCCGATGACGTCGCCCGCCTTCACGAGTCCCTCGGGCAGGTCGGAGTAGTGCGAGAAGTGCGCGTAGTAGTACGACACGTTGTCGAAGCCGGTGAGCCACACGCCGTTGCCGCCCGCGCCACCCACGTCGTGACGCCACACGCCGTCGGACACCGCGACCACCGGGGTCTCGGCGAGCGCGGCCATGTCGATGCCCGGGTGCGGACCACCGGGACGGAGCTCGCCGAAGTCGTCGGTGAACACGACGAGACCCTTCACCGGACACGCGGTTGCGTTCGTGGCGACGTCGACACCGTGCTTCCCGGGGTCGTCGACGACCAGCGCGTGCACCTTGTCGTAGAGGGTGCTCGCGACCTGCAGCTTCTGTTGCAGGAGATCGTTGAGCGGCGCGAGCGCAGCGATGGTCTTCTCGAGGTCGGCCCGCTGCTGCTTCAGCTCCGTTTCACGGGCCGCGATCTTCTCTGCGGTCGCGCGCAACTCGCTCGCGGCGTCGAGGTCCTGCGTCGCCGATGGTGTCGGTCAGGTGCGCGGCGCGCAGCCCGTCCTCGGCGTTCTCGGCGCCCAGGGTCGATTCGAACGCGCCCGACCCGCCGCGGCTGACGTACAGCTGCGCCGCCCGTGCCTTCACCTGGGCCCGCAGCTCCGCCGCCCGGGCCCGCAGCGCCGGGATCTTCGCCTCGGCGTCGGCGATCTCGGCCTCGAGCTTGGCCTGCTGGGTCTGCGCGGTGGAGATGCGCCCGGCGATGTCGGTGGCCTGCGCGCGTGCCTCGTCGAGCCGTTGCTGGGCCAGCGCCACCGGATCCCGCCCACTCGGTCGTGGAGCCGGACGGGGTGGTGGAGGGCGGCGTCGTGGAGTCGTCGGCCGCGTGCGCGGCGGGACCCGCCAGCACGAGGCCGGCGGCGAATGCGGTGAAGCTGACGAGGACGGCGATGCGTCGGACCACGGTGTTCCGATGTCGGCAGAACGCGCATCCTGCTTGAACACGCCCCGGGTTCCAGGCCCCCATCTAGGATGACCTCCCTATGTCACAGTCCCTGCTGCAGCGTCGACTCGTCGACGTCAGCGAGCGTCTGAAGCGCATCCGCGCCGAGCTCGCGGTCACCGAAGAGCAGCTGGGGTTCCTGGAGGAGGAGGCGGAGGACGTCCGCCTCCGGGCGCTCGTCGCGGAGACGCCCCTCGCCGACGTCGAGGCGCGCGACGCCCGCCGCCAGGCCGACGCGCAGGCCCGTCACGCGGAGTCGTTGCGCCGCACCGTGAGCGAGCTCCAGCGGGAGCAGGACTCCCTGCTCGACCGCATCTCGGCCGAACTGTCCGCCCGATGACGCCCCGGGAGCGCCGTGACTGACCCCCGCCCCACCCGCGTGGTGATCGCCGAGGACGAGGCGATCATCCGGCTCGATCTCAAGGAGCTCCTGCAGGAGGACGGCTACGACGTCGTCGGCGAGACCGGCCGGGGCGACGAAGCGGTCGAGCTGGTGCGCGACCTGCGGCCCGACCTCGTCATCCTCGACATCAAGATGCCGGGTCTCGACGGCCTGTCGGCGGCGCGCGAGATCGCCGCCGACCGCCTCGCCGCGGTGCTGATGGTGACCGCCTTCTCGCAGCGCGAGCTCGTCGAGCAGGCGCGCGACGCCGGCGCGCTCGCGTACCTCGTCAAGCCGTTCCAGAAGAGCGACCTCATCCCCGCGATCGAGGTGGCACTCGGGCGCTTCGCCGAGCTCACCGCGCTCGAGCGCGACCTCGAGGATCTCCAGGCGCGCCTCGACGCGCGCAAGGTGATCGATCGGGCGAAGGGCCGTCTGATGGACGAGCACGGCATGACCGAGCAGGACGCGTGGCGGTTCCTCCAGCAGCAGGCCATGACCAACCGGGTGCGGAACGACGAGATCGCCCGGCGCGTCATCGACGGTGAGCTGACTCCCTAGACCGGTCGCAGGCCTCCTCGACCGTCTGCGCACGCCGACGCGGCCTACGATCGCCAGTCGATGGCGACGCTCCTCCTGATCGACGGCCTGTCGCTCGCGTACCGCGCCTTCTACGCGCTCCCCGCCGACCTGGCGACGCCCGAGGGCACGGTCACGAACGCGGTCTTCGGGTTCACCTCGATGCTCGTGAAGGTGCTCGGCGACGAGCAGCCCGACGGCATCGCGGTCGTGTTCGACGAGCCCGGGACGAACTTCCGCGCACGAGCTCGACGCCGACTACAAGGGCACCCGCAAGGAGACGCCCGACCTCTTCGTGCCCGCAGATCCCGCTGATCCACGAGGTGATCGACGCGCTGCAGATCCCGACGCTGCAGGTCCCCGGCGTCGAGGCCGACGACGTGATCGCGACGCTGGCGACGCGAGCCGCCGCCGACGGCATCGACGTGGTCGATCGTCACCGGCGACCGCGACAGCTACCAGCTCGTGTCGCGACCCGCACGTCAAGGTGCTCTACAACCGGCGTGGCGTCTCCGACTACGCGCTCTACGACGAAGCCGGGATCCTCGAGCGCACCAGGGTCACGCCGGCGCAGTACCCGGAGTACGCGGCGCTCCGCGGCGACCCGAGCGACAACCTCCCCGGCGTCCCCGGCATCGGCGAGAAGACCGCGGCCAAGCTCGTGACCACCTACGGGAACCTCGAGGGCATCTTCGAGCACCTCGACGAGCTCCCGCCGAAGCAGCGCCAGAACCTCGGCGAGGCACGCGACCGCGTGTTCCTGAACCGGCAGATGTCGCGGCTGCGTCCTGCGACGTCGAGCGTCGACGTCGAGCCGGCCGACCTCCGCATGGGCGCGTGGGACCGCGAGGAGGTGCGCGTCCTCTTCGACCAGCTCGCGTTCCGCACGCTGCTGCCGCGCCTGTTCGAGGCGGTGGGGGAGCACGGCGGCCGACACCGAGGCGCGAGGCGCTCGACGTCGAGGTCGACGCGCTGCGCGACGCGGCCAAGGTGCTCGCGCTGTTCGAAGCGCTCGTCGCAGCGGGCGAGCCCTACGCGATCGAGGCGCGGTGGGAGGGCGCGCCGGTCGCTCAGCCCGCTGCGCGGCGCTCGCCGTCGCGCGACGACGCGCACGCCGCGTACGTCGACGGCGTCGCTCCTGCAGTCGCCGAAGGTGAGCGCGGCGCTCGACGCGCTCTTCGCCGATGGCGGCCCGCCGCTTGATCGCGCACCGCGCCAAGGAGCTGATGCACGGCCTCGGCGCGACATCCGCACGCTGCACCACGACACCGCGCGTCATGGCGTACCTGCTCGACCCGGGTTCCGGGAAGTTCCTGCTCGACGACCTCGCCCTGCGATTCCTCTCGGTGGAGGTGCAGTCGCCCGACGCCGAGCCGGGCACCCTCGACCTCGACGGCGAGCTCGAGATCGAGCAGACCGGTCGGCGCGCCGCGGTCGTGCTGCAGCTCGCCGCCGCGCTCGACCACGCGCTCGACGCCCGCGAGCTCACCGACCTCTACGAGCGCTTCGAGCTCCCGCTGGTGCGCGTGCTCGCCACGCATGGAGACGGTCGGCATCCGCATCGACCGCGAGTTCCTCGAGGCGTTGCGCGCGGATCTCGCCGAGCAGTGCGACATGCTCGTGCAACGGATCTACGCGCACGCGGGCGAGGAGTTCAACGTCAACTCCACGCCGCAGCTGCGCACGATCCTCTTCGACGAAGCTCGGCCTCGATCCCGGTGAAGAAGACGAAGACCGGGCCGTCGACCGACGCCGACTCGCTCCAGAAGATGGCCGAGGACCACCCGATCGTCGAGGACCTCCTGCGCTACCGCGAGGTCGAGAAGCTGCGCAGCACCTACGCCGACGCGCTGCCGCCGCTCATCGCGCGCCGACGGTCGCATCCACGCCACCTTCAAGCAGACCGACACCACGACCGGCCGCATCTCGAGCGAGGCACCCGAACCTGCAGAACGTGCCGGTGCGCACCGCCGACGGTCGCGAGATGCGCCGCGCCTTCGTCGCCGACGACGGGCTGGGGGCTCCTCACCGCCGACTACTCGCAGATCGAGCTGCGGGTCCTCGCCCACCTCGCCGAGGATCCCGGGCTGATCGACGCGTTCGACCGCGGCGCCGACGTGCACACCACCACCGCGGCGAAGGTGTTCGGCGTCGCCGAGGCCGAGGTCGACGACGCGCAGCGCCGCTTCGCCAAGGTCGTCAACTACGGCCTCGCCTACGGGATGGAGGCGTACGGGCTCGGCCAGCGCCTCGGCATCCCGACCGGCGAGGCGGCCGAGATCCTCGACGCCTACTTCGACGGCTTCCCCAACGTGAAGGCGTTCATGGTGGACACGGTGCAGGAGGCCAAGGAGCGCGGCTACACCACCACCATCTTCGGCCGTCGTCGCCAGATCACCGAGCTGTCGTCCGACAACTTCCGCATCCGCCAGATGGGGGAGCGCATGGCGCAGAACGCGCCGGTGCAGGGGATCGGCGGCCGACATCTTCAAGCTGGCGATGATCGACCTCGACCGCGCGCTCGACGCGGCCGGCTCCGACGCGCGGATGCTGCTCACCGTGCACGACGAGCTGGTGCTCGAGGTGCCCGATGGACGAGCGCGAGGCGACCGAGGCGCTCGTGCGCGAGGTGATGGAGCAGCGTCACCGAGCTCCGCGTCCCGCTCGTCGTCGACATCGGCTTCGGCCCCAACTGGGCCGCCGCCAAGTAGCGTGCCCGACGTGGCCGGACGCCGCCGGCGCCGATCGGATACTGGTTCGACGCCGCTCGCCGAGTTCCTCGGGCCCGCGTACCTCCGGAACGCGTTCACCAAGGGCACCGAGCAGGAGGTCGAGTTCCTCGTCGACGCGCTCGCGCTCGAGCCCGGGATGCGGGTGCTCGACGTGGGGTGCGGTCCGGGCCGTCACTCGCTCGCGCTGGCGCGGCGCGGGATCGAGGTGGTCGGCGTCGACCACGTCGCCGAGTTCGTCGCGCCTCGCCCGGGAAGCGGCGGCCGCCGACGGCCTGCGCCGCGACGTTCGAGGCGCTCGACGTGCGCGAGCTCGACGTCCGCGGCGAGTTCGACGCGGCGATCTGCCTGTGCCAGGGCGGCTTCGGCCTGCTCGGCGGGCACGACGAGGCCGACGTGTTCGGCCGCATCGCCGCGCACGCTCCGACCCGGCGGTCGCGCTGGCGCGTGAGCGCGTTCTCGGCCGCGTTCGCCGTGCGGCACCTCGAGGCGGGCGAGGACGTTCGACCCGGCGACCGGCGTGCTGCACGAGGTGGCCACGGTCCGCGACCCCGACGGCGACCGAAGCGCGCGTTCGACCTCTGGACCACGTGCTTCACCGCCCGCGAGCTCGAGCTGCTCGCCCGCGGCGCCGGCCTCGACGTCGATCGCGGTGCACGGCGTCACGCCCGGGCGCGTACCGCGCGGCAGCCGCCGACGCTCGACCACCCCGAGCTGCTCCTGCTCGCACGCCGCCGCTAGGCCGGTCGACTTTCGGAAATCGCAGGCCGACCTGTAGCCTGTTCGTTCGGCCTCGTCCCGGGGCCCGCCTTCCGCGCCCGCCGGTCAGCCAGCGACGCGCGAGGTTCCCATCGCCGAGGAGTCAGAAGTTGTCGGAGCAGGACGCGACGGAGGCGCCGCACGGCCACCGTCCCCGAGGAGAGCGGCGCGGCCGACGAGGCCGACCCGGAAGCCATCGACCCCGCCCGCCGAGGCAGCGACGCGCGAGGCCGCCGAAGCCGCGCCGAGCCGCCGACGCCGACGAGACGACGAGGAAGAGGGCCAGAACGAGCTCGTCGTCCTCGACGACCTCGGCGGCCAGTCGTTCGCCGACGCGGTCGACGCCACGATCGTCGAGTTCGACGACGGCGACATCGTCACCGGCCGGGTCGTCAAGATCGACAGCGACGAAGTGCTGCTCGACATCGGCTTCAAGTCCGAGGGCGTCATCCCGTCGCGCGAGCTCTCGATCCGCAACGACGTCGACCCGCACGAGATCGTGTCGCTCGACGACGAGCTCGAGGCCCTCGTCCTCCAGAAGGAGGACAAGGACGGCCGCCTCATCCTGTCCAAGAAGCGCGCGCAGTACGAGCGCGCCTGGGGCACGATCGAGGAGATCAAGGAGAAGGACGGGATCGTCAAGGGCCCGGTCATCGAGGTGGTCAAGGGCGGCCTCATCCTCGACATCGGCCTGCGCGGCTTCCTGCCCGCGTCGCTCGTCGACCTGCGCCGCGTGCGCGACCTCCAGCCCGTACGTCGGCCGCGAGATCGAGTGCAAGATCATCGAGCTCGACAAGAACCGCAACAACGTCGTGCTGTCGCGCCGCGCGTACCTCGAGGAGACCCAGCGCGAGCAGCGCGACGAGTTCCTCGCCAACCTCAAGCCGGGCGAGATCCGCAGCGGTGTGGTGTCGTCGGTCGTCAACTTCGGTGCGTTCGTCGACCTCGGCGGCATGGACGGACTCGTCCACGTGTCCGAGCTGTCGTGGAAGCACGTCGACCACCCGAGCTCGGTCGTGCAGGTCGGCGACGAGGTCACCGTGCAGGTGCTCGACGTCGACCTCTCCCGTGAGCGCATCTCGCTGTCGCTGAAGGCGACCCAGCAGGACCCGTGGCAGGAGTTCGCCGACCGGCCACCAGGTCGGCGAGCTCGTCTACGGCCGGGTCACCAAGCTCGTGCCGTTCGGCGCGTTCGTCCAGGTGGGCGAAGGCATCGAGGGTCTGGTGCACATCTCCGAGATGGCCGTGCACCACGTCGAGGCGCCCGAGCAGGTCGTCACCCCCGGCGAGGAGCTGTGGGTGAAGATCATCGACATCGACCTCGACCGTCGCCGCATCTCGCTGTCGATCAAGCAGGCCGCCGAGGGTGGCGTGGTCGCCGCCGAGTACCAGGAGCACTTCGGCGAGCACGCCTACGACGAGCAGGGCAACTACATCGGCCCGGCCTTCGAGGAGGAGCCCGAAGAGGGCGCCGAAGCCGTCGAGGGTGCCGTCGAGGAGCTGAGGGCGTGGCGCGAGGCCGCCGATCGAGTCCGAAGGCGCCCCCGAGGCTGCGGTCGAGAGCCGCCGAGTCGAAGCCCGCGGCCGAGGCGTCCGACGACGCTGCCGCCGAGACGCTGGCGCGAGACGCCTGCCGAATAGGGCGATCCGGGGAAATCCCGGGTCCGTGTGACATCCGACTCAAGGCGGTGCCGACACCGGCCGACCACCTAGGGACCAGTACGGATCCCGAGGGGAGCTGCGGTGTCGAATCGTCGGACGTTGATGGCTGCCGCGGCCATCGTCCTTGCGCTTGTCGCCGGCATCGGCGTGTACATGTACGCGTCGGGCGCGGACAAGCGTGCCCAGGAGAACGCGTCGTTCGTCAGACGCGTACGTCGCCAACGCAGACATCGCGAAGGGCACGACCGGGCCGGAGCTCGTCCAGGCCGGTCTCATCACCCAGGAGAAGGTCGCCAAGGGTTCGGTGCCTCCGGCGCATGATCACGAACCTCGACGACCTCGCCGACCTGCAGACCGCGGGCCCGATCAGCAACAAGCAGTTCATCACTGCGCGGATCGTTCGTCTCGTCGAAGGACGGCGCGGGTGGTCAGTTCTCGCAGTCGATCGCGGCCCAGGACCTCGTGGCCGTCACGGTGACGGTCGACGCCGACCGCGGCGTCGCCAACCAGATCACCCCCGGTGACCACGTGGACATCGCGGTGCCTCAGGCCGCCGCCGACGGCAGCGCTGACGTCACCTACAGCTACATGCTCAGCGACGTGAAGGTCCTCGCCGTCGGCGCGACCACCACGCAGACGGCGGCGGCGCCCGCGACCGCGGGCGACGCTTCGTCGACCGACGCCGCGGCCGCACCGCACCGCAGAACTCGGGCGTGCTCACCTTCGAGGTGCTCGAAGGACGACGCGCTGCGCATCATCTCGGCGAACAGCGGCTCCAGCAAGATCTACCTGGTCCTGCTCCCGCCGTCCACCGTCACCTCGGCGAAGTAGGGCACAGTGGAGTCCTTCGCCGCCACGGTCGACGCCCCGCCGGGCGCCGCGGCCTACGACGTCGCCGTCGTCGAGCCCGACGCGAACCTGCGCACGCGGCTCGCGGTCGAGCTCTCGGGCGCCGGCCAGTTCGAGACGATGGAAGACCTGGTCCAGCGACTCGACCCGGCGCGGCCGGTCGTGGCCGTGTTCGGGCCCGGCTTCGCCAGCCCGATCGGCTTCCAGCACGTGCACCGGGTCACCGAGCTCGTACACGATGCTGGGCGTCGTCTTCGCGGTCTACGAGCTCTCGACCGACGTGCTCCAGCAGGCGCTGCGCGCCGGTGCACGCGACGCGGTCGTCATCGGTGGCGAAGCGAGCCTCAACCAGTCGGTCGACCGCGTGGGCGAGCTGCTCGCCGGCGCGGTGCACGACGCGGGTGCAGGCTCCGGCCGCCCGCACCGGTGAGCCCGGTCGCCTGATCTCGGTGTTCTCCACCAAGGGTGGTGTGGGCAAGACCTGCGTCGCGATCAACGTCGCCGCCGCGATGGCCAAGCGCTCGGCCGAGCCGGTCGTGCTCATCGACGGCGACCTGCAGTTCGGCGACGTGTCGGTGATGCTCGGCCTCCCGCCGCAGAACACGGTGCTCGACGCCGCGGCCGCGGTGCAGTACGGCGACATGGAGCTCGTGCAGACGCTCGCCGACAAGGACCCGGCCACCGGTCTCCTCGTGCTGCCGGCGCCGATCGAGTCGATGCCGACCGACGCGATGCTCCCCGGCGAGATGGTGAACATCTGCGCCGCGCTGCAGGCGATCGCCGGCCACGTGGTGATCGACCTGCCGTCGGTGTTCAACGAGTACGTGCTCGCGATCATCGAGGCGTCCGACGACGTGCTGCTCGTCGGGAGCATGGACATCCCGAGCATCAAGAACCTGAAGATCGGGATGCAGCAGCTCGACCTCCAGGCGATCGCCGGCCCGAAGCTGAAGCTGGTCCTGAACCACGCCAACGCCAAGGTCAAGCTCGACGTCAAGGAGATCGAGCGCGTGCTCGGCATGAGCGCGGACTTCCCGATCCCCGACGACATCGCGGTGCCGATCTCGGTGAACGCGGGTCGTCCGGTCGTCGTCGACGAACCGAAGGCGCCGGTCTCGCGCGCGCTCGACCGCATCGCCGAGTCGCTGCTCGGACCGAACGCGTCGCCCAAGAAGGGCCGACGCGGCAAGTGACGATCACCGGAAGGACGGTAGGTCATGACGCAGACCCAGCAGCCGGCCACCCGTTGGCAGGAGCAACGCGCGGCGCAGACCGTGAACCAGCGCGAGCACCAGCTCGAAGACGTGCGCCAGAAGATGCACCAGTTCGTGATCCACGAGCTGGGCCCGCTGCTCACCGACCAGCGGGTGTCGGAGGCGGAGCTCCGCCGCCAGGTCGACGAGCAGCTGCTGCGTGCCCTCAGCCAGGAGCGCTTCGCGCTGACCGTCGCCGAGCGCCAGGTGCTCGTGCAGTCGGTCGACCGACGACGTGCTGGGCTACGGGCCGATCGACCCGCTCCTCCGGGACGACTCCATCACTGAAATCATGGTGAACGGCCCGGACCTGGTCTACGTGGAGCGCAGCGGCAAGCTCGTCCAGACCGACGTGCAAGTTCGTCGACGAGACCCACGCCCGGCGGATCATCGACAAGATCGTGAGCCAGGTCGGCCGACGCGTCGACGAGGCGAACCCGATGTGTCGACGCCCGCCTCCCGGACGGCTCCCGTGTGAACGTGATCGTGCACCCGCTCGCGATCGGCGGGCCGTTCATGACCATCCGAAAGTTCTCCAAGGACCCGTACACGGTCGACGACCTCATCAGCTTCGGGTCGTTCACGCCCCAGGTCGCGCACTTCATCAACCAGTGCGTGCAAGGGCCGGCTCAACGTCGTGGTGAGCGGCGGTACCGGTACCGGGAAGACGACGCTGCTCAACGTCCTGTCGAGCTTCATCCCGACCGACGAGCGCATCGTCACCGTCGAGGACGCCAAGGAGCTCCAGCTCCACCAGCAGCACGTGCTCCCGATCGAAGCGCGCCCGCCCAACATCGAGGGCAAGGGCGAGGTCAAGATCCGCGACCTCGTGCGCAACTCCCTGCGTATGCGTCCCGACCGCATCGTCGTCGGTGAGATCCGTGGCGGTGAAGCCCTCGACATGCTCCAGGCCATGAACACCGGTCACGACGGCTCGATCACCACCGTCCACTCCAACTCGCCTCGTGACACGCTCTCCCGCATCGAGACGCTGACGCTGATGGCGGGCATGGACCTGCCGGTGCGCGTCATCCGTGAGCAGATGGCGTCGGCGCTCGACATGATCGTGCACCTCACGCGCCTGCGTGACGGCACCCGGCGCGTGACCCACGTGAGCGAGGTGATGGGCATGGAGGGCGACGTCGTCGTCCTCCAGGACATCTACACCTTCGACTTCGCCGCCGGCATCGACGAGGAGGGCCGCTTCCGCGGCGGTCTCCGCAGCACCGGCATCCGGCCGTCGTTCTCGGAGAAGCTCAACGACTACGGCATCGCGCTCGAGCCGTCGCTGTTCGCCGCGCAGCCGGCTGCCGCCGGAGCAGCGCGCCGATGAGCGCGCTCGCCACGGCCATCGTGCTGGCCGCGACGACGCGACAGCCCGGCGAAGCTCGTCTTCGCGCTGCTCGATCGCGGCCGGCGTGCTCGGCCTCGGCCTCGCGCTCGTCCTGATGTCGGGCGACAGCAAGGGCAAGATCGAACGCCGCCTCGGTGACCTCATGCAGGAACCGCGCGCGGTCACCGACGAGGACGACGACGAGTTCGTCCTCAAGGGCGACCAGGCGCTCGCGGAGACCGCGCTCATGCAGCGGATGGTCGGCATCACCGGTCGCCTCGCCGACCGCGCCGGTCTGCTGTCGCGCACCGAGGACGCGCTCGAGCAGGCCGACCTGCCGCTGCGTCCGCCCGAGGCGCTGTTCTTCTACTTCGCGGGCCTGTTCGTGGTCGGGATGCTCGGCCTCCTCGTGCTGCCGATCCCGATGGCGCTCGGGCTGGCGCTGGTCGCCGGCATCGGTCCCGTGATCTCGCTGCACCGTCGCCGGGGCAAGCGGTTGCGCGAGTTCCAGGCGCAGCTGCCGGGCACGCTGAACCTGCTCTCGGGCTCGATGCGCGCCGGCTTCTCGTTCGCCCAGGGCCTCGAGTCGGTGGCGAACGAGGCGACCCAGCCGACCCGCCGCGAGCTGCAGCGGGTGTTCACCGAGTCGCGCCTCGGCCGTCCGATCGAGGACGCGCTCGAGGACTCGGCCCAGCGGATGACCAGCGTCGACCTCATGTGGGCGGTCATGGCGATCCGCATCCAGCGCGAGGTCGGTGGCAACCTGGCCGAGCTGCTCGACACCGTGTCGGACACGATGACCCAGCGGGAGCGGTTGCGCCTCGAGATCAGGGCGCTGACGGCGGAAGGACGCTTCTCCGGGTGGATCCTCGGGTTGTTCCCGGTCGTGTTCGCCGGTGTGCTGTACCTGATCCAGCCCGACTACATGGGCGTGCTGTTCCAGGAGTCGTTCGGGATCATGGCCATCATCGCGTGCGCCGTCATGACCTTCGTCGGCTTCATCTGGCTGCGCAAGATCCTCCAGATCGAGGTGTGACGTGACGCCCTTGATGATCGCCCTCGTGATCGCGGCCGCGGTCGGCGCGCTGGTGTACGTGGTGGCGTCGAGCTCGATCGAGAAGGCCGACGTGCGCGAGTCGCTGCGGCGACTCGAGGGCTACCAGATCCAGGACGTGCGCGACCAGGAGATGCTGGCGCCGATGAGCGAGCGCGTCGTCGCGCCGCTCCTCGAAGGCCTCACCGGTGTCGCCACGCGGTTCACCCCGAAGGGCTACGGCGAGAAGGTCGCGCAGAAGCTGGTGCACGCCGGCAACCCGCCGAACCTCAACGTCGACAAGATCCTGGTGATGAAGCTGGTCGGCCTCGTGTCGATCGTCGCCTGGATCCCGCTGTTCCTGATGCTCCAGTTCCAGGGGATGATCTTCTTCGTCGGCGTGCGTGGTGGCGTGGGGGTGCGCGTTCATCTACCCCGACGTGCTCCTCAACCGGAAGATCGAGGACCGTCAGAAGGAGATCTCGCGCAAGCTGCCCGACATCCTCGACCTGCTGGTGATCTCGGTCGAGGCCGGTCTCGGGTTCGAGCAGGCGCTCGACCGCACCTGCACCGCGGTGCCCGGTGCGCTGTCGGACGAGTTCCGGCGCATGCTGCACGAGATCCGCATCGGTTCCACCCGTGCCGACGCGCTGCGCGCGATGGCCGAGCGCAGCGACGTGCCCGAGCTGCGCAGCTTCATCCTCGCCATGCTCCAAGCCGACACCTTCGGTGTGTCGATCTCGCGGCTCCTGCGCTCGCAGGCCGACGAGATGCGCATCAAGCGTCGCCTCATGGCGCAGGAGAAGGCGCAGAAGGCCCCGGTCAAGATGCTCTTCCCGCTCGTCTTCTGCATCTTCCCGTCGATCTTCGTGGTCATCCTCGGCCCCGCGATGATCAACATCTCCCGAGCGCTCTGACGTGACGGTCACCCCGACGCTCGAGCGTCCTCCTCGGATCGCGCCTCCTCCGTCGGCGCCCGACGCCGTGCCGGACGTCGCCGCGCGGTTCGGGGCTGGGGTGGATCTTCACCGCGTTCTTCGGGGTGTTCGGCTGGGCCATCGGCCTGGCCAAGCTGAGCGACAACTCGTTCTTCTGGCACCTGAAGACCGGCGAGTACATCCTCGACCACGGCATCCCGCACCACGACGTCTTCTCGTACACGGCCCCGGGCACGAAGTGGGTCGCGCAGTCGTGGCTCGCCGAGGCCACGTACGCGTTGCTCTACCGCAGCATGGGTGGCTTCGGGATCCGGCTGCTCGTCGGTCTCGTCGGTGCCGGCATCGGCATGCTGACGTACCGGCTCGCGCTGCGCCTCGTCCGCGACCGCCTCGTCGCGTGTGGGCTCACCGCCGCCGCGCTGGCCGGGATCTACACCGTGTGGTCGGAACGGCCGCTGCTGATCGGCGTGCTCTTCCTGCTCGTGCTGCTCTGGACCGTCGAGGTCCCCGACAGCTTCGTCGGGCCGGCACCCGATGGTCGTCGTCCCGGTGCTGATGTGGCTGTGGGCCAACACGCACGGCACGTACCAGCTCGGCTTCGCCTACCTCGGCCTGCACCTGCTCGGACGCTGGATCGACGGCAACCCACCGTGGGCCGGTCGCGAACGGCGCCTGCTGTTCGGCGCGCTGATCGCGTTCGCGGCGGTGTTCGTGAACCCGTACGGCGTCGGTCTCGTGACCTTCCCGATCGAGCTGCTCTCGCGCGGCGACATCCTGTCGCACATCGTCGAGTGGAAGTCACCCGACTTCCGTCAGGCGTGGGGCGTCGCCCTCGGCATCTGGATCGTGGTGTACCTGGTCGCGCTGCTCGCGTGGTCGCCACAAGGTGACGCGTCGCGACCTGATCGTCACGATCCCCATGCTGCTGCTCGCGCTGTGGGCCGTCCGCAACGTCGCGATCGCGCCGCTCATCGGCCTGCCGGTCGTCGCCCGGGCGTTCGCCCGTGACGAGGAGAAGCCGTCGGAGCTGAGTCGGACGATGGTCGTCGCGGCGATCTCCGTGCTGGTCTTCGCCGCCGCGTTGATGGGCTACCAGGCCAGCACCGAGACGAACTTCAACTTCTCGACCTACCCGGTGGCCTCGATGCGCTACCTCGAGCGTCACGACCTCATCGGCAAGCACCTGCTGACCACCGACGCCGCCGCCGGCTACGTGATCCTGCACGACTGGCCGCAGCAGAAGGTGTTCATCGACGACCGGTACGACATGTACCCGACGTCGGTGATCTACGACTACTTCGACCTCACCGGCGCCAAGCCCGGGTGGTCCAAGGTGCTCGACAAGTACGACGTCGACGTCATCGTGTGGGGCAAGGACACGACCCTCGCCGAGATGCTCGACCACTCGGACCAGTGGAAGCGCGTCCACCGCGACGCCACCGACGCGGTCTGGGTGCGCACGTAGTTCTCCGGACGGTTCTCGGACGCTGAGCTCCCTCAGAGGTACTGAGCGTCCAGTGAATGCGGAGACGCGCCGGTCTGCACCGACGCCAACTCCGAGCATCGGCAATTCCTCTCGTCGGTTCGGGACCGATTCGTAGCATGGCCCCATGTCCAAGGTGTACGACGGCATCAGCCCCGAGCTGCAGGCTTTCGTCGAACGTCAGCCGATGTTCTTCGTCGCCACCGCGCCGCTCGCCGCCGACGCTCACGTCAACGTGTCACCCAAGGGCTTCGACGGCACGTTCGCCGTGCTCGGCCCGCACCGGGTCGCCTATCTCGACCTCACCGGGAGCGGCATCGAGACCATCGCCCACGTGCGCGAGAACGGCCGCATCACCGTGATGTTCTGCGCGTTCAACGGTCCCGCGCGCATCGTCCGCCTGTTCGGGCGGGCGGCCGTGGTCACGTGCGAGGAACCGGCGTATGCCGAGCTCGCCGCACACTTCCCGGCCCTTCCTGGTGCGCGCGCGGTCGTGTGCGTGGAGCTCGACCGGGTGTCCGACTCGTGTGGTCACGGCGTGCCGAAGATGGAAGTGGTCGAACAGCGCGAGCGTCTGCTCTCCTGGGCCGAGTCGAAGGGCGACGCGGGCCTGGCCGAGTACCGGGCCGATCGCAACGCGACGAGCATCGACGGCCTGCCGGGATTCTGAAGCCCGGCTGTCTCAGAGGGGACGCACATGGACCTCGACTTCCATCTCTGGCGCTTCGACTGGGTGGGTGACGACGGCGCCATGGGAGACGCCGTCTCCGACCTCGCCCAGCGCGCCGAGGCGCTCGGCGTGCGCACGCTCTCGGTCATGGACCACTGGTTCCAGATGGAGGCGGTCGCGCCGGCCGAGGATCCGATGCTCGAGGGCTACACCGCACTCGCGTTCATCGCCGGCCGCACCCGAACGTTGAGGCTGCGCACGCTGGTGACGGGCGTGACGTACCGGCACCCGGGCCTGCTCGCGAAGACCGTCACCACCCTCGACGTGCTGTCGGGCGGTCGCGCCGAGCTCGGGATCGGCGCGGCGTGGTACGAGCGCGAGCACCGCGCGCTCGGCGTGCCGTTCCCGCCCCTGGCGCAGCGCTTCGAGATGCTGGAGGAGGCGCTGCAGATCTGCCTCCAGATGTGGAGCGACGACGACGGTCCGTTCCGCGGGTCGTCACTACGACCTGGCGGAGACGCTGTGTCACCCGGCGCCGGTGAGCTCGCCGCGGCCGCGGATCATGATCGGCGGGAGCGGTGAGCGGAAGACCCTGCGCCTGGTCGCGCAGTACGCCGACGCGTGCAACATCTTCGGCGGTCCCGACGAGATCGCGCACAAGCTCGACGGTGCTGCGCCGGCACTGTGAGGCGGTCGGGCGTGATCCGGCCGAGATCGAGGTCACGGCGATGTTCCGGGACTTCCCGCCCGACTGGACCGACGACGATCTCGTCCGCGGCGCCGAGACCCTCGCCGCCATCGGCGTCTCGACCCTCGTCACCGGAGCCGTCGGTCCCGACCCGGCCGGCTGGCTCGAGGACAGGTTCGCTCCGGTCATGGATCGGATCCGAGCGATCGAGCCCACGCCGTTCTGACCGTCTCCTGCTGACCCCGGGCGCGACGGAGGGGCCGCACCGCGCCGTGCGACCCCTCCGATCGACGCCCTCGGAGACGTTCGATGACTACGAGCCAGCGCTGCTGATCTGGCTGCCTTCGGTGTTGAACTTGTCGGTCATCCCCTTGCCGAGGAAGGAGACGGCCGCGATGACGGCCAGGGCGATGAGCGCCACGAGGAGGATGTACTCCACCATGCTCGCGCCACGCTCGGTGGTGGTGAACCTGCGCCTGGAGCCATGTCCGCACAACGAACAGGTTCATGGTCTAGCCCCTTCTGCTGTGTATCGCCCCAAGAAATGTGTCGGCGGGACCGCTCGGGGACCTGGATCCCAGAACGGCCCCGCCGACGGTGTCTTCTCCGAAGAGAGGAAGGTCAGGAGCCGGAGCTGCTGAGCTTGCTCCCCGCGTCGTTGAACTTGCTGTTGACCTGGTTCTTCAGGAACACGACGGCCGCGATGACGGCCAGCGCGATGAGGGCCACGAGGAGGATGTACTCCACCATCGAGGCGCCCTTCTCGTCCTTCGAGAACTTCGCCTGGAGCCAGGTACGAGTGACGAACAGGTTCATGTGATCTTGCCCCTTTGTGAGATCACCGAGCCGCACGCCCGGTGGTGGTGACTGCCCTGCCCCTTGTGGCGCAGAGTGTGGCAATCGACGACGTTCCGGCCCGACTGGATCAGTCGGGCCGGTACGCCACCGACAATTGCGATGAATCGGGTCAGCTCCCCGAGCTCGACAGCTTGCTGCCGGCGTCGTTGAACTTGCCGTTCACCTGGTCCTTGAGGAACACGACCGCCGCGATGACCGCGAGGGCGATGAGGGCCACGAGGAGGATGTACTCCACCATCGAGGCGCCCTTCTCGTCCTTGGCGAACTTCGCTTCGAGCCACGTGCGCAAGACGAACAGGTTCATGGAGGTGCTTCCTTCGGTGCTCGCCCCACGAGGGGCTCCGGACGGGTTGTCCGTGGCAACACCTTCGGCACTCTCTGTGAAGGGCTTGAGCACGGAGAGTGTGTTTTTGCCTTGTAGCATCCGTCACAATGCGGCGGCTGGTCGGGCTCACGGGCGGTATCGGATCGGGCAAGTCGACGGTGGCGGCGCTGCTCGGGGCCAAGGGTGCGACCGTGGTCGACGCCGACCAGGTCGCACGCTCCGTGGTCGAGCCGGGGGAGCCGGCGCTCGCCGCACTGGTGGAGCGCTTCGGCGCCGGCATCCTCGATCCCGACGGCCGCCTCGACCGGGCCGCGCTGGCCGCCATCGCCTTCGCCGACGACGACGGCCGCAAGGCGCTGGGGGAGATCACCTGGCCCGCGATCGGCGAGGAGTTCGAGCGTCAGATCCGGGAATCGCCCGACGACGCCGTCGTCATCTGCGACGTCCCGCTCCTGGTCGAGAGCAAGGCGGCGGCCGCCCGGCCGTACGTGGCGGTGGTGGTGGTGGAGGCACCGCTCGAGCTCCGGCTCGAGCGGCTCGAGCTCCGGGGCGTGCCCCGCGACGACGCGCAACGCCGCATGGCCGCGCAGGCGAGCGACGAGGAGCGCCGTGAGGTCGCCACCCACCTGATCGACAACGGTGGGGACCTGGACTCACTGGCGCGTCAGGTCGACGAGGTGTGGGCGGATCTCCTCACCCGCGAGCCTCCCGAGGTGCCGGAGGCACCTCCGGTGGAGCAGGAATAACCGTCACACCCCGCCGTTAGCATCAACTGATGCCGGCGCTGGAGCTCGTCACCGATCTGACCCCCGCGGGCGACCAGCCCGAGGCCATCGCCGCGCTCGCGGCGGGGATCGAACGGGGCGACCGGTTCCAGACCCTGCTGGGCATCACCGGGTCGGGCAAGAGCTTCACGATCGCGTCGGTCATCGAGAAGGTGCAGCGGCCGACGATCGTGCTGGCCCCCAACAAGACGCTCGCCGCGCAGCTCGCCAGCGAGTTCCGCGAGCTGTTCCCCAAGAACCGGGTGGAGTACTTCGTCTCCTACTACGACTACTACCAGCCCGAGGCGTACATGCCGACGACTGACACCTACATCGAGAAGGACTCGTCGATCAACGACGAGATCGACCGGCTCCGGCACTCGGCCACCAGCGCGCTCGATGTCGCGGCGCGACGTCATCATCGTGGCGTCGGTGTCGGCGATCTACGGCCTCGGCGGCCCCGAGGAGTACGCCCGGCAGTGCCTGATCCTCGAGCGTGGGGGAGGAGCGCGAGCAGCGCTCGATCCTCGCCCGGCTCGTCGAGCTGCAGTACGAGCGCAACGACTACGACTTCGCCCGCAACAAGTTCCGGGTGCGGGGCGACACGATCGAGGTGTTCCCCGCCTACGAGGAGCGGGGAGTGCGCATCTCGCTCTTCGGCGACGAGGTGGAGCGCATCGCGTCGGTCGACCCGCTCACCGGCGAGATCGTCGAGGAGCTCGACAAGCTGGTGCTGTTCCCGGCGTCGCACTACGTCACCTCCGACGAGTCCATGAAGCGCGCCATCGAGGGCATCGAGGCCGAGCTGGTCGACCGGCTGGCGTGGTTCGAGAAGCACGACAAGCTGCTCGAGGCCCAGCGCCTCCGGATGCGCACGAGCTACGACCTCGAGATGCTGCGCGAGATCGGCGTGTGCTCCGGGATCGAGAACTACTCGCGCCACCTCGACGGCCGCGCGCCCGGGCAGATGCCGTACACGCTGCTCGACTACTTCCCCGACGACTACCTCGTCGTGCTCGACGAGTCGCACCAGACGGTGCCGCAGATCCACGGGCAGTACGAGGGCGACAAGTCGCGCAAGGACAACCTCGTCGATCACGGCTTCCGCCTGCCGTCGGCCATGGACAACCGGCCGTTGCGCTTCCACGAGTTCGTCGACAAGGTCAACCAGGTGGTCTTCCTGTCGGCGACGCCCGGCGGCTGGGAGGTCGAGCAGTCCACGCAGGTGGTCGAGCAGATCGTGCGGCCGACCGGCCTCATCGATCCCGAGATCCACGTGAAGCCCACCAAGGGCCAGATCGACGACCTGGTGCACGAGATCCGCATCCGGGCCGACGCCGATCAGCGCGTGCTCGTCACCACCCTCACCAAGAAGATGGCCGAGGACCTCACCGAGTACCTGCTCGAGCTCGGCATGCGGGTGCGCTACCTGCACAGCGAGGTCGACACGCTCGAACGGGTCGAGATCCTGCGCGGTCTGCGCCTCGGCGACTTCGACGTGCTCGTCGGCATCAACCTGCTGCGGGAGGGACTCGACCTGCCCGAGGTGTCGCTGGTCGCGATCCTCGACGCCGACAAGGAGGGCTTCCTCCGCTCGCAGACCTCGCTGATCCAGACCATCGGTCGCGCGGCCCGCAACGTCGAGGGTCAGGTGATCATGTACGCCGACCAGATGACCGACTCGATGCGCCACGCGATCTCCGAGACCAACCGCCGGCGGAAGGCGCAGCTCGAATACAACGAGCTGCACGGGATCGACCCGCAGACGGTGCGCAAGCAGGTCACCGACATCCTCGAGATGCTGCGCGGCAGCGAAGGCGACGCGCAGAAGAACACCCGAGGCCGCGGGCGGGGCCGGGGGCGTCAGCCGCAGCGGTCGGCGGTGTTCGACCTCTCCGACGTGCCGCCCGACGACCTCGGCCGCCTGATCCTGACGTTGCAGGACGAGATGCACGACGCCGCCACCAACCTCCGGTTCGAGGAGGCGGCGCGCCTGCGCGACGAGATCACCGAGCTCAAGCGCGAGCTCCGCGCCGCCGTCTGATCGACGCTGTCTGATCGCGCCGTGACCCTCCGCCTGGTCGACTGCACCACGTCGCGCCGGGCGACGTCGACGCGCTCGTCACGTTGGTGCGCGAGACCGGTGCGCCGATCATGGAGGGCGCGGGCGCGACGTTCGTCGTCTGCGACGTGCGCCCGACCTCGGTGACGACGTCGACGTGCGCAGCGTGTGGTCGTGCGCCGACTTCGCGCGTGGAACCGCATCCGGCGGAACCTGATGTTCGATCCCCGCTACCACGCGTACAGCGCCGAGCTCGCCGGCCTCCGGCGCGGCGGGACCCGGCGCTTCTACACCGACGGTGCGCCGCGTCGACGCGTCCGAGCACCTGCTCGACGACGGCGGTCCCGCGATCCGGCGGTGGGAGATGTTCACCGATCGCGCCCGATGCGCCGCGCCGAGCGCGCGAGCGGCTGTGGCGGGCGATGCGCGACTGCGACCGCTTCATCCCGGGGATCACGCGGTGCGCGGTCGGGCACCAACGTCGCCGACGGCCCGATCGAGCTGGTGTGGGAGACCACGTACGCGTCGGTCGGGGCGTACGCCACCACCTACATGACGCACCCGTACCACGCCGCGCTGCTCGACCGCTTCCTGCTGCCCGACTGCCCCGAGCGCATCACCACCACCAACGACTTCGGTGCCGGGCTGATCGGGTACACCGTCGATCGCGACCGACCGCTCGGCCCGGTGGCGATCCGCCGCATCCTCCTGCTCGACTTCGCACGATCCGACGCGCCGACCGACGGCGTGCCGCGCGTGGACGTGCCCGACGACGGCTGGAGCGACTCGATCGTGGCCGAGAACACCATGGCGACCCGCTGGTTCGACGGTGAGACCGACCTCGGCGGGCGCCCGGGTGGAGCCACGTCTGGGACCAGTGCTTCGCCACCGTCGACCAGTACGAGGCGCACCGCCGGGGCGCCAGCCGGGCCGCCGCCATCGAGGCCAGCGCTGGTTCGCGGGCCGTCCGGAGCGCCGAGGTCGTCTACGTGCCCGAGGTCGGCTGAGACTTCCCACGCTCCCACCGTGCGTGGGTGGCTAGCGGAGGAACTGGGGATCGCTCCAGTCCCAGAGTCGACTGTGGTCGACGTCGATGCCGTGCGGGCTCCAGTTCCAGTCTGCCGTCGACTGGTCGAGTGATCCCCGCGCCTGGATGGCGACGCTCGCCACGAGCGTGACCGCGACGACCACTCCGAGCACGAGGCGACGTCGCGTGACGACCAGTTCCAGCACCGGCGGGAGGAACCAGAGGAGCATCGGTGCGATGTCGGTCAGGAACCGGGGCCCGAACGACCAGCCTCCGTACCAGGTCGGGAACAGCGACACGAGCAGCCAGTAGCCGACGGCGCTGCTGCCGATCGCCACGTCGAGCGAGGTCAAGGTGCCCGAGCGACGCTTGAGGACGAACCCGTAGATACACACGAGGCTCACGGGCACGAACACGAACAGCCCGCGGTGACGGGCTGATCAGGTTGCCGAGGAGCGCTTCGACCGTCGTCGCGGAGGCGCCGAGTGTCATGCCGGAAGTACGGCTGCAGGATCTTCCCGTAGAACACGAGGTTGCAGGCGACGAACGCGCACGCCACCGTCGCCGCGCCGCGTGAAGCGCAGGATCGGGCTCGTCCGCGGAGGCCGACCCAGACCGCGAGCGCCAGCAACGGGACGGCGTTGGTCGGCCGGACGAAGTAGGCGAGCGCGAGGACGCGAGCCGAGCGTGTAGCACCAGGCACCGGACCTTCGATCGTCAACGTGAGCAGGAGCGCTGCAGCGTCAGGCACACGAGTGACGGCGTGTGCATCCAGATCGTTCGGCTCGCGGTCGACCACACCTGCGTCCCGAACGCGAAGGCTCCCGTGGTCATGAAGCGCGATCCAGAGACGCGACGTCAGCCGCAGGCAGATCAGGATCATCAGCGCCACTGCCATCGCGGCGAGCGCGGTCTCGGTCCCAGGTGTCGAGCGGCTTGGACCGTCCGCTCTCGAGGCGACGATCGAGCCCCGGTCCGTCGATCAACGACGCGACCGCGGACGAACGGCACCGCTCAGCGACGTGGCGAGCGGCGCCTCGTAGTACGTGTGCCCGCCGTGCTGCTCGATCTGGAACCCGGTGCCGTGGTCGATGATCTCGGGCCGGTGCTCGTCCAGGTCGACGTCGCCGCTCGCCACCAGGCTGCGCGCGGCGAACACGGCCAGAACTAGTCGGTCTGCAGCCGGACCGGGCTGACGGCGTAGACCGCGAAGGAGACCACCAGGATCACCAGCACCCACCCGACGACGACTCGGCGCGATGCACCGACCGTGGGGAACTGCTCCGGGCCGAGGTGCGCTGCCGAGGCTGGTTCCGCTTCCGGGACCCGGGTTTCGCCGTCGATGGAGACCGCCACACCGTGAGATCGACGGCTCGCCGGACCGTCTTGAGGTGAGCGTCGAGCACCCTCAAGGGGCGGCGACGCTGGGTCGTTGAACCGGGGTGACCCTGACCGATCGCCTGCTCGGCTCGAGCAGCTGCCTGACGTCGAGGAGCAGGTCGTGGAACCGCCGGCGCCGCCACGGACCACGGCGCTCCTTGTCGCCCTCGTCGTCCTCGGTGCGGTGCTGCGCATGGTGTGGATCGTGCGCAACGGCGCGTCGTTCGACGAGTCGTTCACTGCGATGATCGGGCGGCAGCCCCTCGGCAGCGTGTTCGACGCCTTGCGGTCGACCGATTCGCACCCACCGCTCGACTACCTGCTCCGGCTGCCAGCCGCACGTGCGGGCGCCGGCGACCTCGTGATGCGACTGCCGTCGTTCGTCTTCAGTGTCGCGTCGCTGGGGCTGTTCGTGTGGTGGATGCGGACGCGTCGGGTGGCGGGCGTCGTCGGGTCGCGGTGATGGCGCTGAGCCCGTTCCAGATCATGTACGGCGGCGAGGCGCGGATGTACGCGCTCCTGAGCTGCTCGGTGTGACGGCTGCGATCCTCGCCGAGGCCTGGCTCCGCGAACCGCGCCGGTGGCAGCGGCCGCGGTCGGAGCGCTGGTGCTGATCGGGGTCTTCGACCACGTCTCGGGGTTCCTGCTCGCCGGTGGCTGTTCGCCGTGGCGGGCGTGCGCCACGATCGGGAGTCGTGGCGTTGGCGGGAGCGGTCGCGATCGCGCTGGCGGTCTGGGCGGCCGTGTGGGGGCGTCGTTCTCCGCGCCCAGGCGGCGACGACTCACGCCTCGTGGATCGAGCGGACGACCCTTCGGGCCGTCCCCGATGCGGTCGCGTCCCAGGTCTCGAACCAGCACGGCATCGCGCTGCTGGTGCTCGCCGCGGTCGTCGCCGGGATCGTGCTGCTCGTCGGGAACGATCGACGGCTCGGTCGCGTCGTCGTGTGCTGCGCGGTGCTGCCCGTCGCGGCGGCCGCGCGTAATCGGTGTCGCGGTGCCGTTCTTCCTCGATCGCACCATCACCGTCGCGGCGTGGGCACCTGCCTCGCGCTCGGGATCTTCGTCGATCGGGTCTGGTCACGTTCGCGCGTCATGGGCATCGCCGCTGCACTTCCTCGTCGGCGCGCTCGTGGTGCCGTCCACACTCGTGTTCCTCGATCGGCGGTGGGAGTACGACGAATCGATCGACCACCTCGCCGCGGTCGTGCAGCGCGGCGACGTCGTGGCGACGATCCCGGAGTGGTACGGGCCCCTGGTGGATTGGCGCATCGGCGTCCGTGAGTTCGGTGCAGCGCAGCCGACGGCCATCCGTGGCCTCACCGGGGAACATGCGATCCGCCTCGGCGCGAACCGCCCGACCGGCCGCGTCTGGGTCCTCTGGTTCACGGGCGACCGCCGGACGTTCCCGGGCGCGGAACCGCTGCGCGCCCGATTGGTCCGACGAGGTGACGTCCGTCAGCTGCCTGGTGGAACCGTCGAGCTGACCCGGCGGCTCTCGATGCCTCTCAATCGAGACGGCGGCTCGGTCGATGACCCACCGTGAGCATCGTGGAGCAGGTCGGGGTCACGCCTCCTCCCGATACCGACGAGGCGATCGCGGCACCGTCGGTCCACGAGGACCACACGCCGACGCCGCGGATCGACCGTCGCGGGTGACCACCCTGCTGGTGGCGCTGATCGCGCTCTCGCCCTTCGCGGTGGGGGCGTGGTCGATCGTCGCCCGCGGGAACGCCTGCGAGGCGCGCTGTTCGGCGACCGCGCCCTGCTCGCGCTGAGCGCGGACGATGCCTGGCGTGCGCCGGTGCTCCTGGGGCCCTACTCGCGCTTCTACTGGCACCACCCGGGACCGCTCTACTTCTACGTCCTCAACGTCGTCGGCAATCTCTTCGGCGGGCAGACGGTCGGGGTCGTGCTGGCCGCGGTCCGCATCAACGTGGTCGCCGCCGCCGGGATCCTCCTGCTCAGCCTCCGGCGCGGCGGTCGATGGCTGATACGTGGGCGGCCCTGCTGCTGACCGCCTACCTCGTCGCTGATCGAACCGATCCCGTTCGACATCTGGAACCCGAGTGTCGACGCTTCTCCCGTTCGTGCTCGGTCCTGCTGCTCGCCTGGTCGGTGGCGTCCCGGGACTGGTGGACGGCTCCGTGGCTCGTGCTCGTCGGCTCGTTCGTGGTGCAGACGCACGTCGGTCTCGCTCCCGGGGTCGCGATGGCGCTCGCCTTCGCCGTCGTGGTCGGCGGTGTGGCGACAGCGGCGACGAGGCGCACCGCTCACGCCGGACGAGCGGCGCGTCGATCGGCCGGTGGTCTGCTCGTGAGCGGCGCGGTCGCGTCGTCGTGTGGCTGCCGCCGCTGATCGAGCAGCTCACGAGCCAGCGACGGCAACCTCACCGCGCTGGTGCAGTTCTTCATGCGGCCCGGGAGCCCGCACTCGGTCGTCCGAGGGGCTGCACCAACACCGGCGCTCCAGGCGACGCTGATGCTGCGGTCGCTGTTCGAACCGGTGTCGCTGACGACGACGCGCACCAGGGCTGACGTGGCGTGCTCGTCAGCGCGGTCGCGTTCGGCTGCGGTGCTCGCGGCGCGGGAAGGCCGGGCCACGGACGACGCTGGTCCTCCTGGCGTTCGTCGTGCATCGAGCTCGTGCGTCGGTGTCTACGCCGTCACCGGATCGTCGGGCCGATCCAGTTCTACCTGGTGCAGTGGATCTCCGCCGTCGGGTTCGTGCTCTGGCTCGCGGTCGGGGACGCGGCCTCGCGTGCGCTCGGGAGCAGTCGACTGCCCTCGCGGTCACGCTGGCGGCGCACGCGCGACTCGCGGTGCGGCGGTCGTGCTCGCGGTCCTGGTGTGCTCTGTCCGACCCGGGCGTTCCCCGGGACGCGGGGCACATCAATGAGAACCTCGACGTGCCGAACAACCGGGCATTCTTCGGCTACGTGCCGATCGCGAAGCTCCTCGCCGCGACCCGCGGTGACCGACGGTGGTGCTCCGCAACGACAGCCCCACCGGCTGGGAGGTCTTGGCGGCCGACGCGATCTTGCTGGAGCAGCACGGACGCCGGGTGCAGATCGTCGCCTCGCCGTGAGACCCGCCTGCTGTTCGACGACCGCGCTCCTCGTGGACCGCGCCCCTCCGACGCTCGCAGGTCCTCGCGTGCCGCGACCGGCCACACCCGCAGATCCGCGACAGGGGAGTCGCTCATCGCCCACCAGGGCGAGTGGAGCATCGTCGTCGACCCGGTCGCCGTGACGGCGGTGCGACCCACCGGGGCGACGGCAACGGCTGCACGAACATTCGTTCGATCCGCCGGCGCGGCCCGGGTACAATGGTCCGGTGGCGGCCCCGTCCAGCAACACGATCGTGATCCGCGGAGCGCGTGAGCACAACCTCCGCAACGTCGACCTCGAGCTGCCGCGCGACCAGTTGATCGTCTTCACCGGGCTGTCGGGCTCGGGCAAGTCGTCGCTGGCGTTCGACACGATCTACGCCGAGGGTCAACGCCGCTACGTGGAGTCGCTGTCCGCGTACGCCCGGCAGTTCCTCGGGCAGATGGACAAGCCCGACGTCGACTTCATCGAGGGCCTGTCGCCGGCGATCTCGATCGACCAGAAGTCGGCGTCGCGCAACCCGCGATCGACCGTCGGCACCATCACCGAGATCTACGACTACCTGCGCCTGCTCTACGCGCGCATCGGCGTCGCCGCACTGCCCGAACTGCGGGAAGGTGATCACCCGCCAGACGCCGCAGCAGATCGTCGACCGCGTGCTCCAGCTCGAGGAGGGCACGCGCTTCCAGGTGCTCGCGCCGGTCGTGCGCGGCCGCAAGGGCGAGTACGAGGGCCTGCTCAAGGAGCTCGCCACGCCAGGGCTTCACCCGCGCCCGGGTCGACGGCGAGCTGGTCGACCTCGGCGCCGCCACCAGCGAGCGGCTGGCCCGGTACGAGAACCACACCATCGAGGTGGTCGTCGACCGGCTCGTGCGCCGACCCGGCATCGAACGTCGACTCACCGACTCGCTCGAGACCGCGTTGAAGCTGGCCGAGGGTGTCGCCGAGGTCGAGATCGTCCCGCGCGAAGACGATCCTCGCGATCTCGAGACGCTCATGTTCTCGGAGCACCTCGCGTGCACGCACTGCGGCGTGTCGTTCGACGAGCTCGCGCCGCGCAACTTCTCGTTCAACTCGCCCTACGGCGCGTGCGAGCGGTGCGACGGCCTCGGCACGCGCTTCGAGGTCGACCCCGAGCTGCTCGTCCCCGACGACGACCTCAGCCTGCAGGACGGCGCGATCGCGCCGTGGTCGGGGTTCCGCAGCCACTACTTCGAGCGCGTGCTCGAGTCGGTCGGCGACCGAGTTCGGCTTCTCCACCGACACGCCGTGGAAGAAGCTGAAGAAGAAGGACAAGCAGGTCGTCCTCTACGGCACCGGCAAGACCTCGGTGAAGGTGTCGTACCGCAACCGCTACGGCCGCCAGCGTTCGTACACCACGCAGTTCGAAGGTGTGGTGCCGTGGCTCGAGCGTCGCCACGCCGAGTCGGAGAGCGACCGCGCCCGCGAGCAGATCGAGGGCTACATGCGCGAGGTGCCGTGCGCCGCGTGCGGCGGCGCACGTCTGCGGCCGGCGTCGCTCGCGGTCACCATCGGCGGCCAGAACATCTACGAGGTGGGGGAGCTGTCGATCCGCAAGGCGTCGGAGTTCCTCGGATCGCTCGACCTCTCCAGCGCGACCGCATGATCGCGGAGCGGGTGGAGAAGGAGGTCAACGAACGCCTCCGGTTCCTGCTCGACGTCGGCCTCGACTACCTCAGCCTCAACCGGTCGTCGGCCACGTTGGCGGGGGGCGAGGCGCAACGCATCCGCCTGGCGTCGCAGATCGGCAGCGGGCTCGTCGGCGTGCTCTACGTCCTCGACGAGCCGTCGATCGGTCTCCACCAGCGCGACAACCAGCGGCTCATCGACACCATGATCCGCCTCCGCGACCTCGGCAACACGGTGATCGTCGTCGAGCACGACGAAGAGACCATCCGCATCGCCGACCACATCGTCGACATCGGACCGGGCGCGGGGGAGCACGGCGGCGAGATCGTCGTCGAGGGCACGCTCAAGAAGGTGCTCGCGAGCAAGCGGTCGATCACCGGCCAGTACCTCTCCGGCAAGCGCTCGATCGCGGTCCCGGAGATGCGGCGCGAACCGGGCGAGGCGTGGCTCACGGTGCGCGACGCGCACGAGCACAACCTGCAGCACATCGACGTCGACTTCCCGCTCGGGTGCTTCGTCGCCGTCACCGGGGTGAGCGGCAGCGGCAAGAGCACCCTCGTCACCGACATCCTGTATCCGGCGTTGATGCAGAAGATCTACCGATCGAAGAACGTGCCCGGCCGCCACAAGAAGGTGGAGGGCATCGAGCACATCGACAAGGTCATCAACATCGACCAGTCACCGATCGGGCGCACGCCGCGTTCGAACCCGGCCACGTACACCGGTGTGTTCGACAAGGTGCGCACGCTGTTCGCGTCCACGCAGGAAGCGAAGGTGCGCGGGTACCTCCCCGGCCGCTTCTCGTTCAACGTGAAGGGCGGTCGCTGCGAGGCGTGCGCGGGCGACGGCACGATCAAGATCGAGATGCACTTCCTCCCCGACGTCTACGTGCCGTGCGAGGTGTGCAAGGGCGCGCGCTACAACCGCGACACGCTCGACGTCACGTTCAAGGGCAAGAACATCGCCGAGGTGCTCGAGCTGTCGATCGAGGAGGCGCTGGAGTTCTTCGCCAACCAGCCCACCATCGCCCGGCACCTGCAGACGCTGGTCGACGTCGGCCTCGGGTACGTGCGCCTCGGCCAGCCCGCGCCCACGCTGTCGGGCGGCGAGGCGCAGCGGGTGAAGCTGTCGGCCGAGCTCGGCAAGCGCGCCACCGGGCGCACGCTCTACATCCTCGACGAGCCGACGACGGGTCTCCACTTCGAAGACGTGCGCCGGCTGCTCGGCGTCCTCCAGCGCCTGGTCGACAACGGCAACACCGTGCTGGTCATCGAGCACAACCTCGACGTGGTGAAGTCGGCCGACTGGGTCGTCGACCTCGGCCCCGAGGGTGGCGACGGCGGCGGGCAAGGTCATCGTCGAGGGCTCGCCCGAGCACGTGGCCAAGACCCCCGAGAGCCACACCGGTCGGTTCCTCGCCCCGCTGCTCGGGATCGACTGACCGTCGGCTTCGCAGCGACAGCGACCGAGGCCGCCGTCAGACGAGGTGGCCCGGGAACAGGTGGGCGACGGGATACGCCAACGTGACTGCCGCGATCGTGAACGCCAGGAGCAGCTTCGTCGGAAGCTTGCGGGCGAGGAGCACGATCGGCACCAGCGTCGCCTCCCGCCGGTAGAGCCCGGTTTCGACGAAGGTCATGAGCGGAAGCAACCACAGCAGCCCGCACGTGAGTGCGAGACCCCAGTCGTCGACGGAGCGCGCGGCGTGCGACCCTCACGAGCCAGACGCCGACCACGAGCACGAGTGCGGCGACGACCGCGGTCTGCACGGCAGTCCAGTGTGGGATGCCTGCGTTCCAGGCGTACTGGTCGCCGGCCGTCGAGTGCTCCACCACGACCCGCCAGAAGCTCTGCAACGGATTGGTCAGATGGGTTCCGAAGCCCTTCTCGACATCGAAGCTGATCGCCCAGTTCCCGGTTTGGACCTGCTGAATCGCGAGGAAACACGAGGAGACCCATCGCGGTGGACGCCCCGAACAACGTGCTCTTGATCGAACGCGCGCGCAGACGCAGGTCGTCGCGCTGCAGGAAGTACCACACGACCGCGGCCGGCATCAGCGCCAATCCGGCCTGGTACGTCAGCACGGCGGCACCGACGCAGACCGCAGCAAGTGCCCATCGACGATGCTCCATGAAGTACGCGAACAGGAGCGCGAAGAATACGAACATCGAGATCGGAAAGAGCGCTTGCGTGTACACGGCACCGAAGAAGAACGCCGCGAAGATCACGCACAAGACGTTCGGGACGGAGTATCGCGCCCTCAGGAACAGAACCCAGATCACGATCAGGTTCGCAAGCGAGAAGGCCGCAGCCAGCAGCAACGCGGTCGTGGGCAGACTGAGGGTCGACGCCGTGTGGACGACCCTGGTGAGGTACGAGTATCCCGGGGTACCACGCGACGTCGCTACAGGACCGCGCGGCGAAGACCGGATGCGGCGTCAGCCCGGTGCACGAGCGCCCGTGGAAGTACCCATAACGAGCGACCGACTGGTAGTAGGTGGAATCCCAGCGTGCCCAACGGTTGGCTCCGAACCCCAGGATCGGTGATCCGACGGCTCGCGAGTATGACGAGCCGCATCGTGAGGAAGATCGAGGTGGGCAGGGCGAGCCGGGCGGCCCATCGGGTGACCCAGCCCAAGCGTTCGTGAACCTCCGGGAACCGCCCGTGTGGAGCTGGTCCGCTCCTCGACCGCTGCGCCGCCCATTGATCGAGGATCGACGGGCGTGGATGCCGGTTCCAGCGGCCTCGGCACCGGGCGATCGACCCCGGACCGCCAGAATGGCGCCATGGACGAGTTCACCGATGCTTCCTCGTGTGGTTAGTGCGAATCGACTGACACACCGATCGACGAAGCACCGTTGCACGACAGCGAGGTGCCCGTTGTCGAGTAGATCGTGCCGACCCGGGCAGCGGTGCGAGGTCACGTGTGAGGCGGATGCGGAGCTGGTCGGACGGCGCGGCGGTGATGGTGATCGGCGTCGAGGCGGGAACTGCGAGGCCCTTCCCGCGGCAGTCGAGGGTGGTGGCGTCGGCCCGGCTCGCGTGGGTGTGGGCGTCGTCGATGCGTAGACGGGCGTGTTCGCCACGTCGGAGCGTCGTGAGCCCACCACGTAGGTGCGGGGTCCGACCACGCCGACCCACTTCCACTGTGAGAGGACGCCGAGGGCGTCGGTGTCGGGCGTGAACGAGAACACGTAGCGGTAGTCCTCGTGCGGCAGCCGTTCGAGCAGCGCGGGGATGGCGAGGAGCTTGGTCGGGAGCATCAGGCCGGGCCGATCGGCGTAGTACTCGGTAGTCGGATTCCAGTCCTCGCCGAGGTAGACGACGTGAGCGCCGGGCGGCGTCGTGCGTCGCAGCTCCGTCGCCGCGGTGGCCAACGGGTCGGTCGGCGGGTCGTACATCGGCTGCAGGTAGCTCCACCCGGGCGCGAGGACCACACGAGCCACAGCACCACGAGCAGGCTCGTGGACAGGGCCGAGGACACCTGGCGCGGTCGGTGTGACCAGAGCCACGCGGTCGTCAAGCCGACCAAACCCGCGAGCGCAGGAGACAGCGCGGCGAGGTAGTAGTCGTGCACGACGTACAGGTTGAAGAACACC
>CAVOMW010000005.1:0-243860 GCA_963697125.1 uncultured Actinomycetes bacterium
CGGGAGTCAACGCGGGCGCCGCAACCGTCCCGGTAGGGTCCCGGCGTGGAGGTCGCGGGCCCGATCGTGGAGCAGGTCGCCGGGAAGGTCGCGGTCGTCACCGGGGCCTCGCAGGGCATCGGGGCCACGATCGCCCGGGTGCTCCACGACGCGGGCATGACCGTCGCCCTCCTCGCCCGCTCCGAGGACAAGCTGCGCGCCCTTGCCGCTGAGCTCGGCGAGCGGGCCCTCCCGGTCGCCTGCGACGTCGGCGATCCCGACGCGGTGCGGACCGCGTTCGCGACCATCGACGAGCGCTTCGGCCGGGTCGACCTGCTCGTGAACAACGCCGGGATCATCGGCATGTCGCTGCTCGCCGACGCCGACGACGCGCACGTCACGTCGATCATGGCCGCCAACCTGCTCGGTCCGATGTGGTGCAGCCGGGCCGCGATCCCGTTGCTCGACGCGGCCGGCGGCGGCGACATCGTCAACATCTCGTCGCGCGCGGTGGAGCTGGCCCGGCCCTACCTGTCGGTGTACGCCGCGACCAAGGGTGGGCTCGAGACGTTCACGCGCACCCTCGCCGCCGAGCTGCGACCGCAGGGCATCCGCGTGAGCTCGATCCGCGTCGGCCCCACCGCGTCGGAGCCGACACCGGCGAGCAACACCGACGTCGGCAACGTGACCGACGAGTGGGTGGCGCGGGGCGGCCCCGCGCCCGAGGCGCCGGCGCCGGTCGAGAGCGTGGCCGAAGCGGTCCTGTTCATCGCGACGCGTCCCCGCTCGTGGCGGATTCCGTCGCTGATCGTGGATCCGGCATGAACACCAAGGAGCAGTGATGCGACTCGGAGCCGTCTTCCCACAGGGTCAGTTCCCGACCGTCGATCCCGACGCGCGTGGTCCGGTTGGTCCAGCGCCTCGAAGACGCGGGATACGACCACCTGCTCGTGTACGACCACGTGCTCGGCGCAGACGTGAGCAACCGCCCGGGGTGGACCGGGTACTACGACTCGACCGATCCGTTCCTCGAGCCGCTCGTGTTGTTCGCATATCTCGCGCGCTCGTGTTCGCTCGAGCTCGTCACCGACGTGATGGTGCTGCCGCAGCGCCAGACCGCGCTGGTGGCCAAGCAGGTCGCGACCCTCGCGCTCCTCGCACCGGGACGGATCCGTCTCGGTGTGGGCATCGGGTGGAATGACGTCGAGTACCAGGCGCTCGGCATCGACTTCCGTCGCCGCGCCGCCCGCATGGAGGAACAGATCCCGTTGCTGCGTCGGCTCTGGACCGAAGCGAGCGTCGTCCACACCGGCGAGTCGGAAGTGATCGATGCCGCCGGTCTCGCGCCGCGGCCGCCGACACCGGTGCCGATCTGGATCGGATGCGGCACCGACAGCCGCGCGGTCGCGCGGGTCGGTCGACTCGCCGACGGGTGGCTCCCCGAGCCCACGGTTCAACCCGGCCGCGGCCTCGAGCCGGCGTTGGTCGAGCTGCGCGCGCGCGGCAACCGCCGCCGGTCGTGATCCCGACGCGCTGGGGCTCGAAGGTCAAGTCTGGTCGCCGCCCGATCAGGCCGACCGGCTGCCCGTGCGGTTGGCACGCTGGCGCGACGCCGGTGCCGACGCGGTGGGCATCAACAGCGGACGAGCCGGTGAGCCGTGGTCGGACGAACACCTCGACGCGCTGTTGCGCGCCGCCGACGCGATGCCCGGTTGACTCAGCCGAACTGGATCAGCTCGAACGGGATCCCGCCCGCCACCACTTCCGCGATCGTGGCGCCGCGCTCCCCCGCGCTCGTGACCGTGAGCGGCCCCCGCACGTCGAAGCCCGCGGCGCTCGCGGTGTCGGCGGTCGCGGCAACGGCGCGGTTGGCCACGGCGAGGAAACGCACGCCGGGCGCGACCGTGCCGCGCAGCGGGGCCGGGATCTCGACCACCTCGAGCATCCCCGCACCCTCGCCGACGAATGCGCTGCGCGTCGCGGCCTGATCGAGCGGCCACCCGAACACCAGCGAGTAGTCCTCGGGGGCGCCTTCGGACACTTCGCTCACCGGCGCCACCTTGGCGATGTCACCCAGGAAGCGCAGCGTCGCGTCGAGGTCGTCGGTGAGCACGACTGCGTGGGACAGCGCACGAGGCATCAGTCGACCTGCATCTCGCCCATGCGCGACCAGTCGCGGGCGTCCTCGATGGTGGTGTTGATGATGCGGGGCGTTTCGACCAGTGCCTGCGGGAGCTGCTCCACCGCGGCCCGGAAGTGGTCGCTGGTCACGTGCGGCACCGCGCCGTCGTCCTCGAACGCCTCGACCAGGACCCACTCGTCGGGATCCTCGACGCTGCGCGACCAGTCGAACCACAGATTGGCGGGCTCGGCGCGCGTGGCCTCGGTGAACTCGCGGACGTGCTCCATCCACCGTTCCGACCAGTCGGGCTTCACCTTGAACTTCACGACGATGAGGATCACGGACCCAGCCTCGCACGCGGGCTACGACCAGCGATAGGCGCCGAACACCGGCGCGGTGACGACGCCGGGCGGCGCGGCCAGCACGTCGGGCACGCGCGCACGGCGGTCATGGCGACCGCCAGCTGACCACCGGACGTGCCCTCGAGCTCGCCGACGAGCTGGTTGTCGATGGTGAGGTCGACGGAGATCGGCGGCACGCCCTCGACCCGGACCCGCACGAGGAACGTCTGCGTGAGGTCGAGGTCCCACCCGGGGATGTCGTCGGTGGCAGTCCAGAACTCCTGCGCCACCAGCACCGGCTCGCCGTCGTGGTACCCGCTCCACGACATGATCTGACCGACGACCGAGCCGGCGGGCAACGTGCCGCACGCGACCTCGACGTCGTGGTCGACGGACGCCGGTCTCGATGGAGTGGCGGATCTCGTCGAGCTCGAGTCCGAGTACCGCTGCGGTCGGCACCGATCGCCTGCTCGTACTGCACCGAGATGGCGCGGAACATCGGCGACTCGATCGTGATGTCCTCGGGCTGCTTCCCCATGCCCATGAGGTCGATCAGCATCTCGCGTCCCGCCACCCCGGACACGTCGACGAATTCCTGCACGGTGATGCGGTCGACCCGTTGCGACAGCGCGGTCACCGACGCCGCGAGTCGTTCGAACATGAAGCCGGGGTGCTCGCCGCCGGCGTGGAAGCGGGCCGTGACCACGTTCGCACGCGGCGCGGATGCGTTGGTCCGCGTCAGCGCCGTACGTCGGCAGGTGGTTGTACGTCGTCGTCGTGATCACGCTCTTGCCCGACTCCAGCAGCGCCACGATGTCGTCGGTGTTGGTGTTCTGGGGAAACGCCTTGCTCGCGGCGTGGAGCACGACGTCGGCGTCGAGCGCGAGGATCGCCGCCTTGTCGTTGGTCGCGGTGATGCCCGTCGGCGGCCGGTCGACCAACGCGCCCGCGTCGACGCCGACCTTGGCCGGGTCGTACACGAACAGGCCCGACGAGCTCGAGGTCGGGACGGTCGACGACCTCGCGGAGCTGGGCCAGGCCGACCGCGCCGGTCGCCCACTGCACGACTCGCGTCGTCACGGTGAGACCCCCGCATCGAGGCCCATCGGGCGGTCAGTCGACGCCATAGCGACCGACGAGCGACGACTTCCAGTACTGCCCGAGCTCCTTGCCGTCAGGATCGAGCGAACGCGCCACGAGGTAGCCGGCACCCACCCAGCCCTGGTGGATCCACCGGCCGAACGAGATCCGAGTACCGGGTGAGCCGCACGCGGCGGGCAGCATCTTGACCCGCTCGATCGCGTCGCGGACCCCGCGGGCGACAGCGGGCTCGCGTCGGCGAGCGCGGCGAGCAGCACCGCCGCGCAGTCGCGCCACAGCAGGGGTGCGAAGTACTCGGGACGATGCCCGTACTCGGCCTCGTACCGGCGCAGGAACTCCTGCCCGACGGGATTCGCCTCGTCGTACTGCTCGAGGCCGATCCATCCGCGATACGCGTCCCACAGGTGCTCGTTGAACCCGGTCTCGAACGCGGTGCCCATGTATCGCGGCGGATCCCACGCCAACTCCGCCAGTGCCACGTTGATCTCGGCGACCCCGAGCCCGAACCCGCAGTGCACGATCGCGCTCGCCCCCGCGGCGTGCAGCGCCTGCACCGCCGCAGTGATGTCCTGGCCGGTCTGCGCGATCGTCGCTTCGGCGACGATCTGGATCCCCTCGAACCCCGCAGCGCGTCGGAAGTTCTCCAGGTATGCCTGACCGATGTACGACCGTTCGACGAGCACGCCGGCCGTCGGCTGGCCCGCCTTGGCCATGAGGTGCGCCCACAGGATCGGCTCGTCGGTCATCGAGCCGTTGTTCAACAGGAAGGTCCACTTCCCCAGCCACTGCTCGGAGCCGCAGACGCTGATCGCCGGTACCCGGAACCGTCGTTCGACCTCCCGACGGATCACGACCGCGTTCTCACTGATGTGGGGGCCGATGATCGCGACGCATCCTTCGTCGACCAGATCACCGAAGGCGTCGATCGCGGCCTTGACGTTGCCCTTGGGCAGGCCCTGAGCCGCGCGGTACACGATCTCCACCGGCCGGTCGATCACCTCGGCGGCGCGACCTTCGCGGAACACCAGCTCCATGGGCTCGGAGAAGCTGCTCCAGTCGCCGTCGTGCGCGTCGGCACCGATGTAGTCGAGCAGGAACCCGACCTTGATCGGCTCCGCCTCACTCGCCATCGTCATGTTGGTCCCTGTCGTTCTTGGCATCCGTGGACGGCCGGGGTCATGGTCGCGATCACACGCGCGGCCACGACAGCTGCAGGTCCGGCACGAACCGCAGCGGCGGGAGGTAGCCGACCTGGTACCCCGGGGTGAGCGTGTACTCGGGGATGCGCCGGTGCCACTCCCGCAGCGCGATGCGCAGCTCCCGGCGGGCCAGGTGCGACCCGAGACATCGGTGCACTCCCCCGCCGAACGCGAGGTGCCGGTTCACCGGACGGTCGAACTGCACCGCGAGCGGATCGGGGAACTCGGCCGGGTCGAGGTTCGCGGCACTGAGGTTGACCAGCACGTGGTGCCCCGCGTCGACCGACTCGCCGCCCAGCACCGCGTCTTCGCGCGCCCAGCGGACCACCGCCGGCACCGGCGTCTCCCACCGGAGGAGCTCCTCGACCGCGTTCGGGATCACGTCGGGATCGTCGACGATGCGCTGCCGGTGCTCGGGGTGCTGCGCCAGGAACGCGAAGAAGCACGTGAGCGAGTCGGTCACGGTGTCGAGTCCGGCGGTCAGCAGCACGAAGCAGATGGCGAGCACCTCGTCGCGCGTGAGGCGATCGCCATCGGACTCGGTGGTGACGAACAACGAGAGGATGTCGTCGCGCGGTGTCTGCAGCGCGTTCGTCGAGGATGGCGCCGAAGTACACGTACACACGCTGCGCGGTCGCGCGCTGGATCGCCGAGCGTTCCGCCGGCTGCATGTCAGGTGTACCGGGACGCAGCAGTCCGTCACGCAGCTCGATCAGCGTGTCGAGCTCGTCCCACGGCAAGCCCATCATCCCGAGGAACACCGACGCCGGGAACAGCTCGGCGAACTCCGCGGTGAAGTCGCACGAACCGCGCTCGACGAACGCGTCGACGAAGTGGTTGACGCGGGCGCTGATGTCCGCTTCGAGCGCGTCGATGCGGCGCGGCGCGAACAGCGGGTCGAGCAGCCGCCGGTACTTCACGTGATCGGGAGGGTCGATGTTGAGCGGGATCAGTGGCAGGGTGTTGCCCTGCTCCACGAGGTCTTCGGAGGAGAAGCGCGCCGGGTCCTTCAACGCCTCGTCGACGAGCGCCCGGGTGTTGAGCAGCAGCGCACCGCCGAGCGCCAACGCGCCCTGCTCGACCAGCCCGTGGTTGGCAGGCTGGGGGCTGGTCGTGTCGACGTTGGTGCCCTGCGGCACCACGTTGACGAAATCGACCTTCGCCACCGGCGCCTCGGCGCGCTTCGGACCGTCCATCCATCCCCCCACGACACAGCTCATATTTACGGAAGAAGCCTTACCGTTAAGCTATCGAGCAGTGACGGAGATGTCGACCCGCGGCCGACCGCGCAACCCGGAGATCGACGAGATCGTCCTCGAGACGACCCGGGCTCTCCTCGGCGAGGTCGGGTTCGCGGGAACCACGGTCCAGGAGATCTCGCGCCGCTCGGGGATCCACCCGCCGGCGATCTACCGACGCTGGCCGTCGCGCCGTGCACTCCTCGAGGACGCCGCGTTCTCGGGCCTGACCGAGATCAGCGTCGAGCCGACCGGTGACCTGCGTGCCGACCTCGCCGCGCTTCCTCGAGGCGTACCGGGACAGCCTCGCCTCTCCCGCGGCTCGGGCGGTGATGCCCGGCCTGATGGCCACGTACCAGGACGAGGTGCCCCGCCCCGCCGCCTACTGGTTGCACCTCTCGGTGCGTCCGCAGTTCGCCGCCATCCTCGCCGCCGCACCCGACGACGTCGATCCCGATCTCGATCTCGACGAGGTGTTCGACCTGATCCAGGGGGCTCTCCTCGGCCGCATCTTCGTCCCCGCCATCGCGGCGCGAGGAACCAGCATCGACAGCACCGTCGAGATGGTGGTGCGGATCCTGACGCCGCCTCGCCGGTAGGGATTGCGCACCCGCCCGATTTCGTACGATCCTCGGCGCACATCTCGACCGGGGAGCCGACATGACGACGATCGTCCACGAAGCCGACGCCACGCTCGATCCGCTGCGGGGCGCTCGCACCGCCGTCGTCGGGTACGGCAACCAGGGTCGACCGTGGGCGCTGAACCTGCGCGACTCCGGCATCGACGTCACCGTCTGCGTGCGCGCCGACGAGACGCGCGACCGTGCGACCGCCGACGGGTTCGCCACCACCGAGCTCGACGCGGCATCCGAGTTCGACGTGCTCTGCATCCTCATCCCCGACGACGTGATCCCCTCGTTGCCGATCCGGCCGCGCGAGGACGCGCTCGTCGTCGTGGCGAGCGGGTACACCCTCGCGTTCGACCGCTTCGACCCCGCGTGCGATGTCGGCATGGTCGCACCCCGCATGCTGGGTCCGGAGGTGCGCCGCTGCTTCGAGGAGGGCATCGGCTTCATCACCGCGTTCGGTGTCCACCGCGACGTGACCGGCACCGCGCGGCCGCGCACCCTCGCGGTCGCCAAGGCGATCGGTGGCCTCCTCCAGGGCGCGATCGAGCTGACCCCGCGCCAGGAAGCGGTGCTCGACCTCGCGGTGGAGCAGGCGCTCTCGCCCGCGCTGAGCCGCGTGTCGCAGTCGTTCACGCAGGTCATGCTCGAGCAGGGGATCCCGGTCGAAGCGATCATCACCGAGCTCGTGCTGTCGGGTGAGGTCGAGCGCACCTACCGCTTGATCCGCGAGGGCGGGTACGCGGCGCAGTTCGGGCACCACTCACCCACCAGTCAGTACGGCCAGCTGTCTCGCCGTGACCGCTTCGACCACTACGACGTCGCCGCGACGATGCGCGAGATCGTCGAGGGGATCGATTCGGGCGCGTTCGCCGACGAGTGGGATGCCGAGCGCGACGCCGGTTACCCGGAGCTGAACGCGATGCGAGCGGCGGCCGCGGGTCCGGAAGTCGCAGCCTTCGAACGCGAGCTGCGCACGCAACTCGGCGAAGGCGCGCGTCCCTGACCTGCTGAACCGTCTCTACGCGGGGACGGGCTGGAGCTTCGCGAGGTGGTCGAGGTCGAAGCCGAACACCCGTGCCGCGTTGCCATTGACGATGGCGTCGAGGTCTTCCTGGCTGACGCCGGCGAACTGGTCCTCGTTGACGCGTTGCGAGTCGGGCCAGGTGCCTTCGGGGTGGGGGTAGTCGTTGCCCCACATGAGCGTCTCGATCCCGGTGGTCTCGCGGTTGTTGATCGCGACCGGGTCGTACATGAACGTGGCCGAGCACTGCCGGCGGATGAGCTCACTGGGCTTGAGTGAGAGCTTCGGTTGCGCGTACATGCTGTGGTCGGCGTAGATGGCGTCGGCCTGGGTCATGATCCACGCCAACCACGACGCGCCCGTCTCGACGGTGACGATCTCGAGCTCGGGGAACCGGTCGAGTGCACCACCGGCGGCGAGGGTGAGGATCACCATCGGGCCGTCGAGTTGCGCGCCCATGAGGTAGTTGACGACCGCGCCGCCGGGCCCGCGCACGACACGCGGTTCGTGGCCGGTGCCGGAGTGGAACGTGAGGGGCAGGCCGAGGTCCTGCGCGACGGCCCAGAACGGGTCGTAGGCGCCGTCGTTGTACATGCGTGACGGCACCTGCGCAGGGAGGAACAACACGCGGAAGCCCTGGTCGGCAACAACCTTGACGTCTTCGATGGCGCCGTCGATGTCGAGCATCGACACCATCCCCACCGGCAGGAGGCGATGGTCGTCGAACACGTCGAGCGCCCAACTGTTGTACCGCGCGACACAGCTGCCGTTGGAACTCCGCGTCGTCCGATGCGTAGCAGGCCTGCAACGCGAACGTGGGGAAGATCACCTCCGCGCTCACGCCGTCGCGCAACTGGTCGCGGAAGCGGTCCTCGGCGTCGAAGTCACCGACGATCGCGACCTCACGCTCCGACGCCGGCATCAACTTCCGCGGCCCGAGACCCTCGATCAGCAACGTGCGCCACTCACCCACCGTCTCGATCCGCGGCACCCGACCCCGGAACCCCGCATCGACACGCTCGCCGTAGATCTCGATCGGTTCGGTGACGTGTGAATCGGTCGAGATGTAGATCGCGTCGCGGTACGTCATGGCGCCTGCTCCTGGGGGTCTGGCTCCTGGTCCAAGAATTTGACACTCTACTGGCACAATGCTGGGATGCGCCACGTGCCCACCACCCACTCCGCCGAGTCCGTGCAGCCTCGCCCTCTCGACGGCCTCCGGGTCGTGACCACCGCCAACGCCCTGCCCGCCGCCATCGTCGGTCAGGTGCTCGCCGACGCGGGCGCCGAGGTGTGGCTGTTGGAACCACCGGAGGGGTCCCGGCTGCGGTCGCAAGCGGCGTGGAAGTTCTGGGCACGCGGGCAGCACAGCCTCCGGGTCGACCTCACTCGCGACGACGACCACGCGCTCGCACGCGCGCTGCTCGACCGCAGCGACGTGTTCGTCGACGGTTGGGGCACCGGTGTCGCCAGCCGGCTCGGGCTCGACGCCGACGAGCTGCGCCGCGTCGAATCCTCGACTCGTCCACGCGCGCATCGAGCGCGTTCGGCGACGACTCGCGCCTCGCGTCGGTGAAGGGCTGGGAGTCGATCGTGATGGCCGCGATCGGCGGCTCCACCTCCTTCTCGTCGCTGACGCCGCGCCCCGGTCCCGTGTTCGTGAGCGCACCGTTCTGTTCGATCAGCGCCGCCCACCACGCACTCCAGGGCATCCTCGGCGCCCTCGTCGAACGCGAGCGCAGTGGGATCGGCCAAGGCGTCGAGGTGTCGCTCGCGCACTCGTTCCTCGCGTACGACACCTGGAACTGGCTGCTCCTCGTGCTCGCCGATCGCTACGACCAGGCGTTCGAGTCGGCGCCGCCGTTCGACACCGAAGCGCTGGTGCCGAACACACCGTTCGTGTTCCGCCTCCTCGTCGCGCTCTCCGCCGACGGTCAGTGGCTCCAGTTCTCGCAGACCACCGATCGCCTCTGGGAAGCCTTCCTCCGCACCTGCGACCTCGATCCCGACGACCCCGCCGTGCGCGACGCGCCGCTCGCCGACGACCCGGCGGTGCGCATCGAGTTCTGGGAGCAACTCCTCGACGCGGTGCGGTCGCGCACCGTCGACGAATGGCTCGAGGTGTTCGACCACGAGCCCGACGTGTGGGCCGACACCTACCGCGCCGGCCCGAGCGCGCTCACGCATCCGCAGCTCATGGCCGACCGGCGGGTCGTGGCCGACCGCCAGGGGCACCTCGTTCCCGCTGAGCTCGCGCAGTCCGAGTTCTGGTCGGAGTTCGCCCTCGCGCCACCCCCGACCTGGGTGCGCACAACGACGCCGTCGCCGCGCTGATCGCGACGCCGGTCGCGGATCGTGCCGCGGAAGCGGCGGGGAACGCCGAGCCTGCGCTGGCCGGGGTCACGGTGCTGGAGCTCGGATCGTTCTTCGCCGCACCGTTCGGCGCCACGCTCCTGGCCGAGCAGGGCGCACGCGTGATCAAGGTCGAGCCACCGGAGGGCGACGCCATCCGCAACCTGATGCCGTTCCCCGACCTCGCCGGCATCAAGGTGCTGCAGGGCAAGGAGTCGATCGTCCTCGATCTCGACGACGACGCCGATCGCGTCGTGCTCGAGTCGTTGGTGCGCGGCGCCGACGTCGTGCTGCAGGGATACCGGGCCGGCGTCGCCGAACGCATGCGTGTGAGCCCCGACGACCTGCACACGCTGAACCCCGAGCTCGTGTACGTCAGCTCGCCCGGCTACGGCAGTGGTCCGCCGTGTGGTCGCAAACCTGCGTTCGCGCCCACGATGGGCGCGGCGTCGGGCCTCGCGGTGCGCAACATCGGCGGCGCCGCATGTCTCCCGGTCGGGACCGACCTCACCCTCGAGGAAGTGAAGCGCACGTCGATCCGCCTCGCCGCCGGCGCCATGGGGCCGGGCAATGCCGACGGGTTCGCCTCCCTCGGGGTCGGCACCGCGCTCCTGCTCGGGCTGGTCGGTCACGTGCGCCACGGCGGCGGCAACGTGCTGCGGACCTCGATGCTCTCGACGGTGGCGCTCGCGCTCGCCGACAGCAATGTCGACGACGGCACGAGCTCCGGGGCGGACGTCGACCCCGAGCTGCTCGGGGTCAGCGCGTGGCATCGTCTCTACCCCACCGCCGATCGCTGGTTGATGGTCGCCGCACTGTCTTCGCGCGAGCGCGACGCGCTCGCCGCGCACACCGGCGTCGATCTCGATGACGACGAGTCCGCGGCCGCGCTGGAACGGTTCTTCGCCGGCAGCGTCGGCTCACGAGCATGCCGAGCAGCTGCGGGCCGCCGGTGTGACCTGCATCGAGGTGGTCGACCAGGCCGCCGATCGACACGTGACCCTCGGCGCGTTCGGCGCCGAGCACGGCTGGGTCACCACCGCGCACCACCCGACGCTCGACGAGTACCCACGCGTCACCGCGTTCACCGCCTTCTCGCGCAGCCGTTCCGTCGTCGGTCCCGCGCCGGTGCTGGGTCAGCACACCGACGCCATCGTCGCCGAGTTCGCCGGCGACGCTACGAGGGATGCGCATGTTCCCTCTGCGTGATCTCGACGCCGAGGTCGGCGACGTCGCCGAGCAGGCCGGCGCGAGCAGAAGCGGCTCGACACTCGCGCCGCCCTCAACGAAGCGGCGGTCGAGCTGTTCGCCTCCCAGGGCTACGAGCACACCACCGTCGACGACCTGTGCCGCGCCACGAACGTCTCGCTGCGCACGTTCTTCCGCTACTTCGAGGGCAAGGACGACGTGCTGTTCGCGCGCGAGATGGACATCGCGCCCTTCCTGGATGCGATCCGTGCCGTCAGCCCTGACGTCCCTGCGCTCGAAGCATTCCGGCGCGCCTACCTCCTGCAACCCGGGCTCAGCGCAGCCGATGCCGCGCAGGCGGTGTTGTTCCAACGCGCGATGGGCAGCGGCGCGGTGTTGCAGGGCCGCTACGTCGCGGGCATGGAGTACTTCCGCGGTGAGGTCGCGCGGGCGCTCGCCGCCGCGAGGGCCGACCGGTCGTGATCGACGAGGACATCCTCGCGGCCACCATCGGCCAGGCCACGCTCGACCACGCCTACCGGCGCTGGCTCGACCGCGACGGACGCGGCGACCTGCGCGCGATCGTGGAGCGCGCATTCGAACTCGTGGCCGGACTGGCCTCGCTCCCGGACAGCGTGTGAGCGGCCTTGATCGCGCCCGGGTAGCGTCGTCTGATGGTCGAGGGCGCATGGCTCCCAACGGGGACGTCTTCTCTGACGCGGAGCGTGCCGTTCTCCGGACGATCGGGCGCACCCGGAAGTACCCACGCAACGCTCGTGTCTTCCACGAAGGCGAGCGCAGCGACTTCGTCGTGATGGTCATCGACGGCCGGCTGAAGATCCTGACGTCGACGGCCGATGGCACGGAGGCGGTCCTCGGCATCCGCGGGCCTGGCTCCCTGGTCGGCGAGCTCGCCGCGCTCGACGGTGGGCCGCGCACCGCCAGCGCGATCGCACTCGACCCGCTGACCGTTCAGGTGCTGCCGGCCGCTCAGTTCCGCGAGTTCGTCACGAGTCGTCCCGGCGCCGCGCTCGAGCTCATCCGCATGTTGATGAGCCGGCTGCGGGAGGGCGACCGGCGACGCGTGGAGTTCGGTGCCTACGACGCCACCGCCCGCGTCGCCCGCCTCCTGTGCGACCTCACCCGCGAGCACGCCGTCGCCGACCACCACGGTGTGGATGTTCGGCTCTCGCAACACGAGGTCGCCGGCCTCGTCGGCACGTCACGCGCGTCAGTCGCGCGCGCCCTCGCCTCGCTCCGCACCCTGGACCTCGTGGCCACGGGACGAGGGACCATCACCGTGCTCGACCTCGACGCACTGCGCCGCATCTTCGTCTGAACTCGTCACCGACCGTCGCCCGTCGGCGCCGGGGCCGGAGCGGGACCGGCGCCGGGGCCGGGGCCGGGGCCGGAGCGGGAGTCGGGCCCGCGACCGGCGTGTCGAACGTCGGGAGCTCGACGTCGAGCGGTGGCGGTTCCGTGGCGGGCGTCTTCTTCAGCACCTCGTCGGTCGGCAACAGCGAGTCGAGACCGAGCTTCATCTGCTGCACCCAGCTGGCCTGCTCGGTCTCGAGCGCGTGCTCGGCGTCGTGGACGAGGAGCGCGAACCGCGCCTCGGTCCTGCGTTCGGCGGGTACCGCCCCCCAGCACGTCACGCACTGCTGCAGCCTCGCGATCCCCTGGTTGAAACCCACCAGCGTGGTGTCGAGCTGCACCTGCTTCATGTGCGCGCCGATCGCGCCCACGATCGCGACCGTGAGCGCGATCCAGAGCGACGCACCCGCGGCGGCGAGGATGCTGCCGGCCGCGCCGGCCACGATCCACGCCAGCTGGTAGCGCCGGAGCCGGGGCGCGAGGCGCGTGACCTTGCGGCGGTAGTACGCGAGCTGGTCGTTCACGCGCACGCGGAGGTAGTCGTCGGCGGTCAGACGCGAGATGCCGTCGTCGTCGTCGCTTGCACCGAGGTACGCGTCGTCGACCGGGGCGAAGGCGGTGCTCGACACCACCGCGGAGCCCATCAGCTGCGCCTCGATGGCCGCCACCCGATTGACCAGGAGCTCGGTGGCGTCGCTGGGACCGGTCTCGTCGTCGGTGAACATCTCGGGGGCGTACACGCCGGTACGGGTGCGCCAGACGAAGACCTCGCGCTTGATCGCCTCGCACGCCGCCCGCACGAGCAACCAGCGCTTGCCGGAACCGGTCACGCTGACGAGGGCGATGAGCGCCGCGACGATGATCGGCAGCGCGACGAGGGTCCAGTGGATGACGTCGTGCACCGCGCCGCTGGCGTCGAGCTCCCGGTTCAGCAGCGACAGGAAGGTCACGAACACGCCGAGGCCGAGCACCGTCCCTTCGAGCACGTGGGCGTGGCGTTGGAGCTGCTGCGCGGTGACGTCGTACGACTTGCGCCGGGCCAGGATCTGCTTGACGACCTCGTGCTCGTCGAGCTCCCACACGACGATGTGCTGCAGGCGGGCAACACGGTCGACGGTGAGCGTGCGCCGCTCCTGCAACTGCGCGAGCTCGTCGCCTCGCACGATCTCGGCCGCCGCTCGCTGACGACTGCCGACCGAGAGCTGCTCGGCGAGCCCGCCGCTGTGGGGCGCACCGACGATCGACCAGTTGCGAGTGCGCCGATCGAGCAACTGTTGCGCCGTCGCCGCGTCACCACCCACCAGCACGACCACGACGCGATGTGGGCCGGCGAGATCCGTCGCGCTCCCGATCGGATCCGAGGACTGCGTCACCGGGACGGCAGGACCTTCGACGCACGCGGCCGCGACCGCAGCACCCACCGCGCCCCCGAGACCGTCGACGATGACCGCGCCGGCCGTGCGGGCGGCGGCGACGACTGCCGCACCCAGCTTCCGCGCGGCCGCCGGATCGCTCGGCACTGCACCGCCCGCACCGAGCAGGACGACCACGGGGGTGGACTCGGCCGTCACAGCCACCGCACCGTCGCGTCGCTCGTGTCGATCTGCAGCACCGGCGTGTCGGTCGCCGTCGCCCGCTCCACGATCTCCGCGGTGCCGCCGGTGCCGCACCGCGGGCTTGCCGTCCCAAACCGCGAACAGCACGTCGGCGAGCTCGAGCACGCGCAGGCCGGCGGCGAGGTACGCGAGATCCCGAGTCGGTTGCGGGTCGATCACCTCGACGTCGTCGGCCTCGTCGAGCAGTGCGGCGAACGACGCCCGCCCGTCGTCGCCGAGCGACTCGCCGAAGTGTTCGAACGCCAGCACCGCGTGGAGCCGTCCCCCGGCCGCGAGCACTGCGTCGGCAAAGCACTGGTCGGCGCCCTCGGCCAACGACGACACCCCCACGATCGGTGGCTCGAGCAGAGCCAGCGCCGCGTCGAGCTCCTCACGCACCCATGACCACTCTGCGTCGTCGGACAACGTGCGGTGACCGGTGATCCCCACCGTGGTCACGGCGCGGTCAGCCGTTGCGACGCCGTGGCCCGGATCTCCTCCGCGACCGCCGGCCACCGGGCTTCGACGTCTTCGAAGTCGGACGCACCGATGCACACGATGGTCGCATCCGTGCCGCGACCGCGCTCGCGTTCCGGTGGGTCCGGGTGAGCACCGCACCCTCGCCGAGGTAGTCGCCGGCAGACAGCTCGGCGACGACAACGCCGTCGCGCCGCACCTCGACCTCACCTCCGAGCACCGCGACGAACTCGTGGCCTTCGCTGTCTTCGTCGAAGAGCACGTGTCCGGCCGGGACGTCGAGCCGTACCGCTCCGCGTGCGAGCGCGCGACGGCGCCGCCGCGGCACGTGGCGGAACAGCGGTATCGAGGCCAGGTCGTCGCGACTGCGGAACGACATTCCGCGAGCTCCATCACCGAGAGAGGAAGCCTAGAGTTTGCCCGGATTCGCGCCGGATGACCAGTACCAGCGAAGCCAGGAGCTTTGGTGCGTTACGACGCCTTCATCTCGTACAACCACGCGGCCGACGGTGGGCTGGCACCTGCGCTGCAGGACGCGCTCCAACATATCGCCAAGCCGTGGTACCGGCGCCGGTCGATGACCGTGTTCCGAGACGAGACCAATCTGTCCGCGAGCCCCGAGCTCTTCGGCTCGATCACGGACGCGCTCGACGAATCCCGCTACTACGTCCTGCTCGTCTCGCCCGGGAGCGCGCACTCGGAGTGGGTCGGCAAGGAGATCGCGTACTGGTCGAGCACCAAGACGGCGGCCAACCTGCGCATGGTGCTCGTGCTCACCGACGGCACGCTGCGGTGGGACAAGGCGCAGGGGTGCTTCGAACCCGAGGCGTCGACGGCGCTGCACCCCGCCCTGCAGCACGTGTTCCAGGCCGATCCGTTGTACATCGACCTCCGGGAAGCGCGGGCGCAGCTCACGAGCGGCGCGGTCAAGCCGGGTCGAGACTTCCGGCGCCTCTTCCGCCATCCGGTGGCGAAGATCGCCGCCCACATCAAGGACGTCGACCTCGACACCATCGAGGGCGAAGACCTCCGGCAGCATCGCCGCACGCTCCGCGTGGCATGGACCGCGGCCGCGGCGCTGGTCGCGCTCACCGTCGCCGCCAGCTTCGGGTTCGTGTCGGCCCGGAGCAACGCGCAGGAAGCTCGCGACCAGACACGCACCGCGCAGGCCGGGGAGCTCGCGGCCCGGTCGACTGCGCAACTCCAGACCGACGCCCCCCTCGCGCTGGCGCTCGCGGTCGCGTCCGATCGCCACGCCGATTCGACGCTGGCGCGGGATGCGCTGAGCACCGCGGCTGCAGAACCCATCACCGCCATCTTCGGGTTCGGCGCACGCAAGGGCGCAACCGTACGAGTCATGGCGATCAGTCCCGACGGTCGCCGCGTGGCCACCAACGACGGCACGTCGCGGATCGTCGTCTGGGACGTGGCGAAGGCGAAGCGCGTCGCCGAGCTCCTCGACGACGGCCGCCGTCGGGGGTGTGGAGAGCGTCGCGTTCAGCCCTGACGGTGGATTGCTCGCGGTCGCATATGACCTCGTGATCCCCGCCGACTGAAGGCTCCCGAACCCGACTTCGAGCCACGAAGGGACGAAACGTCGTCTGGAACGTGGCGCGGCGGCGCGAGATCAGTCATTGGGAGGACACCAACGCCTCGCTCCAGAGCATCGCGTTCGCGCCCGACGGGGCGACCCTCGCCGGCGGCGACACCTCGGGCAACCTGGTCCTGTGGCAGCCCGGGACCGCGGACCGCACCAGCCGGCCGACCGGGTTCCCGTCGGTGTCGAGCGTCGCGTTCAGCGCCGACAACACCCGCGTCGTCACGGCCATCAGGAACAGCGACACGCAGCGTGATTTTCCAGCCCGGGCGGGCGATCGTGTGGGACGTGGCGACCGCCACCCAGGCGACGGTCGATCCCCGTCGGGCCCGAACGTGACTGCGTCGCCATCGCGCCCGACGGCGGAACGATCGCGACCGGTGATCAGCTCGGTGGCGTGCGGCTGTGGGACTCCGGCGACGGTCGCCTGATCTCGACCTGGTCCGACGACAGCCTGGTGACGCATCTCGCGTTCGGCACCGTCGGGCAACGTGCTCGTGTCCGGGGACGACAGCGGGAGCGTCATCGTCCGCGACACGGACGACGGGCAGCACGATCACGACGTGGAGCGAGGGCACCGCGGTGAGCGGGGTCGCGTTCACCGCGGACGGCAGCACCCTCGCCACCGGCGACAACCTCGGTCACGTGGTGCTCCGCGACGCTCATCGGTTGGTTTCGGGCGCGGAATTCGGCGCCGAGGTGAGTCGGGCTGGCCTTCGCTCCCGGCGGGAACGAGCTCAGCGTCGTCATCGCATCGGACACGGCGAACCGGCGGGACAGCACGGCCGTCCGATGGAATGGCGCGGACCTCGGTCGGCAGCGGCTCGACGTGTCCCCGCCTCAGGTCACGGCGTGGAGCGCCGACGGGCGGCGACTCGCGTACATCACCGGAGGCGAAGCTGCCGACGGGCGGATTCAGATCGGGAATCACGGTGGTCGACGTCGCGAGCGGCAAGGTCGTGGACCAGTGGCGAGCCCGTCGACTCCCCGACCGCGATGGCGTTCGCGCCCGACGGCTCGGTGCTCGTCACCTCCATGTTCGCCAGCCAGGGACGCCTCGAGGTACGCGATCTGGCGACGCACACCACGAGCGGCGCGCTCGCCGGTGATCCCGACGTCCGAGGTGCAGTCGGAGTCCACCTACAAGTCCGGCCTCGGGCTCGGATCTACGTTGGCGCGGGGCGCCGATGGCACGATCGTCACCGTCAACCAGCAATCGGCCGCCCAGGTGTGGGTACCTGGCGAGCGCCAACCGCGGCAGCTGACCGGCACGCCATCGCGGCTCGCCACCCGGTTCGTGACCCTGAGTCGCGACGGACGCACCGTGGCGACGATCGACGGGCCCTTGGGCATCGGCGACCACACCGTGCACCTCTGGGATGCCGAGACCGGCCGGCGCATCAACGCTTCCGTGCGGACCGATCCGGTCGGCGTCCGTCGTGGCCTTCAGCCCGAACGGACGTGCGCGTGGCGGTCGGCGACGCCGATCATCACGTGACGTTGTGCGATCTCGTCGCCCATCGCGCCGTCGCCGAGTGGTCGGCGAGCGATGGCGTCACCAGCCTCGACTTCAGCGACGACGGCATGCAGTTGGCGGCGGGCGACAAGGCCGGTCACGTCACCCGCTGGGACGCATCGGCCTCGCTCTCGGCACCCACCGCGCTGCACGCGCGCGGGTCTGTCGCGCGCTGCGCGGCCTATACGCCGGACGACGCGGAATGGCGCACCATCGCGCCCGCCCAGCCGTACGCCGACGTGTGCCGGTAGCGAACCCTCAGCCGAGGCGCGCGAGTGCCGACTGCGCCCGCTCCTCCACCACGCGGTAGCCCAGCACCCGGGCGACATCGTGTGCGTGCGTCAGGAGCTCGCCGCGCGCGCTCGGCGTCACCGGGAGCGGCGCGCTCGACGAGCATCCGACCCCACAACAGCTCGGTCTGGGCACCGAAGAACTTCGCCCCCATGGCCTCGCACATGCCGCGCCGACTGCGCGAACCACTCGTCGGCTTCGTCGTGACGACCGAGCACCGAGGCGCAGCCGCCGAGGTAGTGCGCGACCGGGCAGGCCGCGGTGGCGCCGTTGTCGGTCCACTGGTCCGACCACGGGAGCAGTTGGTCGCGGATCGGTCCGCAGAACTCCGGATCCCCCAGCTCGATGGCGGCTTCGGCGTGGAACGCGATGCCCGTGACCCACACCGGATTCATCTCCAGCTCGAAGCCGCGCGCCGCGAACTCGTCGAGCCGGCGCCGCGCTTCGGCCGTCCGACCGGCCTCGATGTCGGCGATGGCCAGCGCACCCGCGAGCACGCCCGCAGTCGCGGGCGCGCTCCCCGCCATGTCCTCGATGAGCGCGCTCAACGCGTCGAGGTTGCCGCGTTGGTGGTGCACCATCATGAACTGGCCGCCGAAGATGAACTCGGCATCGGGCTGGCCGCTCTCGGTACCGATCGTGAGCGCCTCGGTGGCGAGCCGCTCGGCTTCGTCGGTGTCGCCCACGATGAGCGCGAGCCAGGCGAGGCTGAACCGGTGCACCCAGGTGAGCAGGGGCTGGTCGATGGCGTCGGCGAGCACCGCCATGCGCTCGGTGCAGCTGTCCATCTCCCGCTTGTCGCCCACCTGGGCACAGGCACCGCGTCGCCAGTTGCAGGCGAAGAACTCGAGCACGGGGTCGCCCAGGCGCGCGGCACGCGCGCGACCTTCGGCAGTCCGCTCGAGCTGGACCGCGAGCATCGGCGGTGCGATCAGCGCATAGGCGGAGTTCGTCATCACCCGCACGATCACCTCGTCGTCCCCGGATGCGTGCGCGATCGCGAATGCCTCGTCGGCCAGCTCCTGCCTGCGTTCGAGCGGAGTCCCGACCACGACCTCCTGGCAGTACGCGGCGAGGACGAGCGCCCGCCGCGGATCATCGGACCCGATGCGGGCCAGGCACTCCTCGAAGATCGCGACCCGCTCCTCGTCGATCGCGCCGAAGTTCGAGAACAGTCCTCGGTGGGTGGCGAGCGCCGCCGCGACGAGTCGCGGGGTGTCGTCGAGCACGATCGCCTGTCGCGCCGCGGTGAGGAGCGTCTCGCGGAACTTCGGCTCGCCGACCTGGCGCTGCGCGGTGCCGATCCCGATGGCGATGTCGAGTGCGAGCACCGGATCGTCGTGATCGGACTGCTCGAAGAGCTCCCTCGCCTGGAGGTAGTACCGGAGCCCGTCAGAGGGCGCGAGCGACGACAGCGCGGCGTCGCCCGCCTGGCGCGAGTACTCGATCGCCTTCGACAGATCCACTTGCGTCGTCGCGAGCATCCAATGCCGCGCCAGCTCCGCGACGCGCGCCGCCGGATTGCCGAGCGAGAGATCCTCGAGCGCCTCGGCGACCTGGCGGTGCGCGCGGGCGCGGCGGGTCGGCCCGAGGTCCTCGTAGATGGTGTGCTGGATGAGCGCGTGGGCGAAGGTGTACTGACCGGGGGTGTCGGCCGACTCGCGCACCAGGTCGACGGCCGCGGCGGCGTCGAGGAGGTCGAGGACCTCGTCGTCGGACATCGCCGCCGCCTCCGCGAGGAGAGCGAGCTCGAAGTCACGGCCGATCACCGCCGCGAGCGAGAGCATCCGCCCGGCACTGGGCCCGAGCCGTTCGACGCGCCCGCCGATCACCTCGCGCACGCTGTCGGGGAGACCGAAGCGGTCGAACGACTCCGACGTCACCCACCGGCCGTTGTCATCCTGGTAGAGCGCACCGCTCTCCACGAGATGTTGGAGCACCTGGGTGACGAAGAACGGGTTGCCGTCGGTCTCGCGGTACACGACGTCGCGCGAGGTCGATCTCCTCCGTCGTGAGCTCGTACCCCGCGATCCCCTCCAACAGCTCGACGACGCCAGCTTCGTCGAGCCCACCGAGCTCCACGCGGTCCACGCGTGGGTGCCGGTAGAGGGCACCGAGGCTGGCGCGCAGTCCCTCGGCGTGCGAGAGCTCACTGTCGCGGAACGTGGCGATGACGAGCACGTTCGCCGCGAGCTCCGTCGCCGCGAGGTGTCCGAGCAGCAGCAGGCTTCCCCGGTCGGCCCATTGCAGGTCGTCGAGCACGAGCACGACCGGATGCCGAGCGCTCAGCGACGTGACCAACCCCGCCACCGCCGCGAACAGCAGGAACCGCTCGGTGTCGGGATCTGTCGCGCGCGACGGCGGGAGCTCGGCAACCCGGCTCGCCAGCGCAGGGACGAGCCGCACGATCTCGGACCCGTAGGTGGCGACGTGCGCCCGGAGCTCGGCCTCCGACGCGTGCGTGACCCAGTGCCGCGAGCGCCTCCGCGAACAACTGGTAGGGCGTCGCCAGGTCCTCCTCGCAGTGCCCGAACAGCACGCACGCGCCGCGCTGGTACGCGTCGCGCGCGATCTCCGAGACGACGGTGCTCTTCCCGAGTCCCGCTTCACCCGACACCAGCACGATCTCTCGTCCGCTGCCGCCCACGACCCGCAACAGCGCCTCCCGGATGGCGCGCAGCTCCGCCTGGTACCCGATCACACCCGATCCCGGCCGGTGCGCGAGCCGACTCGGCAGCGGCGGACGCACGGGCACCGCGGCTTCCACCGCCGACGCGCCGTCGTCGACCGAGGTCGCTTCCTCGACCGGAGCCCACGGCACCCGGAAGGTGCGCACCGGTGCGGGAAGGCCCTTGAGCTCCAGCGCGCCGACGCCTCGAACTGGTGCCCTCCACGCGTACCCGCGAGGAGACGGACCAGTTCGCTCACGTAGATGGATCCGGTCTCGGCCGCCGCTTCGAGTCGTGCCGCTTCGACCACCGGTGTGCCGTGGCAGTCGTTGGCGACGTACTGCACGTCACCCGCGCTCAGGCCGATGCGCAGGACGAGCTGCTCCGAAGGTCCCGAGACGCGATTGCGCGACTCGGTCTGCTGGTGGATCGCGACCGCTGCGCTCAGCGCATCGCTCGCGGCGTCGAACACGGCCATGACACCGTCACCGGTGCTCTTGACCACCTGACCGCGCCACGCCGCCACTGCCCCTCGGAGCACGCGATCGAGCGCGACGGCGAGCTGGTCGGCCGCGTCGTCACCGAGCGACGTCCGCTGCGCGGTCGAGCCGACGAGGTCGCAGAACAGCACGGTCGCAGTGGTGATGCGCCCGTCGTTCGCGTCGCCTTCCACCTTCACCACCCTCAGTAGTTGATGTTGGCCTTGAGGAACTTCGGCTCCATGCGCCACGCCGCGAACGGCTCGGCATCCATCGTTCGCTGCAACTCGAGGAGCTCGTTCCGGAAGCGACGGAACGTCTCGGCGCCGGCGGGGTCGAGCGCCAGCCCCGAGAAGTCGGTGGTCAGCAGCGTACGGTCGACGTTGAGGCTGAAGTTCCAGTTCACCAGGCGCTGGTAGACGTCGAGCGGGACCCGCTGGCCGTCGCGGCGCACGCGCACCGGCTGCACGTCGCTCCAGAGCTGGTAGTCCCACATGCCCGAGTCGATGATCTCGTGCTCGACCGCGCCCATGTACACCAGGGTGGCGATGAGCTCAGCGGCGCCGGCGACGGTGACCGGCTCACCGGCCAGCTCACGCACCCCGTGCGGGATCGCCCGCTCCAGCTCGTCGAGCCAACGGGCGAAGCTCCGGTCGCCGCGCAACGCGTCATCCGTGGCGTAGTAGAGCGCCAGGTACCGCGTGACGTGATCGCGGATGACGCCCATGATCTCCATCCGGTTGTCGTGCGCGGGCGTGTCGATCGGCAGGCCGGCGATGCCGCGCAGCTCGGCGTCGAGCCCGGGGTTGAACCACCGGAGATCGAACTGACCTGCGGTCGTCTCGAACAACTTGCACATGCCGCCGTGCGTGAAGCTGAACATGTTCTCGAAGTCGCCGTCGCGTTCCATCTGGTCGATGGTGACGATCTGGTTGCCGAAGTGCGTGGCGTACAGGTGCGGGCGCAACAGGCGGGTGACCGGATGGTCGGCCGGCAACTCGTTGTGCGTGACGATCGCGAGTGGGCCACCCACCACGAGGTGCACCCAGTTGAAGTGGCGCACCAGCGACGCATGCGTCGAGACCGCGCACATCGCCAGACGAACGGAATCGTCCCAGCGCTCGTCGCCGACGGACGACGTTCCCAGCTCCGAGCTGATGCGCACCGCTTCGACGCGCCGCCGGTCGGGCTGGAGCTCGAACTCCACGCGCACCGCGGGAGGCACGAGGCCGTCGTAGACCTCGAAGCCCGCGAGCCCGGTGAGGTCCCACACCAGCGCGCCGCTGTCGTCCCGGGCGAGGTAGCACGCGTACGGGCTCGCCACCGCGAGCCCGCCGAGGTCGACACCGCCGGGGTGGTCGGGCGCGTCGTACTCGGGAGGTCGCACCGGTCGGCGGTAGAGCCGCTCGTGGCGCGCCGGATAGGCCGCCGCCAGCGCCCGCTGCGGATCTGCGTCGACGGGTGGGAGCCCCGGCTGCATCGGCGAGACGGTGCGGTAGAGGCTGAGCTGGAGCCGCTTCACCGCGAGCACGTGCAGGCGGTACTCGTCCTTCGGAGCGCGGTGCGCCACCACGATGCCGCTGATCGGCGTCTTCGGGTAGGCGCGAGCGAACGACACCGGCTGCACACGCGGAAGGTCCGTCGGCACCGGCACGACCAGCGGCTTGGCCGCACGGAACAGCGAACGCTGGTACTGGTTCCAGAACGCAGCGGCGCGCGCGCGCCACCTCCGCCCGTTCATCTCGGTGCCGCCGTCGGCCACGGCTTGAACGCGTTGTCGACATCGCGCAGCACGGGTGCGAGCTCCGGATAGTGGCGGAGCAACACCGAGGAGAGGGTGTTGTCCTCCACCCATTCGATCCCCTCCTTCGTGTACACCTCGGGCCGGTAGTCGTAGGTGTAGAAGCGGTCGCTCTTGAGGCGTCGCGACGCCATCACGATGAAGACGCGGAAGGCGGTGTCGCTGATCGCGAAGCCGGTCGGAGGTGTCTCGGCGTAGAGCCCGACCATCAGGTCGACGTCTTCGACGCTGCGATAGATGCGGCGCAGGTCGGCGACGACGTCGGGGTCGGCGCTGAAGTCCTCGAAGCGGTCGCACGGCGGCATGTGGAACTTGCGCCGGAACTCGTTGTAGCGCGGCACCCCACGCTCGCGGTTCCGCACGATGTCGGTCGCCGCCAGGTCCAGTGGGTGGCCGTCGGCCTCACGCCACTCGCGGAGGTGGTTCGGGTAGTTGTGGAGCACGATCGCGCCCGGGTTGCTCGTGCCGAACGAATAGAAGAAGTCGGCCACGTCGAGTCGTGGATCGTGCAGCACCTCGTGCGTGTGCGTGCCGGCGATCCGCGGGAACGGCAGCTCCTCGACGAGCGCGTCGTCGGCCGACCGAACGCAGGCTGTAGTCGTCGGGGATCAACGGGTGCATGCGGTACACGGCGACGAACTCCTCCGTCATCGCGAACGGCACGCCGTGGTAGTAGAGATCCGAGCCGGGGATGCCGCTGAACTCTTCGCTCTTGGTGAGGCGACCGAAGCGATCCCGGGTCTTCTCCCCCTGCACGCCCCACCAGTTGACGCGCATGCCCGTCTCCATGGTCGAGTCGGCCAGGATCGCGGTGGTCCACTCGACGGTGTGGATCTTGGCGATCAGCGCCGCGTTGATCAGCCGCGCGTGGTCGAAGAGCTGCTGGTCGTCCAGGTGCGGGTAGCACCGAGCGAGGTGATCGCAGATCGCGTTGTGCTCGCGCATGAACAGCGTGTGGAGCATGGCGAGCCCCAGCCACCAGTTGCCCTTCATCGCGTCCATGTCGACGCCGGGGACCTCGGGCATCGAAGGTGGGTCGAACGGGATGATCCCGTCGGGGGTGAGCTTGACGTGCCCGCCCGAGTGCGTGCGCAGCAACTCCTCGACCACCGGGCTGCTGCCGTACACCTGGGAGGCGTCCCACCAGTGGGTCTCGGTGTTCCGGTACGTCGGCGGCCCACCGTCGGACGTCGGGTCCGCTTGGGTGCGGCGGATCCGCATCGGGTGCTCCGACCACGGATCGTCGTCGTCGAGCGCGACCTCGAAGGGATCCTCCTTCTGGTTGGCACCGTGGCTCATCCAGTCGTGCACCTCGAACTGGAGCCAGGCCGCGACCAGGAGGTTCACCGAAGGTGCCGGGATGAACTCCTTGCGCGCGAGCAGGTCTCGGCTGACGACCCGCGGGTTGGGTTCGAGCACGTCGTGCGGGAAGGTGGCCTCGATCGGCACGTTGTGACCGAAGCGCGTGTAGGCGGCGCCCATCTCGGGGTGGACCGGATCGGTGCCGGTGCCGTCGGCCGAGCGGGCGAGCGAGCGGCCCGGCATCGGCGCTTCGGGCCCCCATCCCACCTCGACCCCGGTGGTGTCGTACAGGTTCTCCCGCCGCAGCTTCACCCGGATGCCGATGAGGGTGAACAGCGCGAGGGGCTTCGGGAGACGGTCCCAGCCATACGTGCGGTCGAGTTTCTCCGACAGCCACATGTAGCGCTTGGTGAACCAACCCTCGTTCACGGCACTGCTCCTTTCACCCCGTCTACCCGAAGTGCCCGAAGCTCTCAGACGGTACAGCTTCCGACATCACCGCGTCGGCGTTGCTGGTGGCGCGGCGAACTGCGCCAGGCTCGCGAGCCAGGATTTCGCGGCGTTCTGCCCGTTGGCGAACAACATCGCACTCTGGTCCGGGGTGATGCCGAAGTCGGTCGCGTTGAGCCCGGCGGAATCGACGAAGATGGTGGACCGTGCCTTGTCGGGCGTGACGAAGTATCGGTTCGAGTTGTTGAGGACCGTCTTCAGGATGCGGATCGCCTCGTCGAACGGCCCGTTGGTCTCTTCGGGGGGCGCGAGGGAGGCCTCGTCCTCGGACAGCTTGATCCCGATGGTCGGCCACGGGTCGACGATCGAGCCGTTGTTCCGGTCGTTGAACACCTCCATCGGGAAGTTCGAGAGGAGGCCGCCGTCGACCCAGGTGACGGTGAGGGGATCCTGGTCGGCGTTCGGGTCCTCGGGCGCGAGCTCGTGTTGGACCGGTTCGAAGAAGAACGGGATGGCCATCGACGCGCGGACGGCGTCGACGATCCGGGAGTCGTCGGGAGGCATGCGGTAGTTCGCGTAGTCACCCGGGAGTCGCACCAACTTCCCCAACGTGATGTCGGTGGTGTGCACGACGAGCGAGTACGGGAAGTCGACGCCGAGGTCGTCGCGGCGGAGCTGGCCGAACGTGGTGATGCCGATCGTCTCGAGGATGCCGCCGAGCCATTCGACGAGGTAGTCGCCGGAGTACAGCCCCATGCTCGTCATCAGGGCATGGAGGTCGCCGATCTTGCCCGCGCGCTTCCTCAGACCGGTCTCGGTCGTGAACTTCGTGTAGTCGATGCTCGCGATCTGGTCCTCGAGGTTGGCGAGCGGCGCGCCGGCCGCCACGTTCGCGGCGATGAGCGCAGCGGCGATCGCGCCCGCACTCGTTCCCGCGACACGACGGATGCGGAAGCCGGCGGCGTCGAGCTCGAGGACCGCGCCGATCAGCCCGACACCCTTGACGCCGCCGCCCTCGAGCACGAGGTCGACGTCCTTGTCGTCGTACTGCTGCGGTGCTGTGTCGGGCATGTCGACCGTCCGGTGTCCGCGGCGTTTGGTGGCTCCGACGATACGGCGAAGTCCGATTCGTCGCACGCGCGTCGAATGCCGGTGTGGCACAGGTCTCGCCCGTTGTGCATCACGTGAGACAGACGACCGTCGGCGTGAGCCGCACGCTGGTGTCGACATCCCCGAAGCGGAGGAGGCCCACCATGGAGCGTCACGGAACCATCGACGAGCAGTTGGCCGAGGCGGAGCTGTTCCGCGGACTGAGCGCCCGGAAGTTGCGCACGATCTCGTCGCTGATGACCCACGTGGATCTCGCGGCCGGCACGGTGATCACGAAGGAAGGGCGCCCGGGCTCGCAGTTCGTGGTGCTGCTCGACGGTGTCGTCGCGATCGGTGCGTGCGATCGGGTCATCGCCACTCGCGGACCTTCCGACTTCCTCGGCGAGATCTCGCTCCTCGGTGCGCGGGTCCAGACCGCCACCGCGCTCGCCACCACGCCCGTCACCGCCGCGGTGTTCTCCAAGCCCGACTTCTGGTCGATGCTCGCCGAGGTCCCCTCCGCCGGCGAGGTGCTGCGAGCGGCGATGACCGAGCGGCTCGCCGAGGTGTCAACGCTCCCGCGGGAGTCGATCCGCGTCGAGTGAACGGGCGCCTCAGACGCGGGCAGCGGTCACAGACACGGACGGAAGATCGGCGTCCACACCGTCACCCGCGTGCCGGCGGTGAGGCTGGCCCGGAGCTCCTCGTTGATGGACTCCTGGCCTTCCTCGCCGTAGATGATCCGGTCGTCGGGGAACTGTCCCACCGTGACCTGGCTCACGAGTCCGGGGTCGGTCGAGTTGCTGCAGTCGCCGGTCTGGGAGGTCGCCTCCAGTCCCATGCCGAGCAGGACGGGCATGACCTCGGTCACCGGATGCTGGAAGACGTCCGAGTTGGCTGGCATCGCGACGCGGGCTGCGACTCCCCTCCGTCACCGCCTCCATCGGCGCTTCCGCCGCCGCCACCTGCCGCCACCTCCGCTGGCCACGACCACGCCGACGACGACGAGCCCGACGACGAGCAGCAGCAGCACGACCACCAGCGCCAGTCCCTTGCGGTTTCCGCCTCCGATGTCGTCCGTTGACCTGCCCGTCGGCTCACCCAGTCCGGCGACCAGACGCGCGACGTCGCTCGAGAAGTCGGGGTCGGGCCGCAGCCGCACAGCATTGAGGTACGCGAACTCTGCGAGGTCCGACGGCAACACCTCAACGGTCGGCATCGGCGTGTCACCGATGAGGACGGGGATGACCCGCTTCTGCAGCCGGAGAGCCTCGACGAGCTCGGCTCGCACGAAGTCCGTGCCAATGGCAAGCCGGTCGGGGTTCCAACCGGACCCGATGATCGCGAGCACGACGTCGACGTCCTCGAGCGTGCCCCGGATCACGTTGCGGAAGTCGACGCCCATCGGGATGTCGTCGACGTCGAAGAAGACGTTGCTGTCGCCGTACGCCTCGACCAGGCGATCGCGCAATCGTCCGGCGACCCACGGGTTGTCCTCACGCCGGTAGGACACGAACACACGCATCGGTCACCTCGCCGGCAGGCCGCTCGGCCGATCGCCCATACTCCCCGGAAAGGTGTCTTTGGCGCAAGCAGTCGCCGTTGCCCGTCAGACATCGGGCCTCGATGACCTGTGCCAAGCTCCTGACCCAACGCACCTGGATCGTGAGGCCCCGTGGACCCGCTCTTCAACCTCGCCGGACGCCGAGCACTGGTGACCGGCGCCGGCCAGAACCTCGGCGAGGGCATCGCTCGCACCCTCGGACGCATCGGCGCCCACGTCGTGGTCAACGACCTGGTGGAGGCGCGGGCGCAGGCGGTCGCCGACGAGATCGTCGCCGACGGCGGCGAGCGCGTCGATCGCGCTCTTCGACGTGACCGACTTCGACTCGGTCACGCGCGGCGTCGAGACCGCGGGACACGTCGACATCCTCGTGAACAACGCCGGCAACGCGGGCGCCGCCGGTTGGACCGGCGACGGTCCCTTCGTCGACACCACTCCGACCGACTGGGCGCCGTTCTTCGCGGTGAACCTCTACGGCGTGATGAACTGCACGCGTGCCGTCACCCCGTCGATGATCGAGGGGCGATGGGGTCGCGTGATCACGATCATCTCCGACGGCGCGCGCACCGGTGAGGTCAACATGGCCGCGTACGTGGCGGCGAAGGCCGGAGCCGCCGGCTTCACGCGCGCCTACGCACGCGAGCTCGCCCGGTACGACGTCACCGCCAACAACATCGCCATCGGCACGATGCACCGACCCACCACCGATGGCGGAGAGGCCACCGAAGAGCAGGTGCAGCGGATGAAGGAGGCGTTCCGCCGCTACATCGTTCGCCGCCGGGGCGAGCCCGAGGAGGTTGCCGGCCTGGTGGCGTACCTCGCCAGCCCGCTCGGCACGTGGGTCTCGGGCCAGACGTACCCGGTCAACGGCGGGTACTCACTCGCACTCTGACGAACGCCTCGAGCCACTCCGTCGCTCGGGGGTGGCGTGGGCGCCGGTTGCCCACCGCGAACCATCCCCGTACGCTCGGCGACCAAAGGGATCGGAGGGGCAGTCGGAGGGGGCAATCGCATGAAGCGCCTTTGGTGGCTCGTCGCATTTTTCACCGCGGTCTGCGCGCTCGTTGCGCCTGTCGGGATCGCGCAGGCTGGCACCACGAACTACGTCGCCCTCGGTGACAGCTACTCGTCTGGGGTCGGCACCAACCGCTACGACCTCAGCTCCACGTGCAAGCGCAGCTCGCTGGCGTACCCGGCGCTGGTTGCGGCGGCCAAGGGCTACGCACTCAACTTCCAGGCCTGCAGCGGCGCCACCACGACCGACGTCATCAACAAGCAGGTCGCCGCACTCAACAGCCACCACGAACCTCGTGACGGTCACCGCGGGTGGCAACGACGCCGGCTTCACATCACTGTTGGTCACGTGCACGCTGACGAATTGCGTTTCGTCCATCAACAGCACGATCAGCTCCGTGAACGCCACGCTTCCGGCAAAGCTCGACGCGATGGACACGCAGATCAAGAACCGCGCTCCGAACGCGAACGTGATCGTGCTGGGTTATCCGCGACTCTTCTCCGGCACGTGCTTCGCTGCGCTGGGGATCAGCGCGACCGAGGCCACCGCGGCGAACAACCTGGCCGACGCGATCGAGAACGTGACCAAGACCGAAGCCGCAAAGTATGGCTTCAGCTACAAGAGCGCGATCACACCGTTCACGAATCATGGGGTGTGCGCATCGGGTGCGTGGCTGAACGGCCTGAACCTCGGCGCCACTGGCGAGAGCTACCACCCGACGTCGACCGGGCAGAGCAGCGGCTACGCACCGCTCGTGACGGGCTAGTTCAGCCGGGACGGACCCGCGTGGCTCACGTACCGGTGGCCTCGGCAGCCACCGTGCTGTCGACATAGATCGTGAACGCGCACGGCCCCTGCTTGAGGCTCGGCTGCACCTTCACAAGCTCGACGACATGTTCAGCGTCTTCGTCGTGCCAGACGTGGATGGTTCGGACCGCCGTGTAGTGGCCGGAGAGCCAGAAGGGACTCTCGAGCAGGACCGCGTCGTTGCCGACACGCAGCTCGACCCTGCCGGTCGCGCCGCTCCAAGAGAACTCGGCAGGAATGCCAGCGACGTCGAACTCGATCAACATGGGTCGCCGCCTCCCCTCCGAGCAAGCCCGACCACCTCGAACGGCCGAGGGGCGCGCTCCTCGCCATGGTTGTCTTGCCAAGCGTCGCGCCGCGGTCAACCCCGATCATCGCCGAACCGCGCAGATTGTTCGCTATGCCTGCCCGATGACCTCGCACACGTCGACGCTGATGAACACGGCGGGTGCCTCGGGCATGTCGCGCAGCGTGTTGAAGGTCGCTTCCGCAGCTCGTGCGTGCCCTTCGGTGTCGAAGAGCCAGAACGAGTGCTGAATGAGATCGCCGTCGTTCGTACTTCGAGACCAGTAGCCGCCCGAAGATCCGGCCATGCCCTGCAGCATGGCGACGCCGTGGTCGTCGATCATCTGTCGCGTTTCGTCTTCATGGCCGACCTTGATCTGTACCCGTCCGATCACCGCGTGCATGAGAGGCTCCTTCACCAAGCGCGATTCGCGCGCCGAGCAGCCTGCTTCATCGGGGACAACCCTGCCAGCGCGGAGGCCGACGAGCCCTTGCAGTACCAGCGCTGGTAGACCACGCCGCGCTCACGTTGGAACATGACGGGCGACCATCCACTACACAGGCGCACTGGCCTCGGGCGCCCGACTGGGTCGTTCTGCAAACGGGGAGACCGCTCCGGGCGCCTGAGGCCGTTCCTCCACATTCCTTGTGGACAGCCTTGTGGACGATCCGCAGGGGTCGATAGAGTCGCGAACTGATGAGGTTCTCGGCTGATCCGCTTCGTGAAACGCAGGAGTTCGAGGCGACGCGCGAGGCACTTCGTCGTGCCGCCGCCCCACGGGAATCCGTCGAGCGCGGCGACTCGCCCAAGCGCGTCACGCGCCGTTGGGCCTTGCGCCGGCGAGCACCCCGCTAGGCATCTCCAACCGTTCCAGAAGGAAGACCCCCTCCGGAGAGGGGGCCTGACCTGCGATTCTGTGGAGCGGACGACGGGATTCGAACCCGCGACCCCAACCTTGGCAAGGTTGTGCTCTACCAACTGAGCCACGTCCGCGTGGGTGACGAGGATAGCGCGCGAGCCCGGCGGCCTCAGGTCCCGGCGAGCCGGGCCACCACCGGCGCGAACTGCTCGTAGTTGTCGTCACCGAACACGACGTACGAGACGCCCCACTCCTCCCGGCGCTGCAGGAGGGTGTCGCAGACCTCGTCGACGGTGCCCGCGAGGACGGCGCCGGACGACAGCGCCTCGCTCGGTTCGACGCCGAACGCAGGGGCCATGGCCTCGGCGAGCCCCTGCGCGTCGTCGGTGATCGCGGCCACGAAGTAGCGGATCTGGAGCTCGAGCTCCTCGAACCGCTCCCCCGCACCTTCGCGCACCCACCCGATCTTGCGGGCCGTCGAGTCGCCGAGCGTGTCGCGCGCGGCTTCGGCCCCGATCACACCGGCATGGAGGATGGGGTTGATGCCGACGATGTCGGCCTCGCGCCCCGCGAGCTTCAGGACCTTCTCACCACCACCGCCCACGAGGATCGGCGGCCGCGGCTGCTGCACCGGCGTCGGCTGCGCGTCGTACGCGGTGATCGCGTAGTGCTCGCCGGTGAAGTCGAACGGACCGTCGCCCCACGCGCCCTTCACCACCGCGAGCGCTTCGGCCAGGCGCTCGATGCGGACTCCGGCGCGGTCGTACGGCAGGCCGAGGGCCTCGTAGTCGGCGGTCATCCACCCGGCACCGAGGCCGAACTCGAGTCGGCCGTCCGACAGCACGTCGAGCGTGGCCGCTTCCTTGGCGACGACCGCCGGGATGGCGGTAGTCGTTGCCGAGCACGAGCATCCCGACGCGCAACGTGGTGGTCGCGGCCGCCGCGAACGAGAGCGCGACCATCGGCGCGGGCGCGCAGAGTCGACGAAGTGGTCGTGCACGAACAGCGTCGAGTAGCCCGAGGCCTTCGATGCGGCGGGCCTGCTCGGCCCACGCCGCGCCCGTGGTCAAGTTGCCGCGGTGACGCCGAAGCGGAACGGCTTGGTCACTGGCACACCCCCGTCGAGCCGAAGCCGAACGCGTCACGCTCGGTGGTGTCGAGTACGTCGACTTCCTTCCAGTCGACCACCTCGACGTGCTGGATGACGAGTTGCGCGATGCGATCGCCGCGCTCGACGACGAACGGCGCCGACGGGTCGGTGTTGATCAGGAGCACCTTGAGCTCGCCGCGGTACTGCGGATCGATCAGGCCGGGCGTGTTGAGGCAGGTGATGCCGTGCTTCAGCGCCAGCCCGGAGCGCGGCAGCACGAAGCCGGCGTAGCCCGACGGGATCGCGACTGCGAGCCCGGTGGGAACCAGCGCCCGTCCTCCGGCCGGCGCAAGCTCGACCCGCTCGCGCGCGTGCAGGTCGTAGCCGGCGTCGTCGGTGTGCTGCTGGCGCGGGAGGGGCAGCTCGGGGTCGAGCCGCTGGACCTTGATCCGGACCGGCATCAGTCGGCGAAGTCGCCCGCGAGCTCGGCCCGTTGCGCGTCGGTGAGCTCCACCTCGACCTGGTACTCGGGGTGGTCGACGACGAGCCGCGCCGGACCGCTGGCGAGCAGGTCACGCTGCGCGGCGTCGAACGGGAAGTGGAGGTAGTGCACGGTCGACGTGATGTCGTCGCGCGTCAGGCGCTCTTCGTCGCGCGGGATGCCGACGACGCGCGACACGTCGCCGTCGCTCGGCCCCAGGTCGAAACGGATGCCGAACTCGATCAGGCGCATCTTCGGCAGCCACTCGCGCAGCAGCTCGTCGGTGGTCAGCTCGATGAAGAGCGTGCCCGAGAGCTCGCCGGGGTCGGGGATGAGCTCGTTGTAGGTGGAGACCTCACCCGCGATGGCGTCGTCGGTGAGCATGCGCTCGGCGCGCGCCATCTCCTGCACCTGGAAGCGCATGGTGTCGGTGTTCTCGAACACGATCGTGACGAGCTCGCCGAGCGCGATGCGTCGGCGCTTCTTCATCGCGATGATCTGGGCGCGGAACTCGTCGCGTTCGCGTTCGTACGCGCGGTGGTCGACGATGTCGTCGACGGTGAGCTTCCTCACGGTCGCTCCTCTCTCGTGCGCGCACGACCCCGGGGACGCGGCCCCGGGGTCGTACACATCACGGACTGGCGGTCGGTCAGGCGTCGAGGGTCTCGAGGCCCTGGCCGAAGCGGCCGGCGTGGCTCTTCTCGGCGCGGGCGAGCGTCTCGAGCCACTCGGCGATCTCCTCGAAGCCCTCGTCGCGGGCCGTCTTGGCGAACCCCGGGTACATCTCGGTGTACTCGTAGGTCTCGCCCTCGATGGCCGAGTTGAGGTTGTCGGACGTGGCACCGACGGCGACGCCCGTCACCGGGTCGCCGACCTCGGCGAGGAAGTCGAAGTGGCCGAACGCGTGACCGGTCTCACCCTCCGCCACCGAGCGGAACAGCGCGGCCACGTCGGGGTAGCCCTCGACGTCGGCCTTCTGGGCGAAGTAGAGGTAGCGCCGGTTGGCCTGGCTCTCACCCGCGAAGGCGTCCTTGAGGTTCGAGTGGGTCTGGGTGCCGTTCAGGTCGGGCATGCGTTGTTCTCCTTGGTGTGCGTTGGTTTGCGTTGGACTGGGTTGTCTTTGATCTTGGAGGTGGCGACCGCTCAGGCGTCGACCGGCTCCTGGGCGAGGCACTCGTCGCAGACGCCGCGGAACACGACCTCGACCGCCTCGACCGTGAACGCCCGCCGGTAGCGCGACGGCACGCGCAGGTCGGCGATGTCGAGCAGCACGTCACGCACGGTGCCGCAGCGCGTGCACACGAGGTGCTGGTGCGCGTGCTCGACGTTGGGGTCGACGCGGATGCTGCCGGTGCCGACGTCGAGCAGTTCGACCTCGCCCATCGATTCGAGATCGTGGACGGTCTGGTACACGGTCTTGCGCGAGATCGTCGGCATCTCGGACCGGGCCGATTCGTAGAGCGACTCCACCGTGGGGTGGGTGTCGACGCCGTGGAGCAGCCGGAAGATCACCTGGCGCTGCGGCGTGACCCGGAGGCCCTCGGCGCGAAAGCGCGTGGTGAGCTCGTCGACGGTCTTCACGATGGCCAGCTTATCAACAATTGTTGTCAACTACCACGGGGCCGTCCCGAGAAGACGCGGGCGGAGAAATCGCTGGCGCGCGGAACATCCGGGCGCGGTCGTGGGTTCGAACCAGCAACAGCGAGTCGAGAGAGATCTCCCCGCACACGGAAGCCCCGGACCCCCCTCCCCCGGGGCTTCCGCTGTGTCCGGGAGTCAGACAAGCCCCGGACCCCACCTCCTTCTCTCACCCCGGGGCTTCCGCTGTGTCCGGGGCCGGGCCCGACGAAGCCCCGGACCCCACCTCCTTCTCTCACCCGGGGCTTCCGCTGTGTCCGGGGCCGGACACGACGCTCATGCGCACAACGCGCGCGTTGATGCGAGGGTGGGGTCAAACCGGTCGGGGCTGTCAGAATCGCCCGCATGACCGACCGCCATCGCGCGCTCGTGACCGCACCGTTCCGCGGTCCCGGCCTCGACACCCTCCGTTCCCTCGCCGACGTCGTGCTCGATCCCTGGATCGACCACCAGCCGCTGCGCCTCTACAACGCCGACGACCTCGCCGCCCGGGTCGAAGCCGAGGGCGCCGACCTCCTCATCGTCGAGTCCGACAGCGTGAAGGGTCCGGTGCTCGACCTGCCGCTCGTCGCCATCGGCTCGTGCCGCGGCGACCCCAACAACGTCGACATCGCCGCGGCCACCGAGAAGGGCATCCCCGTGCTGCGGGCGCCCGGGCGCAACGCCGACGCGGTCGCCGAGATGGCCGTCGCCCTCCTCTTCGCGGTCAACCGCGGTGTCATCCGGGCCGACCTCGACGTCCGGGCGGGCGAGACCTACCGCGACGGCACCATCCCCTACCAGCGCTTCCGGGCCTGGCAGCTGGCCGGCCAGACCGTGGGCATCGTGGGCTACGGCGCGGTGGGCCGGGCCGCGGCGTGGCGCTTCGCCGGCCTCGGCATGAAGGTCATCAGCTACGACCCGTTCGCACCCGACGCCACCCACTCGCTCGACGACCTGCTCGCCGAAGCCGACGTCGTGTCGATGCACGCGGCGGTGACGCCCGAGTCGGCCGAGATGATCGGCGCCGAGCAGTTCGCCCGCATGAAGGAAGGCGCGGTGTACATCAACACCGCGCGCGCGGACTGCACGACACCGCCGCCCTCACGCAGTCGCTGGCCGACGGCCACCTCGGCGGCGCGGGCCTCGACCACTTCACCGGCGAACGTCTCGACGTCGACGATCCGCTCTGCGCGATGTGGAACGTCGTGCTCACCCCGCACATCGGCGGGGCGACCTACGACACCGAGACAGAACCACACGACGCTGATCGTCGACGGCCTGGTCACCCTGCTCGACGGCGGCATCCCGCCCAACCTCGTGAACCCGGAGGTCATCAAGTGAGCGAAGCACCGGCGGCCAGCGCCGCCGAGGTGAAGCAGCAGCTGCTCGACACGGCCAAGGAGATGCTGACGTCGGGGCTGGTGCAGGGCACCGCCGGCAACGTGGCCGCCCGCTTGCCCGACGGCAACGTCGTGCTCACACCGTCGTCGCTGAACTACCTCACCATGGAGCTCGACGACCTCGTCGTGTGCAACCTCGACGGCGAAGTGGTCGAGGGACACCGCGGCCCGACGACGGAGAAGATGCTGCACCTCTCGGCGATGAAGCGCTATCCCGAGATCAACGCGACCATGCACTGTCACGCCAAGCACTGCACGATGTTCGCCCTCACCCGCCAGCCCATCCCGGCGGTGATCGAGGAGTTCGTCGTGTACGTGGGCGGCGACGTGCCGGTGGCCGGTTACAAGACCACCGGCACCGACGAGCTCGCCGACGAGGTCGCGGGCTGGGTGGGCGACCGCAGCGCGGTCCTCATGGCCAACCACGGGTTGTTCGCCGTGGGCAAGAGCCCCGCCGACGTCATGCACATCGCCGGGTTGGTCGAGCGCACCGCCGAGATCGTGTGGGGCGCGCAACGCCTGGGCGAGATCGTGCCGCTGCCCGACGCCACCAACGAGCAGTTCGCGGGCTACTACCGCTACGGCCGCACCGGAAAGTTCTGACCCTCCCCCGAGCATCTCGCAGTTGACCGTCGCATACGTACGCGAACCTTGAGATGTTCGCCGGGAGAGGACGGCGTCAGCGCTTGCGGAGGAGGGTGAGGCCGTCGCCGAGGGTGAGCAGGGCGCTCTCGACGCGGTCGTCCGACGCGACCAGGTCGTTGAACGCGCGCATGGCGACCACCGAGTCGTCGTTCGCCTCGGGGTCGACGATCCGACCGCCCTGCAACGTGTTGTCGACGAGGATCACCCCGTTCGGGCGGAGCCGGGTGACGATCTCCTCGTAGTACACGGGGTAGGCGGGCTTGTCGGCGTCGATGAAGGCCAGGTCGAACTGCTCCTCGTCGGGCAACGCGCGCAGTGTCTCGGCGGCGGGCGCGATGACCAGGTCGATCTTCTCGGCGACGCCGGCCTCGGCCCACGCGCGCCGGCCGACGCTCGTCCACTCCTCGCTGACGTCGCAGCAGAGCAGGTGGCCGTCGTCGGGCAGGCCGCGCGCGATCGCGATGGCGGAGTAGCCGGTGAAGGTCCCCACTTCGACGGCCTGCTTGGCGCCGATCGCGCGGGTGAAGAGGGTCATGAACGCGCCCTGCTCCGGCGAGATCTGCATCATCGCCATCGGCAACTCGGCGGTCTCGTCGATGAGCGCCTGCTGCACCGCGTCGGGCGGGGTGCCGTGGGCGACGACGTACTCGTGGATCTCGGGCGTCAGGAAGAACGACTTGGGGGAGGCCATGGGGCCACCCTACGACGCGACGTCGACGCTGGCGTCGGTGCCGAGGCGTCCGGACACGCGTTCGAACAGCGTGCCGCCCCCGGCGCGCATGGCGTCGCCCCACTCGAGCCACTCGGCGCGTCGGCGCCAGGTGACCTCGGCGAGGCGCGGCGTGAGCCCACGGTGCAACGGCAGGTAGCCGAGCTCCCACGGCACCACGAGTCCCCAGAACGTGAGGTCGTCGCCGGCACCACCGGCGCGCACGTGCACCCGGATGCGCATCGACCCGTGCACCACGTGCACGAGCCGCTTCTCGATCGCGTCGGCGAGCACCGCTTCGTTGACGGTCACGATGCTCGCGGTGTCCGGCGGCGGTTCCGAGAGTCGGTAGACGCCCCGACGGGAGAAGTCGAGCACCCAGTACGGCAACGGCGACGACGGCACGTGGAAGACCACCGGCCGCTTGAGCGCGAAGCGCCCGAGCACACCGGGCGGGAACGCGTGCATGAAACCGTCGAAGTAGTCGGCGAAGGTCTGGTAGTCGAGGGTGACGCCCTCTTCCTTCGCGGTCTGCTCCGCGATCTTGGGCGCGACCTGCGCCGCGAGCTCCTCGAGGTGCGCGGCGCGGTCGGCGTACCAGTCGACGCCGGCGAGCTCGAAGCCGGTGTCGGAGCTCCAGCTGTCGCCCGGGTCCATCTGGACGGCCTCGGTGCGCGAGTCGGGTCGTTGCGAGCGGAAGGCATCGACGACGTCACCCGGCGGCACGAGGTGCTCGTTGACGCCGCGACTGTCGGGATGGAGGAACGCGACCATGCTGCCGAACGGCACGCCGTAGGTCGGTGCGAGCGCGTCGACCACGCGCACCCAGTCGTCGAGGTAGGTGTCGCGCGAGATCAGCTCCAGATCAGCCGGATCGTCGGCGGTGTAGAGCACCGGGTAGGCCTGCGCGAACGAGTAGCTCTTGAACACGAACGTCGGCTGACCGAACTCGTCGAGGATCTTGCGCAGCGTGCGACCGCGGATCTTGCCGTCGTTGATGTCGACGAGCACGTGGTCGCCGTCGGCCACGACGAACACCGAGTCGTCGGGTCCGTTCTGGTACGACGCGACGCGCACACCCGGCGCGAGCTGCACGGTCTGCGCGTGCGGGAGCTCCATGACCTCGGGGAACCCGAGGTTGCGCACCTCCTGGGCCAACGTCGGCACGCCGAACTTCGGGACGAGCACGTGCGCGCTCCGGTCGAGCCGGCGCATCGACGGGAAGTGGAAGTGATCGAAGTGGTGGTGCGTGAGGTACACGTAGTCGGGCTCGAGCACCTCGGGCGCGGGATCGGCGACCGTCGGGTAGTGCCACCACGAGCGCCAGTAGCACGATCCGAACAGCCAGGGGTCGACCAGGATCGTCGGTCCGCTGGTCTCGATGCGCAGGCAGCTGTGCCCGATGACGGTGAACTTCATCAGGCGCCGGGCCGACCGCGCCGGGCGATCGCCGCCGCCGCCAGCACCTCGAGCGTGCCGCGCGGTCGCCTCCCAGGTGAAGCGCGCCGCGTGGGCGCGTGCGGCCTCGCTCATGCGCGTGCGCAGGTCGGTGTCGCGCAGGATCCGGTCGAGGCCGACGCGCAGCGCGTCGCCGCCGCGACAGAGGATGCCGGTCTCGCCGTCGACCACCGCGTCGGCGTGGCCGGCGACGTCGCTCACCACCGCCGGCGTGCCGCACGCGGCGGCTTCGGTGATGGTCATCCCCCACCCCTCGCGCGCCGACGCGCTCGACAGCACCCAGGCCCGCCGGTAGAGGTCGACCTTGGTGGCCTCGTCGACCCGGCCGGGCAGGCTGATCCACGACTCCGCCGCGCGGCGTGGATCTGCGCCTCGAGGTCTTCTCGGGTGTAGCCCTCGCCGACGATCACCGCTTCGAGCGCGGGATGGTCGGCCTTGAGCGCGACCAGCGCGTCGACGAGCACGTCGAACTGCTTCACCGGCACCAGCCGACCGACGGCCACGACGAGCGGGGTCGGCGACTTCGCGCCCCCGGGCACGTAGTGGGGGTCGATGCCCGGCGGGACGACGCTCACCCGATCGGCGCGGAAGCCGAGATCGTGGACCATCTCGCGCTTGCTCGACTCCGACAGCGTGACCATCGACGTGCGGTGGTAGATCGGCGGCGCCACCTTCGACTCGACGAAGTTGCCGAACGCCGCGAGCGCGGCGGCAACGTCATCTGCCACATCTCCGCGTGCACGTGGTGCAACCAGGTGACGTGCGCGGTGCGCGACCACAGCGGCGAGAAGAACGGCATGCCGTTCCAGATCTCGACCAGGCCGTCGCGGCCGCCGTGCCAACCCATCATCTCGCTGAACGCCGCGCGCGGGAACACCAGGTAGCGACCGGCCTTGCGGATCACGCGGTAGCCGTCGCGCCACGACACCTGCGGGTGTCCGGCCGCGTACGACGTGCGGATGTTGACCTCGATCCCCGCTTCGGCCCAGAGCTTGGCGATGTTCGACGCGTGCAGCTCCGAACCGCCGGCCTCGGGATCGTCGAGGTCGCGCCACGCGAGCATGCTCACCCGGTGCAGGCCCGCCTCGGCGGCGATGTCACCGAGCTTGGCCACCTCGATCGCATGATCCTGGACGTGGTGGTCCTGGATCGTGGAGTCGGGGCCCGTCATGAGCAGTGCATGCTAGGGGGACCGTCTGCCGCGTTCCGGGAACGGACCCCACCCGCTGCATAACCTCACCCGATGGCCAAGCTCACCGGCGAGCGCCCGATGGCGGGCGCCACTCCCGACTCCCTGCTCGCGTTCCACGACGCCGGCTACCGGGAGATGGCCGAGCGCATCGGCCCCGGGACCGTGCTCGACGTGGGGTGCGGCGTCGGCGACCAGACCGCCCGGCTCTCGGGGCTCGGGCGCCTGGTGATCGGCGTCGACTACGACGCGCAGACCGCGATCGACGCCGCCCGCGAATGGGAGCCGCGCGGGATGCGCTTCGCCGCCATGGACGGCGCCCGCATCGCCGCCAAGGCCGGTTCGATCGACTGGGTGTGCTCGTCGCACATCATCGAGCACTTCCGAGCGCCCGAGCAGCACGCGGCCGAGCTCGCGCCGCGTCGCGACCGCCGACGGCGCCGCGCTCGTCATCACGCCCAACCGTCCGGCCGACTTCGAGAACCCGTTCCACGTGTCGCTCTTCGAAGCCGACGAGCTGGAGTCGTTGCTGGCGCTGTTCTTCGACGACGTGACCGTGCTCGGCCTCGAGGGTTCACCCGAGCTCCACGCCGACTTCGCGCAGCGTCGCGCGAGTGGCAACCGTCTCCTCAAGCTCGACCCGCTCGACCTGCGCCACAAGGTGCCGTACAGCTGGTACGTCTGGAGCTACGAGCACGTGCTGCCCGTGGTCTACAAGATGCTCGGCGCGGCGCGCACCGGCATCGGCTCGGGCCTCGACGAGTCGCACTTCTTCGTGACCGACCAGATCACCCCCACCACTCCCGGGTTGTTGGCGATCGCCCGCAACCCGCGCCGCTGAGCTCCTTCGCCCCGAGGCCTACTTGGCCCACAGACCCCGCGAGTCGGGACGGTCGGTGTCGTCGGCCGGATCGGGATCGCCGCCGGCCACGACCTTCTCGATCTGCGGGGTCAACCAGTTGATGACCACCACCGCCCCGGCCGGGCTGAAGTGGACCCCGTCGCCGCGGATCACCTGACCGTTCAGCACGTCGGTGAACTTGCCCTGGGGCGAGACGTACTTGTTGAGGTCGATGATGTGGTAGCGGCCCGGGTGGTTGGCGAGGAAGTCGCGGTAGAGCGAGTTGATGCGATCGACGCGCCACGGGTCGTACTCCGGCCACTCGCGGCCGGTCTGGCCGACGAGCTCGGGCCGCGAGAAGAACGGAGTGGTGAGCACGACGACCTTGGCGCCGGTGGAACCCAGCAGGGTGGTGGCGTCGTCGAGCTGGTGCAGGAACGACGCGTCGTACTCGACGCTGCCGAACTTCACTTCGCGACCGTCGACCTCGCGGTCGAGGATGTCCCACGCGCCCACCAGCATGACCACGACATCGGGCTTGAAGAGATCCAGCTCGGCGGGCCACTTGTTGCGCCAGTTGCACTTGACGCTGTCGACGGTGTTCAGCTCACCGCCCTCGAACACCGACCCGTCGTAGAACAGGCCGCAGCCGAGCTGACCGCGGTTCCACACCGTGAGGCCGCTCGCCGCACCCATGTCCTCGTACCCGAGCCCGATGCTGCCCGCCACCGAGTCGCCGACGACCATCACCTTCGGCGGCGGCGCCGGAACCGCGGCCGTGGCGCCGCCGCCTGGCGTCGTCGACGGCGGCGTGGCCTTCGGCGCGGCGACGCTCTGCAGCGACCGCTCGGTCCTCGCCGCCACGGAGTCGCCCCCGCCCGTGGTGCTGACGAACACCGCCACGACGAGCGCGGTCACCACCGCGAGCGCGACCACCTGCGGCTTGGGCAGGCGGAACGTGCCCGCGCGGATCGGGCGCTCGAGCGCGTAGAACGACAGCGTGGCGAACGCGACGCTCACCGCGATGCGCACCGCGAGCAACCAGAAGCCGTCGAGACCGGTGCGCTGCTGCGTGAGCGTGAGGTACACGGGCCAGTGCCAGAGGTAGAGCCCGTAGGAGATGCGGCCGATCCAGCGCAGCGGCGACACCGAGAGGAAGCGACCGAGCACACCCCGGTCGGGCTGCACGACCGAGACGATCACCGCCGACACCGCGAGCGCGGCGAACAGGAACCCGCCCTGGTAGAGCGCGTCGGTGCGCTCCGACATCCGCCAGAACAGCCACAGCGTGTAGCCCGCGCCCACGACCGCGGCGACGCGGATGGCGATACGCGCCGCCGCGCTCCGCAACGGCCCGTGCATGAAGAGGACGATGCCGACGACCGCGCCGATGAGCAGGGACTGCGCACGCGTGTCGGTGCCGTAGTAGACGCGCGACGGGTCGTGGCCGGGCTGGTACAGCACGGCCATCAACGTGGCCGACGCCGCGATCATCACCACGCACGCCGCGAGCAGCACGCGCAACGAACGCCGCCACCACAACAGGCCACCGACGATCAGCGGCCACACCAGGTAGAACTGCTCCTCGATCGCCAGCGACCACATGTGCCGCAGCGGCGACGGCTGCGAGAACTGGTCGAAGTACGACTGGCCCGAGAAGATGAAGCGCCAGTTCGCGACGTAGCCCAGCGACGCGTACGAGTCGCCGCGGATGCGCGTGAGCTCGCCGGGCGCGGCGAAGACGCCGGCGTACACGACGATCCCGACCATCACGAGCAGCAGCGCCGGGAGCAGACGCCGGGCGCGCCGCGCCCAGAACGCGAGCAGGTTGATGGTCGAGCGGTTGGTCCACTCCGTGACCAGCAGGGTCGTGATCAGGAACCCGCTGAGGACGAAGAAGGTGTCGACCCCGAGGAATCCGCCCACCGCCCACGACTGACCGGCGTGGTAGAAGAGCACCGCCGCCACCGCGAAGGCCCGGATGCCGTCGAGCGCGGGTTGGTACCCGAAGTGGCGCGACGGTGTGGCGACGCTTGGCCGCGCGCCGGGCACGCTGCAGCGACTGCCGGGTCTCGCCCGATTCGGAGGGTCCGTCCTCGACACCCCTCGGTGCGTCGTGGATCGTGCGAGCCAGAACAGTCTCCCCGAAGGACGATCGGCGGGCGGGATGCCCGGCCATCCAGCGTAGGCCACGACCCTCCTCCGGCCCTGGGCACCACATCGTGTGCAGCGGTCCGGAACCAGCCCTTGACTAGCGTTCCGCGCGTGCCTGGCTCCCGGCGATTCCTGACGCGCCTCGGGCTGGTCACGGTCGCCGCCGGCATATGGCGCATCTGGTACGTCGTGGCCGTCGCCGACCCCCGGACGCCCCGCCTCGCGCTGTCCGACGAGACCTTCTACCACCAGCAGGCCCGTCTGGTTGCCGACGGCGTCGGCTTCGTCAACCCGTTCGGCTACTACGCCCCGGTCGGCACGCCCGCCCACCGAGTGTTCGAGACCGCGGTCCACCCCCCGGCGTACACGGTCTTCCTCGCCATCCCCGCCAAGTTCGGCATCGACAGCGTGCTGTCGCAACGCATCCTCACCGCGCTGCTCGGCACCGCCACGGTGTTCCTGCTCGGGTTGCTGGGCCGGCGGATCGCGGGCGACCGCGCCGGGATCATCGCCGCGGTGCTCGCCGCCGGCCGCGCCCGCGCTCTGGGTCAACGACTCGGTCCTCGGGCTCGAGACGCTCTACTGCTTCTGTCTGGTCGTCGCGCTCCTGTGCCTCTACCGGTTCTGGTCGAAGCCGTCGATCGCGCCGGTGCTCGGCATGGCGGCCGCGCTCGCGGTCGGCGCGCTCACCCGCTCCGAGGGCACCCTGCTGTTCGTCCTCATCGCGCTCCCCGCGTTGCTCCTCGTCCCCGGAGTCACCGGACTCGACCGCGCCAAGTACATCGGCGCGACCGCGCTCGTCGCGTTGCTCGTGATGGGACCTTGGGTGGTGCGCAACCTCACGACGTTCGACGAACCCACCGTGCTCGGCACCGGCTTCGGGTGGGTGCTCGCGTACGGAAACTGCGACGCGACGTACCACGGTGAGCTTCTCGGGTACTGGAGCGACCAGTGCGCGCTGCAGAACTACCCGCCACACCTGGAGGAGTCGCGCGTCGACCTGCTGGCCCGGCACAAGGCCACCGACTACATCGACGACCACCTCTCGCGCGCACCGGTCGTGGTCGCGGCGCGCGTCGGCTCGCGTGTGGGACGTCTTCCGTCCCGCCCAGAACGTGCACCTCAACGCCTTCTACGAACGCCGCGGCGACGCCGCCAGCTGGGCCGTGCTGGTGGGGTACTACCTGCTGCTGCCGTTCGCCATCGGCGGACTCGTCGTGATGCGGCGCCGGCGGGTACCGATCTTCCCGATGATCGCGATCGCGGTGTCGGTGACGATCACGGTCGCGCTCAGCTTCGGGATCACGCGGCTACCGCGCCCCGGTCGACGCGGTGCTCCCGGTGCTGGCGGCGGTGGCGCTCGACGCCCTGTGGCGGCGCCGAGATCGCGGCCATGATCACGCCGCCGCCGCCATCCCCGCCGAGCCCGGCACCGAACCAGTACCCGACGACTCGCTGCCCGTGCCGGCCGTCTCGGAGACGTCATGAGCACCACCACTCCCACCGAGCCGGTGGCGCCGTTCGAACCCACCACCACCGACGACGAGACGCCGCGCACGTTCACGCCCCAGGGCCCCGCGTCGATGCGCTTCCTCGGCTGGCTCGCGGGGCTGACGCTGCTGGGCTTCCTGGTCCGCGTCCTGAACGTGCTCTGGTGGCGTCCGACCACCGATTCGCCCGGCTACCACGGCTACCGGCTCTGGGGCGACGCGTTCTACTACCACTGGCAGGCCAACGCGCTCGCGCACGGCGCCTGGTTCGTCGACCCGGTGCTCTGGTTCCTCGACGGCACCCAACGGCCCAGCGCGGGCCATCCGCCGCTGTTCCCCTCGTACCTCGCGCTCTGGTCGTCGATCGGCCTCGACGGCGTGACCGCGCACCGCCTCGCGTCCGGGGTCCTCGGCTGCGCGACGATCGTGGTCGTCGGGCTGCTGGCCCGTCGGCTCGCCGGCAACGCGGCCGGTCTCTTCGCCGCCGGATTCGTCGCGCTGTACCCGCAGATGTGGATCAACGACGGCATGATCCTGTCCGAGACGATGGCGATCTTCATGACCGCGGTCGCGCTCACCGCCGCGTACGCGTTCTGGCGACGGCCGTCGATGCGCAACGCGTGCCTGCTCGGAATCGCGTGCGCGGCGGCTTCCTTGAGTCGCACCGAGCTCACCCTCTTGTTCCCGCTCGTGGTGCTGCCACTCGGCCTCACCGTCCGGAACGTCGACTGGGGTCGGCGCATCCGGCTGGTCGTCGTCGCCGGACTGATGGGCGCGCTCGTCGTGGGTCCCTGGATCGTGTTCAACCTCACGCGGTTCGAGGAGACCACCACGATGACGAGCGGCACCGGGAGCGCGCTCTCGGCCGCCAGCTGCGACGAGGTCTGGTACGGCAGCCTCATCGGGTACTACGCGAACTGCTTCCAAGGTCCGTGGCCGAGCAACAAGCTCGACGAGTCGCAGCGCGACCTGGTGCCGCGCAAGCAGGCGGTGGAGTACACGAAGGATCACATCAAGCGCCTGCCGCTGGTGGTGGCCGCCGCGTCGGTCGCCTGTGGGACGTGTTCAAGCCGGGCCAGACCACGATGCTCGACTGGTGGATCGAAGGGCACGGGCGCGCCGCGTCGTGGATCGGTCTCTTCGCCTACTACGCGCTCTGGCCGTTCGCGATCTACGGCCTGGTGGTGATGCGCCGCCGCAAGGTGCCCATCTACCCGCTCGTGGCGATCGCCGTCATCGCGACCTTCGCGGCCGCCATCACCTTCGGCGTCACCCGCTACCGCGCCCCCGCCGAAGTGGCACTCGTGCTGGCGGCGGCGATCGGTGCGGGAGCGGTGTGGACGAATTGGCGCACGCGACGTGAGGAGCGCGCCGCCACATCGCCGACGGTCGAGGCCGTCGGGTGACATCGACGCTCACCGGTCCGCCCGAGGAGCTCGCACCCGCCCCACCGGCACCGCGCCGTTCCCGACTGTTCGTCATCGGCATGGCGGTGACCACCGCGCTCGCCGCCGTCGTGCGCGTCCTGTGGGTGCTGCTCGAACGACGCAACTTCGAGCTGCGCGGCGACGACTTCTTCTACCACTGGCAGGCCAACGCGATCGCCGACGGCAAGGGGTTCCTCAACCCCTACACGTGGAAAGCGCTCGGACGGCTCGAGCCGAGCGCCGCGCACCCGCCGCTCTACTCGCTCTACCTCGCGGTCTGGTCGTGGTTCGGGTTCGACACACCGCTGGCGCACCGTCTGGCTTCGTGCGTGCTCGGCGTCGCCGGCGTCGTGGTCGTCGGACTGGTCGGTCGGCGCATCGCGGGCGACTGGGCCGGGATCCTCGCCGCGTTCGTCGCCGCGGTGTACCCGCAGCTGTGGATCAACGACGGCATGCTCATCTCCGAGTCGATGTACGTCCTCATGATCGCGGCGACGCTGCTGTTCGCGTACCGACTGTGGGACTCGCGGTCGTGGCTCGACGCGGCGCTGCTCGGCGCACTCATCGGCCTGAGCGCGCTCACCCGTCCCGAAGCGGTGATCCTCGTCCCGCTGCTCGGCATCCCGTACCTCTTCTCTCGGCGCGACCCGGTCAAGCGACGGTTCGGGACGTTCTTCGTGATCGGCGGGCTGTGCCTGCTCGTGATCCTGCCGTGGTGGGTGCGCAACCTCACGCAGTTCCACGACCCGACGTTCCTCGCCACCGGCAACGGCGTCGTGCTCCAGGTCTCGAACTGCGACGGCACCTACTCCGGGCAGTTCCTCGGGTACTGGGACATCACGTGCCTGACCAAGGACGCGCCGGCGGTGACCCCGGAGGAGAAGCGGATCCTCGAGGGCCTCCAGGGCAAGGGCGTCCCCGGGCTCGCGTACCTCCACGCCGTCGACCCGCGCGACGACTCGCAGCTCGACACCACCGCGCGCGAGAAGGCGTTCGACTACATCAAGGACCACCTGTCGCGCGTGCCCGTGGTCGTGGCCGCGCGCGTCGGGCGCATCTGGGGCGTCTTCCGTCCCGAGCAGGACGTGAACTTCGACATCTTCTTCGAGCGGCGCGGCTACTACGCGTCGTGGACCGGCGCGTACATGTACTACACGCTGCTGCCCTTCGCGCTCTACGCGCTGATCGTGATGCGCAAGCGGCGGGTGCCGATCTCACCGATGATCGCGATCTTCGCCATGGTGACCATCACGGTGGCGCTGGCGATGGGGATCACGCGGTACCGGGTCGGCGCCGACGTCGCCCTCGCCATCCTCGGCGGTGTCGCCTTCGACGCGCTCAGACGCAAGATCTGGGGGAAGGATCGAGCGGACGCGGGCGAGGATGACGAGAAACCCGCGGGTACCCTCGCGACGGATGACGTCCCCCAGCCCGCCTGACCGCACGCGCGACAACCAGCGCAACACCGGCCTGCTGGCGGCGGAGCTGCCCGACGCTCGGTATGTCGACGAGGCGTATCTCCGGTGGCTCTATGACGAGAACCCGTACGGTCCCGCGATCCAGCGCGCGGTCGACGAGGACGACGTGCGCGTCGCCCACTACACGCTGATCCCGCAGCGCTACCGGGGGCGCAACGGCGTCGTGCCCGCCGCGTTCTCGTTGCACGCGGTCACGCGGTCGGGCACCCAGCGCAAGGGCTACTTCCAGAAGCTGGGCGCGGAGATCTACGACGAGGCGGGCGCCGCGGGCTGGCAGTTCTCGTCGGGGGTCTGCAACGACAAGTCGATCGGCGCGGTCACCAAGTACATGGGCTGGAAGACCCCGGGACCGCTGCCGGTGAAGCTCTGCGTCCCCACGCACACCGGCGGCGGGGTCGACAGTCAACACGTCGACGCCGCGCTGCTCCAGAGCGACCGCTTCGCCGAGCTCACCGCGGGGCTCGACGACTACCCCGTCGACCACTGGACGAACTCGTACACGCCGGAGTACCTGCGGTGGCGCCTCGCGTGCCCGAGCACGACGTACGCGCTCCACACCACCGACGACCTCGTCGCGGTGTCCAGCACCGACACCCGGTTCGGTGTGCGCGCGGCCGTCATCCTGAAGCTGCTGCGGCGGAGTGAACAGCCGGTGCACGCCGACCGCGTGATCGCGGCGGCGTGCCGCTTCCACCGCGCGCCGTACGCGGTGTACGCAGGTTTCAACGCGCGGGTGAAGGTGCGCGGGATCCAGCCCCCGCGCAAGCTGCAGCCGTCACCCTTGCACCTGATCCTGCGCTCGCTGTCGCCCGCCGTCGACCAGGGCACGTTGACGCTCGACACGTTCGAGTTCCTCGACATGGACGCGTACTGATGAGCGCACCAGATGAGTGAGCAGGTGACGTTCACCCTCGACCTCGAGGACCATCGCCCGTCGCCCGACGCGCCCGAGCGCTACCCGGCGTTGACGCGTGAGGTGCTCGACTTCCTCGACGCCCGCGACGTACGGGGCACGTTCTTCGTGGTCGGCGAGACCGCCGAGGCGCACCCCGAGCTCGTGCGCGAGGTGGCGGCGCGCGGCCACGAGGTGGGACTCCACGGGTGGCGCCACCAGCCCCTCACCGAGCTCGACCCCGACACGTTCCGCGCCGACGTCGACCCGGGGCGAAGGCGCTGCTCGAGGAGCTGGCCGACGGCCCGGTCCTCGGGTTCCGGGCGCCGACGTTCTCGCTGGTGCCCGAGTCGCGCTGGGCCGTCGACGTGCTCGCCGAGCTCGGCTTCACCTACTCGTCGAGCGTCTTGCCGGCCCGCAGCCCACTGTTCGGCGATCCGACGCTGCCGGCCACGCCGTTCCGGTGGCCCAACGGACTCGTCGAGCTGCCGTGTCCGGTGGTGCGAGCGGCGGGCGTGGGCCTCCCCTACCTCGGCGGCGTCTACCTGCGGGCGATCCCGGGCGCGGCGTCGACCGCCGCCCGCCGGAGCGTGGGGCGGGACCAGCTGCTGTGGATCTACTGCCACCCCTACGACTTCGATCCCGACGAGGAGTTCTGGGTCGTTCCCGACGCCGGTCGCCTCGGCAGCCGCCTGCTCTGGTACAACCGGCGCCGCACGTTCGCCAAGATCGAGGCCATGCTGCGAGGCCGCGCCGGCGCTCCGCTGGCCGAACGCCTCGACGAGATCCCTCTGGACGCCCATGTCTGACCGTGACTTCTCCCAGCTCGAGATGGTCCACCGGCTCCCGCCCGCGGCGTTGGTCGACCGCTTCGACTACCTGTGTGAGCTCGCGCGGGGACGACGCGTCGTGCACGTCGGCTTCGTCGACCTCGGGTGCCAGATGCTCAACGAGCAGTCGGGCGCGTGGCTGCACGAGCACCTGTCGCGCACGGCCAGCGAACTGGTCGGCATCGACCTCGACACCGACGGGGTCGAGCGGGCCCGCGCCGCGGGTACGAGGCGTACGCGGTGGACTGCCGCGACGTGGAAGCCGTGCATGCGCTCGGCATCGCACCTGCCGACGTCGTCGTCGCGGGTGAGGTGATCGAGCACCTCGACGATCCCGGAGGGTTCCTCGACGGGGTGCACGCGCTGGTGAAGCCGGGCGGGTTGCTCGTGGTCACCACCCCCAACGGGAGCGGCCTCGTGAACGCGGCCGCCCTGTTCGGCAACTACGAGGTGCAACACCCCGACCACGTGGTGATGTACACGTGCGCGACCCTCGACGCCATGCTCCGCCGTCACCGGTGGGAGCCGGTCGAACACGCGGTGTTCCTCCAGCAGGTGAAGACCAGCGGCACCGACACCCGCAGCAAGCTCCTCACCACCGGCGCACGCGCGGTGCTCGGCTTGGAGCGACTGCTCGCGAAGCTCGGACGGCCCTACGCGGCCGACGGCCTCATTGCGGTGGCGCGGGCGGCGAGTCGCTGACCGAGCGGCGCCGGATCGAGCGCCACACGTCGCGGAACGACCCGTCCTTCAAGCTGACCACCGGCTTGTCGACCAGGAAGTACGCGCCGAGCGCGAACACGATCGTCACCGCGGCGGTGCCCACGTACAGCTTCACGAAGCCGCCGGAGAACGGCGCCAGGTTGAAGTGCTCCTGGACCTTGTGCATCACCGCGAGGTGGAACAGGTAGAAGCCGTACGAGATCGCGCCACCGATCACCGCGATGCGACACGACAGCACCTTGCGACCGACACCGCGGGTCTGGTCGCCGAACATCGCCGGCACCACCGCGAAGAACACGAACACGCCCCAGATCAGGAACCGGAAGTAGTACTCGGTGCCGATCACACCCGGCGTGCGCGGCGGCGCGAACGACAGGAGGCTGAGATACACCGCGACCGCGATCCACCACGACACCCAGGCGCGCCGGCCCAACGCGGCGAGGAGACGGGGCACGTGCCCGCCCACCGCGACCCACACGCTGACGACCGCGAGCGCCATGCCGATGGAGAAGAAGTCGATCCAGTTCGTGGGCCAGATCAGCGCGCGTCGCGCCCACGACGGCTGGACGGTGACGAGCATGATCCGGAACACCTGCCCGAAGAGGTACAGGCCGAGACACAGCAGCAGCGCGGTCCGCACCTTCTGGTTCACCGTGGCCGCGTGGCGGCGCGCCAGCGCGATCAGCCCGAACGTGACCACCGGGAGCATGAAGTAGAAGCAGATGTCGGTGGTGAGGAACCACGCGTCGGCGATGCCGACCGTCCCACCGAAGCCGAGCGCGACGTCTTGCGCGCGCGAACGGGAACAGCAGCGAGTAGTAGAGGAACGCATTGCGTGCACCGCGCAACTCGACGCCCAGGAACAGCACGCACACCGTGAGGATGAACCAGTAGAGCGGGAAGCACGCGGATGAAGCGCCGCCGGAGCCACGTGCGCGTCTTCGACTGGAGGGCGACCCTGCAGGTGGCGGAGCACGAACGGCCGGAACAGCAGGAACCCCGAGATGGCGGAGAACATCGGCACGGCCACCTGCGCGTTCGACAGGAGCTGGCCGAAGGTCTTCTGGTCGGCCCCGGTTGCGAACGCGGCGTGGAAGCAGAGCACGCCGAACATGCCCAGGATGCGCAGCCCGTCGAACGACGTGAACCGGGTGGTGATGCCCGATTCGACCGCTGCGGCGCCGGTGTCGACCGCTTCCGGCGCAGCAGGAGCCGGCAGTGGGTCGGGTTCGACGCGGCCAGCCATGCGACGCGTCAATCTAACGGACTCCGTTCGCGCGCCGGCGGTTCCCGGAACTCGTCGAGCTCCTGCCGGAGCAGCGCCTGGGCCTCGGCCAACGCTCGGGTGCGGTCCTCGAGCCGGGACAGCTCCCACGAGAAGTGGAGCACGAGCACGAGCAGGAAGCTCAGGGCGAGCAGCATGAAGGTGGCGGGCGGGTAGGCGATGCCGAAGAGGTCGGACACCCAGGTGAGCAGATCGGGGAAGATCGCCAGCACCGCGAGGGCGAGGCCGATCGAGAACCACAGCACGGAGTACTTGGCACGCAGGCGTCGGCTCCGCACGAGCACCACGATCAGCGCGATCACCGCCGCCGCCAGGACCACGACGAGCACGTGCGCGGCGGTGCTCATCGCTCCGAGCACCGCCGCACTCATGGGCGCGCTCACGGGCGCGCTCATCCGGTGGTCTCGGTGGGCGCGGGATCGCCGTGGCGATGTTGGCTCCGCCGGGCGCGCTGGCCGCGGCTCGTCGTGGAGACGAGCAACACCACGAGCAATCGCACGTAGTAGTAGACGAGGCGCAACCGGCGAGTCGAGGGCGCGCCGCCGGTGCGCCCCCGCATGTTGACCGGTACCTCGTCGACCCGGAAGCCCACGTTGGCCGCGAGGACGAGCGCCTCGACCGAGTCCATGTACTCCACCGGATAGGTGACCGCGAAGAACGCGAGCATCGGTTCGGAGAACGCGCGGAAGCCGGAGCTGGTGTCGGTGAAGTCCTGCTTCACGAGCAGGTGCACGAGCTTTCGCAGCACGTTCATGGCGAAGCGACGGATGCGGCTCACCTCGTAGGTGACCGCACCGCCCTCGGCGAAGCGGCTGCCGATGACCATGTCGGCGCCGTCGTCGAGCGGAGCGAGGATCCGACCGACCGCCAACGGATCGTGCTGACCGTCGGCGTCGAACTGCACGGCCCGCTCGTAGTGGCGACGGACGGCGAACATGAACCCGGTCCGGAGCGCGCCGCCGATCCCCAGGTTGAACGGCAGCTCGGCCACGTGGACGCCGGCGCTGCGGGCGACGGCCGCGGTGTCGTCGGTCGAACCGTCGGACACGACGAGGACGTCATACTCCGGGGTCTGCTCGGCCAGCTCCTTGAGCACTGCGGGGAGCGACTGCTCCTCGTTGTACGCCGGGATGATGATCAGCGTGCGCGGCACGAGTCACCGCATCCCGTCAGCACCCGCGCACGGGACGTCAGCTCCCGGCACCGGCGGACTCGGCGGACGCCGCGGACCTGTCGGCATCGGTGAGCTCTTCGTGGTACTCCTCGTCGACGTTCACCGACCAGACGTCGTGGTCGGCGCCGAAGATGTTCTCCACGCTGAGCATCGCGGTGTACATCGAGTGGTCCTGGTTGTTGTAGCGGTGCATGCCGTTGCGCCCGACCGGATACACGTTGGCGGTGTGCTCCTCGAGCCAACGCCGCAGCGTCTCGACGTGGGCCTTGTACTCCCAGTCGTAGAACGGGTACGCCTTCGGCGTCCGCTCCACGTAGCCGATCTCGACCTTGGCGGGATCGACGAGGCCGAGGTGCTGCAGCTCGCGCTTGGCCTGCTCGACGAGGTCGGCGTCGGACTTCGTCCACATCTCGTCGCCCTCCTGCACGAAGAACTCGAGGCCGAGACACGTGCGGCCGTCCTTCACCAGGTACGGCGACCACGAGGCGAAGTTCTGGATGCGACCGACCTCGACGTCGGGGTCGTGGATGTAGATCCAGGTGTCGGGAAAGCCGTACTCCTCGGGCACGACCACCGCGACGGTCATGAAGTCGCGGTAGCGCAACGACTCCGCGGCCTTCAGCACCTCCGACGGCACCGGCGGGTCCATCGCCTCCAGCAGCGTGCTGATCGGCATCGACGAGATCACCTCGGTGCAGTCGTAGCGCTGCGTGCGTGCCGTCGGGGTGTCGCGCCGTCACCGCACGCGCCTTGCCGTCGGCGTGCTCGATCTTGACGACCGCAGAGTCGAACGTGACCGTGCCGCCGCCGTCCTCGACCAGCTCGGTGCACTTCTCCCACATCTGGCCAGGCCCGTACTTGGGGTAGTTGAACTCCTCGATGAGGCTGGTGACCTGCTTGCCCTTGTCGCGGCTGCCGATCACCTTGGCCCGGATCGGCTCCCACACCGCGGCGAAGAGGGACATGCCCTTGATGCGCTGTGCGCCCCAGTCGGCCGCGATCTCCGACGCGGAGACGCCCCAGACCTTCTCGTTGTAGGTCTTGAAGAAGTGGTTGTAGAGGCGCCAGCCGTAGTTGGCGACGACGTAGCCCTCGAGCGTGTCCTGGTTCTTCGGCGGACGGACCTTCGCCCACATGTACGAGAAGCCGCAGAGCACCGCCTCGACCGGACCGAGGTTCTTCAGCGCGTTCAGCGGCTTGATCGGGTAGTCGTAGAGCTTGCCGCGGTAGTGGATGTGGCTCATCCGCGGGCGGCGCAGGAAGTCGTCGGGCCCGAGGATCTCGAACCACAGGTCGTTGACCGGCTTCACCTTGGTGAAGAACCGGTGGCCACCGATGTCGAAGCGCCAGCCGTCGCGCACCGCGGTACGGCTGATCCCGCCGACGACCTGCTCGGACTCGAGCACCTTCGGTCGGACGCCCCGCTTCGTCAGCATGTAGGCCGCGGTGAGGCCGGCCGGTCCGGCTCCGATGATGACGACGTCGTGATCGGAGCCGGTGGCCTCGGAACCGGTGGCCTCGGAGCTCGACATTGGTTCGCTCACTGGCGGATTCTCCAGGTGGGTGCGTGGATGCGCAGACGGGCGCGACGGCTGGGTACCCAGCTTCGCGACCCGGAAGTCTACGGGGCCGCGGCCTTTCCTCCGGGTTCCTGGGACCGCGCGCGAGCCCGGATCAGGGGCCTTGGATGCCCAGGAACGCCAGCGTCGAGTAGCCCACGAGCGCCGCCGCCGCGAGGACGTAGGCCCCCCGTTCCACCTCGTCCCGGTCGGTCGCCACCGCCAGCGCGAGCACGAACGGGAACGTGCTCCAGCAGTAGCGCTCGAAGGAGTCGAGGTTCTGCGCCGAGAGGCCGAGCAGCAGCGTGACCGCGCCGTACGCGGCGTACGACGCGGGGAAGCGGCGCACCAGCACCACGAGCAGCGCGACGAACACGACCGCCCACAGGATGTGCAGGCCCGAGCCGAACCGGTCGCCACCGAAGAGGTCACCGACGGCGTCGATCGTGCGGGTCACCGGATCCTGGAAGCCACCGCGCAACGTGGCGTGGTTCTGCAACGAGATCGGCTTCCAGAAGTCGCCGAACTCCGCGCCCACCCACGCGAGGTACACCAGCGATCCCGCGACCGGTGCCACCACCGCAGTGACCCGCGCCGCTCGGGCGCGGCCCGACGCCTCGCGCCAGCCGCGCGCTCCCTCCACGGCGATCGGGATCACGAGCAGCACGCCCACGGGCCGGCACAGCCCGGCGAGGAAGCCGGCGGCCGCGGCCCACAGGAACCGGTTCGACCGGATCCCGAGGAACACGAGGACGCCGAGCATCATCGCGGTGGCCTCGGCGTAGCCGAGCACGAGCACGAACGCGGCCGGGAAGAGACGCTCCGAACCATGCCGCGCGGCGCGCCGTCGCGGCGTCGCCGGTCTCGCGGAGCGCAAGGCGGTGCAGGAGCCCGCCGAACAGCAACGCGGACACGTTGGCGATCACGATCAACGCGGCCGCGGTGTGGTCGAACGAGATCCATCCACCGACGCGCGCGAGCATCGGGACGAGGGGGAAGAACCGGAGCGAGCCGTGCCCGACCACGCGGTATCCGTCTTCGGCAATGGCGCGGTAGTACGCGGCATCCCACGCGAACAGACCCTGCCCGAGCGCGACCGGACGCGGCGCGGCACCGATCTCGTCGAACAGGTGGCGCGACAGCGCGAGCGACGCCACCACCAGCACCCGCGCCAGGACCCACGGCACCACCGCGACCCGCAGGTCGCGCCGCACGAAACTCCTCACCCGGCTCCGCAGGAGCTCAGGAGGCGTCGACGCCGACGCGGAGGTTGGAGAGGCTGCCGACATCCTGCTGGACGATAAGGCCATCCACGAGGTGGATGACGGTCTTGCGGCTCGGGGTGAGCACCTGCACCTCGCCGTCCCGGACGCGGTAGGTGAACTTCTCGCGCTGCTGCGGCAACGAGGCGGCGGCCGGCGCGTCGGTGCCGATGCCGGCGACCACCGCGATCGTCCCGCGGCCCGAGGCCGGCAGCGCGCCGGCCGGCGCGTTCGCGCCGGACGACTCGGGTACGACGGTCCATTGCGTGGAGTAGGTGCCGTCACCCGAGGGATCGGGCGTCAGCACTCGCTGCTCCGAGCGGTGACCGACCTGGATCGACGCGACGACCGACGCTGCACCCTGCGGGTTCGTCATCTTCACGGTGAACGTGACCGCGGCACCCGAGTGCACCTGGATGGGCTCGACGGAGATCTGTGGTGGCGACGCGTCGGAATGGTGGATGGCGTCGTCGAGCGCGGTGTTGCTCGTGATCTCCATGTACGGCGTGCGGTGAGGATGCGCGGCGATCACGTCGAAGTTCTTCGCGTTGCGGTCGACGGCGTAGAGCACCGGACCGTCGAGGTCGGGCGTGTTCTCGGAGTACGGGTTGAGGTGCAGCAGGTACGGACCCGAGTCGCGCACGATCACCAGCGAGTTCGCGGGCAACTTCGCCGCCGCCTCCTTCCACGGCACCTGCGCGGCGCTGATGTTGTGGTTCATCCGCGCCTTGTCGTAGAGGAACGGCATCGTCGCGACGACGAGCACGCAACACAGCGCGACCAACCACCAGCGGTTGCGGCGCCAGAGTCGCAACAACGCGGTGGCGAGGAAGATGCACAGCGGTACGAACAGCGGCACGAAGTAGACGGGCCCGGAGAGATACGCGAAGCCGCTCGCGAGTCGGTTGCCCCAGAACCCGAAGTACCCGAGGGGGAACGCGACCATCATCGCCAGCAGGAGCAGCGTCGTGCGGTCCCGGCGACGGAACCACAGCCCGAACGCGGCGACCAGGATCGTCAGGTAGCTCCCGATGAGGAACTGCGGCAGGTAGAGCCCACTCAGGCCGGTGCCCTTCACCGCTTCCCTGAGCGTGTAGTCGATGCCGCTTGATGTGCGGCAGCAGGCGTCGGTACCCGAAGCCGAAGGTGTCGAGCGGCTCCTTGGCGGTGAACGGGAACTGGGTGAACTTCCCGGTGACGACGTAGTTCTGCACGAGCGTCAGCACCAGGAACGGCAGCATCCCCACCAGCACCAACGCAGCGGTGCGCACCTGGCGCGCCCACTGCCGCCAGGTGGTGAAGATCGCGTACCCACCCATCACCAGGGCCCAGAGCACGGCGTCGAACGGTCGGGTGATGAACAGCGCGCCCAGCAACACGCCCGCCGCGATCAGGCGCCACCAGGTGCGCAACCGCAGCCCCGCGAGCAACGACGCGCCGAACAGGAGTCCGAGCCCCAGCGACCACAGGTAGCCGAGGTACACGCCGCTCTGCGTGATGAGCATCGGCGACGCCAGCATCAGGAGGGCGCTGACGAACGCCAGGGTGTGGTCGTGGGTGATCTCCCGGGTGAAGACGTACACCCCGAGGACCGCGAGCACGGTGCCGATCACCATCGCCATCACCGGCGAGCCGAAGAGGACGTCGGCGACGAGCATCACGCCCGGCCACCCCAGGGTGTACTGGGAGAAGAACTGCCCGTCCTTGAGCCCGGTCAGCCACGGCTGGAAGAAGTGCGGCATGTCGCCGGCCGTGGTGAGCAGCTGGCCGTGCTTCAGGCCCTGGATCTGCCAGAGGTACGTGACCTCGTCGCGGTTCCACGACAGGCCCGGGTAGATGACCCGGTGCACCACCACCGACACGATGGCCGCGACGAGGAGGAGCAGCACGACGAGCCCGGTGCGCGCCAGGAACGTGCGCGTGCGCTTCGGTTCCAGGGGTTCGCCGTCGACCGCCCGATCGTCGGCCACGGTCTCGGCCAGCCGTCGGAGCGACGGTCTCGGAATCGGGGTCGTCGAGCGCGTCCGCGTCGAACTGCGTTGACGATCGCCCCACCGCTTCGAGTGTACCGGCGACCTTCCGCGATCCCGGATCGCGCCGCGGCCGAATCTGCGGTTGGACGTAGCATCCGACCTTCATGCAGGTGGCCGAACGAACCTCGCCGCCGGACGCCGAATCGGGGCGCGGGCGCGGCGCGTGGCACGGACGGGAGCGGTACGGGCGGCTGGAGCTGCTGGGCTTCGCGCTCCTCGCGTACGTGCCGTTCCTGCTCTCGTCACCGGGCCGGGTCACCGCCGACACCAAGCAGTACCTCTACCTCGATCCCGACCGCCTGCTCTCGCGCGCGCCGTACCTCTGGGACCCGCACATCGGGTTCGGCACGGTGTCGCACCAGATCATCGGCTACCTGTTCCCGATGGGGCCCTACTTCTGGGTCACCGAGCACCTGGGCATCCCCACCTGGGTGGCGCAGCGCTTCTGGTTGGGCACGATCTCGCTCGCCGCCGCACTCGGCGCGCGCTGGTTGTTCCGCATGCTGGGCGTGAGCCGGGCGGGCGCCATCGCGGGTGCGCTCGTCTACATGCTCACGCCCTACCAGTTGGCGTTCACCGCGCGCATCTCGGTCTTGCTGCTGTCGTGGGCCGGGTTGCCGTGGCTGATCGGTCTGGTCATGCGGTCGGTGCGGCGCGGCGGCTGGCGCGATCCGGCGCTGTTCGCGCTCGTCGTCCTCACCATCGGGAGCGTCAACGCGAGCTCGCTCGTGTTCGTGGGCATCGGTCCCCTGCTCTGGTTGGTGCTCGACGCGTGCCGCAGCCGAGCAGCGTTCCTCGCGGTCCTTCGCGCGACGGCGCGCGTCGCCGTGCTCACGGTCGGCGTGTCGCTCTGGTGGATCGTGGGGCTGCGCACCCAGGGCACCTACGGACTCCCGATCCTGCAGCTCACCGAGTCGCTGCGCCGGGTGGCGGCCGACTCCGATCCCACCGACGTGCTCCGCGGCATCGGCAACTGGTACTTCTACGGCCGCGATCGCCTCGGGTTCTCGATCGACCAGGCGTCGTCGTACGCCCACGACATCGCGACGATGGCCGCGAGCTGGGCAGTGCCGGTCGTCGCGCTCGCCCTCGCCGCGATCACACGCTGGCGCCATCGCGCCTTCTTCGTGCTGCTCGTGATCGTGGGCGCGGTCGTGTCGATCGGCGCGTGGCCGTACGACGACCCGAGCCCGTACGGCGCGCTGTTCAAGGTGTTCTCCGACACTGCCGCCGGCCTCGCGTTGCGCAACACCCCGCGCGCAGTGCCACTTCTCGTGCTCGGGCTCGCCGGGTTGATCGCGGCGGGCGTCACCGCGCTCGCGCCCAAGCTGGCGAAGGTGAAGTTCGGCGCCGCGTTGCCTGCGGTGGTCGTGGGCGTGCTGGTGGCGGCGGCGTTCATCCCGGTGTGGGGCAACGGGTACCTCTCGCACAATGTCGACCGGCCCGAAGACGTTCCCCAGTACTGGAAGGACGCGGTCGCCGCGCTCTCGGCGCAGGGCAACGCCACCCGCATCCTCGAGATCCCGGGCAGCGACTTCGCCGCCTACCGCTGGGGCGACCTGATCGAGCCACTCACGCCCGGCCTCACCGACCGTCCGTACGTCGCGCGCGAGACGCTGCCGTCGGGATCGGCCGCGTCGGTCAACCTCCTGGTCGCGCTCGACCATCGCCTGCAGGACGACACGTTCGAACCCGACGCGCTGGCTTCGTACGCCGCGGCTCGCGGGCATCGGCACCGTGGTGTTGCGCTCGGACCTCGAGTACGAGCGCTTCGACACGCCGCGCCCGCGCCAGCTCTGGCAGGTGCTCACGGAACCGGTACCGACCGGCCTCGACGACCCGGTCGGGTACGGACCGCGCACCCCCAACCGCGCGTCGAAAGAGGTGCCTGCGATCGACAACCACGAGCTCGCCACTCCCGCGTCGGCTGCGAACCCGCCGGCCGTGGCGCTCTTCAACGTCCGCGACGCGGTGCCGATCGTGCACGCCGCGCCCACCGACCAACCGGTGCTGCTCGCGGGTGACGCCGAGGGCATCGTCGACGCCGCGGCCGCGGGCATCGTCGACGGACGGGCGCTGGTGCTCGAGACCGGCGCGCTCGAGCGCGAAGCAGCTGCGCCAGCAACTCGACCGCAACGCCGACCTCGTGCTCACCGATTCGAACCGCCGTCGCAACCAGCAGTTCTTCTCCGGCGTCCGCGACAACAACGGCTACACCGAGCGCGCGGGCCAGGACTCGTCGAGCACCGAGTTCCGGCTCGATCCGTTCCCGCAGTCGAGCGACACCACGCGCACCATCGTCGAGCAGCACGGCGGCACCGTCGACGCGACCGACTACGTCACGCCCACGGACCGGCCCGCGATGGCGGTCGACGGCAACCCGCAGACCTCGTGGCTCGTCAGCGGCACCGACGTCGTCGGGCAACGGCTGACCATCCGCTCCGACACCGACCAGACCGTCGACCACGTCACGCTCCACCAGGCCCCGGTCCCGGTGAACGGGCGCTCGATCAGCCAGGTCACGCTGACGTTCGACCACGGCGACCCGGTCACCGCGACGCTCGACGCGTCGTCCTTCTCGCCCACGGGCCAGACGATCTCGTTCCCGAGCCGGAGTGCCAAGGTCCTCGACGTCACCATCGACGCGGTCGACGTGCCGACCGAGCAGTCGCGCAACGGCGTCGGGTTCTCGGAGGTGGAGTTCGGAACCACGCGGATCGGTGAGACCGTGCGGCTGCCCCTCGACCTCACCGAGCGCGCCGGCGCCGCCGCCGACGGCCACCGCCTCGACGTCGTGCTCTCCCGCCTGCGCAACGACCCCGCGGGCCGCCTCGACGAGGAGCTGCACCTCGACCGGCGCTTCGTGCTCCCCGACGCGCGGTCGTTCCTCCTCTCCGGCACCGCGCGCATCGAGCCGAACGCGGCCGACCCGCTGATCGACTCCGCGCTGGGCACCACCGCGCCGGGCACGACGTACAACTCGTCGATCCATCTGTACGGTGACGCCGACGCGCGCGCGTCGAGCGCGTTCGACGGCGATCCCGACACCGCGTGGACGTCGGGGCTCGACGCTGTCGTCGGGCAGTGGATCGGTGCGTCGCTGCCGGCCCCGATCACGTTCGATCACGTCGACCTCACGGTGATCGCCGACCGCGAGCACTCGGTGCCCACGAAGGTGACGGTGCTCGCCGACGGCGTGCCGGTGCGGACCTTGCAGTTGCCGACGATCACGCGCGGGAAGCTGGGCGCCCGGAAGACCGTGGAGCTCGGGTTCGACCCGGTGACCACCGCCAACCTGCAGCTGCGGGTGGACGACATCGATCCGAGTGTCACCGTCCCCGACTCGCAGTCGAACCCGGTCCTGCTTCCCGTGTCGATCACCGACGCGAAGATCCCCGGCGTTCCCACCCCCGCTGCGCCGCGTGCAGGTCGACTCCGGCTGCCGCAGCGACCTCGTGCAGGTGAACGGTCAGCCGTTCCCGGTCGAGATCCGCGGCGCGCGCGCCGACGCCCGCCGCGGTCTCGACGTCGTCGCGTGCGACCCGTCGCTCGCGCTCCCCGCCGGGAGCAACACGCTCGTCACCAGTGAGGGACGCACCACGGGGTGGAACCTCGACCGGGTGGTGCTCTCGTCCGATCAGGCCGGTGAACCCACGCCGGTCACGGCCGCCGGGGCGCGCCTCCGCACCTCGGGGGCGAAGGTCGAGGTCACCGACAGCTCGCCCGACTCGTACCACCTGAAGATCCACACCGACGGCACGCCCTTCTGGGTGGTGCTCGGCGAGAGCCACAACGAGGGTTGGCAGGCGACCGCCGCTGGGCACGACCTCGGATCGCCGACGCTCGTGAACGGCTTCGCCAACGGCTGGCAGGTGCGCCCGGGGAAGACCGGGACCATCGACGTGGTCCTGCGATGGACCCCGCAACGGTTGGTGTGGATCGGACTCGGCCTGTCGGCGCTTGCCGTGCTCGCGTGTCTCGTGCTCGTGTTCTGGCGCAGCCGTCGGACGCGCGTCGCGCACGGACCCGAGCTCGCGGTGGCGCCCGAGTGGGGATCGCCGGCCACGTTCGCGGGCACCATGCCGTCGCTCGGTGCGGCCGCGGGCGCGGCGGTGGCAGCCGGGATCGCGAGCGCGCTGGTGTCGCGCTGGTGGATCGGCGTCGTGGTGGCGGTGGCGACGTTCGCGTCGTCGCGACTCACCCGTGGACGACTCCTGCTCGCGGCCGGCGCACCCGTCGCACTCGCGCTCGGTGCGTTGATCGACGTCCCGGAGCTCGGTTGGGTCGCGATCGGCCTGCTGCTCGGCGACCTCGTGGCCGGCTGGTGGTGGAACCGGAACTGAGTCGTCAGGGGCGACGCGCGGCGATGCGTTGCACCACGGCGGGGCGGGGCTCCTCGACTTCGACGTCTTCGTCGGCGACCACCACGAGGTCGTGGTTCCGCGCCAGCTCGAGCAGCTCGCCGGGCCCGAGCAGGAAGTCGGGGTTGGTCGGGCGGCCGAATCGCTCGTTGCCGACGGCGAACGTCTCGTAGAGCAACCACCCGCCGTCGGCCACCGCGTCGACGATCGCGTCGAGGATCGGGCGCCAGAGGTAGTTGGTGACGACGACCGCGCCGAACGTGCGCGGTGCGAACGGGAACGGTGCGCCGTCCTCGAGGTCGGCTTCGACCAGCTCGACGTTCGGCGCAGCGACGAGATCGGCGACGCCGGCGAGGTCACGGTCGACGGCGACGACGTCGTACCCGCGTGACGCGAACCATCTTGTGTGCCGGCCTCCGCCGCACGCGACGTCGAGCACCGGACCGGGCGGCGCGACCAGCGCGCCGAAGCGCTCGATCCACGCCGACGGGTTCATCCGGCTCGGTTCACGGCGCCGGATCGTCGATCGCGTCGGGCACGTCGGGCCTCACGGCATCGCCGCGACCGCGCACCCGTTCGATGACGACGTCGGCGAACAGGAGGACGACCGCGAGCCACGCGATCTCGTTGAGCTGCGTGAACTGCGGCGGCCAGTCGAGGTCGGCCGGGTAGTGGTAGCGGTGTTGCTGCACGATCACGTACACCGCGCACAGCGCGAGCGCGAGCGGCGCGCCGACGGTGACGAGCACCCGCAGCTTCGGTCGCAGCGCGACCAGCGCCACCACCACACCCGCGACCAGACCGACCCACCACGCGGCGAGCAGCGCACCGGCTGCGGCGGTCACCAGCGCACCGACGACGACGCGTCGCGTCCCGGGTTGTGATCCCGCCGCGACCAACGGACTCGCGAACGCGGGCGGCTCGTCGTCGTCCGGCATCGGCCGGCACACGTCGGCGACGGAGCGCGAGCACGAGGCACAGCAGCACCGCCACCGCCGAGATCCCCAGCGCGATCCACACCTTGGTCTGTGGCGTCCAGGTGAGGGTCACGTCGAATGTGCCCGACGGCGGATCGACGCGCCAGCCGTTGGCGTAGGCGTCGACCAGCGTCGACCCGCCGATCCCGGTGCCCGCGACCGACGCCTCCCAACCCGCGTTCTGGCTCTGTCCGAGCACCAACCAGAACGGCGTGCCCTTGCGCGCTCCGCTCACCGTGAGCTCGATCTTCGAACTGCCCTTGCTCGTGACCTTCACGCGCGGCTGCGCGCCCGCGGGTCGCGGCCGCCTGCGTCACCGAGGTGGGCAGCTCGCCACGGGGACCGAGCGCCATCCCCGTGCCGCCGGCGTCAGAGCCGAAGACCATCCCGTCGACGTCGATACCGGTCTGCGTTCCCTGGAGCGAGCGCACGGTGTGGTCGCCGCGGTCGAGGGCCACTCCCCCGGCCGCCGCCGTGGCCGGGCACGGCGCGAGGTCGACCGGGCGACCGGCCGCGGCGTCGGCGGTCGACCCGTCGAGGGTCATGGGGACGACGGTGCCGTCGAGCACGACCAGGTCGTCGCGGCACTCGGCCGGCAGCTGCGCGGGCATGGCGGCGCGTCGCACGCCGGGGATCCCCACCTCGGCGATCGCTACCGGCATGGTGCGCGGCACGCGCTCGGCGTAGTCGAGCGTGCTCACCTCGCGGACGCCCGTCACCGTCACCCGCACGTCGGAACCGGTGAGCGGCGCGAAGGTCACCGGGACCTTGACCGGCGCGTCACCGACCTTGCCGTCGGGGATCGCGGGGACGTCCACCGTGCGTGACTCGCCGCCCGCGTCGATCTGCAGCTGCGTCGGAACCGAGTGCTTGCCGTCGGCCACCACCTCGAGGTCGAGGTGGTCGAAGGTGACGGGCGCGGCGGTCGTGACGTCGATCCACTGGCCGACGGGCGCGCCGAACGCGGTGCTCCAGGCCGTCGCAGGATCACCGTCGAACGCCGAGGAGCCCGCGCGACGCGATGTCACCCGGGAGATGCTGCGACGCAGTGACGGTGATGCCACCGGCGCCGGCGTCGGGGATGCCGAGCACCGCGTCGAGCGCCTGGTCGGGCGCGTCGGTCGCGAGGCGGGCGGTGCCACGCATGCCGAAGGTGCGGGCGTCGGGCACGCGGAAGCGACGGACCAGCGCCACCTCGTCGGCGGACGACGTGGGCGGCACCAGCACCGCGCGCGACCGACTCATCTGGTACACGAGCGGTCGGTCGGCGGCCTTGGCGCCGGCGGCGTCGACGAGGTCGGTCGGCATGCGCACGATCTCGTCGGCGCGCACCGCGGCCGATCCGGGGGCGTTGTCCTGCAGCCGGATCTCGGCGAAGCCGACGCTGTTGGTGTACGGCGCGGCGTGCTCGTCACCCACGTTGGTGTCGGCGATGCGCAGGTCCAGGCGCGAGAACTTCGTGCTCGGGAACGTCACCGTCTGCCCGGCGGCGGTGCGCGACGCATCGCCGAGATCGACGGTGATCGGCGCGCCGCCGTCGAACGACAGGTCGACCTTGGTCACGTACCGCTGGTTCGGCCCCACCAACGGTTGCACCAGGTTCACATGATCGGTCGTGATCGGCTGGTCGAGGTCGAGCCGCAGACGCTCACCGATCACGTCGGCGTGCGCGCCGACCTGCCACGACGTGTTGACGTCGTCGTCGAACGCGCGCGACCCGCGGTACTCGGGCTGGTAGAAGCCGGGATCGCCGTAGCGGCTCGTGGTCACCTCGACGCCCGGCGTCTGCACCACGGTCTGTGCGTCGGTGGTCTGGTCGGGGAACACGTCGAGCTGGTTGTCGTTCTCGTCCTTCACCAGCGGGGTCTCGTCGGCCCGCTCGGTGGCGCCGAGGTTGTTGAGGACCCCGGTCCAACGTCGCGCCCGCTTGCGGTTGGAGTCGGTGACGATCAGCACCGAGGCCGGCTCCGCGATCTCCTGCTGCAACGCCTTGCGTGTCCGCGGCGTAGCTCGCGCTGTAGAGGAGCACGCCGTTGCCGCCGAGCGCGCCGATGCTGGCGAGGTCGACCACGCCCTCACCGTCGCCGGAGACGATCACCGGGTTCGACGCGTCGGCACTGCGCACGATCGACGGCGTGTCGTCCACCTGGAAGGTGCTCACCGGTGGCGGATCCTTGGCGTCGGCGGGCAAGCGCGAGCTGGATCTCGTCGTCCTGCGGGACGCGCAACGGCGGCCCGAGGCTGGTGCCGTATCCCGTTCGCCTTCGAGAGGCCGTCGGGCGTCGGCGCGGTGAGGAGCCGCCACACCGGCACCGCGCGGGCGAGGTCGTAGCGGTCGGTCTGGAGATCGGCGCGGTAGAGGATCGAGCCCGACGCTCATCAGTCGCGCCACCGGCGCGATCGACGACGGGTCGAGCACACCCTCCTGCAGCCGGCGGTCGAACGCGTTCAGGAGGTCGGCCGACGCGGCCGAACCCCACGGCACCAGCTCGCGCGCGACATAGGGACGGTCCATGAGGCCGGGCGTGATCGGGTCGACGGTCTGGCCCCAGCGGTACGCGGCGAAGTCGGAGCCGGGGATCTCGAGCACGCGGGTGTCGTGCGGTTGCGCGTCGAGGGCGGCGATGGCATCGGTCCAGTACTGCGGGATGTTCTCGTCGCGGGTCAGGTCCTTGGTGTAGAAGTCGCCGGTCCACAGCGCCGGCAGGTTCACGATCGCGAGCACGATCACCAGACCAGCGGCGGCCAGCGCGAGCACCGAACGCCCGCGCCACTGTGGCCCGCGGTCGGCCCAGCGAGCTGCGACCGCGTTCACGCCGGTGGCCAGCAGCACCGCGAACCCGAGCGCGACCAGCGGCACCGCGTGGCTGGTGCTGCGCAGCGCGAGCCCGAAGCTCGACGTCTCGGCGAACGACTTGAACAGGCCGCCGAGCGCACTGGGGTCGTCGAACGGGTTGGCGCCGACCGCGACCGCGGCGCCGACCACCACGAGCACGCACGAAGTAGGCGCGGTGGCGCCAGCGCACCACCATGCGCCGACGCCAGGGCGAGGATCGGGAGCAGGAAGCTCAGCGCCGATCAGCGCGAGGTTCTGCGTGTACGGGACGCTGGCGTCGGTCCAGTGCCCGATGCGGTCGATGCCGTAGAAGAACCAGTAGCCGAGCCCGCGCAGCACCTCGCTCGGCAGCGACGAGAGCGACACGACCTGGAGCGTCTCGGTGTACTTCAGGACGTCGAGCCCGTAGCCACTCTGCGCCCAGAGGCCCGCGATCCACCACAGCGACGTCACCAGCGTGAGCACGCCGATGCGCATCGTCGACCGTCAGCGCTGCGCCGGCCGTCGACCTCGCCGGTGATCCACGCGTAGAGGATCCAGAGCACCGGCGCGATCCCGGCGAAGATCAGCGCGGTCGCGTTCACTCCCGCCGACGATCTGCACGACGATGGCGAACAGCGCCGGGTACTTCCACGCGCCCTGCCCTGCCCGTGCGCAACGCCTTGATCGTGAGCGCGAGCATCCACGGCAGCCCCGCCCACGGCAGCAGGATCACCGAGATGCGCGCCGCGAAGTCGAGCGTGTACGGCGTGAGCATGAACACGACCGCGCCCACGACGACGCCGGGGCCGCGCACGTGCAGCGTGCGCAGGAGGTACAGCACGCCGAGCGCGGCGGCGAAGAGGATCGAACCCAGCCACAGCCGCTGCGACACCCATGCGGGCACGCCCAGCAGGTGCATGACCCAGTAGTACGGGCCCATCGGGAACAGGTAGCCGATGTTCTGGTGGGTGACCGTCCCCATCCCGATGTTGGGGTCCCACATCGAGAACGCGCGCTCGAGCAGGCGGCCGGGGTCGAGGTAGAGGTAGGACTTCGTGTCGGCGACGACCTTGCCCGGCTTGGTGAGCAGCACCGGCACGTAGGCCAGCAGCGCGAGGAGGGCGTAGCCGAGGACGCGCCAGCGACGCGCGTCGACGTCGTGCACGACCGGGTCGGTCGTCGTCATGGTCGCGGCGATGCTAGGCCGAGGCCTCGACCGCGGCGGGGCGCCCGTCGGTCGTCGTCTGCGGGCGTGTCGGCCGGCGTGCACCGTCGTCCTCAGCCGGTTCCGGGCGACCTCCCAGCCAGCCGGTCGAAGGCCACCGCCGCGAGCACGACGAGGCTCACCTCGGCCGGCACCCGGAAGCGCACCAGTCCGTAGATGGCGGCCGCGATCACCGCCACCATCACGAACTGCGACACGAGTGGCGTGATCGGCACGCGTCGACGGCGCAGCAGCACCGCGCCGTACACCGCGCACGGCACCAGGATCCAGAACGCGAAGAACCCGGCCCACGACACCGCGACGTCGCGGCCTTCGTTCTTGTTGTAGTTCGCCATGAATCCCGGCGCGTAGAGGTTCCACACGCGCGCTTCGCGCACGCCCACGACGACGGGCAGGCGTGACGAGGTGGTCCTTGATGAACTCGAGGCCGTCGTGCCGCAGCGCGTTCGACACGACCGAGCGGTCGCCCTTCGGCACCGGGAACGCGGCGCAGTCGAGCGCCCACACCCCGGTGCCCTCGCCGTACCAGGTGCGGTGGATGTTGGCGCCGCACAGCGTGAGGCCGTCGTTGGTGGAGAACAGCACCGGATCGTCGAAGCGGGTGAGGTTGGCGATCAGCCACGGGCTCACCACCAGCAGCGTCACCGCGCACGTGAGCACGAACGAGCAGGAGCTGGCGGGCGAACGGCAGCACCCGCAGCATGAGCACGACCGGCAGCACCATGAGCGGGAGCAGCAGTCCGAGCTCGGCGCGCGCCAGCATCGCCAACCCGATGGCGACACCGACCCACGCCGCGGTCGACGCCTTCGGCGTGCGGATGAACCGGTACGTGAACAGGATCGCCAATGCCACCGCGAGGGTGGCGAGCGCCTCCGACATCACGAGGCCGTCGTTCACCCAGAGGTTGGGGTACACCGCCGCGAGCGCGGCGGCGAGCAGCCCGGCGCGGTTGCCGGCGACGGCGCGCCCGAGCAGGCCGATGACGAGCACGACGAGCGCGCCGAAGATCGTCATCGTGAGGCGCATCGGGAGCACGTTGTCGCTGCTGGCGTCGTGGCCACCGAGCTGCTGCGCGAGCCACGCGGTGGGCGTGAGCGCGAGCGCGGTGAGCGGCGGGTGCTCCGCGGTCTGCGAGCCGTCGCGCGGGTCGGTGAAGCCGTCGCCGTGGGCGAGCGTGTTGGCCTGGGCCACGTAGTAGATCTGGTCGCCCTTCGCGGGCTCGTGGCGCTTGGCGATCAGCACGTAGCCGACGCGCAGCGCGAGCGCGGCGAGCACGATCAGCACCAGGATGCGCCAGAAGCGCCGGTCGTCGGTCATCAGGTCAGCGCATCAGGCCAGCATCATCAATACATGCGGAACGTGACGATGGCGCAGAACACCACGAGCGTCGGCGCCAGCAGCACGGGGATCGGCACGCGCGACCGAGCGGTGTCGGCCCACTTCCACGGCAGCGACCCGACCGCCACCGGGAGCGAGCACCAGCAGCGGCATGAAGTAGCGGGGCTGGATGCCCTCCACCGTGCTGATGCCCGGAGGGGTCCAGTAGATGTAGTTGGCCGCGCCGATGAGCACGACCCCGACGAGGAACGCGAGCAGGATCAGCGCGCGCTGCAACCACCCGAGCGGTGCAGGCGCTTCCGCTCGCGCGCGTTGCAGCGACGACACCGCGTAGATCGCGACGCACAGCACCGCGAGGATCGCCGGACCGGCGGTGACGCTCGGGCCGACGGTGAACGGCTGGTGCACCCAGTGCCAGAGCTGGTGGTAGCCGGTGCGCACGAGGTCGGCGCCGAAGTCCCACGGCCGGTGCAGCAGCTCGTGCTTCTGGGTGACGTCGTCGACCTTGATGAAGAAGTAGCCGGCGTCGGTCTTCCACACGTCGCCGGCCGACGCGTTCCACAGCACCGACACCGCCACGCCGACCACCGGCCCGAACACGAGCGGCCAGCGGTCGGTGCGACGGCGCGCCCCGACCACTCGCCGCTCGCTCGCTTCGGGCCGACCACTCCCTCGCTCGCGTCCGCTCGCTTCGGGCGAGCAGTGGCAACAGGTACAGCGCGGCGATCACCACGTACATCGGCTTCACCGAACCGAGCACCGCGCTCAGCAGGACCGCTTCGATCACGAGCGCGCGCGTCGACGTGCCCTCGGGTGGGTCGAGCACCCGCAGCGCCGACGACACCACCACCAGCGCGATGGCCGTCGTGAACGCGTCGTGCGAGATCGACGACGCGCTCTGGTACACCGCCACCGGCACCAGGCCCACCGCGGCCAATCGCCCACTTCGAGCGCGGCGACCGGGCGATGGCGACCCCGACCAGCGCCACGTACATGGCCAACACGACGAAGCGGGCGACGATCAGCATCACGTCAGTGCCGAAGCCGAGGTTGCGGGTGACGAAGATCGACGCGGCCTGGGGCAGGTACGGGACGAACGACGGGAACGTCGAGAACGTGACGAACCCTTCGCTCGGGTCGGTCGGGCACGCCTGGATGGGCCCGGGGTTGTAGACGATGGGTTTGCCGGTCTCGGCGTCGAACACACCCTTCAGTGCGTGCTTGGCGTAGACGCTCGAGTCGGCGCGCTGCGTGCGGATGACGTCACGCGGGATGCACGCGCCGCCGAAGCCCTTGCTCCCCTCCTTCTCGGGGAGGAACTGGCCGGTGGAGATCTGGTACGAGCGGAAGAAGTGCGCGGGCTCGTCGATGCCGGCGAAGTGCGGCACCACGCACACCAGGTACACGCCGGCGGCGATGGCGAGGATCAGGAACGTCTTGAGGGGGCTGCGGAACCACCCCAGCAGGTCGCGCCCGCGCCGGGGCCGCCCGGATGCGGGCGCGGCGGCGGGTTCGGCGACCGTCACGCTCGCTAACTCGGGTCGGGGTCGCCCGCGGTGTCGACGATCAGCACGCTGCAGGGCGCGTGGTGCGACACGGTGTTCGGGACGCTGCCGAGCACGCGGCGGCGGCCCTGCATGCCGCGGTTGCCGACCACGATGAGGTCGGCCTGGAGGTGGGCGGCGATGTCGCAGAGCACCTCGGCCGGGCTGCCGAAGCGGGCGTGGGTCTCGATCCGGGTGTCGCACACCCGCTTGGCCGTCTCGGCCGCCTTCGAGAGGGCGTCCTCGAGCTCGGTCTTGATCTCCTCTTCCCAGCTGCGCTCGGCCGCGACCGGGGCCGCGGCGGCCATCTCACCGGCGGCCACCGCCGATCCGGACAGCGGCTTCTGCACGGTGACGATGTGGAGCACCGCGTCGGGCTGGGTGGCGGCGAGCTCGGCCGCGGCCAACACCGCCTCCGACGCCCCGTCTGACCCGTCGGTCCCCACCACGATCGACCTGAACATCTGCCGCCTCCGCTGCAACGCCGGGCACTCGCTCGACGGCCCGACGCTACCCCGGGGCGCACCTCTCGACTGGGAGTCAGCGGGTCCTGAGGAGCGCCCGGATCTCGGCCACGTGGTGGGTGCCGGCCACCGGCAGGGTGACGGTCCCGAGGTACTGCAACCCGAAGTCGAGGCCCAGCGTGGGTGCGGTGACGTGGGCGAGACCCGCCCAGGTGACGTAGAGCGTGACGCCGTGATCGCCGCGGCGGCGGAACGTCGCCCGGAGCGGGACCCCGGCGCTGCCGGGCGACGATCCGACCGAAGTGGTGCCGTCGTCGAACGCCCATCCGTACGCCACCGGATGTGCGGCGACGTCGACCACGTAGCCGTCGAGCGTGACGGTGGCCCGGGCATCGGGCACCGGGTCACCCCAGAAGCGCGAACTCGAGGTTGACGATGCCGGGCCAGTCGACGGTCCCGGGAGGCGAAGAGTGGATGTGGGCGCGCGGCAACGGCGTCTGCTGCCAGATGGTTGCGGCGTCCGGCGGCGCGGGCGGGAGCAGGGCGCCGGGTGACGCGCAGCGCGGCACGAAGTAGGTGCCCGGTCCGCCGCCGCGCGGGGTCGCGGTGTCGATGACGAACGTGCCCACGAGCACTGCGCCAGGTGGGAGCGGCGCGTCACCGTCGAGCCGCACCGCGCCGGCCACGCCGCCCTGGAACGTGCCGATCTGGATCGGTACGTACGGCAAGAGGTCGAGGCCGGGGAGCGGCGAGACCCACCGCACCAGGTCGGCTGGGACCGCGCCCGCGAACACGACGCACCGTCCGCCGGTGTCGGCGCGCTCCCACGTGTAGGGAGGATCGACCGCCGGTGCCACGGCGGGGAGCCCAGATCCCGGGAACGTGCCCGCGCCGAGGTCGCTGGCGGTGGCCCGCACGTAGTCGGGACCGAGCTCGCCACCGCCGGCGGTCTGCGCTGCCGCCGGCGGGGCGAGTCCGACGACCACCAACACCAGTGCGGTGATGCCGACGGTCAGGCGCCTCATCCTGCCCGCCGGGGGGTCGCAGTGGCGGTCACGCGGACGGGCAGATCGCCGTCGGGATCCAGCACCGACAGCAACGTGAACCCGATCTCGCCGCGCACGACGACGGTGACCGCGTCGCGATCGGCGTGCACCTCGACACCACGGAGCGCGCCGGCGTCGAACTGCCGCGTCACGTGCGCCCGCGCCCTCGACTCCGCGACCGCGGGGTCGAGCTGCACGACGCCGCGTTGGCGATAGGCCTCCTCGTCGATCGCCGAAGCACCTGCGAGCGCGGCTGCATCCGCCGCGTTCGACAACGATCGGCGCGCGGAGAAGCCTCGCCACAGGTCGACGGAGATGCCACCGAGGGCGAAGAGCAGCATGCAGACACCGAGCAACCAGAGCGTCACCGTGCCTGCCTCGCGTCCCGATCGGTGGTTGGCCATCCGATGTGCCGTCATCGGGCCGACACGTAGCGGTCGACCGGTTCCCGGTGACGAGCCGTCCACGACCACACGCCGACAGCACCGACGCCGGGCACCTGGACCGCGGGCATGGCGACCGTGACCCGAGCCTCGACGTCGCTCCCCGGCGCCAGACCCGCGCCGTCGGCGCACGCGAGATCGACGCTGACGTCACGCGGAGCGACGCCCAGATTCGCGCGCCATGGTCGCGCCGAGAGCCCGCGCCGCGCCGGCGTCACACACACCGTCCCGCGCCGCCCGGCGCGCCACCTCTCGAGCGACGACGCGTGCGGTCACCTGCCGTTCGGACCACCGCGGGAACGTGAGCACGAGCAGCGCGACCGGGAGCACCAGCACCGCGACCCCGAAAGCGAACTCGGTGGCGACGAACCCCGACTCCGGCCCGCGGCTCACGGCACCCGCTCCTTGATCACTTCGCCCTCCAGGTCCATCGTCCACGTGGGGATGCCGGGGATCCACCCCGCGAGCACGACCCGAGCCCGGGCCCGCATCGCGCCGCCGACCTCGCGACACGTGACCCGCACTGCGCCGGCGGTGACGACCCCGTCGAGCACGTCGCTCGCGCGTCGTCGACAATCGGCCGCGGTGGCGTCGAGGGCCGCACCCGAACGCGCCGCCTCGTCGACCGCGGCGCGCGCGACACCTCGTATGTAGAGGTCGACGACCGCGTTCGCGAGCGTCACGAACAGGAGCAACGAGAGCGCGGTCGCCACGACGTACTGGATCGTGGTCAGACCCGCAGCTGACCGCGCATCCAGTCGACCACGTCGAGGCCGAGGGTCTGCATGACCGCCCAGATCGCGACGAGGGCCGCGATCCCCAGTGCGGCGTTGCCGAGCAATTCCGCGGTCGTCATCCCCGCTTCGGGATCCGGCGCCCGCCACGCGCGTGATCAGGTCGACGAGTCGACGGAGTGCCTGCAGGGTGACACGACGGATGGTCTGGAGACGGGAGGTGTGCATGGGTGCTCCTTGGTTGGGCGGTCGGACGAGTGCCTCGACCGGATGGGCCTCCACAGGGAGGTGTTGTCACGAGGTGCATCTGCATCACCGGCTCCCGAACACGATCGAGGGCAACGGCGCGGCGATGAACAGCAACATCACCGGCGCGAGCACCGCGATCGTGGGGACGAGCATGGCGGCACGACGTTTGGTCGCGGTCTGACGGATCTCCTCGCGACGCGAGTCGCGGAGGTCCTCGCTCAACGCCCGCAGCCCGTCGGCGAGATCGACGCCGCGCTCGGCGCCCGCAGCGAAGAGCTTGTAGGTGCGCGCCGCCGCGGGTTCAGGCGTGACGTCCGCCGCGTGTCGGAACGCGGCGGGCTCGCTGACACCGTTGCGCATCGCCACGAGCACCGCGCTGAGCTCGTCGACCACCATCCCTTGACCCCGATCGACGATGCGCTGCGTTGCCTGCACCGGACCTGCGCCCGTGCGCACGTGCATGGCGAGGAGCTGGTTCACCGTGTAGAGCTCGAGCCGGATCCGTTCGCGCCGATCGGCGATGGCCCGTTCGAGTCGGCCGCGTTGGCGCGACGCCCCGAACACGACCCCGCACACGCCGAGCCCGATGGCCGCGAGCGGGCGATGGAAGACGAGGACGCCGAACCCGGCTCCCCCGGCACCGAACGCCAACACCTGCACCGCCATGCGGGTGCGGTACTCGTCAGGAGCGACGTCGGTGAACCCCGCCTGGCGCAACGAGCGCGCGAGCGCGACGTCGGTGCGTCGCTCGAGGAGCCGGCCGATCCGCTGCACCAACCCGACGACGGGTGGTCCGAACAGGCGGACGACGCTCGATGACGAGGTCGGCCCGTTGGCGAAGTCGGCGACCAGGTCGGTGGTGTCGACGCCGCGTCCGAAGCGGGCACGCGCCGCGATCGTGTACGGCCTGACGCGCGGTGCGAGCCGCCGGGTCGGCGGCACCAGCACCGCAGCGACCCCGACCGCGGCAACGCCCACGCTGAGCACACCGAGAGCCACCGCAGTGTCGGTCACGGCGACGCCTCCAACGGGTGAGCGCCGCCGAACACGCGTCGTTCCTCGTGCGTGCGACCGAGACGTCCGATCCACCACGCGCCGAGCGCGCAGAGGGCCGCGCCGACCAGCACGACGACGAGGCCGGCCGACGACGAGTAGAAGTCGCGGAAGGCGCCGTCGCGAATCGTCAACGCGATCAGGACCAGCCACGGCATGACCAGGACCGCGCGGGCGTTGAGCTTCATCTCGAGGCCTTCCGACTCGACCTCCTCGAGCACCTTCACGTCCTTGGTGGTCGCGACCACGAGGTCATCGAGGATCCGGGCCACGATGGGGCCACCCCGCTCCTGCGCCAGGATCAACACCTCGATCACCCGGTCGCTGGTGGGATCGGCGAGCTCCGCCTTCACCACCTCGAGTGCGCCGACCGGGCCGAGCATCCGGGACAGCGTCGGGAACCGGGCGAACGCCTCGCACAGTGGCGACGGGCCGGTCTCGGCCAACGTGAGCAACGCGTGTCCGAGCGAGCGACCGGCGGCGAGCGACGCGCCGACGTCGCGCAGACCGTCGGGCCACGCCGCCTGGAGCTCGCGCAGCCGTGCCGCGCGCCGACGTCCGAAGTACGCCCGTGGGAGCATCGCCGCCGCGACCGCGGGCACGAACGCAACGAGCGCGGTACCGGTGACGAAGAAGGTGACCGCGAACGCGGCGACACCGACCCCGAGCGAACCGACCACGAACTGCGTGGGCGACACGCGCGCCCCCGCCTGCGCGAGCCAGAGGCGCGCGGTCGCGCCCTGGTCTCCCGAACGCGACCAACGCCGCACCTCGACCGGCCGTCCGACGAGGTGACCCGCGAGCAGCACGCAGAACGCGCCCACCGCGAGTGCGGCCAGGAGCGTCACGAGGTGCTCCCCACCGCGGCGAGGACGTCGTGCACCCCGGCGTCGCTCACACGCTCCAGGCGCGTGGCCAACGACGGCGGGAGCGCACCGGTCCAGCGCAGCGGGCCCCGTCGGTCGTCGCGCACGAACAACGGCTCGACGGTGAAGTCGTCGCGCAGCGCGGGGACGACCGCCGCGATCTCGACGACCCGACGGCGGATGCTCTCGTTGTCGCCACCGACGACGTCGTCGCGATCGAGGTGCACGACGACGTCGAGCGACTCGGAGAACACCTTGCGGACGATGCGCTCGGTGACGTTCTCGCCCGCCATGAGCGCGGCGTTGACGAGCGCGTCGAGCGCTTCCGACGCGCTGTTCGCGTGCACGGTGCACAGGAACCCGCAGCCGGCGTTGACCGCCCGACTGAGCTCGAACGCCTCGGAACCGCGCACCTCCCCCACGACGATCCGATCCGGCCGCATCGCCAGGACGAACTTCACCAGGTCGCGCAGGGTGATCTCGCCGGTGCCGTCGAGCGCCGGCGGCCGCACCTCGTAGTACGAACCGTGGGTGATCGGCACCGCCAGCTCGCGGATCTCCTCGCACGCCCGCACGCAGTGACTCGCGGGCGCGGCCGCGAGCAGCGCCGCCAGCAGCGTGGTCTTGCCCGCGCCCGGTTCGCCCGAGACCGTGACCCGGCTGCGCAGCTGCATGAGCAGGTGCAGGAACGCGGCCGCCTGCTGCGACATCGAATCGCGGGCCACGAGGTCGGCCAGCGTCACGTTGCGGACCACGTAGCGCCGCACCGTCGCGGACAACTGGTCGCCCACCGGCGGGATGGCGGCGGTGAGACGCGCCGATCCACCGAGCACGCGTGCCTGCACCATCGGGTGCTTGGTGTTGAGCTGCCGATCGGTGGCGGCGAGCATCCGCTCGACGACCTGGCGGTTCTCGGCCTCGCTGGTCGGCACCGTGAGCCCACGGAGGCGACCCGAGCCGTCGAGGTAGGAGACACGAGGACCCTCGATGAAGATCTCCTCGACGTCGCGCCGCGCCAGCAGGTCGGTCAGGGGGCCGAGGTCGGTGATCGATCGCAACACCCGATCGGCGAGGTCGGACGGGTCGGAGAGCGGCAGGTGCTCGCCGAGCATCGCCGCGCGCTGGTACTCGTCGACCGTCGCGCCCACCTCGCCGCGCACCGCCTCGAGGTCGACATCCGGTCGGAGGCGTCGGCGATCGATCCGCACGTGCACCTCGCGGCGGATCGCGTCGTACGCGTCGGCGGTCATCGCGTCCACCGCCGTCGGGTGTGCCGCGCTCCGGGATCGAGCGCGTCGCCGGTGCGCGGCGCAGGCTGTGTGGAACGCGCCGCGAGCAACCGGGACGCCGTCCCAGGCCGCCGACTCGACAGCACGGTCGTGGGGACACCAGTCGAGCGACGTGGGTCGGATCGTGCGTTCGATCTCCGTGCGGATCTCCTCCTGACGGAACCGACTGCGCGGGCGCGTGGTTCACCACGAGGTGCAGCGGCGTGGACGTGGCGCGCCCGACCGTGTCGACCGTCCATTCGAGTGCGCGAACCACGCCGACGGGACTGGCGTGCACGACACCGACCACCGCGTCGGCGACCCCGGTGACCGCGCGCGCCGTCGGCGACCGTTCCTCGAGGTCGACGATCACGAAGTCGTGAGTCCGTCGCGCTGCGGCGACGACGTCGAGCACATCTTGCGTGCTCACTTGCGCCGCCGCGATCGCGCTCGGGTGGCCGGCGATGGCACCGAGGCGCACGACACCGCGGTCGACCACGGCGACGACGCAGTCGTCGAGGGCGCCGAGGCCGTGCGCGCACGCGTCGACCGCGGTGCGGAGGTTGGGCTCGAGGCCCAGGCCCAGGCGCCCCGCGACCGCGGGCGCAGCCTCGTGGGCGTCGATGAGCAGGACGGAGCGGCGACGTTCCGCCAAGGCGACCGCCACGCCGAGCGCGACCTCGGTGACCCCGCTCCCTCGCGCCCCGGACACCGCGACGACGGTGCCCGCCGGTTCGTCGTCGGGCGTCGAAGGTCGTGATGCGTCCACGTCGACGAGCTCCGTCGGTCGCGAACTGGTGCCATCGAGTTCCCGGAGGACCACCACGAACTCGGCGACCTGGGCGTCGGCGGCGATGGTCGCATCGACGCCGAGGCCGACGAGATGATCCTTGCCCGCGGGTTCCTCCGGGTCGAAGACGCCGAGCAGCGCCCGACCCCGGGCGTGGACGGCGCGGACGAAGCCGTAGGTGAGGGCCGGCCACCGGTCACTGACGACCAGGACGTCGTACTCCTCGTCGAGCGCGACCGAGGGTTCGACCACGACCTGACGGACGCGGGCGCCACCGTGATGCGCGAGGTGGCGATGCAGGTCCTCGACCCAGGTCTCGGGCGAGAAGACCAGCGCCACCGACGGCTCCACCGGCCGCTCCAACGGGTTCATCCGACGCTCGAGTCCTCGGCGCCGACCCGATCGAGCGACTCGGGTGCAGTGCCGCGCGCCGAGTCGGCGCCGGTCGTGCGGGCGAGTGAGATCTCGCCGTCGGCGACGGCCGCGGCGACGAGTTGCGACTGGCGGGCAGTCACGCCGACCGTCACCGTGAACGGACTGGCGGACTCACCGATCCCGCCGCGACCACGCGCGTCGACGGCGAGCACCGGCGCGTCGACCACGATGATCGACACCGCCTGCTGACCGGCGAACAACACGTCGACGCGATCACCGGCCGCGAGGCGACCACCGACGGCTCGCGCCGGATCGATCGGAATGCTCATCGCACGCAAGCCGTGCGGCGCGGCGCGTGACCGCATCGTGCGAGTGGTGACGAGCTCACCTTCGGCGATCGTGTTCCCGGCGATGCGGCCCCGGAGGCGACGACCGTCGCGGGCCTGGGCGACCGTCGCCAGCACCTCGGGGGTCAGTGTGACGCGGACGGTGCGGAAGTCGGACGCGGTGATCGTCTCACCGGCGCGGATCTCGTGCGCGGCCACGAGCACCGCGGTCTCGCCTTCGCGGCTCCGCAGCACCGCGAACGACAGGACGACGCCGACGATCCCGGCCAGCGCCATGACCACGTGGCCTCGCGACACCCGACCGCGGCGTCGAGGCGCAGACCCGGACGCGGACCCGGACCCGACGGACGCGACCGACGGCGGCAGGCCGTCGACTCCTCGGGCACCGGTTGCCGTGGCCGTCGGCATGGGTAGCGTCCCCTTCGTGACCGGAATGTCCGGTTTCCACCAACCCGGGCAGTATGCACGTTTACGGTGATACTGGTCAACCCCTATCGAACCGGACATTCCCGGCACTACGGTGACGGGCCGTGGACGTGTCGCCCGAGTTGGGCTCCGACTTCCCCCCGGTGCTCACCGCGGCGATGGCGGCCGAGCTGCTCCAGGTGAACGTGGAGTACCTGCGGCGAATGGTCCGCGAGGGACGGGTCCCCTGCCACCGCTTCCCCGGCGGGCGGGAGCTGCGCTTCCTGCGCGACGAGCTGCTGGCGTGGCTGGCGGCGCTGCCGGGCGACGATCAGTCGTCGAGCGGGCGCAGCCACCAGACGGAATCGATGGGCACGTAGGCCACACCGCCGTCGGCGTCGGTCACGCGCAGCTGGTCGACGCCGATCCGGAGACGACCCTCGAGCGGACCGGCCGACGTGCCGATGCACAGTGCTGTGCCGTCGACCTCCCGCAACCGGGCCGTGAACGTGGTGAGCGTGCTGTCATCGCACCCCGCGGCGCCCCTTGCGGCATGGCGTCGACGTGCGTGCCGCGCGACGCGGAGCACGAAGGGCGCGTCGGTTCCGAGCCGGATGTCCACCCGGGTGACGCCGGTGTCGATGCACGTGCGACGTCGCGACCCACGGCGACGACGACGCCTGTCCAGGCGACTGACGGGAACCCGAACGTCACCGTGTCACCGCGGTGCATGCAGTCACGCACGATGTCGGCGAGGCCGCGGCCGTGCTCCCAGCGCTCGAGCGCGGCGCGCGACCACTGCTCCTCTTCGGCGCGCCACTCCGCCCTCGCCGTCGCCGCATCGTCGGACACCGAGTCCGATTCGAGCAGATCGCGCACCTTCGTGCCAGCGCGCGCTTCCGGGGAAGGTCCGTCGCTACCGTGATGCGGATGCGCAGCCGCCCATTGAAGAGGGCCGTCCTCTCCATCGCACTGGCGCTGCTCGTCGCCGGCGGGATCGCCGCGACCGCGCTGAGCGAGACCAGCGCGCAGGCGCAGACCAGCGTCACGTCGGGCCAACCCGCCCCGAGCACGACCACCACCGCGCCGGCGACGCCGGACAAGAACGGCGTGGAGCACCTGCACTTCGAATACGGGCCGCTCGACATCAAGCCGGGCCAGAACATCATCCAGACGAACAAGTACCTGATCCCCCAGCCGAAGGAAGACGGCTGGATCGTCGGGTTCAAGCCCAACCTGAAGCTGGCGAACGGGAAGGTGCCGCCGGTCGACGTGCTGCACCTGCACCACGGCGTGTGGGCGGTCGCGAACCGTCGCGACACCACGTTCCCGATCTACCCGGAGCGGTTCATCCCCGCGGGTGAGGAGAAGACCGCGCTCGAGCTCCCCGCGCCGTACGGCTACCGGTACTCCGTCAACGACGCCTGGTACCTCAACTACATGGTCCACAACCTCACGCCGAAGCCGTACACGGTGTCACTCACCTACGACGTCGACTTCGTGCCCGCGTCGTCGCCGAAGGCGTCGTCCATGAAGGACGTGCACCCGATCTGGCTCGACGTGCAGAACGGCAAGGTGTACCCGGTCTTCGACGTGCACAAGGGCAGCGGCACCGACGGCAAGTTCACGTATCCCGACGACGATCCGAGCGCACCGCACGTCAACACGTACACGGTGCCGAACGACGGCGTGCTGGTGAAGACGTTCGGCCACCTCCACCCCGGCGGGCTCTACGACACGTTCTCGGTGACCCGCGGTGACCAGACCAAGAAGATCTTCACGTCGAAGGCGAAGTACTACGAGCCCACGGGCGCGGTGTCGTGGGACGTGTCGATGACCACCACGCCCGACGACTGGGACGTGGCGGTGAAGGCGGGCGACACGCTGAGCATCTCGACGACCTACGACACGCGCCGGGCGTCGTGGTACGAGTCGATGGGCCTCGGGGTCGTGTGGATGTACGACGGACCGGGCGGGCACGACCCGTTCACCGGCCCGGTCGACCAGAAGGGTGTGCTCACCCACGGTCACCTCCCCGAGAACGACAACCACGGCGGGAAGCCCACCACGACGTTCCTGAACGCCAGCAAGGCCGCCTCGGGCCCGCTCGCGACCACGATCCCGATCGGCAGCTTCGAGTACGGCGCCGGTGACCTCGCCGCCAACGGCAAGATCCCGACCGTCACCCAGGGTCAGACGATCACGTTCGACAACTTCGACGCCACCGACCAGAACGTGTGGCACTCGATCACCGCGTGCAAGGCGCCGTGCACCGCGTCCACCGGCGTCGCCTACCCGCTCGCCGATGCCGACGTGCAGTTCGATTCCGGCCAGCTCGGCAACGCGGGTCAGCCCACCTCGGGCAGCGACACGTGGACCACACCCGCCGACCTCGCGGCAGGCACGTACACCTACTTCTGCCGCATCCACCCCTTCATGCGCGGTGCGTTCCGGGTGGTGCCACCGCCGGCGGCAGGGTCGGCGTCTGCCGCACCCAAGTAGCTGGCGATCACCAGCGAGTCGGCGCGCACGTCGGCGGGGCTTCCCTCCGCGATCACGAGCCCGGCCTCGAGGCAGTACACGCGGTCGCTCACCGACATCACCAACGGCATGTCGTGCTCGATGAGGAGCACGGCGGCGTCGAGGTCGCGTTGGATCTCTTGTAGCCGCGGACCGAACGCTTCGGTCTCGCGCTGGGAGAGCCCCGCGGTCGGTTCGTCGAGCAGCACGACGCGCGCGCCGAGCGCGAGCTGACCGGCCAACTCGACGAGTCGTCGTGTCCCCGTCGACAACGCGGCCGCAGGCTGGTCGGCGGTGTCACCGAGCGCGAGGGCGGCGAGGATGTCGTCGGCCTCGGCGCGCTTGCGTCGTTCCTCGCGCGGTGACGGCGGCACGTGCAGCATCGACGGCAGGACGCGCGACCGGTCACGCGCCTCGAGCGCGACCATCACGGTCTCGCGCACGGTGAGGTCGTCGTAGAGACGCGCCGGCCTGGAACGTGCGCCCGAGTCCGAGCCGGTGGCGTCGGTACGCGGGCAGATCGGTGACGTCGTGGCCGAGCACCTCGACCTGGCCCACGGCGGGCACGAAGCCACCGATCGCGTTCATCAGCGTTGACTTCCCCGCGCCGTTGGTGCCGATGAGTCCGACGAGCTCGCGTGGGCCGACCCGGAGGTCGACGTGGTCGACCGCCACCCGTCCCCCGAAGGTCACCGTCATCCCCGTCGCGACCAGCCAGTCACCGTCCCCTGCTGGCGAACCGGCGTCAGTTGGGCGGACATGGACCGCCGAACTGACGCCGGTTCGTACTGGTGGGGTGGACTCGCGCGGTGGGCGGCGGTCCATCAGCCAGGCCTCGGCGGTGCGGAGGATGCCGGCGAGGCCGCCGGGGGCGAAGAGGAGGATGGCGAGGATGCCGACGCCGGACACGAGGAAGGGCACGATCGGTTCGTCGGGCCAGATCGCGGGCAGGCCCACCACCCACAACGCGCCGAGCACCGGACCCACGAACGCGCCCAGGCCACCGATCACCACGATGGCGACGACCTTCACCGACTCCTCGGGCGCGAACGTCACCGCCGGCGTGTTGCTCGGCAGCAACGTCACGAGCAGACAGCCCGCCAGCGCGGCCATGCCCCCCGACACTGCGAACGCGAGCAGCTTCATGCGCGTGGTCGAGATGGTCATGCCCGCGGCCGACGACGGGTTGTCGCGCACCGCGATCACCGACCGGCCGATGCCGGTGCGGCGCAACTGCGCGACCAGCGCCACGCACGCGAGCAGGAACGCCAGGCACAGGTAGTAGTAGGAGCGGCGCGACGAGAAGTCGACGATGCCCGCGTCGGGCTTGGCCAGCGTGGGCAGCAGCCCGCTGGTGTCGAGGAACGTCCCCTGCGCCACCAACCACACCGACACGAACACCGCGAACGCCAGCGTGGTCACCGCGAGGTAGAGCCCGGGGATCCGCAGCGCGGGCAGTCCGATGAGCACCGCCACCAGCGCGCCCACCAGCACGCCGATCGCGACCGCGACGGCCCACGGCAGGTGGTGCAGGCCGAGGATGCCGTCGTCGCCGACCAGCTTCACGGTGACGAGCCCGCCGACGGCGGCGAACCCGAACTGCCCGAGCGACACCTGGCCGGCCCATCCGGTGAGGATGGTGAGCGAGCAGCCGGCGATGGCGAAGATCAGCACGCGGGTCCAGAGGAACGACTCCGACGCACGCGAGAAGAACACCGGGATCAGCACCAGCGCGCCGAAGAGCGCGACGACACCGATGCGGCCGAGGTGGCGCGACCACCACGGTCCGGCGGGGTCGACGACGCGCACCGGCGTCGAGGCGGTGACCTTCCACCCGCCGTCGTCGATGCCGCCTTGTCCCGAGCGCTGCGACAGCCGCGAGAACACGAGCACGATCACGAGCGTCGCCACGAACAGCCACAGCTCGGTGACGCCGAGATCGCTCGGATCGACGTTCTGCTGCAGGATCACCTCGACGATCCCCACGCCGATGCCCGCGACCAACGCGATCGGCAACGAGCGCATGCGCGCCAGCAGCGCCACCACCAACGCGCGCAGGAGCAACTGGTAGCTGAGCGCGCCACCCGCGGCCGCGGCACCGGCCAGCGACACGCCGCGCACGGGCGCGAGGGTGATCGCCGCCACCGCCGCCAGCGCGGCGGAGATCGCCCACACCACGTTGGCGGTGCGGAACACGCGGATGCCCACCAGCCGCGCCTTGTCGGGGTTCGCCGCCGACGCCCGCACCATCAGGCCCATGCGGGTGCGGGTGAGGAACGCGCCGAGCAGCACCACGAGCACGGGGATGACGACGAGCACGCTCCAGTCGCGACCCTGCACCAGCAGCTCGGGGCTGGCGGTCCACGTCCAGTCGAGCAACGGCGGGAAGAAGCCACCTGCGACGACCTCGGGTAGCAGCAGCGCGACGAGCAGCAGCACCTGCGCGATCCCGATCGTCGCCACCAGCACGACCAGCCGAGGCGCGTCGGCCAGACGGCGGATCACCGCCCACTCGGCCAGCGAACCCGCGAGCGCGGCCGCAAGCGTCGCGAGCGCGGCCGCGACCCAGAACGGCGGGTGCCAGTCGGCCACTCCCCCGCCGAGCAGCACGGCCATGAACGCCAGCGCGGTCGTGCCGAACGCGGCCACCGCGAAGTTGATGACGCCGCTGGCGCGGTACACGAGCACGATGCCGGCGCCCAGCACCGCGTAGGCCAGGCCCTGCACGATCCCGCTCAGCAGCAGCTGCTGGCTGATCTCCCAACCGTGCAGGGTGATCACGCCGTACCCCGACCTGGTGGTCTGTCGCGACTGGGCCCGAGGAAGACCGACCGGGCGAGCTCCTCGTCGGCTTCGAGGTCGCCGGGCGCGCCGTCGAAGCGCACCGCGCCCTTCTCCACGAACACCACGCGATCGGTGAGGCGCGCCGCGACCGCGAGCGACTGCTCGACCACCACCATCGACTGGCCGTCGTCTCGCAGGGCGCGGAGCACGTCGAGCAGCCGTTGCACGACGAGCGGCGCGAGACCGAGCGACAGCTCGTCGACCAACAGGAGCTTCGGCTCGAACAGCAGCGCGCACCCGAGCGCCACCATCTGCTGCTCACCGCCGGAGAGCGACGCCGCGTCCTGCTTGCGGTGCGCGGCGAGGGCGGGGAACACGTCGTAGACGCGCGCGATGCGCGTGGCCGCGTCGCGCCGCGCTTCGGGATGCGCGACCAGCGCGGCGCGCAGGTTCTCGTCGACCGTGAGCCCGTCGAACACGTCGGCGCCGCGCACCTGCACGATGCCGCGCCGCGCGCGCGTCTCCGCGCTGACGCGCGCGAGGTCGTCGCCGTCGAGCTCGATCGTGCCCGCGGTGGGCGTCAGCAGCCCGCTGACCGCGCGCAGCAGGGTGGTCTTGCCGGCGCCGTTGGTGCCGAGGATCGCGACCGCTTCGCCGGGCGCGACGTCGAGGTCGAGCCCGAAGAGCACCTGCACCCGGCCGTAGCCGGCGTCGAGCCCTCGGACGCGCAGTCGTGGGGTGGCCGAGTCGTCGACGCCCACGTCGTCGCCAGGTCCGCCGAGTCCGCCGCCCCGTCAGTGCGCCGGGAGCCTCGCGAACTCGAACGCCTCCGGTGGCCACGGTGGACGGTGCAGCACCGCCTCGCCGCTGCGATCGGAGGCGAGCAGATCGACGACCGTCGCCGCGAGGTCCTCGGGTTCGAACGCGACGATGCCCTTCTCCTCGAACCAGCCGTGGGGGTCGTCGCCCATGAGCGGGGTCGCGACCGCGCCCGGGCACACCGCGTTGATGCGGATGCCGCGCCGCTCGAGCTCGCCGTGGATGCTGCGGACCAGGCCGATGAGGCTCCACTTGGTGAGCGCGTAGAGCGGGTTCGCGGGCAGCGGCATGATCCCCGCCATCGACGACGTCACCACCACCGCGCCGTTGCGCCTGCTCGAGCAGCGGGATCGCCTCGCGCAGCCCGAAGAACACGCCGTCGATGTTGACGCCGGTGTACGCGCGGTAGCGGGCGTCGGAGATGCCGGTGATGTCGGCCAGGTCGGTGTCGTAGATGCCGGCGTTGAGGTGCAGGAGGTCGAGGCGATCGAACGACGCGAAGAGCGATCGCCACTCGTCGGGGTTCGACACGTCGAGGTGCACGTACGTGCCGCCGGCTGCCTCGGCCGCGCTCGCACCCATCTCGTCGTTCACGTCGAGCAGCGTCACGGTGGCACCGGCGTCGGCCAGCGCCTTGGCGGTGGCCCGACCGATCCCCGACGCCGCGCCGGTGACGACCGCTTGCTTCCCCCCGAAGTCAGCCATTCGCGGCACCCTACCGGGATCGGCGAGGCCACGGGTTGCGATGACTGCGCGGTTGCGAGGACGATGCACCCATGGACCTCAGTGGGATCGGCATCTGGAGCGGTGAGCTGCGGTACGGCGACGAGGCCGAGAAGCGGGAGGCGGTGGCCGAGCTCCAGGAGCTGGGGTACACCGCGGCGTGGATCCCCGACGTCGGCGGCGACGTGTTCGGCGCGCTCCGTGAGCTCCTCGATGCCACCACCACGCTGGTGGCGGCGACCGGCATCCTCAACCTCTGGATGCACAGCGCCGCGCACGTCGGTGAGGGCTTCGCCGCGCTCGAGGCCGACTTCGCCGGCCGCACGCTCCTCGGCATCGGCGTGAGCCACCACCTGCTCATCGACAACAGCCACCCGGGCGAGTACACGAAGCCACTGGCCAAGACCCGCGCCTACCTCGACGAGCTCGACGAGGTCGCCCCCACCGTGCCGCCCGACCGGCGCGTGCTCGCCGCCCTCGGCCCGAAGATGTTGGGGCTCGCGCGCGATCGCGCGCGGGGCGCGCACCCCTACCTCGTCACGCCCGAACACACCGAGGTGGCCCGCGCCGAGCTCGGTGACGGCCCGCTCCTCGCCCCCGAGCAGCACGTGGTGCTCGAGACCGACGCCGCCAAGGCCCGCGCCGTCGCGCGCGAGGGCCTGAGCGTCTACCTGCAGCTGCCGAACTACGTGAACAACTGGCGCCGGCTCGGCTTCGGCGAGGACGACTTCGCCGACGGCGGCAGCGATCGGCTGGTCGACCACGTGGTGGTGTGGGGTGACGAGGCCACCATCGCGGCCCGGGTGCAGGCCCACCTCGACGCCGGCGCCGACCACGTGTGCGTCCAGGCCGTCACCGGTGCCGAGCGCACCGACTTCCCCCGGGCAGAATGGCGGGCACTCGCACCAGCCCTGGTGGGTCTCACACGAAGGTGACCATGGACATCGAAGAGTTCTACGACGCCGATCCTCGCCGACGCGAGTCGGACGAGACCGAGTTCGGCCGCGAGTGGTCGGACGCCAACGGCATGCGCACCGAGCTCTCGTGGGTCGCCGCCACCGGCGAGCTGTACGCGATGGCCGAGCCGGCCGGGTCGGTGGAGATGGATCCGGTCGGCGACACCCGGGTCGACGACCTGCCGGTCGAGGCGCTCACGGTCGAGATCCTGGGTGTGATCGCCGACCGCGCCGCCGTCGACCAGCTGCTCGCCGGCTGGGAAGGCGTGATGGAGAAGGGTCCCAACAGCCTCCAGTGGGTGCGCGACCGCCTGAACGCGACCGCATGACCGCTCCCACACAACTTCCCAACCCAACGGCGGCCGGGCGCTTCGTCGGCCAGGCCGTCCTCCGCAAGGAAGACCCCCGCCTGCTCACCGGCCGCGGTCGGTACACCGACGACGTCGAGCTCCCGCGCATGCTGCACGCGCACTTCGTGCGCAGCGACCTGGCGCGGGCGAAGATCACGCGCCTCGACGTGACCGCCGCGCGCGAGCTTCCCGGCGTGGTCGCGGTGCTCACCGGAGCGGAGCTGAACCCGCGCGTCGCGGTCTCGATGTACCCGTCGATGTTCCAGGGCGCCGAAGACTTCATGGCGCCGATGTTCCCGCTCTCGATCGACGACGTGCGCTTCGTCGGCGACCCGATCGCGTTGATCGTCGCCACCAGCCGCTACCTCGCGGAAGACGCCGCCGAGCTCGTCGAGGTCGACTACGAGCCGCTGAGCCCGATCCTCACCTACGACGCCGCGCTCGCGGGCGACGACCTCATCCATCCGAACCGCGCCAACAACATCCTCATGGAGATGGCCGTTCCGCTCAGCGACGACGGTCGTGAAGCACTCGACGGCGCGACGCACAAGGTGTCGGAGAGCTTCGTGCAGCACCGCTACAGCGCGGTGCCGATGGAGTGCCGCGCGGTGACCGCGCGCTGGGAGCCGTTCGACCAGCGTCTCGACGTGTGGCACGCGAGCCAGAACCCGCACGAGGCGCGGCTGGTGTTCTCGCGCGCGACGGGTGTGCCCGAGAACAACGTCCGGGTGCAGATCGGCGACGTCGGCGGTGGCTTCGGCCTGAAGTCGTTCGTCGGGCGCGACGAGATCTCCGTCGTCATGGCTGCGCACATGCTCAACGCGACGGTCAAGTGGACCGAAGACCGACGCGAGAACCTGATCGCGTCGGCGCACGCGCGCCAGGAGCGCGTCGACGCGACGATGAGCGTCGACGCCGACGGCATCATCCAGGCCTGCGACATCGCGCACTTCGACGACTCCGGCGCGTTCCCCATGCCCGGCGGTTCCGCGGGACCGCTCGTCGGCATGCTGTTCACCGGGCCCTACAAGGTGCAGCACCTCGGCTGGTCGAGCACCACCGTGTACACGAACACGTGCGGCAGCGCCGCGTACCGCGGCCCGTGGATGATGGAGACGACCGCGCGCGAGGAGATGATGGACCGCGTCGCGCGCGAGATCGGGCTCGACCCGCTCGAGTTCCGTCGCCGCAACATCCTCCAGACCTCCGACCTCCCGTACCTGTGCCCGGGCGGCATGAGCATCGAGTTCGTCACGCCGGCCGAGACCCTCGACCAGGTCGCCGAGGAGCTCGGGTACGACGAGTTCCGCGCCGCGCAGGCGAAGGCAACCGCCGAAGGTCGCTACCTCGGCGTCGGGCTCGCGGTGTACGTGGAGCCGCAGACCAACGTCGGCGCCTACGCCACCGATCCCGCGAACATCCGCATGCACCCCGACGGCCGGGTCGACGTGTTCATCGGTTCCGGCGCGCACGGTCAGGGACTCGAGACCACCACCGCGCAGCTCGTCGCCGAGAACCTCGGCGTCGACTACCTCGACGTCACCGTGCGTCAGGGCGACACCGACAGCGCGCCGTTCGGTCCCGGCACCGGCGGCAGTCGCAGCGGCCCGATGATCGGCCAGGCCGTCACCGAGGCGTCGATCCTCCTGCGCGACAAGGTCGTCGCCATCGCCGCCCACCTGCTCGAGGCGTCACCCGACGACCTCGAGGTCGCCGAGGGCACCGTGTCGGTGAAGGGCACGCCCACCAAGTCGGTGCCGGTGCAACAGGTGGCGTGGGCCGCGTACCAGCAGTCGGGCACGCTGCCGCCCGAGCTCGACCGCACGCTCGAGGTCGTCCACCGCAGCGTCGCTCCCACCAACATGTGGTCGAACGCGGCGCACGGCGCGACGGTCGAGGTCGACCCCGCCACCGGCAAGGTGGAGATCCTCCGCTACGTGGTGTCGGAGGACTGCGGCCGGATGATCAACCCGAACATCGTCGACGGCCAGGTGCACGGCGGTGTCGCCCAGGGCATCGGCGGGCTGCTCTACGAGCACAACGTCTACGACGACGACGGCAACCCGCTGGCGTCCACGTTCATGGACTACCTGCTGCCCACCGTCCACGAGATCCCGACCATCGACACCTTCCACATCGAGTCACCGGCGGCGACCGTCGGGGGCTACAAGGGCGTCGGTGAGGGTGGGGCCATCGCGGCGCCGGCGGCGGTGTTCAACGCCATCGCCGACGCGCTCGCGCAGCACGGCGTGATCGTCACCGATCAGCCCCTCGACCCCGACGCGATCATCCGGGCCATCCGAGGCTGACGACTCGCGTAGCCTCGCGCCATGACCGCCACTGACGTCTACTACGACCCGTGGGACTACACGATCGACGCCGATCCCTATCCGGTCTGGCGTCGGCTCCGTGACGAGGCGCCCGTCTACTTCAACGAGCAGCACGACTTCTACGCGCTGAGCCGGTACGACGACGTCCTCAACGGGCTGGTCGACACCGACACGTTCCGGTCGGGCCACGGCATCGTCCTCGAGATGATCGCGCCGGAGCCCTACGAGAACATCGAGATGATGATCATGAAGGACCCGCCGGCGCACACGCGGCTGCGCAAGCTGGTGGCCCGGGCCTTCACCCCGCGCGCGATCTCGGACCTCGAACGGCGTGTCCGCGAGTTGTGCAACATGTTCCTCGACACCGTGCAGGGCGAAGACGAGTTCGACTACATCGGTGCGTTCGCAGGGCTGCTCCCGCCCACCGTGATCCTCGCCCTCGTCGGTTATCCGGAGGGGTACGCGGCGACGTTCCGCGAGCTCGCCACCAAGACGCTCCACGTCGAGGAGGGCGACACCCACCAGGGCGGCATGGTGTCGATGTCGTCGATGGTGGCGAAGAACGGCGAGATCGGGCAGGAGGCGTTCGCCATCATCCCCGAGCTCATGGAGCAGCGACGCAAGGACCCGCAGGACGACCTGCTCACCGGCCTCGTGCACGCCGAGATCGAGGAGGACGGGAAGACCCGCACCCTCACGCTCGAGGAGATCCTGGGCTTCGTGCAGCTCATCTCGCTCGCGGGCACCGAGACCGTCGCCCGCATGCTCGGGTTCGGCGCGGTCACGCTCGCCCAACACCCCGACCAGCGCCAGGAGCTGGTCGACGACCCGTCGTTGCTCGGCAACGCGGTCGAGGAGCTGCTGCGCTACGAGGCGCCGTCGCCGGTGCAGTCGCGGTGGGTCGCGCGCGACGTCGAGCTGCACGGCGTCACCATCCCGCGCGGCGCGCGCATCTCGTTCCTCAACGGTTCGGCCGACCGCGACGAGCGCCACTTCCCCGACCCCGACCGCTTCGACATCCACCGCGAGATCGACCGGCAGCTCGGCTTCGGGTACGGCGCGCACTTCTGCATCGGCGCCGCGGTGGCGCGACTCGAAGGCCGCGTCGCGTTGCACGAGACGCTGAAGCGCTACCCCACGTGGGAGATCGACGAGAGCCGCCTCGAGCGCATCCACACGTCGACCGTGCGGGGCTACACGTCGGTGCCCATGCGGGTGCGCTGAGTGGGTGCGCTCTCCCACATCCGCATCTGCGACCTGAGCGGCCAGCTCGCCGGCGCGGGCGCGACGCGCTACCTCGCCGCCGTCGGTGCGCAGGTGATCCGGGTCGAGGATCCGGTGAAGCAGGGCACGTGGGACATCGTGCGCGGCGCGGGACCGTTCGTCGACGACCGGCGCGGCATCGAGTTCGGCAGCGGGTTCAACAACCACAACGTCGAGAAGCTCGGCATCACGCTCAACCTGCGCGAGGAGCGGGGCAAGCAGCTGCTGCGCGCGCTCGTCGCGGAGTCCGACGTGGTCACCGAGAACTTCGCCGCCGGCGTGATGGCCCGCATGGGCTTCTCCTACGACGAACTGCGCGCGATCAAGCCCGACATCGTCTACGTGTCGAACTCCGGCTTCGGCGCGTGGGGTCCGAACACCTCGTTCAAGACCTGGGGCCCGATCGTGCAGGCGGTGAGCGGGCTCACGTTCAGCTCGGGGTTGCCCGGCGAGGCACCCGCGGGGTGGGGCTACTCCTACATGGACCACATGGGCGCCGACATCATGGCGGTCGCGATCCTGGCCGGGTTGATCCACCGCAACCGCACCGGTGAGGGCCAGTGGATCGACATGTCGTGCACCGAGGCCGGCACCACGCTGGTCGGTCCCGACCTCCTCGACTACACCGTCAACGGCCGGCCGCTGCGACGCGACGGCGAACCCGACTCGAACCACAGCCACGCACCATTGCGAGTGCCGCACGGCATCTACCCGTGCGAGGGCGACGACAACTGGGTCGCCATCGCGTGTCGTGACGACGACGACTGGCAGCGCATGGCGGCGGTGATCGCCGAGCCGTGGGCCACCGACGCGCGCAACGACACGCTCGCCGAGCGCGCCGCGGTGCAGGACGCGCTCGACGCCCGCATCGCCGAGTGGACACGCACGCGCGACCGGTTCGCGGTGGCGGAGTCACTGCGCGCGGCGGGCGTTCCCGCGGCGGCGGTGGCGCGACCCGCAGACCGCATCGACCACGATCCCGCGACCAGCGAATGGGGCTTGTGGCCGACGGCGCACCACTCCGAGATGGGCGACGTGCGCGTCGACGGCATCCCCGTGCACTTCTCCGAGACCGACTGGTCGATCGAGCGGGGCGGACCGTGCCTCGGCGAGCACACCCGCCAGGTGCTGTCGGAGCTGCTCGGCCTCGACGACGACGAGATCGACCAGCTGGCCAAGGACGGCATCACGTGAGCGGACTCTGACGGGGCAGTCGGCTCGCTCGACGGGCTGAAGGTGGTGGAGCTGGCGTCGGAGCACGCCGGCGCTGGCGGGCAAGATGCTGGGCGACCTCGGTGCCGACGTGATCGTCGTCGAGCCGCCGGGCGGACACGCCAGCCGCACCTACGGGCCGTTCGCCGACGACGTCGACGATCCCGAGCGCAGCCTCTGGTGGTGGAACTACAACACCTCGAAGCGCGGCGTGGTCCTCGATCTCGCGTCCGCCGACGGCGCCGCGCAGTTCCGCCGGTTGGTCGCCGACGCCGACATCGTGCTCGAGGGTGAGCTGCCCGGCGCGCTCGCCGCGCTCGGCCTCGACCACCCCGAGCTCCGTGCCGACGACGAGCGGTTGATCTGGGTGTCGGTCACGGCCTTCGGCCGCGAGGGCACGCGCGCGCACGAACCGGCCACCGACCTCACGCTGCTCGCCGGCGGCGGTCCGGCGTGGAGCTGCGGGTACGACGACCACACCCTCCCCCCGGTGCGCGGCGGCGGCAACCAGGCGTTCCACATCGGGAGCACGTGGGCGGTGATGGGTGCGCTGACCGCGGTGCTCGCACGCGAGGTCACCGGGCGCGGGCAGCACGTCGACGTGAGCATGCACGCGGCGTGCAACGTCACCACCGAGATGGGCACCTACGGCTACCTCGCCGCCCAGGAGACGGTGGTGCGCCAGACCGGTCGCCACGCCATGCCGACGATCAGCATGCCCACGCAGATGCGCTGCGCCGACGGTCGCTACGTCACCACCGGGTTCCCGCCGCGCTCGCAGCGCGACTTCGAGTCGCTGGTGGAGTGGATCGAGACGCTCGGATTCCGCGACGAGTTCCCCGAGACGATGCTCCTCGACCTCGCCATCGAGCGCGGCGGCGTGTCGATCGCGGAGATGGCCACCGACGACCTCGCCCGCGACATCTTCGGCGCCGGGCGCGAGGCGCTTGAACTTCATCGCCGAGCGCATCCCGGCGCACGACTTCTTCATCGGCGGTCAGACGCGCGGGCTCGCGTGCGGGGTGGTGGCCTCACCCGAGGAGGCCTTCGAGACCGAGCACATCAAGGCGCGCGGCTTCCAGGTGGAGGTCGAGCACGAGGAGCTCGGCCGGACCGTCCGCTATCCGGGCGCGCCGTTCCTCATGGCCGCGTCACCGTGGCGGATCTCGCGGCGGGCACCGCTCGTCGGCGAGCACACGGACCAGATCCTTCACGGCGAGATCCTCGGGAGCTGACATGGGCGAGAGCCTCACCGTGTTCCGGTCGCGCCTGCGCGACGACGTGCCCGACCGCTACTTCGACCTCGCCGCCGAGCTGCACGAGCGGGCGCGGGGGTTCCCGGGCTTCGTCGAGTTCAAGCAGTTCGTCGCCGACGACGGCGAGCGGGTCACGCTGGTGACCTTCGACAGCGCGGAGCACGAAGCCGCGTGGCGCGACGACGTCCAGCACCGGGCGGCGCAGCAGGAGGGTCGCACCGCGTTCTACGCCGAGTACGACATCGCGGTCACCGAGGTCGTCCGTCGCCACCGATGGCCACGACCGTGACATGACGGCGATGTCCGCCCGGTCTCCGGCCTGGGCGCGCTCGGCCATGGTGGCGACCTCGAACCGCCTCGCGGTCGAGGCCGCGCTGTGGGCGCTCGGCGAAGGCGGCAGCGCGGTCGACGCCGCCATCGCCTCCGACGCCGTGCTCGGCGTCGTGCAGCCGCACTCGAGCGGCATCGGCGGTGACGCGTTCGCGCTCGTCGCCGAACCCGGCGCACCGATCATCGGTTTCAACGGCTCGGGGGCCGCGCCCGCGACACTGACGCTCGAGCAGTGCCTCGCGCCCGACGCGTGGTACGAGCGCAGCCCGCTCGTGGTCACGGTGCCGGGCGTCGTCGACGCGTGGGAGCAACTCGTCGCGCGCTACGGACGGCTCGACCTCGCCACCATCCTGCGCCCGGCGATCGCCCTGGCCGAGCACGGCTTCCCCATCGGACGGGTCGCGGCGATGGAGTGGTCGAGCGCGTCCGAGCACCTGCGGCCCGGGCACGGGCTGCCCGAGCACCCCGTGCCGGGGCAGCGCATCACCAACGTCGCCCTCGCCGAGTCGTTGCGCGCCGTCGGCGCGGCGGACGCGACGTCGGCACATGACCGGCGCGTGGGGTCGTGCCGCGGTCGACGCGGTGCAGCAGCGCCGGCGGTTGCCTCACCCTCGACGACCTCGCCGCAGCACCGCGGCGAGTGGGTCACCCCGATCGCCGGTGAGTACCACGACCACGAGGTGCTGCAGCTCCCGCCCAACGGCCAGGGCGCCGCAGTGCTGGCCGCGTTGGCGCGCCTGGCCGACGCGCCGGCGAGCGATCCCGACGATCCGGCCGACGTCGTCGCCGTCGCCCGCGCCATTCGCGCCGGCATGGAGGACGCGTACACCCACGTCGCCGATCCGCGCGTCAGCACGGTGCCTCCGTTCTGGGAGACCGAGTTCCGGAAGACCGCCATCTCGAAGACCGCTGGTCGCGACACCGTGTACACCGCGGTCGTCGCCGACGGCATGGCGGTGAGCCTCATCACCTCGGTGTACGTCGGGTTCGGCTCCGGGATCCACGCCGGAGGCGCGCCGCTCCAGAACCGCGGCCACGGCTTCTCGCTCGACGCCGCGCACCCCAACGTCGTCGCCGGCGGCAAGCGGCCCTTCCACACCATCATCCCCGGCATGGTCCGGCGCGACGGACGCGTCGACCTCGTCTACGGCCTCGTCGGCGGACCGATGCAACCGCAGGGCCACGTGCAGGTGCTGCGCCACCTCATCGACCACGGCCTCGACCCGCAGGCCGCGCTCGACCGGCCCCGCACCTTCTGGCCGATCGGGGACATCCTCGGCATCGAGCCCGGCTTCGCCGACGACGCCGCGGTGCGGCAGGCAGCCACCGACGACGGTTGGCAGGTCGTCGACCTCGACACGCGCTGGTTCGGCGCCGGGCAGGTGATCCGGATCCATCCCGACGGCTGGCTCGAGGGCGGCAGCGAACCCCGCCACGACGGCACCGCCTTCGGCACCTGATCACCCTCGCTCGCTCCGCTCACTCCGACCTGACACCCGCAGGCATCGCGTAGCCGCGGCAGAGTTTTGACGCATGTTGACGGAGGGGTGAGGATGCCCGGCGTGCTCTTCCTCCACGAAACCCATCTCGTCGCCGGCTACCACGAGGACGACTTCGAGGCCGCGTTCCGCGACCATTGGATGCCGACGCTCGCCGAAGACGACGACGCTCGCCTGCTCTGGTACTGCAACCTGACGCACGGCAGCACGTGGTCGTACCGCGTCGTGACCGTCACCGCGGTGCGCGACGGCGCCGCCTACGAACGCCTCGCCCGTCGCATCCAGAGGAGGCGACCTCCAGGAATGGATGCGGGCGCTCGACACGACCCGTCACGACGTCTTCGCCAAGGTGCTGGTGCCGCTGCCGTGGTCGCCGATGGCCGACCTCGACCTCGCGTCGGTGCCCGGCGGTGGCGTCGACCGTGACCCGGTCGTGTACATGCAGGACACGATGTGGCCCTACGAGGACAAGTTCCTCGACTACATCGAGGCATCGGGCAGCGTCTACTCCAAGTCGCTCGAGCACCGCGACAGCGGTGCGCCGCGCTTCCTCGACATCGAGGCGGGGTTCCAGCCCGCGTTCGGTTCGCACGTGCGCCGCGAGGTGATGCTGATGCAGCGCGTCCTCGACGTCGACCGCCTGCAGGGACTGCTCATGACCGACATCCCGCACGAGATGCGCGCACCGGGCACGTGGATGCACGACGCGCTCGCCCTGCGGGACAAGTGGGAGAGCCTGCTGTTGCGCACCGCGCGATGGTCGCCCGGTCCCTTGGAGCCCGCCGCCAAGGAGGTCGTGTGATGCTGTTCATCCACGAGACGCACGAGGTCGTCGGGCTCAAGGAAGACCAGTTCGAGACGCTCTTCCGCACGGGCTGGATGCCGATGCTCGCCGAAGGCGACGACGCCCGCCTGCTCTGGTACATGAACCACGCGCACGGCAGCGGACCCGCCTACAACGTCGTGACGATCACCGGTGTGCGCGACGGCGCCGCGTGGGAGCGCCTCGACCAGCGGCTCCGCACCGGCGACCTGCGCGAGTGGCTGCAGTCGGTCGACGCCTGCCGCCACGACGTGACCGCCAAGGTGATGTTGCCGGTGCACTGGTCGCCGATCCAGGAGGTCGACTTCGCCGACGTGCCGACCGACGGTCGCGAGCACGAGCTGCACCTGTTCATGGAGGACACGGGCTGGCCGACGTCGTCGCTCGACGAGTACATCCAGGCGTGGGACGACATCTACCGCAAGCCGATCCTCGCCTACGCCGACGACATGCGCGCCATTCCCATCGACATCCAGGCGTGCTTCCAGAACGCGCACGGGTCGGCGACCCGGCGCGAGGCGATGCTGTGGCAGTGGATCCCCGATCCCGCGACGGTGACGCATCTCATCGCCACCGACCTGCCGATCGAACGGCGCGAGCCGGGTACCTACATGTACGACGCGCTCGCGTTCCGCGACCAGTGGCGCAGCCGACTGCTCAGGACCGCGGCCTGGTCACCGCTCTACTGACGCTCCACGGACACGCGGTGCGCGACGTCGGCCGATGACCGGCCGACATGCAGTTCGTAGGTGCCGGGATCGACGCGCCACTCCTCGTCGACGGGATGCCAGTACGCGAACGCGCGCGCGTCCAGGGTGAGCTCGACCGTGGTCGACTCGCCCGGGTCGAGCTGGACCTTGGCGAATGCCTTCAGCTCCTTCGGTGGACGGGTCACGCGCGGGGACGGGGGCGGAGCCACGTAGCACTGCACGACCTCCGCGCCGGGGCGGGCTCCGGTGTTGGTCACTCCCATGCGCACGGTCACGACCTCGCCGTCGACCTGCACCGTGGGCTCGCCCAACGCGAACGTCGAGTACGAGAGGCCGTGGCCGAACGGGAAGCGGGTCGGTAGATCACGCGCCTCGTACCAGCGGTACCCCATGAGCACGCCCTCGCCGTAGCGCAGCTCGCCGAACTCGCCGGGGAAGTTGCCGTACGACGGGTTGTGCTCGAGCCGCTCCGGGAACGTGGTGGGGAGCCGGCCCCCGGGCTCGGCGTCACCGAAGAGCACGTCGGCGAGCGCGTTGCCCATCTCCTGGCCGCCGAACCACGCCTGCACGATCGCGGGCGCGTCGTCGGCCCAGTCCATGGTGACCGGGGAACCCGTGTTCACGACCACCACCGTGTTCGGATTGGCGGCGACGGCACGCGCCACCAGCTCGTCCTGACGACCGGGGAGATCCATCGAAGTCCGGTCCTCGCCCTCGGTCTCCCAGTCGTCGTTGGTGCCGACCATCACGATCACCGCGTCGGCCTTCGCCGCGGTCGCGATCGCATCGTCGAGCAGGTCGGGCGGGTTCGGGCGCCGGTGACCCACCTTGATCCCCCGCAGGAAGAAGGAGTCGGGCGCGACCGCGAACTCGACGACCACCTCGACCGCCTTCCCCGCCTCGAGCTCGACCGGCGCCAGCGCTTCGGCACTCGCGAACCCGAAGAACTCCGTGCCCGGTCCGGGCGGGTCGGCGACGCCGTCGAGCAGCACCTCGCCGTCGAGCAGGATCCGACCGCGACCCGCCATCTGCACGAGCGCGAACGTGTGGGTGCCCGTCTCGTCGGGGACGTAGGTCGCGGTGGCCCGGAACGAGAAGTTCTTCGGGTCCACCCCCGCCGGGAGCGGATCGACGACGAGCACCTTGCCGTTGCGGTAGCGACCACGCGCGACCGGCTCGCCGCTGAACTCGGTGCCGGCGAAGTACTCGATCTCGAAGGGCGCGTACAACGGCGCGGTGGTGCGGTCGATGTCGACACCGCGCGCGTACTGCACGTCGACCGAGTCGCCGAGCTTGTCGCGCACCGCATCGAGCAGGCTGATCTCGTAGTGCGGCGCGAGGTTCGCCGAACCACCGCCCATCATCTGTGGACGTTCCGCGTTCGGTCCGAGCACCGCGAGCGTGCGCACCGCGGAACGGTCGAACGGAAGGATGTCTTCGTTGCGCAGCAGGACCGTCGCCGCGGCCGCGGCTTCGCGCGCCAGCACGCGGTGCTCCGGTCGGTCGATGGACGTGCTGGCCCACTCGGGGTCGTCGTCCAGCGCGCCGACACGATCGAACACCTCGAGCAGGTGCGTCACGTGCTCGTCGAGCTCCGCCTCGGGCACGTCACCCGCCGCGACCGCGTCGCCCAGGAGCTTCCCGTAGAACGCACCCGGCCCCGGCATCTCGAGGTCGAGGCCCGCGGCCGACGAACCGACGGTCGAGCCCGCGCTCAGCCAGTCGGTCAGCACGAAACCCTCGTAGCCCCACTCGCCGCGCAGGATCTCGGTGATCAGCTGGTGGTGCTCCGAGCAGTGCGGCCCGTTGAGCCGGTTGTACGCGGTCATGATCCCGAGCGCGCCGCCCTCGCGCACCGCGAGCTCGAACGGCACCAGGGTGAGCTCGCGCAGTGTGCGGGCGTCGATCACCGAGTTGATGCTCTGACGTTCGAACTCGGCATCGTTGCCGGCGAAGTGCTTGACCGTGGTGACGACGCCCTGCGACTGCACGCCGCGCACGAACGCGGCCGCGGTCTTCCCGGACAGCAGCGGGTCCTCGGAATAGCACTCGAAGTTGCGGCCCCCGAGGGGCGAGCGGTGCAGGTTGACCGTCGGCGCCAGCAGCACCCGGCACGCCTTGGTGAGCGCCTCCTCGCCGAGCATCACGCCCACCCGCTCGACCAGGTCGGGATCCCAGGTGGCGCCCAGCGCGGAACCGCACGGCGCACACACTGCGGTCTCGCCACCGAGGCCGAACAGCGCGCTCCCCGCGCGCCGTTGGGTCCGTCGGTCACGCGGATGGGTGGGATGCCGACCCGCTCGTTGGCCACCAACGTCCAGAAGTCGGCGCCCGCGGTGAACGCAGCCTTCTCCTCGACGGTCATGGACGCGACCAGCGCAGCGATGTCTCGACTCATGCGCGGGAGCGTATCCCCACCCCTTCTCACGAGGTTGCGTCAGTTGAGGGGTCTCTGACGCCCTCAGGTGACGCAACGTCGCGGCGGGTCAGACGGCGCGGCGGTAACGGGAGACGGCGATCGGCGCGCAGACGGCGACGATGCCGACGATCCAGATGATCGCCTTGAGCACGTCGTGGTACAGCGGTCCGCCGATGGTCAACTGCCGGGCGGCGTTCACGACGACCGACACCGGCTGGTTCTTGGCCCAGCCCTGCAGCCAGGACGGCATGGTCGCCACCGGCACGAAGGCCGAGGAAGCGAACACGAGCGGCGCCAGGATCGGGAACGACACCGCCTGCGCGGTCTCGGCGTCCTTCACCGTGAGGCCGACGATGGCGAACACCCACGACAGCGAGTACGAGAAGGCGACGATGATCGCGATCGCGCCGATCAGGCCCCACACGTTCGTGCCGATCGTCCAGCCGACGCAGAACCCGACGATGCACATCAGGATCACCACGAAGAAGTTGCGCAAGAGGTCGGCGAGCGTGCGGCCGACGAGCACCGCCGAGCGCGCCATCGGCAGCGAACGGAAGCGGTCGATGAGACCCTTGCTCAGGTCGTCGGCGAGACCGACGCCGGTGGTGAGCGACCCGAACACGATGGTCTGGACGAAGATGCCGGGCATCAGGAAGTTCACGTAGGTCTGGCCGGGCGGCAGGCTGCCCTGGATCGCTCCACCGAACACGTAGCGGAACATCAGCACGAAGATGACCGGCTGGATGGTGGCGAACACCAGCAACTGGGGGTTGCGCACCAGGTTGAGGAGGTTGCGCCACGCCATCGTGAGCGCGTCGCCCACCGCGTGACCGCGATTGACGACCACCGTCGTCGGAGCCTCGGCCGTGATCGTGGTCATTCGTCGCCTCCCTTGTCGTCGTCGGTCGTGGCATGACCGGTGAGCTCGAGGAACACGTCGTCGAGCGTGGGCTCGCGCAACACCATGGACGCCGGATCGAGGTGCTCGCCGTCGAGGAGACGCACCGCGTCGAGCATCGACCGGGCGCCCGCGCCACCGGGCACGTTCACGCGCACCAGCTTGCCGTCACGCGACGCGCTGCCCACCGGTGCGAGCAGCGCCACGGCGCGATCGGTGGAGGCGTCGTCGCGCATGGTGATCTCGACCACCGTCGCGCCGAGTCGTTGCTTCAGCTGGGTAGCAGTGCCCTCGGCGATCACGCTGCCGTGGTCGATGACCACGATGTTGTCGGCGAGCAGGTCGGCTTCCTCGAGGTACTGCGTGGTCAGCAGCACGGTCGTGCCCCCACTCACGAGCGCTTCGATCACGCTCCACAGCTCGTTGCGCCCCTGGGGGTCGAGGCCCGTGGTGGGCTCGTCGAGGAACAGGACCGGCGGACGGTGCACGAGGGCGGCGGCGAGGTCGAGGCGGCGCCGCATGCCTCCCGAGTACGTGCGTGACACGCGATCGGCGGCGTCGCTGAGCGCGAACTGCTCGAGCAGCTCGGACGACCGGGCGGTGATCTCGGCCGACGGCAGGTGCGTCAGCTTGCCCACCAGTGCGAGGTTCTCGCGGCCGGTGAGGTTCTCGTCGACCGCGGCGTACTGGCCGGCGAGGCCGATGCTGCCCCGCACCCGCTGCGGGTCCTTGCGCACGTCGACGCCGAGCACGCGGGCGGTCCCCCGGTCGGGCTTGAGCAGGGTGGTGAGCATCCGCACGGCCGTGGTCTTGCCCGCCCCGTTGGGCCCGAGCAGGCCGAGGACCTTGCCTTCGGGCACCTCGAACGAGACACCCTTCACCGCCTCGACATCGCCGAAGCACTTCACCAATTCGTCGGCCACGATCGCAGGAGCTGCCACGAGCGACACACTAGTCAAGATTCCTTGAGTGTGATCAAGTTTTGATTCAATTCAATGTTCGACGTTCATCAACTGTTTCCCTAGACTGTCGGTGTGAGCACTCAGGCCACGCGCGCGACGCATGGGCGTCGATGCACGCACTCTTCATGGAGGGCGAGGCCCACGATCGCGTGCACCGCATCTGCGCCGAGCTCGGGCTCTCTCCCCCGCTGCTCAAGGCCTTCGTGCACCTGGGGTCGCTCGACGACGAGGGCGGTCTCCGGATGAGCGATCTCGCCGAGACCTGGGGTTGCGACGCCTCCTACGTCACGACCCTCGCCGACGGGCTGCAGGAACGCGGCCTGGCCGAACGTCGCCCCCACCTCACCGACCGGCGCGTGAAGACGATCGTGCTCACGCCCGAGGGCCGCGCCAAGCGCGAGCGCGCGCTCGAGCTGCTCTCACAACCGCCGTCGGCGTTCGCGTCGCTCAGCGCGGTCGAGCAGCGTCAGCTGCGCGACCTCCTCGGCAAGCTCGTCGCCGCCGACCCCGAGCTCGTCCTCAAGGCCAAGTCCGCCTGACCCAGGTTGGAGACGATCTCTGCGGGGTAGCGAACTCGCGTGCCGCGCCCAATCGTCTTCTGCTGCATCGTCGCCTTCGTCTTCGCGTTGGTGCCGACACCGGCCGGTGCGGCCACGCACACCATCCACGGGACGGTCGTCGTGCGCGGCGGGGTCTCGCTCGAGGACTGCGCCGGGGCCGACGACCAGAGCGACATCCACGAGGGTGCGCGGATACGGCTGCAGAACGCGGACCACCACGTGATCGCGCGACTCGGCTCGGAACTGGTCGCGCGGGCGGCGGCGGTCTCGAGCGATGCCTGTTCCGCTTCACGTTGCCCGACGTCGCGTCGAGCCCGACCTACACGTTCCTCGTCTCGAACCGCTCGGAGGGTCGAAGGATCACACAGGCCCGACTCGCCGACCACGAGTGGCGGGTCACGCTGAAACCCACGTGACCGTGCGGGCGTGACCGCTCAGCCGAAGGCGGGCTTCATCCGGACCTCGCGCGTGACGAGCGCCTCGGCCCAGAGGTCGGTGGCCTCGCCGGGATCCTCCAACCAGATCGTGCGCACCACCGCGAGGTCGGGTGAGCCCGGCATGATGTTCTGCACCACCCGCTGATCGACGACGAACATCGCGTCGGCCGGCGGCGCAGGGATGGCATCGGCGCTCGCGTAGCGCACGAAGACCTTCGCACCGCGCGCGACCTCGCCGAGGGTCGCGTCGGGCAGCGCGCCCTGCACCACGTGCTCTTCGACCGCGTACGCGTCGTAGGGACCGATGAAGGAGTTGTGGTCGGCCATCAGCGTCTTGGCGTCGTCCTCGGTCGCGAACGACTTCGACGGATCGAAGAAGTCGGCCATCGACGCCGTCCAGATCTCGGTCACCGCGTCGACCTCGCTCTCGCTGTCGACCAGGTTCACCGTGTAGCCGTCCATCGTCACGGTCACCCGCAGCCCGAGCGGTGCGTGGTGGTGGAGATAGTGGTCGTGGAATTCCTCTCGCGAGAGCCCGTTCTTGCGCTGGAAGAAGAACACGACCTTGTCCATGAGCAGGGACCGTACTGTGTCGCCCATGGAGCTGCTCTCAGGCCTGCGCGTGGTCGAAGGATCGGCGTTCGTCGCCGCCCCGCTCGGCGGACTCACGCTCGCACAACTCGGCGCCGACGTCATCCGCTTCGACACGATCGGCGGCGGCCTCGACTACAAGCGCTGGCCGGTCACCGACGACGGCGTCAGCCTCTACTGGGCCGGACTCAACAAGGGGAAGCGGTCGATCGCCATCGACCTCTCGCGTCCCGAAGGTCGTGAGCTCGCCACCGAGCTGATCACCGCACCCGGCGACAACGCCGGCCTGTTCCTCTCCAACTTCCCCGAGTCGGGCTGGTTGGCCGACGCCCGCCTCCGCGCCCGCCGACCCGACCTCGTGTACGTGAACATCGTCGGCAACCCCGACGAGAGCACCGCGGTCGACTACACGGTGAACGCGGCGTCGGGCATCGCCAACGCCACCGGCCCGGTGGGCTCGCTGTTCCCGGTGAACAACGCGCTCCCCGCGTGGGACATCGCCGCCGGGCTCAACGCGGTGATCGGCATCCTCGCCGCCGAGCGCAAGCGGAACGTCACCGGCGAAGGGCAACTGGTGAAGATCTCGCTGGCCGACGTCGCGTTCACGATGGTCGCCAACCTCGGCTTCCTCGCGCAGGCCGAGGTGTCGCACGAGAACCGACCGCCGCTCGGCAACGACATGTACGGCGCGTTCGGTCGCGACTTCGCGACCAGCGACGGCCGGCGCGTGATGGTGGTGGCCATCAGCCTCAACCAGTGGCGCACGCTGGTGAAGGCCACCGGCATCGAGGAGCACCTCCCCGCGATGGAGCGCGCCTTCGACGCCGACTTCACCAAGGAAGCCGACCGCTACCGCGCACGCGACGGCATCGCCGCGCTGCTCAAGCCGTGGTTCGAGACCCGCACGCTCGACGAGGTGCGCAAGGCGCTCGACGCGCACGGCGTGTGCTGGGGTCCGTACCAGACGTTCACGCAACTCCTCGACGACGACTGGCGCGTCGCACCCACGAGCCCGGTGTTCGGCGACGTCGATGCACCCCGGCATCGGCATGCTGCGCACACCGACGTCGCCGTTGAAGTTCCCCACCGAGCCGCCGGTCGCGCCCGCAGCCGCACCCGCTCCTCGGCATGCACACCGACGAGGTGCTCGCCGACGTGCTCGACCTCTCCACGGCCGAGATCGCCCAGCTCCACGACGACGGCGTGGTCGCGAGCGACGTCCCGGTCGGATGAGCACCGAACCCACCCTCGCCGCACCGACCCTCGCCGACGCCGGCTTCGCAGAGCTCGCGCGACGACCCGGTGCGGTTCGAGCAGGCGGCGCGGCTCGCGACGTGCCTCGACGTCGATCCCGCGTTGCTCGACCACGGAGTGCTCCCTGCGCTCTGGCACTGGGCGCTCTTCCACGCCGAGGTGCCGACCGCGGGCCTCGGCGTCGACGGTCACCCTCGCCGCCGCGCCGAGATGGACGACTTCCCCCAACGCATGTGGGTCGGTGGTCGCGTGCGCGTCGTGCGCCCGGTGCGGATCGGCGTCGACGCCGAGCGGGTGTCGCGGATCGCGCGCACCGAGGTGAAGGAGGGAGGCGCGGGCCGGTTCTGGCTGGTCACCGTCGCCCACACGATCGAGCAGGAGGGCGCTCCGCACGTGGAGGAGGAGCAGGACCTCGTGTTCCGCAGCGCCGGTGCGCTCGCGCCGGTCGGGCCCGACACCGGCGCGCCTCCCGATGACGAGTGGGTCGAGGAGCGCGTCGCCGACCCGAAGCTGCTCTTCCGCTTCTCCGCGGTCACGGCCAACGCGCACCGCATCCACTACGACCAGCCGTACGCGACCGAGGTCGAGGGCTACCCCGACCTCGTCGTGCACGGACCGCTCACGGCGATCCTCCTCGCCGAGCTGGCGCGCACGCGTCGTGGCGAGGACGCGCGCGAGGTGTCGTACCGCGCCCGCGCGCCCCACTTCGCCAACCGACGCTTCTGGCTCGCCGGTTCACCGACAGACGACCTCGCCGCCATGCGCGCGGTACACGCCGACGGCGAGGTCGCGATGACGCTCGAGGTGCGCTGACTCGGCCGCTTCAGCCCGTCACCAGCTCGGGCCGTCGAGCGCCTGGATGATGTACGTCTGGGCGAAGCGATCGACCGTCACCGGGTCGGGCGGATCCACCCGGCCGCCGGTGCCCTGGGTCCCGTTCACCGCGAAGAACACCGCAACCGACTGGTCGTTGCCGCGGCGGAAGTCGATCACTGCGTTCCCCGGGCCGTTCTCTTGGGTGAACGTGAACGTGATGTCGGTGATCACGGAGTTCTGATCGAACGTCGGTGAGACGACGGCCTTGTGTCCGGCCGCAAGCAACCGGTCGGCGAGATGGGCGAGCGTGGGCATGCCGACCTGTTGCGCCCAGCGACCGAACCACACGATGCCTTCCTGGGTCCGGAGCTGCTCGTCTGCCTGGGCCCGAAGCTTCGCTTCGTGGCGTTCCTGGGCGGCAGCGAGCGCGCGGTCGAGGTCATCCATCGTTCGAGTCTCCCAGACGCGATCGGGTTTCCGATCGTTCGGCGCGTGACGCCTCAGGCTGAAGCGCCAGGGATCGCGTCGGGACCGTGCATCATCACGACCAGCTCGCCGTAGTCGGGCCCACTGCGCAGCGAGTTGCCACCGTCCACGTTGAGGATCTGGCCGGTCATCCACTGCGACTCGGGTCCGAGCAGGAACCGCACGACGTGTGCGATCTCGTCGGGCTCCCCCACTCTTCCCAGCGGTGTGTTCAGGAGGTAGCTCGCGTAGGTCGAGCCCTCGCGCGAGATGCCCTCCATGATCTCGGTGCTGATGAATCCCGGGCGAATGGCGTTGAAGCGCACACCCAGCGCGCCGTATTCGTCGGCCGCGTTGCGCACGACCTGCTCGAGCGCGCCCTTCCCCGCGGTGTACCCGGTGAAGTAGCGGTGCGTGTACGCGCCCGCGAACGACGACATCCCCACGAACGAGCCCTTCGACTCGATCAGGTGGGGCAACGAGTGCTTCGCACAGAGGAACGTGCCGGTGGCGTTGAGCCGGATCACCCGCTCGAACTCGTCGACGTCCTGCATCGCGAGCGGCATGAGCGCACCGCCCCCACCGGCGTTGGCGACCACACCGTCGAGCGTGCCCGTCGGTTCGACCGCGGCAGCCACGATGCGTTCGACGTCGGCCTCACTGGTGACGTCACCGACCACGTAGCGGACGCTGCCGCCGTTGCCCGCGGCGCCACCGATCTTCTCGACCGACGCCTGCAGCGTGGCTTCGGTGCGACCGCAGATGGTGACCGCCGCGCCATCGGCGGCGGCGAGGCGCGCGCACGCGGCACCGATGCCGGTACCGCCTCCGGTGACGAGCACGCCGGTCCCTTCGAGTCCACCGGTCGGCTTCAACTGTGCAGGCATGCGTCTCCCCCGGGTCACGTTGCGGCAACGATTCCGAGCGCCCCGAAAAGTAGTGGGTTCCCAGGAGTCCCAGGTAGCGTCCGGAACTTCCCCGATCCGCGAAGTCCGAGGAGTGACCGTGGCCGAATCGTCCGGGCGCCTGCTGCCCGAGCTCACCGACAACAACACGTTCTTCTGGACGTCGGGCGAGGACGGGAAGCTCAGGTTCCAGCGCTGCGGCGACTGCGGCGAGCTGCGCCACCCGCCGAGCTCGGTGTGCCCGTACTGCCACTCGCACGACTGGGCGCCGGCGGAGGTGTCGGGCCGCGCCGTGGTCGCCGGCTTCACCATCAACGAGCACACCTGGCTCCCGAGCTTCCCGCCGCCGTACGTGATCGCGATCGTCGCCATCGAAGAGGACGACCGGGTCCGGCTCACCACCAACATCGTCGGCTGCGAGCCCGGCGACGTGTTCGTCGGCATGAAGGTGCAGGTGCGCTTCGAGCACGACGAGGACGTCTGGATCCCCTTGTTCGAGCCCACCGGCGAGACCGACAAGGGCCCCTTCCCCGCCGTCGACGAGACGTCGCGCGTGGCGCGGCCGATGCCGAAGAACGCCCAGAAGTTCGAGGACGACGTCGCCATCACCGGGATCGGCATGTCGCAGGTCGGTCGCCGGCTGATGGTCGACCCGATCACGTTGACCGTCGACGCCGCGCTCCAGGCCATCGCCGACGCGGGGCTCGAGCCGTCCGACATCGACGGCCTGTCGACGTACCCCGGTCCGGGCATCGGCGTCGGCATGTCGGAGGGTGGCATCACCGCGCTCGAAGAGGTGCTGCGCCTCCGACCGCTGTGGATCAACAGCGGCATCGAGCTCCCCGGCCAGGGCGGTTCGGTGATCGCGGCCATGCTCGCGGTCGCCGGTGGGCTGTGCAATCACGTGTTGTGTTACCGCACCGTCTGGGAGGCGACGTACGCGGCGAAGGAACGCGCGGCGATGAACGAGCGCGCCAGCACCGGGATGCTCGCGCTGCAGAAGTCGCCGCGCATGGGTGGCGACATGCAGTGGCGCATGCCGTTCGGCGCGTCGTCGGCGAGCAACTGGATCGCCATGCAGGCGAACGCGCACTTCGACCGCTTCGGCACCACCAAGGAGACGCTCGGCTGGATCGCGCTGAACGCGCGCAAGAACGCGGCGCGTACGCCGTGGGCGATCTACAAGGAACCGCTCACGATGGACGATTACATGAACGCGCGCACGATCACGACGCCGTTCGGCCTCTACGACTGCGACGTCCCGTGCGACGGTGCGGTCGCCGTCATCGTGTCGCGCAAGGATCTCGCCGGCGACATGAAGCAGCCCGCGGTGCACCTCGAGGCGGTCGGCACCGCGATCACCGAACGCATGAGCTGGGACCAGGGCGCGCTCGACCACGAACCCCTCGTGCAGGGTCCTGCTGCGCACTTGTGGACCCGTACCGACCTCAAGCCCGCCGACATCGACATGGCGCAGCTCTACGACGGCTTCTCGTTCAACTGCCTGTCGTGGATCGAGGCGCTCGGTTTCTGCGGGTGGGGCGAGGCGAAGGACTTCCTCGACGGCGGTACCAACATCGCCCTCGACGGCGTGCTCCCGCTCAACACGCACGGCGGTCAGCTGTCGTCGGGTCGACTGCACGGCTACGGCTTCATCCACGAGGCGGTCACGCAGCTGCGGGGCCACGCTGGTGAGCGTCAGGTCGCGAACGCGGAGACCGCGGTCGTGAGCAACGGCGGCGGCGCGCCCGGCGGCGTGTTCCTCTTCACCAAGGCGCGCTGAGCGCAGGAGGGCAGGCATGCAGCGCTTCTACGACGACGAGGGAATGAACTTCGCCGTCCTGATCTCGCTTGGCTTCGCGTACGCCAACATCACCGACGTCGGCGAGACGCTCGCCACCATCGACCGCATCCCCGAGGGTGACAGCGAAGCCTGGGTGAAGGAGTGGACCGCGACCGCGCATCGGCTCGCGAAGCAGGCCGACGAGTCGCTCGCGGGCGGGCACACGGTCAGCGCCCGCGGACGAAGCTCCTGCGCGCGTCGACGTACTACGACCACGCGTCGTCGATGTCGCCCGGGACCAAGGACCCGTCGCGCTACACGTCGCTCTGGGAGAAGCACCGCGAACTGTTGGGACCGCGCGGTCGAGATCTTCGATGCCCGGTCGAGCAGGTGCAGATCCCCTACGAGGGCACCACGCTCGAGGGCTACCTCTTCACGCCCAACGGCGACGGGAAGCCTCGTCCGACGGTGATCCTCAACAACGGCTCCGACGGTCCGGTGGTCAGCCAGTGGAGCCTCGGCGGGCGACGCCGCGATCGCGCGCGGGTTCAACGCGATCACCTTCGACGGCCCGGGGCAGGGCGCCGCGCTCCACCGCCAACACCTCTACTTCCGCGCCGACTGGGAGCAGGTGATCACCCCTGTCGTCGACTGGCTGCTCACCCGGCCCGAGGTCGACGCCGGGAAGATCGCGCTCCAGGGCATCAGCCAGGGCGGCTACTGGGCGCCGCGCGCCGCCGCATTCGAGCACCGCCTGGCCGCACTCGTCGCCGATCCGGGCGTGATGCGGGTGGCGTCGTCGTGGGAGTCGCACCTCCCCAAGGAACTGGTGCAGCTCATCGACGACGGCAACCAGGCCGACTTCGACGCGCTCATGGGCGCCAACCCGAACGAGCAGCAGAAGGCGATGCTCGCGTGGCGCATGGCGCCCTACGGGACGACCTCGTACTACGAGGCCTACGTCAAAGCGCGCGAGCAGATGCTCGATGCTGCAACCGTCGCGCAGATCCAGTGCCCGACCCTCGTGCTCGATCCCGACCACGAGCAGTTCTGGCCCGGACAGTCGAAGCAGTTCTTCGACGCGCTGACGTGCGAGAAGGAGCTCGCCCACTTCGTCACCGAAGACGGCGCCGACTGGCACTGCGAGCCGGCGGCGCAGAGCCTGCGCGACGAAGTCGTGTTCGACTTCCTGGAGACCGTGTTCGCGCGTTGACGCGCGGTCAGCCGCCCAGATGACGGCCCACGACCGTCGCGCCCATCGCGAGCGGCGGGACGTCGCAACGGTCGGCGATGTCCTGCACGAACGCCTGGAACGCGGGGACGTCCTGGAGCGAGTCTGCGTTCGGCACGTCGTGCTCGATGACGACATGGACGAAGCTCACGCCGTCCTCGAGCCGGAAGACCTGATAGGTGAAGCCCTGGGTACCACGCGCGTCGAGGTCGGCGAACACCGCCTCGATCAGCTGCTGGTTCTCGTCCGCCCGGTCGGGCTTGGCCTGGTAGCGCACCACGGTTGCTGTCATGTTCCTCTCGACTGCTCGTCGCACGCGAACTCATCGGCGTGGCGATGAATTCCGCTCGGGTGGGCAGTCTGAAGGGCATGGACACCAAGAACCTCGCCGACCTGTACGACCTGCCCCCGCTCGACTGGGCCGACTGCGTGGCTGCGCTCGACGCCGGCTACTCGCAGGCCCCTGGCACCGGTGGGCCGAACCGCCACACCACGTGGATGGCCACGATCGATGCTGACGGCAGCCCCCACCTCAACGGCATCGGCTCCTTGTGGGTCGACGGCTCGTTCTTCTTCGAGACCGGCCGCACGTCGCGCAAGGGTCGCAATCTGGCGCGGGATCCGCGCTGCACCCTCAGCATCGCCATGGACACGTTCGACCTCGTGGTCGAGGGCGAGGCCGAGCTGGTGACGGATCCCGACGTGGTCGCCGACATCGCCGCCCGCTTCGCCGCCGACAGCTGGCCGGCGCGGGTCGACGAGAGCGGCACTGCGCTCACCGCGGAGTTCAGCGCGCCGTCAGCGGGTCCTCCGCCGTGGCACGTCTACCGCGTGGCTCCCGTGACCGCGACCGTGGTCGCAACCATCGAACCCGGCGGCGCGACGCGGTTCGAGTTCTGAGCCGCGTGCGGCAGCTATCGCGGGGCGATGTCGCCGAAGCGCTCTTCGATGTTGCGCGTCTCCGCAGCGATCATGATGGCCTTCGCCGGTCGCGAGTTCGACACCGGTCGTGGAGGAGGTGAGTGACGCGTTCACAAAGATCTTGCGCCCCTCACGCCCCTCGAAGGTCACGCGGCCGATCAGCCGTTCGCGGACAGGCACTGGAGCGTGGTAACGGGTCGTGACGGTTCCCGTGAAGGCGATGACCCCCAACCACAGCGGCGATTGCCCGCAGATCTCGCTCATCACGCCTGCCGTCCACGACGTGTGTGCCAGATCTGGCGTCTCCCGGTAGTCGTGCGGGCACTCGATCTCGTAGACCACGGAGTCATCGTCATCCAACTTCGCAGCGAGTACTCCGTTGCGGCACTCCCGCGTACCCCGCAAGGCTCCAGGCACAAGAACACGCCAGTCGAACTCAACGGGACCTGCGAAGCGTCGGGCTCCATGTCTGACGGCATACCGGACAATCCTGCCCCGACTCCGCGTCCAGAGTGGCTGTTCGGCACTTACAAGTGCGCGACAAGGGTGCGTCAGTTGTTCGCCGCCACGGCGGCGCCGACACTCGGGTGGCCAACCATCAGACGGTGCCGACGGCAGAGGCGAGGGATCGGGACGAGGCGGCCGTTGACCGCGATCGTGGCCGGAGCACCGAGGACCGCGCCGTGGTCGGGACACCCCGGAAACGAGCAATTGCGCAGGTCGTAGATCTTCATCGCGTTCCTCCGTGCTGACGGCGAAGCGGTGTGGCGTCGGGATCGCCGCCACGTTGCCGAGGACACGTTGCGCCGGGGGCTGGGGTTCCCGCGCGTCCTCAGCGGCACCTCAGCACGATCGGCAGCTCGTGACGCGCGGATGGTCAGGGACGCGCGTGTTCCGGTTCCAGACGCGGAGCGGTCCGATCGCCGTGAAGCCGGCAGCGAGCGCGGCGTCCAGACCGGCGCCGCGCTCGTAACCCACGATCCAGGCCTCGGGGTTGCGGTGGGAGACCGCGTCGGCGATGTCGGCCCACGCGCCGAAGGCGTTCCACAGGCCGGCGACGGCAGTGCCGCCGATCTCTGTGCAGTGCACGATCGCACCGTCGGCGAACCCGGCATCGCCTTCGCGGCCAAGCACGGTGACTCCGGGCACGCGTCGCAATCCGATTGGCAGTACCCCCGCCGGGCCGCCCCAGGCACGACACCAGGCCGCGAACGGGAACCTCTCGCGCACGACGGCGAATGTGGACGCGACCTCGTCGTCCGCGCCCGACCTGGGTGGACGCGCGACCCACGTCGCGTCGAAGAGCACAGTCCACCCCTGGTCCGTGAGGTCGAGCGTCGCAAAGGAGTCCTTGACCGACGCGCCAAACGAGTCGTTGATGCGGCCGAGCACGTCGAGCACCGAGACGTCGGGGACAAGGGTGACAGCGTCGGGAAAGAGGTCGGGGGTGCGCCGGGCCGACCACCACAGGCGCCCGTCTCCCTCCGGCGTGAAGCGGTGGAGCCGGCAGACCAGGTCGCACCACGCCGCGTTCTCGCGCACCGCGAGCGTGAGCGGGTCCGCACCGGCCATCGGCCCAGCCTGACCAGACGGGCGAGAACGGTCAAGCGGGCGAGACGGCGTCGGGCCGCGGCCTCGTTACCGGCCGCAAGCCACTCATGCGCCCGCGCCGTTCCATTGCCGCGCAGTGTGACGACACTCACCGTCTTCGCTCAGGGAGTACCGCTGGGAAACGCCTGCTGATTGCCCAATCGGTAGAGCGCCGAGCAGATCAGGTAGATCTGCCGTGCGCCGAGGCGCGGGTGCCGAGCCCCTGTAAGTGTCAACCGAACACGTGAACCGCGTAGCCGTAGCGAAGCCCAGGGTCGTCGCGATACCGACACGAGCGCCGCCGTTCTCGAACGCCTCGGGCATCATCGTGGTCGCGAGCATGGTCAAGATCGCGCCACCCCGAACGCCTGCACGAAGGCGACCGCGTCGTTCGATGCTCCATCGAGCAACACGTATCCGGCGAGCGACGCCAATGCGGACACCGCCACGACGAGCGTCCACAAGCCCAGGATCCGCGCGCGGGGCCATCCCGAGTCGCTGAGTCCCCGAGTCGCCGAGATCCCCTCGGGCAGATTCGACAGGAACACCGCGGTGACGTACGCCACCCCGATCGCTCCACCGTGGCTCAGGGTGAGTCCGATGACCATCGACTCCGGCACTCCGTCGAGCACCGATCCCAGGACGATGCCGAGCGGGTCCCCGGACGATTGCTCGCCGCTCGGATCCTTGCGCTGGGAGCCACCGAGGCGATCGATCAACTCGTCGCCGCCGAAGAACACCAGACACCCGGCCAGGAAGCCGAAGAAGACGAACCCGCTCCCCCCCGCGAGATCGAACGACTCTTGAATGAGGTCGAAGGCGACTGCGCTGATCAGCACTCCTGACCCGAACCCCATGATCAGCCCAATGGAGCGCACACTGAACCGAAACGTCAACGCGATCAAGGCACCGATCAGCAACGAACACGCCGCGAACGCACCCCGGCGAACGAGCCGCCGCGGACGCACGCCAGGCATCACACCCATCACATATGGTGCCCCTCTGGGTCATACGCACGAGCCAGGCAACCCGCTGAGGTTCAGCCCGGCGCCCTCGCCGCTGCGACGTCGTGCTGTCAAACATCGAGGCACTCTGGGCTGATGAGCGACGATGAGGCACTCGACCACGCAGCCGCCCCAGGCTCCGGACTCGAGGTACAGCCCCGCCAAGATGCCCTGCGGAGGCTGAAGATAGCGCTGGCGTGCTCCGCAGTAGCCGGGCTCGTCCTCATCGGAGACTTTGTTCGACAGGCCGACGATCGGGCCGAGTCGGCGGCGGCCGCAAGGAAAGCTCGGCCCCAGAGGCCGCGCCCGGCACACGAAATGGTCCCTGGTCATCCCCTGGATCATCTCCCTGCTCTCCATGGTCGCGCTCGATCATCGTTCTCGTCGTAACCCTCTGACGCGGCGCGGCAGGCAAGTCCACGAACTCGGGCGATGCCAAACGCCGCGACGCCGCCGCTAGGTGTCTCCCGCGGTTTCCGCGTTGGTCCCCAGTTCGGTGCTTGCCTTCCGCCGTCTCGCGAGCACATCGTCTCGGCGAGCTCTCCCACCCTCGGTACCCATGAGATACCCGATGGCCCCAGCAATACCGAGAACGACCAACACCATGACGAGCTTTGCTTTCATGGGCCCCGATTCCTTGACGGAAATGATCTCGCCGTTGAGCACGCTATGATGCCCCGTCGGCGCAGCCAGTGCGGGAAGTTCTGGCGCTCTGGCTCTGTTCAGCCAGTGAGAGTGCGGCGTGCTCGCGAGGGCGTTCGGGGGCCATCATTGTGCCTGGCCGGTTGATCGGCGTCGAGAACGCATTCGTCACTGTTGCGGTCGCCGTCTGGTCGATGGCGACGATGTTGATCGTGACCGGAGTTGCTGTCGGCCCGGCGACTGGGCAGACCGCTGGCCTGGGGGCGTCACAACCGGAGGCACTGCTCGCGGAGGAGTAAAGAGACTCCCGTGGCACCGCCAGTCTCGGATTCGGTCAGCGTGCATGCCGTTGAAACTGCTAATCCAAAACGTGTAACCTTGAGCCGGTTGTGCGACCCCTGACTGAGTCGACTGTGAAGCGTGAAGTCCACTGTCGACCCTGGCAACCCAGGGAAGGGCTACTAGTCGATGGAAACCTGAACAGGCGACGTGCTCTCTGTGGACGTTGTGCCGGCTGGGGAGACGGCGCGCTGCCTGTGACGGCCATGATCTCGTCAACGGGGAGGCGAGACATGCCGTGTCTGCCGATGGTGTAAGAGATGATGTATCTTGCCGTTCCCGTCGTCTGGCGGCGTCAATCCTGTGGTTCGACCGAGGTTCCGCTCATGTCTGCGCCTCCTCCGCCTCGCCCGTGCCGCCACTCTGCACGCTGGTGCTGCTGCTGCTGCCGCCGGCCGAGCTGCTCTGCACTGCTGCTGCCGTCTTCCACCGGCGCTGCCCACGATGCTGCTGTTCAGGCCGGTAACTGTTGCCACCGCCGGTCGGCTCGAGCTTCCGATCTATCGCCGTTCGCGTGCCTGCTGCGCCCCTCGCTGTCCCCCGACGTGCCGCTGCCACCAGCTCGCGTGGCCACCGTTCCGTTCCTCCGTCTCTGACACCAAGGACGACGGTCTCTACACCCCCGACGCCTCCGGAATGGCCTGTCATACGCAGTGCCGCTCACCTTCACGACCTGTGCCGATGATCTATCGGAGAGCGACCTGAGCGACATGCTCTGACATTCCACTGCCCGCCGTCATCATCAGCACTATGTGCCGGCACTGCTGGAACTGCCTCCCACCGAGCGACCGGTGCTGCCCGAACCCGAGTGTTGGCCGAGACGAGTGTCTACTGCGTGACGACGCCGAGCGCAGTAGCACCCGGCACCGAGCACTGGCTCTCCCGACGACTTCACTGCTAAAGCCGCCGAGCTGACTGGTCCGCGCTGGCGAAGAACTTTGTCCGCCGCCCTGCGTGCGAATGACGTCGAACTGAAACGCACAGGCTCATGCCGGCCGGCACGGTCCATGATGCTGCGCCGACAGTCGAGAAACTCGAGGATTGTGAGTGGTGCGGCCCGGGCCGAAGAAGATCCCGCAACTCGCGACGAACTGGGTCGCTACCAACGTGGCTACTCCAACCATCTTCTGCGACCTTGCCCATGCCAATCACTCTTCGTCTCTGTGTAGCTGAATACGATAAGACAGTTCGGGCATGACCGCGCCCGCTCTTCGCCAAGGCAACGGTCTCGCCGGCAAACATCTCGGGCCGTCGACTTCGAGAAGGGTGGTGTCTGCGCCGGCGAGGTTCACCGAAAAGGCTCGCGAGCTGGTCACAGAATGAAGCCGGGCAGCGACGATCAACTGCCGAACCGCTCGCTGGAGAGGCCGGGAACGGGCAATCATGGCGAAGTTCCGACGTGACCCGTGCGCCGAGGGGCGAGCGGCCGCCCTCGAGTTCATCCGCGCGTTGCTGTGGGCGATGCTGGCCGCGGCCTCGTGGGTGCTCGTCAACTCTTCTTGGCCTCATCGCATGGACAGACCCGGACGTGACGATCGTGGCCGAGTGGGACTCGTCATCAGCGCGGTTTGCCTGGTCATCCGGGTTGGACGAAGAAGGAACGAGTTGCCGTCGGGGTCGTGGAAGTAGAACATCGGCGGGACCGGTCCGGCCATCGTCACTGGTCCGATCTGAATCTCGGTTGGTGCACCGACACGGGCGATCTCCAGGTTCGCATCGACTCCCAGCGCCTTCATTTCTGCGTGGAGCGTCGATGTCGGGAGTGTTCATTATGATCCCGGTCTGCACGCCTGCGGCGTCGCCGGGGCCCAAGGGGAGGAGAACGATACCGGTCGAGCTCTGCGGCGGGGTGACCTCCACCCACCGGTGCCCGTCGTGCCATGGCCGTCATTTCTCGTCTGAAGCGATTCGTAGAAGGCGGCACCGAACGTACCTGGTCGGTGACCGGGATCATGACGAGCTGAATCAGGTCGATCTGACCTGCCGTGATGGCATCCAGTTTCTCTGGGTGGCTGTCAGACAGTACCGACTGCGTGGTCTACGCGCAAACGTCATCGGTCTCGCTGTCCCAGCTAGCGCTGCGTGAACGCGAGAACTTGGCGTACGGCCGACGCACGCCTGAACGCTGGAAATCGCCTCTGCAGAATCGGTGCAGGACTTGCGGCGATTGAGCGACGCTGCCCGCTAGCCGCAGCAGTGCGGCAGGCGTGGCGTGGCTGGACGAACGCAAGGCTGAGGGTCGTGTATCGCCCGAGGCTTGGGCGTTGTCGAGTTGCTCTTCGATTCTCGTCCACCATGCGTTCCAGGTTTCTGGGGTCACGACGCCTCGGACGTTGGGTATTGCCCGCAAGTGTGCAGTGCTGTTGGCATCGTCGACGTCGGCAGTAATCGCGAACGAGACCGGCAGGTCGACAGGGCTCGATGCTGTGCACGAGGTCAGGCGCGTCCGGGAAGACGCACGAGAGTTGCGTGGCCGCACCCTGGTGGTCGAGGTACTGATCGATCGTCACGCCTGGCACGCTCGCGATCGCCAAGCGAGCGGCAATGATCTCGTAGTCGGCAGCTTTAACGTCTTCAAGAACACCTGCTCCGTGGCGGCCGGCGACGGTGCACAGTCATCCCCGCCCTCGCGAAGGTCGTGGGTGTCTGTCGGGTCGTTGCCGCCTGTCGAGGCTGCGACCATCAGTGCGATCGCACATGCCGCCACGGCAAGCGCCGCTTCGATCAACGGCATCCGGCGGCGGCGCCGGGGGCTGGGTTCGAACGCGTGTCCTTGGACGATCTCACCGAGCGTAAACGGCTGGCGACGATCAGCCACAGCGACTTGAGAGGCCGCCGGTGCGGCAGTCGTGCGCGTCAATGAGCGATGGTCGCGCCAGACTCTGGAGCCGGACCACGTGCTGGGCGCGGGCCTCGTGCACGCTGCCGGGAACAGCGTCGCCGCGCTCCTCGGCCCGCGCCGAGTTTCTCAACCGCACCATCCCGCTGGCAAAGCAGAAGACGAAGTCGGTCCCAACATATCCCATAAGCTCCCATCTATCAACGCCACTCCTTGAGACTCGTCGTGGTCCGCTTGGCGAGCCTCGTGCAGCCGAAAGACGTCCTGGAAATCGTGGGCGGACTTCAACCTGATCTCACTGATCTTCGGACGAGATCCCCTCCATCGTGCGGAGGTCCCTCTCGTCCCAGCCGTCGGCGCGGGAGCTTGTTCATGATGCGTGCTCGACCAGCTCGGACAGCGTGGAGCTTCGTTGTTACGTCAGCGCTCCGCAAGGTGCCCAATTGGTAGAGCGCCAATCAGGCAGATCTGCCGTGCGCCGAGGCGCTGCGGGTGCCGAGCGCGCGAGCGTCGGATCGTAAGTGGCGTCGTGTTCTGACCGCTGGATGAAGGTCGTGTCCAAGTCAGCCTCGAGACGTCGCGCAAGCGTCTCGATCGTGCTGGCGCTTGTCGTCTCCGTCCTATGGCGTCCGTGATGCGCAGCACGTAGAGACCGTAAGGAGCAGGGCGCGCTCTTTCGGCGGTGAGATCCATAGGGATTCTATCGGCGCTCGACGAGATGACCTCGCCTCGTTGTGGCATACGCCACTCTGGGCGCGACTTCCGTCGACGAAGGCTCCTGCGAGGCAGTGCGATCAGGCAGTTCCGCGCTTAGCGGTGAGCGATGGAGCTGCTGTTCCGTGCGGTCTGACGCGAGACCGCACGCCGTTGGTGGTTACACACCACACTGATCGCCGGTTCGGGCACAGTTCGCGGGAGTTGTCCTTCGTCCGTTGGCAGTGCGCATGGCGGAGGGGTCGTGGCATCGTGAGACCTTCGGCTGCATACTTATCCGGGACTCGAGCGGACGGCACCGGGGGCGCGGATGAGCGACCAAGTCTCGACGGAGCCCACGTACACGATGGGTCGTTCCCAAAACGAGGAACGACGACTGAGTGCGCAGGCCGCGCTCTACGACCCTCCAACGCGGTTCCTATTCGAAGCCGCCGGTATCACGCGAGGCATGAGAGTGCTCGACGTTGGTAGTGGTGCCGGGGACGTCTCGTTCCTCGTGGCGGAACTTGTCGGTGCCGAGGGCTACGTCGTCGGGATCGACATGAACCCGGAGATCGTCACGACGGCGACCGTGCGCGCCGGGGAGCTGGGCTTGCAGCAGGTCTCGTTCGTGGCTGGCGACGTCCGCGAGGCTCGATTCGACGAAGAGTTCGATGCGGTGGTCGGGCGCTTGATCCTGATGTATTCGGCTGATCCGGTGGCAACTTTGGCCGCGGCGGTTCGCAACGTTCGCGATGGTGGCGTCGTCGCCTTCTACGAGGGGGACGCGGGGTCGGACTTCGCGTCTCGTCCAGTCGCGTCGCTGCACCAAGACCTGGGACGCTGGATGACGGCTGCCTTCTCGCACTCCGGCGTCGAGATGTTCATGGGCACGAAGTTGCACGAGGTGTTCGTCGCCGCGGGACTGCCTGCGCCGCAGATGAATGTCCACGCGCTCATCGGCGGTGACCGCGACTGGATCGAGCGCTTCGTGTCCGTGTACGGCAGTCCAGTGATCAGAAGTCTGATGCCGCAGATCCTCGCGAGTGGGGTTGCCACAGAAGACGAGATCGACGTCGACACCTTCGATCAACGCTATCTGGAACAGGTGCTCGGTCTCGGCGGCGTGGTCCAGTTCTACCAGTTGATGGGTGCCTGGGCGCACAAGCCACTGGCGTAGCGTGGGCTCTGGCCCGTTGGGCGTCGTCGTGACGCGGGCCGCAGCACGGGCCCGCTCAGCCGAGCAGAACGTTCGCACACAGAGACTCGGACCTGTCGTAGAACGGCACATCGGGCGTTCCTGAAGCCGCGTCTGTGGAGCTGGCTTGACGCGACAGGTTGCCCAGTGAGGATGGGTGGGTGCGAGTTCCTGGGTCCACCATCGTGTTGGTGGTGGGCGTTACGGTCAGCGTGTTCACGGGTTCGTCTGACTGGTTGCGGCACCGAGGTTCGTCGGGTGCGTGTCGCAGTCCCTCCCGGTGGCCCTTGGTCGCTGACCGGGGTTCGTTCTGTCTGGTTGACTTGCAGTGTCGGGCGCAGAACGGGAGGGGTCGGTGTGACTGAGTTGCCGTCGGGAACGGTGACTTTCTTGTTCAGCGACATTGAAGGTTCGACGCGTCTGTGGCAGGAGCACTCAGCGACGATGAAGTCGGCGTTGGCTCGGCACGACGTGCTCATGCGCGGTGCGCTTGTCGACCATGGTGGCTACGTGGTCAAGACGACGGGCGACGGGTTCCACGCTGCGTTCGCGACCGGCGATGACGCTGCTGCGGCGGCGGTCGCGGCGCAGCTGGGCCTCGCTTCTGAAGATGTGGCCGTTGCCGGAGCCGTTGCGGGTTCGGATCGGAATCCACTCGGGGCCGGCGGAGCTGCGCGAGGGCGACTACTTCGGTACGGCGGTGAATCGTGCAGCGCGGTTGATGTCGGTCGCTCATGGTGGTCAGGTCGTGTGTTCGCAAGCGACTGCCGCACTGATCGGTGACGGCCTGGGTGATGGCGTCACGCTCTTGGATCTCGGCGAACATGGATTGCGGGACCTGACGCAGCCTGAGCGTGTGTTCCAGGTTTGCGTGTGGGTTGGGCGGCGAGTTTCCGCCGCTCGCTTCCTTGGAGGCCTTCCCGGGGAACCTGCCGTTGCAGGTGACATCATTCATCGGTCGCCAGCGCGAAATTGAGCGGGCAATCGCGGCGCTCGAGCAACGCTCGGGTCGTGACGTTGACGGGCGTCGGTGGGGTGGGCAAGACCCGTTTGGCGTTGCAGGTGGCCGCCGAGCTCCTACCCCGGTATCGGTTTGGTGCATGGCTAGTGCGAACTGGCGTCCAATACGCAACACGGAAGGTGTCCTCGAATGCGGTCACGAACGTCTTTGCGGTCCTCCGCACGCTCGGGCGAGACGCTCGAACACGCACTGGTCGAGTTCCTTCGCCACAAGGAACTGCTCCTCATACTCGACAACTGCGAGCACCTCCTCGACGAGGCCGCTGAGCTCGCCGAGACGTTGGAGCGACCTGCCGGCGGGTGGCGGTGTTGGCAACCAGCCGCGAAGGCCTGGGAATCGATGGCGAACGGATCCTCGCGGTGCCGTCGTTGGACGCACCCAGCGCCGACGCGTCTCCGGTCGAGATCGCCGACGCGGATGCCGGTGCGTCTCTTCGTCGACCGGGCACGAGCGCTTGGCGCCGAGCTTGGAGATCAACGTGGACAACGCCCAGTCGGTCGGCTCAAGTCTGTCGTCGCCTCGATGGCGTTCCGCTGGCGATCGAACTCGCGGCGGCGTGGGTCCCGGCGATGAACCCGCGTGAATTTGGCGGCGCGCCTCGACCGCAGATTCGAGGTCCTTGCGGGCGGACGGCGCGGCAAGATCGAACGACACCAGACATTGCGCGTGGTGATCGACTGGTCCTACGACCTGTTGAGCGAACCGGAGCGGCGGCTCCTCGACCGGATGACCGTGTTCACGGGCGGCTGGACACTCGAAGCCGCCGAGGTTGTCTGTTCAGGCGGCGTGGTCGAAACCGTCTCGGTGCTCGACTTGATCGCCGCCTCGTGGCTCGATCCCTCGTGATCGTGGAAGACCAGGGTTTCGAGACCCGTTACCGGCTTCTGGAGACGATTCGCCAATACGGCGAGGAACGCCTCGCCGATCGGGGTGAGTACGAGGAGTGCCGCCGACGACACGCCTCCTACTACCTGCAACTCGCGACCGACCTGTCCACCAGATTGCTGGGACCCGATCAGATCGAGTGCGGCAAGCTTTCTGAGCGCCGAACGCGGTAGAATTTCGTTGCCGCGATAGGTCACGCGATCGACAACGGCGACGCCCACACCGCGCTCGTGTGCCGATCCAAAGCCTTCCCCCACCGGCGTTCCAGGTCGGTTATCAGCTTCGGTTGCCCATTGAGGCCATGCTCGCAATCCCCGGTGCTGCCGACGATCCCGAGTATCCACTTGCGCTCATGGTTGCCGTGTCGTACGCATCGATGAACGGAGATCGCGGGCCCGCCACCACGCGTGGTGACGAAGCTCTCGCGGCGGAGCAACGTCTGGGTACGCATCCCGACGGCCTGATCGAAGCGATGGTCCTCGGCCAGGTTCATGCGGCCAACGTGCTGTCAGTGGGCGCCTGGACTGAAGCCGCGGCCGGGGTCGAACAGTCCGCTGAACATTTTCGCCGTGTCGGACGTCCGACGCATGTTGCGTTCTGTCTCGCGTGGAGCGGCGGTCATGTACGCCACCGCCGGGGACTCCGACTCCGCGATACCGCTGGCCACCCAAGGGCTTGCGTTGGCCCGCCAGGTGGGCATGCCCACGACCATCGCGATGAACCTCGCCGCGCTCGCCAGCGTGCTCGCCGAGCTCGAACCCGAACGAGCCCGAGCGCTGCTGCGTGAGAGCATCGAGGTGCGGGGCGGACTCGGATATGAAGGCGGTCAGGAGCTCGCGGAAGGCGTCCTCGTTGCCGCCCGCCTGCGCGGGTGGAGATCGCGCTCGAACTCGCGGCGCAGGCAGTTCCGCACCTCCACTGGGTCAGCGACCGTCCCCAACTCGCCGGCGTGCTCAATGTTGTGGCCCGAGCCCTGACCGACGCCGACCGAGAAGCGAGCGCGACCATCCAAGGGATTTCCCGCCGTGTTGCCTTCACCGCCGCGAGCGGATCCCTTCGTGGCCCAATGCGCCCCACGCACCCGGCTCCGAGCAGCAGCTCCGCGCGATCGACGGGGGACGGCGTCGATCTCATCGGCGACATCCGCCGCGAGACCACGTCGCTACTCGACGACACACTCGGCAGCGAACTCCGGCGGGAACTCCGCACTCGGGGCGAAGGAATGGACGCAGACCAGAGCGTCACCTACGCCCTCGAGCACATGAACAAGCGGCTGCGCTCCGCCATATAGAGAACTGAACGACACACCAAGCGTCCGTGGCAGCGGCCCCAGATTCCGTAGACCTATCGCTTATTGCTATCCAGCCGGCTCTCGTCTCACGGCACGATGAGCGGCGCCGCGGTCTTCCAGGGCGTGGCGCGCTCGTCGTAGGACACGCGGAACGTGTCGTCGAGATCGTCAGTCACGTCCCATGTCGCGGTCAGGCGGCCGATGCCCACGTCGATGGCGCAGTTGAGCCCGATCTCTACCAGCTCGCCCTCGGTGAAGTACTGGCGGAGGTCGTCGTAGACCGCGTCGTCGATCGCCAGGTGGTTGGTCGCGAACAGGTCGGCGAAGCGCAGCGCGGCGCGCTCGGCGTCGGTGAGGTCGTCGGCCTCGGCCGGACGCTCGAGCGAACAGACGAGCTCCTCGGTGACGCCGTCTTGCACCGCTTCGTCGTAGCGGATGGCCATGCAGCTGCGGCACTGGTTGTGGAACGCGATGCGCAACCGGATGAGCTCCACCAGCCGACGCGGCAACGTGCCGTTGTGGTTGATCGCCTCGCTCACCGCGCCGAGCCCGGCGGCGATCTCGGGTCGGTGGGCGATGATGCCGCCCACGCCCAGCTGCACGCGCATGGCCGGGTCGAGGTCGGCGGGGTCGACGCCGAGGTCGACCGGTTGGATGCGAGCCATGTCACTGCCCTCCTGGGCGCCAGTTCTTCGGGTGATGGCCCCAATGGTCGACGAAGGTGACGTCCTCGACCGGCCGCCGTTCAGCGGGCCGGAAGTCGTCACCGGTGAAGTACGCGACGGGGATCAGACACGTCTGCACGAAGCCGTCGGGCACGCCGAGCAGCGACGCGGCTTCCGCTTCCCGGTAGAGGTGCACGGTGGTGAGCACCGAGCCGAGACCGCGGCTGCGCAACGCGAGCATGAAGCTCCACACCGCGGGATAGATCGACGGCGCCCATCCTGCGGCGCCGCCGACGTCCTCCACGCACGGGACCACCAGCACGGGCACCTCGTGCAGATGCTGCATGAGATAGCCGGCCGAGTCGCTGACGCCGCGCCTGCTGCTCCTCCGGCGGCGGCACCGAACCGAGGCGCGTCGCGGGGCGATCGGAAGGCAGGTTGCGGTACAGGTCAGCGAGCGCGACGCGCACCTCGGGATCGGTGACGACGATCCAGCGCCACGTCTGCTGGTTCGAGCCCGTCGGTGCCTGCAGCGCGAGGTCGAGGCACTCGAGCACGACGTCGAGCTCGACCGGGCGCGCCAGGTCGAGACGCTTCCGGACCGCGCGTGTCGTGGTGAGGAGCTTGTCGACGGTGTCGAGGTCGAGCCCCGACGCACCGTCGCCGGGCGCGCGTCAGCCAATGCCGTAGAGCGCGAGTGCGCTCTCGCTCGTGATCACCGACTGCTGTTCGTGCGTGAGCGGCTCGAGCGCCTCGGCCAGCTCTTCGGTGACGCCGGGGAACTTGGCGTCGGGGTGCGGGTAGTCCGACGCCCACACGATGCGATCCGCACCGCACAGCGGCGAGTTGGCCGTGAACGCGAGCATCGACTCGTCGGGGTCGAAGCTGATCCAGCACTGCCGGCGGAAGTACTCCGACGGCAACATGTTGAGCCACGGCACGTCCCACTCGAACTTCTTCGAGTGGTGGTCGAGCCGCTCGAGCCACGGCACCAACCAGCCACCGTTCGCCTCGAGGAACAGGAACTTGGTGTCGGGGAAGCGCTCGCACACGCCGCCGGCGGTGACGTACGCGATCGAGTGCATCACGTCGACGGGGTTGGCGATCGCCTGGGTGAAGAGGATGTTGCCCATCTCCCAGCCGCCCTCGGGCTCCTGGTCGGACGGCGCGTAGCTCCAGTCCGAGAACGGGCGAGCCAACTTCAGGCCGCGGCACGCACCGGGCAGGTCGGGCATGAGGAACGGGTGGAACGCGAGCACGAGACCGGTCTCGGCCGCGGCACGCCACACCGGGTCGTAGATCTTGTCGTTGAACGGCCGCCAGTCGACCGACGGGTTGGGGCGCAGGAACACCGACACCATGCCCGGCTTCTCGGCGACACGACGGATCTCGTCGGCGACCGCCTGCACGCCGGCCTCGTCGTTCATCGGCGGCACCGCGCCGGCCGCGAACAGTCGTCCTTCACCCTCCTGGGTGTGGTCCGACGCCCAGTCGTTGTACGCGCGCGCCTGCACGTCCGCGAACTCCTCGTCGGGGATCGACTGCAGCCCGAGCATCGACGTGGGATACAGCACCGCGAGGTCGATGCCGTCGGTGTCCATGTCCTGCAATCGCGCCTTGGCGTTGTACGCCGCCGGCCGCACTTCGGTGTAGCGCATGTTGCCGCTGCGGGCCCGGTCGACCTCCTCGTCGGGGAAGCCCGCGGTGCCGGCGAGCGACAGGCCGTTCGACGGCATGACGAAGCCGTTGTAGTGGAGGTACTCGACGCCGTCGTCGTCGGTCTCGATGTGCCACACGCGGTCGCGCCACTCGGCGGGCGCGTAGTCGGGCATCGCGGTCGGGTGCTCGAGGATGTGCCCGTCCGAGTCGATGTAGCGCAGGGCTTCCGTCGCGGTCATCGCTTCCCCCTGGAATCGCGGCGCGGGAGTGCTGGCTGCGACCAGCGTTCCCCGTCACGCCCGACTCCGCAAATTGCACCGGGCCGAATTTCTCCTCCGCCGTCGCAGTGCGGTAAGCACACGCCATGGAACTCAACGGAGTGGGAGCAATCGTCACCGGCGGCGCCTCGGGACTGGGTGAGGCCGCCGCCCGCCGTCTGCACGCGGCCGGCGCCAACGTCGTCATCGCCGACGTCAACGACGAGGGTGGTCGGCGGATGGTCGAGGAGCTCGGCCGCAAGACCGAGTTCGTGCGCTGCGACGTCGAGAACGACGAAGAGGTCGAAGAGGTCGTCCGGGTCGCGTCGAGCCACGGGCCGCTGCGCGTGGCGGTGAACTGCGGCGGTCGCGCCGGAGGCGGCGGTCGCATCGTCGGCCGCGACGGCACCCCGGCCTCCCACGAGGGCTTCTCGATCACGGTCGAGTCGTTCCTCGTCGGCACGTTCAACGTGATGCGCATCGCCGCCGCGCAGATGAGCAAGGAAGAACCGCTCGAGGACAACGAGCGCGGCGTGGTGGTCATGACCGCGTCGATCGCGGCCTTCGAGGGCATGATCGGCCAGGCCGCGTACTCGGCGGCGAAGGGCGGCATCGTCGGCATGACGCTGCCCGCGGCTCGCGACCTCGCGGCCATCGGCGTGCGCGTGGTGACCATCGCGCCGGGCACGTTCGCGACGCCCGCCTACCGGATGATGCCGGAGGACCGGGTGAAGGCGCCTCGAGGAGCTGAACCCGTTCCCGAAGCGCATGGGCAAGCCCGACGAGTACGGAGCGCTGGTGGAGCACATCTGCACCAACACCATGCTCAACGGCGAGGTCATCCGCATCGACGGCGCGGTGCGGTTCCCTCCGAAGTAGGTCCGCCGAAGCGAGGTCAGCGCGGCGAGCGCGACGGCTCGGCGGGTGAAGTCGGCGAACTCGCGTGCGTGCGTGCGATGCACGGTGTGGCCGGCATCGCGGAACACCACGACGTCGGCGTCGAGCAACGTCGAGAGTCGGTCGGCCGACTGGAAGTCCCACGGCGTGGTGTCGACGCTGCCACCGACGAGGCACGGCACGGCCACGTCGGCGAAGTCGAACGGCGCGGTCTCCACGAACGAGAAGTCGCGCGCCATCGAGATCTCGTCGGCGGCACGCTGCTCGGGCGTACGACGCGGCATGCCGTCGTTCCAGCGCTTGAACATCGGCTTGAGGTCGAGCGACCGCTGCATCATCTCGTCGTGGTCGGGCCACCAGTCGGTGAACGGCACCGTCGGTTCGAACACTCCGAGCGAGGCCACGAGATCAGGCCGCTGCACCGCGGCCTCGAGCGCGACGACGCCGCCGTAGCTGTGGCCGACCACGGTGGCGCGCCGCGCCGGCGAGCAGGTCGATCGCGTCCTGCGCGTGGTCGGCCAGCGACGTCGGCGGCTCGTCGTCGCGGGAACGACCCCACCCCCGACGGTCGTAGGTGATCACCGTGCACGCGGGGGTGAGCTCGTCGACGACGCCGGCGAAGCTCTCGAGCGAGTCGGTGAGCCCGTGGATCAACAGCACCACCGGCGCACCGTCGACGCCAGGATGTTCGACGACGTTCATCGGGCGTCCGCCGCTCGAGCGCGACCGCGCGCCGGGCGAAGTCGGCGAAGCCCTTGGGCTGCATGCGGTGCGCGGTGTGCCCGGCGTCCTCGATCTCGATCAGCTCGCAGTCGAGCTCGTCGCGCAGGCGGTCGGTCGTGCCGAATCGCCATGACGCCGAGAGCGTGCCGCGGCCGACGAGACGCGGGACCGTGAGCTGGTCGGGCGTGCACGGCGCATCGGCGATCAGCGTGAGCTCGTGCGCCAGCAGTGCCTGCTCGCGTTCACGCTCCTCGCGCGTCCGGCGCGGCTTGCCCTCGAGGCCGGCGCGGAAGTGCTCCTGCTCGTAGACGCTCTCGGCGGCGATGACGTCCATCGACGGCCACCACGGCTGCCACTGCATCGACGGCTCGAACAGACCGAGCGCCGCGACGTGCGTCGGCGCGCGCACCGCGGCCAGGTACGAGACGGTGCCGCCGTAGCTGTGCCCCACCACCGTGGCGCGACGGTCGCCCACCACCGACAACAGGTCGTCGGCGTGATCGTCGAGCGACGACGCGGGCGTGGCATCGGCGGAGCGAGCCCAGCCGCGCCGGTCGTAGGTGAGCACGGTGTGGTCGGGCAACAGGTGGTCGATCACACCCTCGAAGCTCGCGCACGAGTCGAACACGCCGTGCACGAGCACGACAACGGGCGCGCCCGGCGCGCCCGCGTGTTCCTCGACGTACAGCTCGGCGGCGTTCATGCGCCGAGGAGCCTACGGAGCGACGCTCGGACTCGCACCCCAACCATCGGGGAGCTCCTGGAGCTCGACTCGCGTTCCTCTTCCACGTCGCTCGGCGGCGCGCGGCCGGCTCACGACGATCTGGACGATGGCGATGAAGCAGGACGACGATCGTCGAGCACCCGCTCCGCCGAGCGGCACGTGGGCGAAGAAGACCGTGAGATCTGCAGCCCGACGCGAAGCACTGCGCGACGAGCGGCAGCGCGATCGCCTTCCAGCCGTACACCTCGACCGGTTCGAGGCGACCCGGATGCGGGAGCCACGCCGCGTAGGCGATGAGGACCATGCCGCCGAGCCAGAGCGCGTCGAACACGGTGTCGGAGCTGTACGTGTGTCCGAGCGCATCGACGGAGTAGATGGCGTCGGCGAGCCCGAGCGCCGTGAAGCGCGACCACGAGCGCGGTCCACATGGGCGCGCCGCGCCAGCCCATCAGGGCGAGCACACCGAGCGTGGCGCCGACGAGGATGGCGTCGCCGAGCGGATAGGCGAAGTCGACCACGTCGACCACCGAGCGAGTGTGTTCGAGTGCTGCGCCGCCGGTTCCAGGAAGAGCGCGACCCAAGGCGTGATCACGACGAGCATGACGATCAGGCCGTCGATCCAGCGGTGAAGCTCGAAACGCGGGACGCGGTCGCGCACCAGGAGCACCAGCGCCGCGATCAGGAGTGGGTACCAGGCGAGCCACAGCGACGTCGGAGATCGTGGCGCCCGCCCTGGGGATCGCCGCGGAAGGCCCAGATGGTGTCGCCCAGCGCCCACAGCCGCGAGCGCCGGCTGCGACGAGCAACCACGCGGCGCGGTTGCGCTCGGAACGCGCAGGCGCCGACGAGGCACAAGCAGCGCGGCCAGCCACTCGCCGCGCAGCACGTGGCCCATGCGTCGAGGCAGGTGTGGATCCCGTCGCCGCCGAGGCCGACCAGACCGTGGACCGCGAGACCGACGACCACCGCACGACGAGGACCGACGAAGAGGATGCGCACGGATGAACCAGGGCACGCCGTCGTGCCACACCGCGAACGGGCGCCGTCGTGATGTCGGTGGCGGCGGCACTGAGCCAACCACCGCACCCTAACGAGCCGGCCACGTAGGGTGACGCATGGACCCGGCACAAGAGACCATCGACTACATCGCCGTCAGCCGACTGCACCACGCGTACGCCGACATCGCCACCCGACGGGCGTGGAGCGAGCTCGACGACATCTTCGTCCCCGAGATCCCGGTGACCGTCGATCTCCGCGATCGCGACCCGTACGTGTTCGACAGCCGTGACGGGTTCCGCGACTTCGTGAGCGCCGCGGTCGACCGCTTCGAGTTCTTCGAGTTCGTGATCCTGAACTCACGGGTGTACCTCGAACACGAGGGCAATCCGGATGCCGCGGTGGCCCGCATGTACATGAGCGAGCTGCGCCAGGATCTCGCCGAGCGGCGCTGGACGGCCGTCTACGGCGTCTACCACGACCAGTTTCGCCGCATCGACGGACGCTGGTGGTACGTATCGCGCAACTACTCGTCGCTGGCGCGCCCCGCGCACGACGTCGACTCGTTCCCCTTCCCCACGCCCGAACCGTTCTGACTTTCCCCCGCGTCATCGAGACTGCGGACGGGTACGGCCGCGGCCTCCGTGTCGTCGCCGTGCTGAGCGTGTCGTGGGGAGTGGAACGAGACTCGACCGGCACCAGCGTCTGGGCCGAGATCGACGCCACGAAATGAAAGGAGCGGACCCGTCAGCCTGCTTTGACGATCCGCACGCAGAGCATCTTCGAGATGTTGAACAGGAGCTTGGCGGCGACGTCCGAGTCCTCGGCGACCATCTTCCGCAACGTGCTCTCGCTCAGGCTGAGGACGCGCACCGAATCGCTGGCGGCGTCGACGTCGAGCGTGCGCGGACGCTCGAGCAGGAACGCCATCTCACCGAACACCTCGCCGGTGCGGATGACGCCGACGACCGTTGTCGCCGTCGCGCGCTTCGAGCGTGCCGTCGAGGACCACGAAGATGTTGCGCGCGACGCCGCCCTTCTTCAGCACGCGGTCACCCTTGGCGCACTCGATCACGTTGCTCCGCGCCAGACAGCGCACCACCTCTTCGTCGGTGAAACCGTGGAAGACGGAGATGTCCTGGTTCTCGATCTCGTGCATCGCCGACCGCAGGTGCAGCGTGTAGTCGTCCTCGCCGGTCATCAGCGGGCTCATCACCGCACCGCCTCCCCCGGTGAAGATCTGCGCCACGCAGTCGGGGAGCTCACCGGGGGCGGTGTGCGCGCCCACGCCGTTCAACGCGTCGGGTCCCTCGGGGAACACGACCAAGGGGATGAGGTATCCCGCTTCCGGGGTGTTGATGTTCTTCGTGGCGTAGGTGCGTCGACCCTGGCCGAGGTACAGCGACAGGAGGTGCGGTTCGCACGCGGCGAACTGGATGCGCACGTCGTGCTCGAGCGCGGTGTGATGGCGACGCTCCATCAACTCGTCGATGAGGCCGGTGCCGCGCAGATGGGGCGAGACCATGACGCGCTCCCCGACGGCGATGTGCTCGTTCGGCAGCTCGTCGAGGAACACGGCGAGGCTGTACTCGTCGATCTGACGAGCGGAGAACCCGCGCCCGCCCCAGGTCATCCGCGCGGTCCCGACCACCTCGCCGCCGTCACGCGCGTAGAGGATGAAGCTCTCGTCGTCTTCCGGCTCGACCAGCCGGCGGCCGACATGGTCCGCGCTCTGCTGGTAGCGGCCCATCTCCTCGACGTAGACCGAGTACCGGAACCGGTACACGGCCTCCTTCTCCTCCGCGCTCTCCGCGAGACCCACCTCGAATGCCATGGTCGAGATGCTGGCAGCCTTCCCGGTGCAACGTCGACTCGTCGCCGCCAACTCGTTGATGGCGACAATTGGTGTCAGTATGCGCACACACGTCGAACCACACGGGGGAACCATGGCAGTCGGTCAGAGCGAACACGACATGCGCGCCGCCGAGGGCATCGGATGGAAGATGTTCGCCGGCCTGATGATCATCACGGTCGGCGCGTTCAACGTCGCCGACGGTCTGGTGGCCATCACCGACCACAACTACTTCGCCAAGGCGGGTGGCACCGACCAGCTCCCGATCACGAACGACCTCAAGACGTGGGGTTGGATCGTGTTCGCGTGGGGGCTGCTGCTGATCGTCTCCGGTGGGCTCATCTTCGCCGGCAACCAGTTCGGCCGGATCGTCGGCCTCGTCGCCGCCATCGGCAACTCGATCATCCAGCTCGGGTTCCTGGCCCACTACCCGTTCTGGTCGGCGATCATCATCCTGGTCGACATCCTCGTGATCTACGCGCTCGCCGTCCACGGCGGACGCCTCTTCGACGACTGAACGCGGTCACGCGCTGGCGGCGTACGCCTTGACCACCGGTTCGAGCTCGTCGGGCGTGGCGCCGTGCATGATCACGCCGTCGCAGCCGAGGTCGAACTGGTTGCGCACCGCGGCCACGCACTGCTCGGGCGTGCCCTTCGCCATCGGCTCCATCCACTCGGCGGGGATCAGCGTGGCGACGTGCTCCAGCTGCTCGGTCGTGGCGGCACGGTCGATCGCGCCCTTGAAGTTGGCGACGAACTCGTCGGCCCGGAAGCGCTCGAGCACCGCCGGGTCCCAGTTGTTGGTGCGCACGAGCAGGTCGCCGTAGCCCGTCAGATACGTGGCGAGACGACCGACCGTCTTCTTGAGTTGCAGGTCGGGGGCGATGTGATCGCCCACCGTCGCGAAGCAGGACCACACCTTCACCGAGTCGGGATCGCGACCGGCCTGCTCCGCCGAGTCCTTCACCGTCTTCACCACGCGTGCGGTCGTCTCGTCGGTGAAGAACGTGTGCAGCACCACCTGGTCGAAGGCGCGGCCGCCGAGCTTCAGCGAGTTGGGACCGAAGGCGACGAGCCCGAGCGGGATGTCGAGGCCCTCGATGCCATCGAGGTTGAGGTACGGCCACGAGCCTGCCGGACCGTCGTGGCCGAGGACCGTCTCCCCCGCCCACAGGCGCTTCATGAGGCCCGCGAAGTCCTCCATCTGCGCGGTCGTGATGTGCGGGAGGCCCATCGCGTCCCACAGTCGGTCGACACCACGACCGAGCCCGAGCGTGAAGCGACCACCGGTCAGGCTGTGCATGGTCGATGCGTACGCGGCGGTGATCGTGGGATGACGCGTGTGGTGGTTGGTCGCGGCGGTGGCGATGGCGATCCGCTCGCTGACCGCGCCGACCGCGCCCGAGACGGTGGCTGCCTCCTTCACGTTGAAGCGCTCCGAGATGAAGCAGTGCCCGAGCCCGAGCTCCTCGGCGCGTCGTACCTCGGTGATCAGGTCACGGGTCGATGCCGGCGCGCCGGCAAGCGTGTAGAAGCCGAGTTCTTCAAAATGGCGGTCTGCGAAGTGCGACAACGGCCCACTCTCCCTACGATCACGAGATGTCCGAGCATCCTGTCACACCCGCCTACGCGTTCGACCCGGAGCTGGCCGCGCTGGCCGCCTTGTCGGTGAGCGCACCGCCCACCAGCGCCGTCGAGGCCCGGGAAACCACGGCCGCGATGCTGGCGATGATGTCGATCGACCTCGATCTGTCGGACCTCGACGTCGACGATCGCACCATCCCGGGCCCTCCCGGTGATCCCGACGTCACCGTTCGTGTCTACGCACCCAAGGTGCGCGCCACGACCACTGTGCCCGCGATCCTCTACATCCACGGTGGCGGGTTCTTCGTCGGCAGCATCGACACCGAGCACGGCGGGTCGGCACGCCTCGCGCAGGAGCTCGGTGTCGTCGTGGTGTCGGTCGAGTACCGGCTCGCGCCCGAGCACCCGTTCCCTGCCGGGCTCGAGGACTGCTACGCCGCGCTCGTGTGGTTGCACGACCAGGCCGACGCCCTGGGCGTCGACCCGGCGCGGATCGCGATCAACGGCGGCAGCGCGGGTGGCGGCTTGGCCGCGGGCCTCGCGTTGCTCGCGCGCGACCGCGGCGGTCCCGCGATCTGCTTCCAGTACCTCGGCATCCCCGAGCTCGACGACACCCTCGAGACCCCGAGCATGCAGCAGTTCCACGACACGCCGATGTGGTCGCGGCCCCAGGCCGAGCAGAGCTGGCAGTGGTACCTCGGCGACGCGTACGGCACCGACGACGTTTCTCCGTACGCGGCACCTGCGCGCGCCACCGACCTCGCCGGTCTCCCGCCCGCGTACGTGTCGACGATGGAGTTCGACCCCCTGCGTGACGAGGGCATCAACTACGCGCTGAAGCTGCTCGCGGCCGGCGTGTCGGTCGAGCTCCACTCGTTCCCCGGCACGTTCCATGGTTCGGCCATGGTCACCGGTGCTGCAGTCACGCAGCGCGACGGCGCCGAGCGGTTCGTCGTGCTACGACGCGCCCTCGGCCTCGACGGCGCGTGACCGTCCTAGAGTCCGCTGCATGCGCGCTGCCGTCCTGAACGAATCGCACCAGCTCGAGGTCGCCGAGGTTCCCGATCCGTCTCCCGGGCCTGGTGAGCTCGTGCTGCAGGTGACCGCGTGCGGCATCTGCGGCTCCGACCTGAAGCTCCGTCCGTCGATGCCCGCCGGGCTCGTGATGGGTCACGAGTTCTGCGGGGAGATCGTCGCCACCGGTGCCGACACCGATCCCGCGTGGCGAGTCGGCCGCCACGTCACCGCGCTCCCCCTGATCGGATGCGGCCATTGCCTGGCGTGCCTCTCCGGCGAACCCGCGCACTGTGTGCAGGCCGACATGGTCGGTGTGGGCGGCAGCCCGGGCGCGTTCGCCGAGTACGTGCGCGTCGACCAGCGCGAGACCGTCGGACTCCCCGACGGCCTCGATCCCGCGCTCGGCGCACTGGTCGAGCCGCTGGCGGTGGGACTGCACGCGGTCGAGCGAGCCCACATCCGATCGGGCGACAACGTGCTGGTCGTCGGCGCAGGGCCCGTCGGGTTGTCCGTCATCGCCTGGGCGGCACGCAGCGGCGCCGGCGAGCTCGTCGTGTCCGATCCGTCGGCGGTGCGACGCGACGCCGCTGCGCAGTTCGGCGCGACCCGCACGATCGACCCGGAGTCCGAGGCTCTCGAAGCGCGCTACGACGTCGTGATCGAGTGCGTCGGGCTCCCGGGGATCACCGACATCTGCGTCGGCGCGTCCAAGACCCACGGACACGTCGTGATCGCCGGCGTGTGCACCAAGCCCGACCCGTACGTGCCGATCATGGCGCTGGTGAAGGAGCTCACCGTCGACTTCGTCGTGTACTACACGCGGCGCGAGTTCTTCTCGGTGGCCGACGCGCTCGCGCACGACTCGGTCGACGCCGCGGCCTTCGTCACCAAGCGGGTGTCGTTGGATGAGGCCGACGACGCCTTCACCGAGCTCATCGAGGCCAAGGACCAGCGCAAGATCCTCGTACTGCCCAAGCTCGGGTAGCAGTCCACTCCGTCCCCGTCGGCGGGACGAATCTGCGCAGATTCTGCAGGGAGGCGCCCACGCCTTGCATCGCCGTCCCCCGTCGCTGCCGGAGAATCTCTGCAGAATCTGCCCGACGGCGCGCGTGAGGTGGGTGACGCTCGGGGTCCCGGCTCGGAGGTCGGGTCAGGCCAGCGCGACCGTCGCCGTCGCGGGCACGAGCACCGTCTCGGGGTTGTCGTGGTCGAGCACGACGAGATCGAGGTCGACCAGACGCTCGCCGTTCTCGTCGCGCACCGCAGTGACGGTGCCGCGCGCCTCGACGGTCATGCCCCGCAAGTTGGGTGAGCGGAAGCTGCACCCCATGCGCACGATCCGGCCGTCGTCGCCGGTCCAGTCGCGCACGAGGTTGTGCAGGTACGACCACATGAGGTTGCCCATGCCGAACGCGCCGGGGAAGCCCTGCGCGCGGCCCGCCTCGTCGTCCATGTGGATCGGGACGAACTCGTCGTTGACGGCGGCGTAGCGGTTCCAGTTGTGGAAGCCGGTGGTGCGGACGAGAACCGGCAGTTCGGTCCCCACGGTGACGGCGTTGCGATCGACGGCCATGGTCAGTACCGGATCAGTGTGCCGAGGGACGTCTTCACCATCTCGCCCCGTTGATTGGTCCAGGTGTCCTTGCTGGTGGTGAAGAGCATCAGCCCGAGTCGTCCCTCTCGTTCCTTGTACTCACCGAGCGTGGTGCTCGACGTGATGACGTCGCCCGGCCGCATCCGCACGCCGTACTCGACCTCGGTGCCGCCGTTGATGATCGCGGTGGTCGCGGGCGCGGGGAGCCCGAAGGTCTCCTCGGGACCGACGAAGGCGCCCGTCGGTCGGGCGACGACGCCGGCGTCGGCTTCGGTCTGCGTGAGCCACGCGAACGGGTTGAAGTCCTCGGGGGCGACGATCCCGCCGTGGACGGTGGTGGCGGCGTACTCGGCGTCCCAGAACAGCTTCGGCGCCGGCTCCGGGTAGTAGACCGCGATCGCCCACTTGCGGATGTCGGAGTCGCTGATCGGGAACGACGTGGCGCTGCGCAGCTCGAGCCCGACCAGGTCGAGCATCTGCGGGGTGATGTGCGAGTCAGGCATGGTGCGCGGAGCTTAGGCACGTCCCCGAGTCAGTCGGCAACGTGATCGGTCCAGCGCGAACCGTCCCAGTACCGGAGCCGACGTTCTCCAAGCGGGTCCGGAGCCCACTGTGGCGGCGGCAGCCCCGACGTCGACGCCCGCACGAACTCGGCGCGCCGTACCCGGCCCCGTCGCGTGCTGCCGACGATGAGCATCCCCGTGCCCACGAGCGCGACGAGCCAACCAACGCCGATGAGGACGAGCCACGGCGCTCGACGCGAGAAGAGCTCTCCGATCGGTGGCTGCACCATCACCTTCGTCTGCGCTTCCGTGTCGAAGCGCAGGATGTACCGGCCCGAGCGAGGTGTCGTGAACTCGACCGCCGACGTGTAGCGATCGGAATTCCGCGAGATCGACTCGTTGTGCTCGGAGTTCCGGACGACGACCGGGGTGCCGGCGTCACTCGTGACCGTGACCTGCGACGCGTCGATCGTGACCCCATGACCGTTCGTGATCGTCAGGACGCCGTACGAGCGCGACGTCGCCGTGTTCTCGAACACGGCGTACCGACCCTCGTGCAGTTGGAGCTCCACCGTGCCGGGGACCGCGTACGTCGCCCCGAAGACGAGGTGCCAGAAACCGAACCCCATCACCACGATGCCGGGCACCACGATCACGACACCGACGAGCAGCGTGATCAACGAGATGCGCTGCGGCGGGCCCTTCGGACGAGCGGCGAGCTCCGGACTGACGGTCACGCAACTGATTTCGACGTGCGATGGGTAGGACCAGAGCATGAGCACACTGACGGCGAAGCAACGGGCCAACCTCCGACCGAAGGACTTCGGCCTGCCCGAGAAGGCACGCACCGCGAAGGCACGGAAGGGAACCGGGAACTACCCGATCCCCGACCGGGGCCACGCGATCAGTGCGATACGCAGGGCGTCGCGTGAGTACGAGCGCGGCAACCTCACCAAGAAGGAGCACGACCGCATCCAGCGCAAGGCCGAGAAGATGTTGAAGAAGAAGTCGAAGTCAAAGGGCAAGAAGACGGCGAAGAGGAAGTAGCAACGCACAAACCTGTTCTTGTGTCGTCCCATGCCCTCCTTGTGTACTGACGGCCACAAGATCGTGAAGTGCGGGGAAGCGGACCTCGTCAGAGGCGGTAGCCGCCGTCGACGGAGATGACCTGGCCGGTGATGCCGGCACCGTCGTCGGACGCGAGCAGCGTCGCCATGCCGGTGAGCTCCTCGGGTTCGAGCACGCGGTGCTGCGCGCTCTCGGACGACGCTGACTCGACCGCCTCCTCGACCGTCGTGCCGCGCGCGGCGCGCCACCGCTTCGAAGTCGAGCAACGACGTGTTGGTCCAACCGGGGCAGAGCAGGTTGACGGTGATGCCGGTGCGACCGACGGTCTGCGCGAGCTGCTTGGTGAAGCCGACGAGTCCGTGCTTCGCCGTCGTGTACGAGAGCGACGCCGCCGCGCGCTTCGACGCGCCCGACCCGATGGAGATGACGCGCCCGAAGCCGCGCTCGCGCATGCCGGGCAGTGCCTCACGCGTCGTCCACCACGCCGACGTGAGATTGAGCGTGAGCGTGCGTTCGAAGCTCTCGTCGTCGCCGGTGAACGGGTCGTGATGACGACCGACCGAGCCGCCGACGTTGTTGACCAGCACGTCGACGCCACCGAAGCGTTCGATGGCCTCCAGCACCGGCCGGCGGGCGTCGGTGCGGTCGGAGGCATCGGCGACGACGGCCAACGCGGGCGCGCCTCCGTCGTCGGCGCAATCTGCGCCACCACCGCGTCGAGGTCGGCCTGCGTGCGTGACGAGATCACGACCGTGGCGCCTTCCCGCGCATACCGCAGCGCGATGGCGCGGCCGATGCCGCGCCCACCGCCGGTGACGACCGCCACGCGGCCCGGGAGCTGCCCCACGGGGCGACCTTATACTCCGCGCCATGGCGTGGGATTTCTCGACCGACCCCGAGTTCGCGGCGCAGCTCGACTGGATGCGCACCTTCGTCGACGAGGAGGTCGAGCCGCTCTCGCTCTTCTACGACGACATGACCGACGAGTCGTGGGAGCGCGCGACGGCGCCGCTCAAGCAGCAGGTGAAGGACCGCGACTTGTGGGCGTGTCACCTCGACCCCGAGCTCGGTGGTCAGGGCTACGGCCAGGTGAAGCTCGCGCTGATGCACGAGATCCTCGGGCGCTGCCGGGTCGCACCCAACATCTTCGGCAACCAGGCCCCCGATTCGGGCAACAGCGAGCTGATCGCGATCGGCGGCACGCCCGAACAGAAGGAGCGGTGGCTCGAGCCGCTGTTGCGCGGCGAGATCACGTCGTCGTTCTCGCTGACCGAGCCGCACTTCTCCGGCAGCGACCCGACCATGATCGCGACACGCGCGGAGCGCGACGGCGACGAGTACGTGATCAACGGGCACAAGTGGTTCGCGTCGAACGCATCGAAGGCCGACTTCATCCTCATGATGGCGGTCACCAACCCGGAGAACCCTCCGCACAAGGCGGCGTCGTTCTTCATCATCCCGAAGGGGACGCCCGGACTCGACATCGCGCCGCGACGTCTTCAACATGGGTCACCCGTACCCCGGGCACTTCCGCTCGGGCGGCCACGCCGAGATCTTCCTGCGTGACTGCCGCGTGCCGGTCGCCAACCGCGTCGGCGCGGAGGGCGACGGCTTCGTGCTCGCGCAGCAACGGCTCAACGGTGGTCGCATCCACCACGCCATGCGGTGGGTCGGCCAGTGCGAGGCGGCGTTCGACATGATGTGCGAGCGCGCGATCAGCCGCGGCACCAAGGGCGAGCTGCTCATCGAGAAGCAGATGATCCAGGAGATGATCGCCGAGTCGTCGGCCGACATCCGGGCGTTGCGACTCATGGCGCTGCACAGCGCGTGGTTGTGGGACAACCTCGGCGCCTCGAAGGCCCGGATCGAGATCGCCGAGCTCAAGTTCTGGGGTGCACGCGTGCTCCACGACGTCGTCGACCGTGCCATCCAGGTGCACGGCGCGCTGGGCTGGTCGATGGACCTCCCGCTGGCCAGCTCCTACGTGATGGCGCGTCAGTTCCGCATCGCCGACGGCGCCGACGAGGTGCACAAGTCGTTCGTGGCCAACAAGCGGGCCAAGGCGTACAAGCCGGTCGAGCAGGGTTGGCCCAGCGCACACATCCCCACCCGCAAGGCCGAGCTCCGCGAGCGCTTCGCCGAGTTCCTCGACCACGAAGCGGCGAACTTCTGACCAGGGAGCGTTGATGGCAGCGGAGCAGACGAACCCGGTCGAGATCGACGAGGCGGTCCCGCCCGAGAAGCTCGGCCCGTGGGTGGCCGAGCACGTGCCCGGCGCGAGCGGCACCGTCGAGGTCACCCAGATCGCGGGCGGCTCGTCGAACCTCACGTTCCGCGTGCAGGACGGTGACCACGACTGGGTGCTGCGGCGTCCGCCACTGCGTCACGTGCTCGCCACCGCCCACGACATGGGGCGCGAGCACCGCATGCAGTCGGCGTTGCAGTCGACCGACGTGCCGATCGCCGGGCAGGTCGCGATCTGCGACGACGAGTCGGTGATCGGTGCGCCCTTCTACATGATGCAACGGCTCGACGGCGTGGTCTACGACGACGTCGACGCCACCGCCGCGCTCACCGAAGAACAGGGACTGGCCGCGTCGTACGAGCTGATCGACGTGCTCGCCCGTCTCCACGCGGTCGACTACGAAGCGGTCGGCCTCGGCGACTTCGGGCGACCGGTCGGGTACCTCGAACGCCAGGTGAACCGCTGGCAGACCCAGTGGGAGAAGTCGAAGACGGTCGAGATCCCTGCGGTCGACGAGGTCGCGCAACGCCTCGAACGCCACCTTCCGACCGACAGCCGCAACACGATCGTGCACGGCGACTACAGCTTCAACAACACGATGTTCCGGCGCGACGACCCGACGCGGATGCAGGCGGTCCTCGACTGGGAGATGTCGACGCTGGGCGATCCGCTCACCGACGTCGGCATGGTCGCGGTGTACTGGACCGACGTGGGCGAGATCATGTGGCGCAACCGCAAGCCGCAGGCGCACCGCGCCAACGCCGGCTTCCCCGACGTCGACACGCTGCTGGCGCGCTACGAGCAGTCGAGCGGCACTGACCTCTCGCACATCGACTTCTACCGCGCCTTCGCGACCTACAAGCTGGCCGTCATCGCGCAGGGTGGCGCCCGGCGGGTGGAGCACACCGATCCCGAGCGGGCGGCACGCGTCACCGGGACGGTGGAGCAGCTCGCCGACCTCGCATTGGACCTGACGAAGGGGTACTGATGACCCTCGCGACTCCCGTCGATTTCGACGCCTACGGCGACTACGCGCCGCCGCCCGAGGCCTACGAGCAGCGCGGCAACATGGCAACGCTCGTGTACCCGATCGAAGGGCGCGTCGCCGACGACGGCTCGACGCCGTTCCGGACCGAAGCGGGCCGGTACCACCTCTACTACTCGTACTACTGCCCCTGGGCGCAGCGCCCGATGATCGCGCTGAAGTTGCGCGGCCTCGACGGACTCGGCGGAAGTGGCGGACTCGGCGGAAAAGGCGGTGCAATCTCGTCGTCCGCGGTCGATCCGGTGCGCGACGGTCGGGGCTGGGCCTTCCGCGAGGGTCGCGGGCACGGACCCGATCCGGTCAACGGGTTCCCGCTCCTCCGTGACGCGTACCTCGCCACCGACCCCACCTTCGTCGGGCACGTCTCGGTGCCCGCGTTGTGGGACCGCGCGACCAACCAGCTCGTCAGCAACCACTACACGACGATGACGATCGACCTGGAGACGCAGTTCGCGGAGTGCGCCGATCCCACCGTCGACCTCCGGCCCGAGGCGTTGCACGACGAGATCCACGAGCTGAACACCGAGATCGTCCAGACCCTCGCGACCGCGGCCTACGCGGCGATGGCCGTCAACACCCAGGCCGACTACGACGCAGTCAGTGACCGTGTGTTCGCCGCGCTCGACCGCTTCGACCGCCGGCTCGCCACCCGGCGCTACCTGGTGGGTGATGCCATCACCGACGCCGACCTGCTCCTCTACGTGCAGCTCGTGCGCTTCGACCTGGTCGCGGTGCCGCTCGGTCGGCTCACCCGCAAGCGTCTCGTCGACCATCCGCACCTGTGGGCGTACGCCCGCGACCTCTATCAGCGCCCGGCGTTCCGCGAGACGACCGACTTCGACCACATCGCCGCGGGACGTTCGGCACGGGAGCCGGCATCCGCACCAACCGGATCGTGCCCGCGACGCCCGACGCCGACTGGGACGCGCCGCACGGTCGCGGCTGACTCAACCGAGGACCTTGGCGAAGCTGAGCTCGTGGCCGTCGGGATCGCGCAGGTGGAAGTAGCGCTCACCCCACGGCGCATCGGTTGGTGACATCTCGGGCGCGTAGCCATGTTCGAGCGCGCGCTCGTACATCGTGTCGACGTCAGCGACCCAGAAGATGACGCGGCCCCAGATCGCGGGCACAGGCGCGTGCGCGGGATCGAGCTGCACGTTGAGGAATCCGTCGCCGACCCGATACGTCGTGAAGCGCGCGTCGGGTCCGCCCACGACGCGCTCGAAGCCCAACGCCTGGTAGAACGCGCAGGACAGCTCCATGTCCGCGGTCACCAGCGTGACCGCGTTGATCATCTCGACATCGTTCAACCTGCTGCCCAGGCCTTCGCCGCGTCGAGCTCGCTCGTCGGGAAGACCTTCATGCCCTTCGGCGCCAGCCAGGAGAACGCCTTGGTGAGGTGGCGCATCCAGTCGACGTCGGTGACGAGCGCGATCCGACCCCATCCCTTGGCGTGCGACGTGCCCCACTTGAGGTCGTCCCACATCGCACCGCTCGAGAACCCGGTGAAGCGTTCGCCGGCCACGAACACCACGTTGAGGTGATCGTGGGCCGCGCGGCCGGTCTCGAACGTGGGGATCAACACGGTCTCGTAGTCGTTCGCCGTCACCTCGCCGACCGCTTCGACCCCGACGACGCCGTCGGGCATGGCCTCGAGCACCTCGATCATGGCTGACACCTCCGGGTCGCGTTCTGTGACAGGGCCCATGTTCGCGTGTCACGCTCGTTCGGTGCCCAAGGACCCTGCGGAGGTCGTGCTCCCACTCCTCCAACCGATGTTGGCCGACGGCGAGGAGCTGCGCGGGTGGTGCCTGGCCACCGAGCAGACCGCGTTCAGCGGCCACACCACCGTCGTCGGCGTGACCGACCAGCGTCTGCTCGTGCAGGGCGTCGACCGCAAGTTCCGCGCCAAGGATGCGCTGCTTGCGATCCGGCCCGACGAGCTGGCGAAGGCGAGCTCCGACGGTGCTGGCGGCGGGTGGTGGACCGCGAGCGAGGCGATCCTCGATGCCACCGCGCTGACGGTGAAGTTGGAGACCACCGGCGGCGAGCAGCGGAAGCTCACGATGATGCGCGGTGGTGGCGGGATGTTCGGGAAGCTCGGTGGCGGCGAGGCCCAGCAGCAGGGCATCGACGCACTGGCCGAGTGGCTGCGCGCCGCCGGCTGACCGAGCTGCGTCCACGTCGGCCAGACTCCCGGGCATGAGTGGACTGCTTCTCTCCGGACTCGAGGGCAAGGTCGCGGTCGTCACCGGCGCCGGGCGCATGCGGTCGATCGGCCGCCCCATCGCGGTCGAGTTCGCACGCGCGGGATGCGACGTGGTGCTCACTGGCACCGGCCGTCCCCTCGAGCGCTACCCCGACGACGAGCGCGCGGTCGGATGGCGCGACATCGATTCGGTGGCCGACGAGGTGCGCGAGCTCGGTCGGCGCGCCCTGCCGATCGTCAGCGACGTGTCGGATCCCGACGCGGTCGACGCGCTCGCGACGCAGGTGCTCGACGAGCTCGGGCGCGTCGACATCGTGGTGAACAACGCGGGCGCGGCGCGCGGCGACGACCGGGTGCCGGTGGTCGACCTCCCCGTCGACCAGTGGCGCACCGTCATCGACGTGAACCTCAACGGCACCTTCTACATGAGCCGCACGTTCGGGCAGCACCTCGTGGCGCAGGGCGACGGCGGCAGCATCGTCAACATCTCGTCGATCGGCGGCAAGCTCATGGCGGCGCGCACCGCCGCGTACGCGGCGTCGAAGGCGGGCATCCACGCACTCACGTGTGCGATGGCGTCCGAACTCGGTGGCGACGGCATCCGGGTGAACGCGATCTGCCCCGGCATCATCGACACCTTCCGCCTCGACGACATCCCGCGCGGGGACCGGTGGGACGCCATGGTCGAGCGCCAGATCCCGCTCGGCCGCGCCGGCACCGGCGAGGACGTCGCGTGGATGGCCGTCTACCTCTGCTCCGACCAGGGATCCTGGATCACCGGCCAGCTCTACACCGTCGACGGCGGCACCCTCCCGGGCCGGTAGCCCTCCACCGGCCTGAACATCTCGAAGTTCACCGTCACCTGCGCACGCGAACTTTGAGATGTTCGCAGGGGAGGCGGGTCAGCGGGGGGTGGGGAGGGAGACCAGGTCGCGGGTGAGGTGCTCGACGTCGTGGGCGCCGATGAGGGCCATGGTCCGGCGGATGTCGGCGTCGAACATCTGGAGCACGTGGTCGACGCCACGCTCGCCCGCGGCTCCGAGGCCGTAGAGGTACGCGCGACCAGCCATGCACGCGCGGGCACCGAGGGCGAGGGCCTTCACGATGTCGCTCCCCCGCCGGATGCCACCGTCGCAGATGATCTCGGTGCGGTCGCCGACCGCGTCGGCCACCGGCGCGACGAGATCGGCGATCGCGGGCGCGGAGTCGAGCTGCCGACCGCCGTGGTTGGAGAGCGCGATCGCCTCGATGCCTTCGTCGGCCGCGATCTTCGCGTCGGCGACGGTCTGGATGCCCTTGACGACGATCGGGCCGTCCCAGATCGAGCGCAACCACTCGGCGTCCTTCCAGGTGAGGCCGGGGTCCATCTGCTCCGCGATGTAGTCGGCCAGCGTGACCGCGGTGGAGCCGTCGCCCACGTGCTCGCCCGCGACGTTGGCGAAGCGGATCGGCTCGCCGCGCACGAAGTGCCACGTCCAGCTCGGATGGATGGCGCCGTCGAGCAGCGTGTCGAGCCCGATCTTCGGCGGCAGCTCGAAGCCACGCCGCACGTCGCGCTCGCGCCGACCGTGCACCGTGAGGTCGACGGTGAACACCAGCGCCTCGAACCCGGCAGCGGCGGCGCGCTTCACCATCTCCTCGCAGAGCCCGCGGTCGCGGAACATGTAGAGCTGGAACCACTTGCGGCCGTCGCTGACGTCGGCGACCTCTTCGATCGAACGGGTACCGAGCGTGCTCAGCGTGTACGGCACCCCGGCCCGGGCGGCGGCGCGCGCGACGGCCAGCTCGCCGTCGGGATCGGCGATGCGGGTGAAGCCGGTGGGCGCCAGCACCAGCGGGATCGTCAGCGGGCGCCCGAGCAGCGTCGTGGACGGATCGGGCTTGCCGACGCCCTGCAGGATCCGGGGGTGGAAGCCGATGCGGCGAAACGCGGCGGTGTTCTCGCCCATCGTGTGCTCGTCCTCGGCGCCACCGTCGATGTAGTCGAACACGCCCCGAGGCAGGCGCCGGCGGGCCATCACCCGCAGGTCGTGGACGTTGGCCGCCTTGGCCAGGCGGCGCGTCACGGGATCGAGCTCGAAGCGGCGGAAGCGCATCACCGAACGCAGCGTCTCGATCATCGACATCGGACGAATGCTAGAAGAGTGCTCACCGAGGAGGAGGCACGCCGTGGAGCGTTTCCAGGATCGACACATCATCGTGACCGGTGGGGGCTCGGGCATCGGGCGCGCGACCGTGCTGCGCCTGCTGCGGGAGGCCGGCACCGTGCACACCGTCGACGTCGACGAGCCAGGGCCTCGTCGGCACCGCCGAGCTGGCCGACGCCGAGGGCATCGGCAAGCGTCTCACCACCGCGGTGCTCGACATCGCCGACGAGCAGTCGGTCGAGACCGGCGTGCGCGCCACCGTCGACCGCTTCGGCGGCCTCGACGTGCTCGTGAACGCGGCCGGGATCCTGCGGGCGGCGAACACGCACGAGTGCACGCTCGACATGTGGAACCAGGTGATCAACATCAACCTCACCGGCACGTTCCTGATGTGCCGCGCCGCGATCCCCGCGCTGCTCGAGTCGGACCACGCCGCGATCGTCAACTTCAGCTCGACGTCGGCGACCTTCGGGCACCCCTACATGGCGGCCTACGCCGCGAGCAAGGGTGGCATCGACGCGATGACGCACACGCTCGCCATGGAGTACGCCAAGCGCGGCATCCGCGTCGACCGCGGTCGCGCCCGGCAGCATCCAGAGCGGGATCACCGAGACCACCGGCGGGATGCTCCCGGCCGACACCGACTGGAGCCTCTTCGCCAAGATCACGCCGCTGCTCGGCGAAGGCTTCGCGCCGCCGGAGGTCGTGGCGTCGGTGATCGCGATGCTGGCCTCCGACGACGGTGCGTACGTGACCGGCACGTCGGTGCGCATCGACGGCGGCACCCACGCCTGAGCCGCCTCAACACGAGGTTGCGTCACCTGAGGGCGTCAGAGGCCCCTCGAGTGACGCAACCTCGATGTCAGGTCAGGGTGTGGTGAGGTCGGTCTGGTACGTGTAGCGGTTCGACTCGGTGCAGTCGAAGGTGCCGGCCTTCTTCGGGTAGATCCGCGAGAACTTGCCGCTGTTCCACTGCACGACCATGAAGCAGCTCGACGGCACCTTGCCGCCGATGTTGACCGTGCCGGTCATGCCGCCGGCGTTGAAGCTGGTCGTGCCCTTGAGCGCGGTGAGCAACGACGCCCGGGTGAGGCCGGACGACGTCTTGGCGGCTGCGTTCGCGGCCTGCTGGAACGCCAGCACCGCCTCGAAGCCGTAGACGCCGAAGGCGCTGGCGTTGTCCTTGCCGATGTACTTCAGGTAGCCGGCGAGCGTCTTGTTCGACTTCGCCTCCGAGAACGGCAGGAAGCCGAGGTCGACGTACTCACCGTTCATCGCGTCGCCGGCGGCGGCCATCGCCTTCTCGTCGTAGCAGGCACTGGTGCACTGCCAGACGACCTTGCTCGAGTCGACGCCCTGGAGCGCGGCCTCCTGACGCAGCAGCACCGCACCCGGAGTGGTGAGGCCGTTGTCGGACCAGTTGTCGTTGTCCTGCTTCATCTGCGTCACGACCGGGGTGAACGCGCTCTGCGGTGACGAGTTCGACAACGCCGGCATGCCGGTGACGTCGATGCCGGCGTTCTTGGCCGCGTCGGCGAGCGAGTCGGTCGACCGCTCGGCGTCGGGCGAGTCGCTGCTCTTGATGAACGGGCCCTTCAGGTCGCCGTTGTGCTGCTTCGACAGGTACTTGAAGACGCCCTGGTTGGTCCGGTACGTCTGCGGGTTCTTCCCGACGGTCGAGCATTCGATCATCGACGGGATCACCGGGAACGACGTCGGCGCGCACGCCTGCGGCGTGCCGAGCACGATGGACCCGATGTCGGGGAGACCAGTCGCCTGGCCCGCCTGGTCCTTGCACCCGGTGAGATCGTCGAGCCCGCTGAACAGCGCGGTCGCGGTGCCGACCATCGCGAAGTCGTCGCCGCACGCCTTGATGATCGCGTTGCGGGTGTCGTTCGGGTTGAGGTGCGAGTCGATGAAGTCCATCTTCAGCGTGCGTCCCGCGACACCCCCGTTGGCGTTCACGAACTTCACGCCGGCTTGGGCGCCGTCGACGATGGGCTTGAACGCATTGGGCGCGAGCGAGTTGTCGACGTCGGCGATGACGGCGACGGTGACCGTCTTCGCGGTCACGCCGATCTCCGACGCGTCCTTGGCGGCGGCTGGCGTCGAGGCACCCGCGGACGCGACGGTCGCGAAGGATGCGACGGCAAGGCTCAGCACGACGAGCGCGAGCAATGGACGACGAACGTTGGGCACGGTTCCCCCCTGGATCCGACTCTGGCGAGCGGCCTGAGCGTATTGAGCACCCCTGCTTACGTCAACCCGGACCGTTTCGGTGGGATATGTCAGTCGAGCCAGCTCGTCGACACCGCGCCCGCCACCATGGCCACCAGGTTCTCCACGAACGCCTCGTCGTCGAGGACGTGGCGGGACGGCCGGCTGCTCCGCTCCCGGGCCCGTTCGCGGTCGGCGACCGCACGCAGGATGAACATCGTGATGAGGCTGGAACGTTCGTCGAGGATCTCCGGCGGCACGGCCGGCATGCGTTCGGCCAGCAGCCCGTAGACCTCGTGCCCACCGGTGCGGGCGAGCACCGACTCGAGCTCCGGACTGAAGCGGGCCGGGTCCTCCCCCGCCAGCTCGGCCACGATCAACAGGCAGGACCGACCCCGCCAGCCACTCGCCGCCAGCTCGGCCGCAGGACGGACGATCGCCTCGACCACCGAGCCGACATCGTCGTCGGGGGTGCGCCGGGCCTTGGCCAGCAGCTCGCCCTCGCGTTGCGCGAGGAACTCGACGTGCCGTTCGAGCACCGCGCAGAGGACGTCTTCGCGCGTGCCGAAGTGGTAGCGCAGCGCGGCGCGGTTGCGTTGTCCGGCGCGCCGCGTGACCTCGATCAGCGACGCGTTCCACACGCCGTGCTCGGCGAACTCGTGCGCGGCGGCATCGAGCAGCTGGTCGCGGGTCGTCGTCGCGTCGCGGGGCACCTCGGAATGCTATTGCCGACCGCGGAATTCGCACGCCCCCGCCGAATCTGACACTGTGTCAGATCCAGACCGCGCATCCGGGGGGACGTGATGGAATTCGGGATCTTCGTGCAGGGGTACACACCGGGCTTCCGCCAGGAAGTCGACCCCGAGGCCGAGCACCACGCGCTCATGAACGAGCTCGAGCTGGTGAAGGCGGCCGACGAAGCGGGCTTCAAGTACGTGTGGGCCACCGAGCACCACTTCCTCGACGAGTATTCGCACCTCTCCGCCAACGAGGTGTTCCTCGGGTACCTGGCGCACAGCACCGAACGGATCCACCTCGGCTCCGGCATCTTCAATCCGCTCCCCCAGGTGAACCACCCGGCGAAGGTTGCGGAGAAGGTCGCGATGCTCGACCACCTCTCGGGCGGACGCGTCGAGTTCGGCAGCGGCCGCGGCGCCGGCAGTCACGAGATCCTCGGCTTCCTCCCCGACATGGAGGACCTCACCGGCACGCCGCGACATCTGGGAAGACGTGATCCGCGAGTTCCCGAAGATGTGGACGCAGGACGAGTACCAGGGCTACGAGGGGAAGTACTGGTCGCTCCCGCCGCGCAAGATCCTGCCGAAGCCGTACGTGAAGCCGCACCCGCCGATGTGGTACGCCGCTGGCAACACCAGCAGCTACGCGATGGCCGCGCGCTACGGCCTCGGCGTGCTCGGCTTCTCGGTGGGCAGCATCGAGGAGATGAAGCCGGTGCTGGCGGCCTACAAGGCCGACGTGGCGAAGGCCGAGCCGATCGGCGCGTTCGTGAACGACAACGTGATGGTGACCGCCGCCGCGTTCGTCGCCGAGAATCGCGACGACGCCGTGCAGTCGATGGTCGACGCGCGGCTGTCGTACCTGCAGAGCAACGTGTTCCGCTACCACGACACCTTCCCGCACCCCGACTGGGCGCCGAAGTGGCCCGAGCTCATCCCCGACCCGACCGTCGAGGAGGTGCGGGCTTCGATCGGACAGCAGGGCATGGTGGTGGGTGACCCCGACGACGCCTTGCGGGCGTGCCAGGAGTGGGCCGCCGCCGGTGCCGATCAGCTCACGTTCGGCCAGGGGATGGCCACCCAGGAGGAAGCGCTGGAGACCATCCGGATCATCGGCGAGCACGTCATCCCGCAGATCGACAAGGACCCCGAGCACAGCACGAGCCGATACCGGCGCGAGGCAGGCGCGAAGATCTGACCCGTCCCCGACCCGGCCACCCCCGACGGCCAGTCGACCCGAACGACAGGAACCATCCATGAGCAACCCCTTCAGCTACGAGAACAAGCGCGTCGTCGTGACCGGCGGCGCGACCGGCGTCGGCGCCGGCCTCCTCGAGGTACTCGCCGAGCAGGGCGCCGCGCACGTGACCGTGCTCGACCTCAAGGAGCCGACCGGTCCGCACAACACGTTCATGCAGTGCGACCTGTCCGACCAGGTCGCGGTTGTCGCCGCGGTCGCCGCCATCGACGGCCCGGTCGACGTGCTGTTCAACAACGCCGGTGTCGCCGACACCCTGCCGCCGGCGACGGTGATCTCGGTCAACTACCTCGCGCTGCGCGCGCTCTCCGAGGGCCTCCTCCCGAAGATGCCCGACGGCGGCGCGATCGTGAACACCGCGTCGACCGCCGGGGGGCAGTGGCCGACACGTCTCGACATGATCAACGAGGTGCTCGACCTCGGCGGGCAGTGGGAGTCGACGCTCGCGTGGCTCGACTCGCACGACATCGGCACCGCGCCGTACTTCTTCTCCAAGGAGCTGGTGCAGGTGTACACGCTGCGGTCGTCGCGCCCGACGTTGCAGCGCGGGGTGCGCACGAACAGCGTGTGCCCGTCGCCGATCGACACGCCGCTGCTCAAGGACTTCCGGGAGACGATGACCGACAAGCTCATCGACTGGAACATCGAGCAGGGCAACGGCCGTCCGGTCTCGCCGCGTGAGGTGGGTCTGGTGCTCGCGTTCCTCGGGAGCGACGCCGCCGCGTACGTCAACGGCGTGAACCTGCTCGTCGACGCCGGCTTCACCGCCGCGATGACGACCGGTCAGGTCGACTTCGCCGCCATCTCCTGAGCGTGTCCACCGTCTCCGTCGAACCGGCGGGCGAAGCGATCCGGGTGATCCGGCTCGACCGCCCCGACCGGCTCAACGCGATCTCGTTCGAGCTCGTCGCGGATCTCCACGACGCGCTCGACGAGGTCGCGGCCGACGAGACGTGCAAGGTCGTGGTCCTCACCGGCGCGGGACGCGGGTTCTGCGCCGGCCTCGACCTGCGCGACTTCGGCACGCCACCGTCGGCGGGTGAGCACCCGCACTACCCCGCCGGCACCACCGGTCAGTCCTTCATGGCCAACCTCACCCAGCACATCCGGGCGACGCCCCAGATCGTGGTGGCGGCGGTGAACGGCCCCGCATTCGGCGGCGGACTGTCGTTGGCGCTCGCGTGCGATCTGCGGGTCGCGGCGCGCTCGGCCACGTTCTGTTCGGCGTTCATCAAGACCGGTCTCACCGGCACCGACATCGGGGTCACGTACCTGTTGCCGCGCCTCATCGGCGCGTCGCGCGCGTTCGACCTGATCGTCACCGGTCGCACGGTCGACGCCGACACCGCCGAGCACCTGGGGATCGTGTCGCAGGTCTTCGACGACGACAGCTTCTTCGACACCGCGCTCGGCGTGGCCGCGGGCATCGCCTCCTACACCGGCATCGGCTTGCGCATGACCAAGGAGGTCATGTGGGCCAACCTCGACACACCGAACATGGCCGCCTGCATCGCGCTCGAGAACCGCAATCAGGAGATCGCAGGGAAGTCGCCCGAGGTGCAGGAGTTCATGCGCGCCTACAGCGGCCGCGTGACCGGTTAGCCCTGCTTGACCAGTTCGATCAGGTAGCCGTCGGGGTCGCGCACCATCGCCACGGTGAGTCCCATCGCCTCGATCGTGCGGGGCTCGAGTTGCGACGTCGCGCCCTCGGCCATCGCCCGCTCGTACACCGCGGCGACGTCGTCGCACGCGAGCACGATCTTCTCGTAGCCGGTGCCGATGTCGGGGGCCTCGGACCGCGCCGTGTGCTTGATGAGGAGGATCGACACCGCGTCACCTTCGGTGCCGACCAGCACCTCGTGCATGTGCCCGAGGTCGTACTTGTCCTTCTCCTGCAAGCCGAGGGCCCGTGTGTAGAACTCGGTCGACCGGTCGAGGTCGCTGACGTTGATGCCGAAGCCGGAGATCTGCGTGCTGCTCATCAGGGCGGGACATTATCGGGCCCCCGCGAACCGTGGAATACTCGGAGGATGGACACCCCGCTCCTCGGCTTCTCGCACCTCCAGCTGCGCGTGCGCGACGTCGACGCCAGCCGTGAGTGGTACACGACCGTGCTCGGCGTCGAGACCATGACCGCGGCCGATGACGGTTCCTACGTCGCGCTCCGGCACCGCCCGTCGCACATGGTGATCGTGATCTCGAGTCGCGTGGACAGCCCGGACGGGGACGCGCCCGAGGGCACCACCGACGTGCACCTCGACCACATGGCGTTCGCCGTACCCGACGGCGACACCCTGCGTCTCTGGGCCGACCACCTCACCGAGGTGGGCATCGAGCATCCCGGCGTCGAGCTCGAGCTGGGCAAGCCGACGCTGCAGCTCGTCGATCCCGACGGCATCAACGTCGAGCTGGTCGCGCCCGCGCCGCGGACCTGACGAAGTCCCGCGCCGTCAGCCGGCGCGGAAGTTCGGGTTGCGAATGAACCCGACGACGAAGCCCTGCGGTGAAGTGACCGTCGCGGTGACGATGCCGTCGCCCACCTCGCTCGGCGCGACGTGCACGGTCGCGCCGAGCGCGACGGCGTCGGCGACCGCGGCCTCGACGTCGTCGACACCCCAGTACGTCAGTGCTCCGTCGGCCGGGTTCGCGTCGGGCAGCAGCCCGAGCTCGTAGCCGCCCACCTCGAAGCCCACGTAGAACGGTTCGTCGAAGTACGGCCCGAACCCGAGGAGATCCGTCCACCACTGCTTCGAGGCAGCGAGGTCGTCGACGGGATGGATGACGGTGCGGAGTCCCTGCAGCGGAGTGCTCATCCAGAGAGTGTGTCCGATGGTGCAAGGATGCATGCATGACGGCCTTCGATCCGCTGACTGCCGCGGCCGACTCCGCCGGCCTCGAGGAGCTGCGCTCGGGGTGCCCGGTGGCGCGCACGCCCAGCGGTCCGTGGTACCTCTCGCGGTACGCCGACGTGCTCGCGGCGACGCAGGACGTCGAGCTGTTCCAGGCCAGCTTCCGCCAGCCCGGCGTGATCGTGCCCGACGAGGAGCAGCTGATCAACGAGATCCCCGAACCGCGCCACGGTCAGGTGCGACGCATCATCAACTCGGCGATCGCGGTGCACCGTCTCGTGAACATCGAGCCGTTCTGCGAAGACCTGTGCAACGCGCTGCTCGACGACCTGCTCGCGCGGGACGAACCGATCGACCTCGTGACCGACTACGTGATGGCAGTGCCGAACAACGTGATCGCCCACCTGCTCGGCGCGCCGCGCGAGGACTTCCCGCTCTGGGCAGCGTTGGTCCGACGAGGTGGTGCAGGGCACGTGGCCCGCGCTCAACCGCAACGAGCGCGGCGAGGGACTGCCGGGCGCGCACCCCGAGTTCTCCGACTACGTCGATGCGTTGATCGCGGCCCGACGCGACGTCCCGCGCGACGACTTCATCACGAGGTTGCTGGAGGCCGAGGTCGACGGTCGTCACCTGACCGACGTGGAAGCCCGCACCCAGCTCGTGTTCCTCTTCATCTCCGGGAACGAGACGACGCGGCATCTCATCGGCAACCTGCTGTGGATCGTCGCCCAGGACCCCGACCTCTACGCGCGGCTGCGGGCCGACCGTGACCTCGTGCCCACCGCGGTGGAGGAGTCGCTGCGCCACGATCCCCCGATCCGCTTCCTGCTGCGCAACTGCATGCAGGAACACGACCTGCACGGCGAGCACCTCGCGCCCGGCGAGAAGGTGGCGTTCGGGATCCTCTCGGCCAACCGCGACGAGGACGGTGTTCGACGACCCGCACGCGTTCCGACTCGACCGTCCCGATCCGCGCGGCCACGTCGCGTTCGGCGGCGGCCCGCACGTGTGCCCGGGAGCGAGCCTCGCTCGCCTCGAAGGCCGGGTCGCGCTGGGCGTGTTCCTCGAGCGTGTCGCCGAGGTGCGTCCCGTCGACCCCGGCGCGTACGACGAGGTCCCGGTGATGTGGGCCCACGGACCCCGTAAACTCGAGGTCACGCTGACGCCTTCGTGAGCGACGCTTCCCAGCCCTTCCCCGTTGCCGACATCGATGACGGAGACTCACGGTGGCACTCAGCCAGAAGCACCGCAGCACGATCTACCAACGGCTCGAACCCATCCTCGGGGAAGAGGAGGCGGAAGCCTTGCTCGGACAGTTCCCGGCTCACGACCTTGACGAGGTGGCGACCAAAGAGTTTGTGCGCGCCGAGATCACCGGCGTGCGGGGCGAGATGAGTGAGCTGCGCGTCGAGATGCACCAGCTGTTCAACCGCATGTTCGTCGGCCTCACAGGCGTCATGATCGGGATCGCCGGCGTGGCGATCGCAATCGCACGCGCGTAGCGGTCAGCCCCGCTTGAGGTCCGCGACGACGCCGGCCCAGTGGTCGGGATCGGGGGCGCGGTTGTTGGTGAGGCTGACCGCGTCGGCGATGCCGTCGAGCCGCGCCGCGCAACGTGGCCGCGATCGTCGCCGGCTCGCCCACCACCGCGATCGTCGTCGAGCACGTCGTCGTCGATGAGCCCGGCCATGTCGTCCCACCGCCCGTTCTTCGACAGCCGGTTCAGCTCGGGGTGCAGGTCGCCCCAGCCGTGGCACTCGAGCGTCGACGCGTACGCGGGGGTCGACCCGTAGAACGCGAGCTGCTGGCGGGCAACGCCGCGGAGTCGCTCGAGCTCCTCCTCACGGTCGGACGTGACGACGAGCGTCGCGCACACGACCTGCACGTCGGCGCGTGAGCGGCCCGACGCGGCGAGGCCACGCTCGAGCGCCGGCATCGTGATCGTCTGCAGCGACTCGCGGGTCGTGAACGGGTGCGTGATCAGCCCGTCGGCCACTTCGCCCGCCACCGCCACCATCCGCGGCCCGAATCCGCCGACGTACACCGGCGGTCGTCCGAACGGGTTCGGACCCGGATCGAACGCGGGGATCATCAAGGTGTGGCGGTAGAAGTCGCCCTCGAACGCGAGTCGCTCGCCGGTCTCCCATGCGGTGAAGACCGCACTCGACCGCCCGCACGATCTCGTGCATCCGGCGCGCCGGCTCGGACCACTCGGCGCCGTAGCGGTGCACGATGTGCGGGCGGACCTGCGAGCCCAGTCCGAGCACGAAGCGGCCGCCGGTGACCAGCTGCAGGTCGTTGCCCAGGTAGGCGAGGTTCATCGGCGTGCGCGCGAACGCGATCGCGATCGCGGTGCCGAGCTGCACGCGTGTCGTGTGCTCGGCCGCGACCGCGAGCGCGACGAACGGGTCGTGCTTGGCCTCGAACGAGAAGACGCCGTCGTACCCGATCTCCTCGAGACGCGGGTACGTGGCGCGCACGTCGCGCGGATCCTCGAGCGCGCTGGTGGTGAAGACGCGCATGCGACCGGTCAGTCGTCCGCTTCCTCGATGGCGATGAGTCGACGACCGGCGTCGATCAGCGCGAGGTGGGTGAACGCCTGCGGGAAGTTGCCCGAGGTGCTGGCCGGTCGTGGCGTCGATCTCCTCGGCGTAGAGGTGCAGCGGACCGGCGAACGACAGCAGCTTCTCGAACAGCGCGCGGGCACGGTCGACCTCGCCGATGATCGTGAGCGCGGACACCAGCCAGAACGAGCAGATGGTGAACGTGCCCTCCTCGCCGGAGAGTCCGTCGTCGGTGGTGTCGACGCGGTACCGGAGCACGAGGCCGTCCTTGGTGAGCTCGTCGGCGATCGCGAGCACGGTGGCGCGCACGCGCTCGTCGTCGCCGGGCAGGAAGCCCATGATCGGGATCAGCAGGTTCGACGCGTCGAGGTCCTTGGTGCCGTAGTGCTGGGTGAAGACGCCGCGGTCGTCGACGCCCCTGGTCGAGGATCTCGGCCTGCATCTTCGTCGGCCGCCGCCTGCCACCGTTCGATGCAGCTCGTCGTCGTCACGCTCGCGCGCGAGGCGCAACCCGCGGTCGACCGCGACCCAGCACATCACCTTCGACGCGACGAAGTGCTGCGGGTCGCCCCGCATCTCCCAGATGCCCTGGTCGGGTTCGGGAACGCGCTCGATCGCCTGGTCGACGAGGTAGCAGATGCCCGCTCCAGACCGTCGTGCGGGATCTGGCCGCCGCGGCGCTGGTGGATCGTCGACCGCGTCGAGGAGCATCCCCCACACGTCGTGCTGGTGCTGGTCGAACGCGCCGTTGCCGATGCGCACCGGGCGCGAGTTGCGGTACCCGGAGAGGTGGTCGAGCGTGTGCTCGGTGAGGTCGGTCTCGCCGCCGATGCCGTACATGATCTGCAGGTCCGAGGTCGCCGCGGCGGCCGCTCCGGCCGTGACCGCGTCTCGAGGATGAAGGCGAAGTACTCGAACGCCTCCCAGTCGAAGCCGAGGTCGTGCAGCGCGCGCAGCATGAACGCGGTGTCGCGGATCCAGGTGTAGCGGTAGTCCCAGTTGCGCTCGCCGCCCGGGGTCTCGGGCAGCGACGTGGTGCCCGCGGCCATGATCGCTCCGGTGGGCGCGTAGCTGAGCGCCTTCAGCGCCAGCGCGCTGCGCTCGATGTACGGCCGCCACGAGTGGTCGGCGATCGTCGCCAGCGCCAGCCAGTCGCGCCAGTACTTCTCGGTGGCTGCGAGCTGCTGCCATCGCCTCTCCTCGAGCGTGGTGGGCGCGTCGCCGCTCCCACGAGAGCGCGAGCCACGCCGGTCTCGCCCTCCTCCAGCGTCGTGCGCCCGTAGCGTGCGCGGGCCGAGGATGCCGAGGCGCATGCTCCCGGTGAGGTCGAGAGCGAGGTCGCCGTGAGCGACACGGTCGACCTGCTCGTAGCCGCCGTCGTCGTAGGTCCACTCGCCGCCGTCGAGCGCCGTAGTCGAACATGCGGGACGCAGTTGGCCTGCACCTCGACCCGCCCGCTGCAGCAGGTCGCGATGCGCAGCAACGTGCCCTGCGCCATCGTGTCGCCGGGGACGCGGCGGTAGCGCTCGCCGCCGCTCGTCGGTCGGGCGCGGGCCCGATCGACGAGCAGGTCCGCACACGATCAGCCAGCCGGTGGGCGTGTGCCAGGTGGTCTCGAGCACGTTGGTCCCGGGGACGTAGCGGCGCTGGTTGGGCACGTCGATGCCGGACGGGCCGAAGCGGAAGAAGCCGGCGGCGCGGTCGAGCAACGCGCCGAACACGCTGGGCGAGTCGGGCCGCGGGAGGCACAGCCACTCGACGCGAGCCGTCGGGCGCGACGAGCGTGCTGACCTCGCAGTCGGAGAGGAACGCGTAGTCGGCGATGTCGGGGAAGGTGGTCATGATGTGCCTTTCGTCGCCGTGAGTCTGGCACTTGACCCCGTCGGAGCGGGTCACGCACCTCGGCGATAAGGTGCCGACATCCGGAGACTCAGAGGGGGAAGTGATGGCACTGCCGTTCAGCTACGAAGGCAAGCGGGTGGTCGTGAGCGGGGGTGGCGGTGCCGGGATGGGCGCGGCCGCGGTCGAGGGGCTCGCCGAGCTCGGCGCCGAGATCCACGTGCTCGACCTCAAGGACCCGCCGGTGAAGGTGGCGAGCCACCAGATCGTCGACCTGCGCGATCCCGACGCGGCCGCCGCCGCGGTCGAGCAGATCGGTGGGCGCGATCGACGCGCTGTTCAACGCCGCCGGGCTGCCCGGGCGCGCCGTTCCCCGACGTCGACACGATGCTGGTGAACTTCGCCGCGCCCCGTCACCTCACGTCGCTGCGTGGTGCCGCACATGACCAACGGCGGCGCGATCTGCAGCATCTCGTCGACCGCGGGCAGCGGCTACCTGCTCAACCTCGAGAAGTGGATGCCGCTCGTCGACACCCCCGACTTCGCCGTCGGCGAAGGCCTGGTGCGAGGCGCACCCCGACGAGATCCTCGGCGCGTACTCGCAGTCGAAGGAGGCCCTCATCATCTGGACGATGAAGGCGGCGATGGACCTCAACGCCCAGGGCATCCGCCTCAACTGCATCAGCCCCGGCCCCACCGACACGCCGATGATGCCGGCGTTCGAGGACCTGGCCGGCGGCGACGGCAAGATCATCGACCTCTTCGCCCAGGGTCTCGGCCGTCGTTCGACGCCCGCCGAGCAGGGCTGGCCGATGATCTTCCTCAACAGCGACGCCGCGTCGTACATCTCGGGCGAGAACCTCAACACCGACGGCGGCACCGTGTCGGCCATCACCACCGGCCGCCTCGTGCTCGAGTTCGACCTCTCGGCCTTCGAGTAACACCTGATCCCGAGGTTGCGTCACCTGAGGGCGTCAGAGCCCCCTCGAGTGACGCAACCTTGTTCGTGGGTCAGGTGACGGTGAGGGTGAAGGTGGCCGTGAAGGCGTCACCGGGCGCGACCAGGTGCACGTTCCCGGTGACCAACGCGTTGGTGGGCGCGGCCATCGGTTCGAGCGCGGCGAAGGGCTTGCCCGGCGGCACCCACACCTGCGCGTAGGGGTAGTGCGGGTTGCCCTGCACCTCGACCGACGCACCGTCCTCGCCGGTGAACGCGAGCCGGCGGTCGCGGCCGAGCTGGTAGAGGTCGTCGAACGTGCGCCGGCCGATCACGTCGTCCTCGCGCTGGTTCGCGCGACGACCCGCCGGTCGGGATGCCGCGGTCGTCGAGCGCGAGGTGCTCCGCGAGCCGGGAGGTGCAGCGACCATCGCGAACGGGGCGTGCCGGGGACGCGGAGGTAGGGGTGCCATCCCCACGCCGCCGGGACCTTCCGGTCGGCCGGTCGGGACCAGCATGGTGTCGATCACGAGCCGGTCGTCGTGGGCGACGATCGTCAGCTCGAGCAGGTGCGGGAACGGGAATGCGGGCGCGTCGACGATCGTCGTGGCGGTGAGGCGGGCGACGTCTCGCCGCGCGCTCGTGCTCGTCACCTCCCAGTCGGGTGAGCCGACGAGCAGGCCGTGGATCGGGAGGCCGTTGTCGTCGGTGTGCAGCGTCAGCCGCCGGAGGTCGACGTCGACGCCCGCGGCGCGGTACCGACGCGACGCGAGGCGATTGGCCCAGGGCGCGAGCAGCGGGAGCCCGGCGGTGTGCCCGGCGCGCAGCGCGGCGACACCGCCCGGGAGCGCGAGGTGCTCGCGGCCGCTCGCGCTGCAGCGACACGCCGGTCATGCCCACGCCGGGCACGAACGTCGCGCGCAGCTCGCCGCTGCGCAGCTCGATCGCCGGCGTGTCCTGGAACCGCCGCTCGACGACCTCCGCCGTCACGCGCGATCACTTCGTGGGCCAGACCAGCTCCAGGTTCTCGACCATGCGGAGACCGGCGGCGTACTGCAGCTCGATGCCGGGCTTGATCGACGTACTCGGGGATGCGGCGGTGCCACTCGCGCAGCGTGACCCGCAGCTCGCGACGCGCGAGGTGCGAGCCGAGGCACCGGTGCACGCCGCCGCCGAACGCGAGGTGACGGTTGACGTCGCGGTCGAAGCGCACCTCCATCGCGTCGGCGTACTCGGCGGGGTCGACGTTGGCCGCACCCACGTTGACGAGCACGAACGCATCCCTGCGGGGATCGGTGTGGCCGGCGACCGGGCATCTCCGGTCGTCGCCATGCGGGGCACGTTCGGCACCGGCGTCTCCCAGCGCAGCAGCTCCTCGACCGCGCTCGGGATGAGCTCGGGGTTGCTCGACGATCTGGCGGCGGTGGTCGGGGTGCTCGGCGAGGAACGCGAAGAAGCACGATGAGCGAGTCGGTGACGGTGTCGAGACCGGCGATGAAGAAGAGGAAGCAGATGTCGAGGATCTCCTCGCGCGTCAGCTTCTCGCCGTCGATCTCCGCGGTGTTGAACCGGGTGAGGATGTCGTCCTGCGGTGACTTCGAGGCGCTCGTCGAGGATGCGCGTCGAAGTACGCGTAGAGCTCCTGGCCGATGTCGCGCTGGATCTGCTGGCGCTCCTCCGGGTCCATCTCGATCCCGCCAGGACGGATGATGCCGTCCTTCAGGCGGAGGAAGGTGTCGAGCTCCTCCCACGGCAGACCCATGAGGCCGAGGAACACGGCCGACGGGAACTGCTCGGCGAACTCGTTGCGTGAAGTGGCACTCGCCGCGGTCGATCGAACTGGTCGATGAAGTGGTTCACCCGCTCGGTGACGTCGTCCTCGATCGCGTCCATCTGCTGCGGGAGCGAAGATCGGGTCGAGGATCTTGCGGTACTTGAGGTGGCGCGGCGGGTCGACGCTCAACGGGATGAGCGGCCGCACGTTGCCGAGCTCGAGGAACCCCTCCGACGAGAACACCTCGCGTGTTCTTGAACGTGGCCTCCACCGCCCGCGCGGCTGGCGACCATGTACATGCCGGGCATGGCCTCCATGACCTCGGCCTCGACCAGGTGCTGGTAGATCGGCTGGGGGCAGGAGGCGTCCGCCGAGGCTCTCGGCTGCGTACATCACCGCGGTGGAGTCGCCGCGTTCGTCCGACGCCGACATCGCATCGGACGGGAAGGCCTTGGTGTCGTGGGTGTCCATTACAGAAAGGTACCCGGGTCGGACATGCCGGCCCGCCGACACAAGCTGGACAGAGCCTGATGCCATCAGGCATACTCCTAAGGCTATCCGTCAGGAGCACGGGGGGACGCGTGACGACCTACGTGGCCGAGCACCATCGAGATCGCCGACGACTCGCCCGAGGCGATCGCCGAGCTGTTCGACGGCCCGCGGACTGGGCGACGGCCTGCCCGTCGTCGCGCCCACCGCCGCGCGCGTCGACGCCATGCTCGAGCACGCCGACGGCGATCCCGACGAGGTGCTCACGACCCTGCTCCCCCGCGCCGGGATCGTCACCCGGCGCGTCGTCGCCATCAACGCGGTGCTCGCGGGCTGTCCGCCGGCGACGTTCCCGGTGGTGCTCACCGCGGTGCGTGCGCTGGCGCGTCCGGAGATGAACCTCCGCGGCGTCAACGCGACGACGCACCGGTCGCCCCGCTGGTGCTCGTGCACGGTGACGTCGTGACCGCCGCGGGGTTCGCATCGGGCGTCGGCGCGTTCGGTCCCGGGCAACCGCGCCAACGCGACCGTCGGACGCGCCGTGCGACTGCTGCATGCTGCACGTCGCCGGCGCGCGGCCGGGCTCCGGCGACGCGGCGACCCACGGTCAGCCGGCGAAGTACACGTTCTGCGCGGCGGAGAACCTCGAAGCGTCGCCGTGGGAGGGATACGCGGTGAGCCGGGGCGTCCACGCGCCCAGCGCGGTCACGGTGCACTGCGGCGAGGGCCCGCACAACGTGCACGACATGGAGAAGGACGGCGACCCGCAGCTGATCCTCGACAAGATCGCGTCGTCGATGGCGTCGCTCGGCATGAACAACGCGCCGATCAGCCAGGGCGAGTTCTTCGTGATCCTCGGCCCCGAGCACGCGTACAGCCTGGCCAGCAACGGGTTCTCGCGCGACGACGTGTCGCTCTACCTCTACGACCGCGCCCGCATGCCCGCGGCCATGTTCCGCCGGCACTTCGAGGAGCTGGCGTGGACGCAGTGGATGAAGACGCGTTCCCGACGACCACCTGCTGCCGATGACCGGCGAACCCGGCAACATCCGGGTGCTGGTCGCCGGCGGTCCCGGCAAGCACACGCTGCTCGTCCCGTCGTGGGGCATGACCCGCAGCGTCACCCTGCCCCTGGAGGGCTGACTGAAGGAGGGACAACATGACGGTCACGATCTACCTCCCCGACAGCGAGCCCGGACCCGACGTCGTGCACCTCGCGCCGTCACCGACGTCGCTCGCGGGCCTGCGCATCGCGGTGCTCGACAACGGCAAGCCGAACGCCGCGCTGGTGATGACGCGCGCGGCGGAGACGCTGGCGGCCCGCACCGGGCGCGCGGGTCGAACTGGTGACGAAGAAGGGACCCGCAGGGACGCTCGGCGAACGCGGCGATCCCGTGCGCGCCCGACATCTTCGAGCTGGTCCTCGCCCAGGCCGACGTCGTGATCACCGGGACCGCCGACTGCGGGAGCTGCACCGCCTACAGCGTGTACGACACCATCGAGCTGGAGAAGGCCGGGCGGCCGTGCGTGGTCGTCACCACGACGCAGTTCGCGCCGATCGCGGCGACGATGGCGCGAACTTCGGCCTGCCCGACGCGCGCACCCTCGTGCTCGACCACCCGATCGGCGGCACCGCCCCCGCAGACGCTCGAGCAGTGGGCCGACGCCGCGACCGACCGGCTCGTGGAGCTCTTCACCCGGCCTGCCTGACCGCACCGGCGCCGCCGGGGCGCGGCACCGTAGGCTCACCGCCGTGAAGCTCTGGACGGACGAGGTGGTGCCCCGCATCACCGACAAGTTGCTCGGGTCGGGCGAGGTCATGAAGCTTCGGCGCCGTGCCGTCGACTCGTTGGCCGGCGACGTCGTCGAGATCGGATTCGGCTCCGGGCTCAACGTCCCGCTCTACCCATCCGAAGTGACTCGGTGTACGCAGTCGATCCGTCGCTCGTCGCTCGCAGGCTGTCGCAGCCGCGCGCGTCGACGCGTCGCCGGTCGACGTGCAGTTCGTCGGCCTCGACGGCGCGCACCTCCCGCTCGACGACGCGTCCGTCGACGCCGCCTTGAGCACGTTCACGCTGTGCACGATTCCCGACGTCACGAGCGCGCTCAGCGAGGTACGTCGCGTGCTGCGGCCGGGTGGGACCTTCCACTTCCTCGAGCACGGCTTGTGTCCCGATCCTGCCGTCGCGCACAAGCAGCACCGCTTCAACGGCCTGCAGCAACGACTCTGCGGCGGCTGTCACCTCGACCGCCCCATCGATGCGCTGGTGAGCGAGGCCGGCTTCGAGATCACTGAGCTCGAGCACGATCAGATGCCGGGCCCGACGTTCATGCTGCCGTGGGGCTACCTCTACGAGGGCGTGGCGACGCGACCCATGGAGACGGAGTGAGCGTCCGCGAGCCGGTGAGCCCGGCGACGAGCGAACGACCAATGGAGCCAGCATGAGCACGACGGAGACGGACGCAGCGGCGCGCCGCTGGCTCGACCCCGACGAACGCCGCATCTGGTTGGGTTGGGTGTTCACCAGTCGACTCCTGTGGGAAGAGGTCGAGCGCGACCTGCAGCGCGAGTCGGGGTTCTCGTTCGGTCACTACGAGATCCTGGTGATGCTCTCGGAAGCGCCCGACCACGCGCGACGGATGAGCGAGCTCGCCGACGCCACCCAGTCGTCGCGCAGCCGGCTGTCGCACGCGGTCGCGCGCCTCGAGGAGCTCGGGTGGGTGCGCCGCGAGACGTGCAGCACCGACCGGCGCGGGCAGCTGGCAGTCCTCACCGACGAGGGCTTCGCCGCGCTCCGCGACGCCGCGCCCGGGCCACGTCGAGAGCGTGCGCCACCACTTCTTCGACCTGCTCTCGCCCGAGCAGCTCGATGCCCTCGCCGACATCCAGACGACCATGCTCGACTACCTCCTCCCGCTGGCGAACGCCCGGGGCGACGTGCGCACGAAGGTGCTCGAGGAAGCTCGTGCCCAACTCGAACGCTGACCGGGCCTGACGGCGCGGTGCGGATCCGGAGCGGGGGGCTCCTCCCCTACTGCGTCGTCGCCGGGAGCATGTCGCTCGGGTACGGCTCGATCTACACGCTGCTCGCCGACCTGCGCGACCGCTACGGCTTCACCGAGGCGCAACTCGGCTACATCGTCGCCGCCGGGTTCCTCGCCGGGTTCGTCACCCAGCTCTCACTCGCCCGGCTCGCCGACCGCGGGTACGCACCGATGCTCGTCCGCGGCGGGATCCTGCTCGCGATGGGCGCGATGATCGGCAGCGCGGTGGCCACCGAGTTCTGGGCGTTCCTCGTGGCGCGCCTGCTGCTCGGCCTCGGCAGCGGCGCGGTGGGGCCGGCGATGCGCCGCATCGTGATCACACGCGAACCCGACGCCGTCGGCGCCGAACCTCGGTCGGCTCGCCGCGTTCGACGTCGCCGGGTTCATGCTCGGCCCGCTGGTGGCCGCGGTCGTCGCGCAGGCGTTCGGCATCCGCGCGCCGTTCGTGTTCCTCGCCGTGGTGTTCGTCGGCGTGCTCGTGCTCGCGTCGCGGCTCGACCTGAACGCCGGGGTCGCGGGCGAGCACGCGGGACGCGCGCTGCGCACGCTGCTCGTGCGCCCCGCGATCCAGGCGACCCTCGCGGCGAGCGTCGCGTTCTACCTCACCGTCGGCATGTTCGAGGCGATCTGGGCGGTGCTGCTGCGCGACCACGGCGCCGAGACGTGGCTCATCGGGCTCACGCTCTCGCTGTTCACACTGCCCATGATCTTCCTCGCGCCGATCGGCGGCCGCGCCGCGCAGTCGCGCGGTCCGCTGCGCGTCGTGTCGGGTCAGCTTGAGCGTCGCGACGGTCTGCACCTTCTCCTACGGCGTGCTCCCGAGTCTCTGGATGCTGCTCGGCGGTGTCGCTGATCCACGCGGTCGCCGACTCGTTCACCATGCCGAGCAACCAGGTGGCGGCCGCGCTCGGGAGCCCGCCCGAGCACCTCTCGGCCGCGCAGGGACTGCTCGGGGCGACCGGGCTGGCCGCGGCCGGACTCACCGGCCTGGCCGCCGGCTTCGTGTACGAGGAGGTCGGCCGGTTCGCGGTGTGCACCGGCACCGCCGTCCTCATGGTGGTGTTCCTGACGATCGCGCTCACGCTGGGCCGCCGCGAGCTCGCCGACACACCCGAGATGGTGGGCACCGAGGAACCGCTCGCCGCCCGACGCCATCGGCAGCGGCGTCCCCGACCTGCCCTGAGGGTCGCTCGACCGTCCAAAAGGTAGCGATCTGTTTCAGATCTGAAACGCGTCGCTACCTGTTGCGTCAGCCCGCGTTGGCGGCGATCACCGCGGCGAGCGCGGGGACCTCGGTGAGGCACCGCAGCATGTCGTTGAGGTGCGTGCACGCCTGCAGCTCGGTGAGGGTGGTCTGCACGTCGGTGCGGAAGGTCTGCACCGGTCGACCGACGAGCAGCGCGGCGTGCTCGGGTGCCCACTGGCACTCCGGGAACGGCAACACCCGCGGCGTCGCCTTGACCGCGCGCAACGTGAGCTCCGTCGCGTCGACGGTCGCCTCGACGTTGTACTCGTGCAGCGCCATCTCGGTGCCGTCGGGTTCCCAGTAGCTGTCGCGGAAGAAGGCGTCGATCTCGTAGCGCGTCGTCGACCGGGGTGATGTCGACGCGACGGTGACGACGCATGCTCACCACCGGCCGCTCGGGGAACTCGTGCCAGGCGAGCTCGTCGCCGTCGGTGATCAGCGGCCCGGCGGTGCGGATCGCGTGCACCGACTCGGTCTCGCCCGCGAACGCGGCCTGCGCGCTCCCACCGGGACGCAGCCCCGAGCAGATGATCTTGCCCTTGCGCTGCCCGAATCCCGACGGCGCCTGCTGACGGAGGGCGGCGAACTCCTCGGGATCCATGTGCCGGGTCCACACGAAGCCGGCGATGAGGCTGGTGCCGGCGATGTCGTCGAGCATCAGGTGCAGCGGCGTGGCCGCTTCACGTTCACCCGGGAGCGCGGCGTCGATGGCGCTGCGCAGGTAGGTGCCGCCCTGCGAACCGACGAGGTCCTCGATGCCGGGACGTGGTGGCGTCGACCTCGATCGCGGTCGATGCGACGCTCGATGTCGATGACCACGCGCATCGCGGCTTCGTCGACCACCACGGCATCGCCGGCGCGGGTCGTCACCAGGTCGCGGGCGCGACCGACGAGGTGCAGCGACGTGCCGATGCCGTCGGGCCACACCATGTCGAGGCTCGACGTGCGCCGGGCCGAACCGGGTCGTCGCGCCGGCGTTCCGCTCTGCGAGTCGTCGAGCGGTTCCGGCAACGGACGGGCCGAGTCCAGGGAAGCGGATGCCACGGAGAGGTCGGTCACCGGGTCACCCTACCGAACCCTCCGCTGTCGGCTTCCGGACGTCTGCAGTACCGTCCCGCGCATGGACGATCTCTTCGAGCCGTACCAGCACACGCGTGCACGCGTGCGCACGCTGTTCCTCGACGCCACACCTGATGCGCTCGCGCGCACGGTACCGGCGTGTCCGGCGTGGACGGTGCACGACCTCGCCGCGCACCTCGCGGGCGTCCCGGCAACGCTCGCCGCGGGCAGTCTTCCGAGCGGTGACGTCAACGCGTGGCTGCAGGGCATCGTCGACGAGCGGCGCGACACCGAGGTCGGCGATCTGATGCAGGAGTGGAACGCGCAGGACGCCACGATCGAGCCCATGCTCCAGGGCATGGGCTCGATGATGTTCACCGACGTCTCGATCCACGAACACGACCTGCGCGGTGCGCTGGGCGAACCCGATCACGATGCGCTCGAGGTCGACGCGGCCATGGCGTGCGGGTTGCCGTCGTTCGCGCGAGCCGCTGCAGGACGCGGGTCTCGGCGCGATCGTCGTGGAGCACGACGGCCGCACCTGGCGCAGTCACGACGCCGACGCGGGCTGGACGTTGCACGTGTCGCCGTGGGAGGCGACGCGCGCGCTCGGCAGCCGTCGCACCGCCGACGAGCTGCGCGCCCTCCCCGCCGACGGCGGCGGCGAGCCCTACTTCGAGGTGATCGCCGGCCACCTCCCGCTCCCGGAGCACTCGCTCGGCGAGTGACCGGTCAGCCGCCGGACAGCGTCCACTCCAGTCCGCCCGCGAGGTGGCGCAGGTAGGTCGGGCTCTCCCACGCGCCCGGGAAGTGACCCAGGCTGGTCGAGAACACGCGGCCCGCTGCCTTCGGTGAAGCACCACGCGAGCGGGTAGCCGAACGACGGCGGGCGCGCGCCGGGCACGTCGAGATCGAGTTCGCCGTCGCGCACGCGCAGGAGCACGTCGGCGTCGGGACGGAGATCGCGGAACTGGTACACCTCGTCGTGCCACTCCCACGCGTCGCCGAGGTGCGCGCACGCGGGATGCGACGCGTCGAGCACGTCGGCGGTGAACGTCTGCGTCCAGGGATGGCCGTCGAAGCGCGCGCCGACGAGCGTGCCGTAGTCGTCCCAGCCGTAGCACGCGTCGGTCGCCGAGTGGATGGCGACGACCGACAGCGCGCCAGCACGCACGCGATCGACGATCAGCGCGCGTTGCGACGCGCTCCACGGCGTCTCACCGATCGTGAACAGCGCGAGTGCGCGCGCGTTGCGGATGCCGGCGTCGGGCAGCGTGCGCACGTCGTCGATGCGGAGGGGCTCGAGGCCCTGCAGCTCGGCGATCTGCGCGACGCCGACCGCGGCCTGGTCGAGCACGCCGTGCACACCCGCGGGACCGTCCACGTACGGTGCCACCTGGGTCACGAACAGCAGCGAGTCACCCACACGCGCACGCTATCCCCGTCGCCGTGCCACCATGGCCGTGGTCGGGGGGTCCAGATGAAGCGGTGTCGCCACGGACGGTCGACGGTTGCGGTCATGGCGCTGTTGGTGTGGCTCGTACCGGCAGCAGCCGGAGCCGAGGCCGCGACGCAGCAGGCCCAGCTGCGATCCAAGGACGAGATCCCGCTCTTCTACAACCAGGGGATCGCGCGCATCCGCGGCGGCTGGATCCTCACGGGCACCCTGTCACCGATCCCCAAGACCGACGTGATCGTGCGCACCGACGAGCAGTTCAACGTGGTGACGCGCAACGACGCGGCGATCCCGGACGAGTGGCGCGCCCAGGGGTACGTGCACATCGGCGACATCGACGTGATCGGCAACATCGTGTACGCCCCGTTCGAACAGCCGGACTACACGAAGGGTCATCAGGTCACGGCTCGCTACGACGCTCGAACCCTGCGGTTCATCGATGCGGTCGAGCTCGACCAGAACGAGAACTCGTTCGTCGCCGTCGACCCGAAGACCCGGAGTCGCCTACTCGATGGACAACTTCGACGGCGACGCGCTGCTCCGCTACGACACCACGCACAAGTGGAAGCCGCTCCGACCGCTGAAGCTCTCGATGTTGCTCGAGCACACGCAGGGAGCGAGCATCGCCGACGGTGCCATCTGGATCTCGACGTCCGATGCCCACAACGACATCTACCGGGTGGACATGAAGTCCGGTCACGTCGACCTGGTCGCCCAGATCACCGACCCGCCCGGCGAGGGCGAGGGCCTCGCGGTGGCGCAGCTGCCGTCGGGGTACCTGCACGCCACGGTGCTCGATCCCGACATGACCAAGGTCTGGGTCGAGCACTTCTCGCGACCGACGAGTCGGACGAGCACCTGAACGGTCGGGGTCGTTTGGAGGCGGCGGCGGGAATCGAACCCGCGTCGAGGGTTTTGCAGACCCTTGCCTGAGCCACTCGGCTACGCCGCCAGGACCGTGTGTGACACACGGCGGACGCTGAGGTTACCCCTTCACCCCTTCCCCTCCCGCGCCGTAACACAAGGATGGCTCCGGACCCCGGCCCTGCTGTCGCGCTCTCTGGCGTCCGACGCGCCTTCGGCGACGTCGTCGCCGTCGACGACCTGACCTTCGATGTCCCCCGCGGCACCGTCACGGTGCTGCTCGGGCCGAACGGCGCGGGCAAGACCACCGTCGTGCGCCTCGTCACCGGCGCGCTGCACGCCCACTCGGGCACCGTGCGGACCCTCGGGCTCGATCCCGACGACAAGGAGCAGGGCACCGAGGTCCGCCTCCGCTGCGGCGTCGTGCCGGCCCGTCCCGCGCTCTACGACCGCCTGTCGGGCACCGACAACCTCGCCTACGCCGCCGCGCTGTTCCAGGTCGAGCCCCGGCTGATCGACGAGCGCATCGCCGAGGCCGCGCACCGCTTCGGCATCGAGGACGCGCTCGACCAGAAGGTCGGCGGGCTACTCGACCGGCATGCGCGCCCGGCTCGCGCTGGCACGCGCCGTGCTCCACGAGCCCGACCTGCTCCTGCTCGACGAACCGACCGCGGGACTCGACCCCGAGTCGGCCCGCACCGTGCTCGGCCTCATCGACGAGATGGCCGAAGACGGCAAGACCGTCCTCATGTGCACGCACCTGCTGCTGGAGGCCGAAGGTCTCGCCGACCAGGTGATCGTCATGGACCACGGCCAGGCGATGATCTCGGGCTCGCCGCGAGAGCTCACCCATCAGTTCTGGCCCGCCGCGCGCGTCGTGCTCGACGCCGACGACCCGGCGTTGCTCGACATCGCGCAGGCGCTGCCGTTCGTGCGCGACTACCACCGCAACGGCGTCGCCACCGTCGAACTCGAGAACGAGACCGACGTGCCCGATCTCGTCGACGCGCTCGTCGCCGCCGGCGCGCGCCTCACGCGCGTCGAGCCGCAGGCGCCGACGCTCGAAGAGCTGTACTTCGCCATCCGCCGGGAGCACCAGTGAGCCGTCGACCGTCGACCCGCCAACCCCGTCCGTCGTGGGTGATCGCCCGCACCGACCTGCGCCAGCTGCTGCAGGCGCGCGACTTCTGGCTGCCGCTGACGATCGTGGCGCTGCTCTTCTTCGTCATCATCCCGACGTTCCTGCTGCTCATCCTCGGGTCGGTGAAGGACGCCAACCTGGCCAACAAGCTGAGCGACGTCGTCGGGAGCCTCCCGAAGAACCTCCAGGCGAACGTGCACGGGCAGAAGGGTCCCGCGAGCGCGTCGTACGCGCTGGCGGTGTACCTGTTCGCTCCGCTCGCCATCATCGTGCCGCTGACGGTGTCGTCGGCGGTCGGCGCGCACACCATCGTCGGTGAGCGCGAGCGCGGCAGCGGCGAGTTCCTCGCCCACTCCCCCGCCACCGAGCGCCAGATCTACCTGGGCAAGCTCATGGCCAGCCTCATCCCCGGCTACTTCACCGCCGCCATGGGCTTCCTGCTCTACTCGCTCGTCGTGAACCTCATCGTCGGCCCGAAGCTGGGCGGCTGGTTCTTCCCGACCACCAACTGGTGGATCCTCATGCTGCTGGGTGCTGCCGCCGTTCATCGCGTCGGCGCTCGCAGTGATCCTGGCCATCTCCGCCCGGGTGTCGAGCGCCGCTGCAGCCCAGCAGGCGTCGGCGCTGGCGACGCTGCCGCTGATCGTCATCGCGTACGGGGTGTCGAGCGGGACGCTGTTCCGCGGCGCGGGCGCCGCCTTCATCATCGGCGGGCTCGCGTGGATCGGCGCGATCTTCGCGTTGTGGCGCGCGTCGAAGGCCGTCTCCCGCGAACGCCTCCTCGGCATGGGCGCCGCCTGATCCACCCAAAAACCTAGAGTCGCCGCGTGTACGAGAGCTTCGCGACGGTCTGGGAGCGGGTGGCCGATGCCATCCCCGACGCGCCGGCCGTCGTGCAGGGCGAACGACGCGTGACGTACCGCGAGGTCGAGGACCGCGCGGGCGCGGCTGGCGAGCGCGCTGGCGGAGTACGGCGTCGGCCACGACACCAAGGTCGCGCTGTTCCTGCACAACTGCCCGGAGTACATGGAGCTGCTGTTCGCGCTGTCGAAGTTGCGGGCGGTGCCGGCCAACGTCAACTTCCGCTACCTCGGCGACGAGCTCGTGCAGCTCGTCGACAACGCCGACGCCGAGGTGCTCGTGTACCACCGCTCGCTGCGCGACCGGGTCGAGGCCGCACGCGACCGGATGCCGGGCGTCCGCCACACCATCGAGGTCGACGACGACGGGCTCATGGGCTCGAGATCCGAGTACGAGGAGCTCCTCGCCGCGCACCCGCCCGCGCCGCGCATCGAGCGCTCGGGTGACGACCTCCTCCTCTGGTACACGGGCGGCACCACCGGCTTGCCGAAGGGCGTGCTCTGGCACCAGGGCACGCTGCTCGGGTACGGACTGATCGCCGCGTACGCACTGCAGGACGAGACGCCCGCCGACGATCACGCTCGACCAGCTGATCGACGACGTCCGCCGCTGGCGCGACCGCGGCACGCCCCTCGTGTCGCTGCTCACCACCCCGCTCGTGCACGCCACCGCGGTACATCAGGCCAACACCGCGTTCGCGGTGGGCGGCACCATCGTGCTGCTCGAACGTGGCCGCACCGACGGCGACACCATCTGCGCCACCATCGTCCGCGAGCGGCCGAGCGTGCTCGAGATCGTCGGCGACGTGCTGATGCGTCGCATCGCCGGCGCGCTCGCCGACGCCGACGCGCGCGGCGAGCCCTACGACCTCTCGTCGCTCAAGCGCATCCACAACTCGGGCGCGATGGTGAGCGCGCCGCTCAAGGACGCGCTGCTCGTCTCGCGGCACCATGCACGTGTACGACTCGCTGGGCTCCAGCGAGGCCGTCGGCTTCGGCGTCGCGCTCACCACCGAGGCCGGCGCGGGTGAGACGGCGCGCTTCCGCATCGGCCCGAACGCCGCGCCTGCTCGTCGCCGCCGATCGCGACGAGCAGGTCGAACCGGGTTCCGGGCAGGTCGGCGTGCTCGCGGTGCACACGTCGTGCGCGACCGGGTACTACAAGGACCCGGCGCGCACCGCGGCCACGTTCCGCACGATCGACGGCCGGCTCCACGCCATCCCCGGCGACCAGGCCACCCTCGACGTCGACGGCACGCTCACGCTGCTCGGGCGCGGCTCCAACTGCATCAACTCGGGCGGCGAGAAGATCTGGCCCGAGGAGGTCGAGGAGGTGCTGAAGGAGCACCCCGCGGTCGCCGACGCGGTCGTGCTCGGCGTGCCCGACGACGAGTGGGGTGAGGTGGTCGCCGCGGTCGTCGCCACCACCGGCGACGATCCACCCGACGCCGACGCCCTCGGCGACTGGGTCGGCGCGCGGCTCGCGGGCTACAAGCGGCCGCGCCGGTTCGTGTTCGCCGACGAGGTCGGCCGCAACACCGTCGGCAAGCTCGACTACGACTGGGCCCGCCGCGCCCTCCAATGACCATTCGGCGCCGCTACGTCGTCACTATGACGCGGTAGGGCGCCAAAACGGTGGGGTCAGCCGAGATGCGCGCGGACCAGGGCGGCGGCGCGGGCGGTGTCCTCCTGGACGAAGAAGTGGGTGCCCTCGACGGTGATGAGGTCGACGCCGGCGCGCTCGGCCTGGGCGGCGAACATGCCGGCAGGAAGGTCGGTGCCGTCGGCGCACACGATGGTGACGTCGGCGTGCAGCGACGCCAGGTGCTCGAACGACGCCGGTGCGCCGTCGGGCCGGGTGCCGCACTCGAAGAACCACGCCTCCACCTCGGGCGGGCACGAGAGCTCGACCTGACCGTCGGGCCGGTCGCGGAACCCCCACTGCACGTACCCGGCCAACGCCTCCGGCTCCATGACGTTCATGGGCGGACGGCTCCCGTACGACTCGCGCACCGTGTCGCGGTCGGCCCACACCGCCCGCCGCTTCCGGGCCATCGCCGACATGTGGTTCTCGGTGCCCTGGCCCGGGCAGGCCGTCGATCGCGGGCATGGCGATCGCCTCGCACAGCAGGAGCTTGCGCACCCGACCGGGTTGCAGCCGGTCGACCAGGATCCCGGTGCCGCCGCCGAAGGACTCCCCGAGGATCACCACCTCGTCGAGGCCGAGGTGGTCGAGCATCGCCACCACGTCGCCGGCGGCGGCCACGAACCCGCAGTCGTCGAACCGGGTCGGCGCGTCACTGGTGCCGTGGCCCCGCAGATCAACGCCCGACCACCCGGTGGTCAGACGGTCAGCGCCCGGGCCAGCGGGTCGAACACCCCGGCGCAGAAGCCGTTGGGGTGGAGCAGGACCAGCGGCGGGCCGTCACCGCCCCAGTCGAGTGCCCCGATGGTGAAGCCGTCGTGCTCGACCGACCACTGCTGCGGTTGCTCCGACCCGGCCACCGTCATCGGGGCACGCTACCCGAACCCGCCGACACCGCTCCGACTGGCGGACCATTCACACGCATTGGGTATCCTGCCGGGCATGCCGACCGCAGCAGGAAGCCGCTTGCGCTGTGAGCAGTGCGAGACCGAGATCATCGTGGTGAAGGGCACCGACGGCGAGGTGTCGTGTTGCGGGCAGCCGATGGCTGCCCGCGAGGGGTGACGAGATGCCGAACCAGATGGGCAAGCGCTACACGTGCGCCGAGTGCGAGGCCACCGTCCTCGTCACCAAGGCCGGTGACGGCGAGCTGAGCTGCCACGGCGTGGCGATGGAGATCGCCCAGGCGAAGCCGCTCCCGTCCTCCGACTGATCACCCGCAGCACACCAGCCGAATCCCAGGGGGGCCATCGTGAACATCGCCATGATCCTCGAGATGGCGGCCGACGCCCTCGGGGACCGTCTCGCGTACGGCACCCGCGCCGACGGCCTCTCCTACGAGGGCCTGCGCCAGGCCGCGCGCGGCATCGCCGAACGGGTCGACGGCACCGGCGCCGAGCGCCTCGCGCTCATGGAGTCCAACGCGCCCATCGTGCCGGCCACGCTCTTCGGTGCCGCCTGGGCCGGCGTGAGCTACGCGCCCCTGAACTACCGCCTCCCCGAGGCGCAGCTCGAGGCGCTGCTCGGACGCATCGAGCCCGCGGTCGTCTCCGCCCCGCACTGGCTCGACAACAAAGGGACGCAGCGACCGCGCCTTCCCCGACGCCCCCGACGCCCCCGCCGTGCTCCTCTTCACCAGCGGCACGTCGGCCGAGCCCAAGGCCGCGATCCTCGAGCACGACCAACTGCTCGCCTACATCTTCAACACGCTCGAGTTCGCGTCGGCCGGCGAGGACGAAGCCGCGATCGTCGTGGTGCCGCCGTTCCACGTCGCCGGCGTCGCCGCCGTGCTCAGCAACACCTACGTGGGTCGCCGCATCGTGCCGGTGCCCGGCGTGCGCTTCTCCGCCGAGGACTGGCTCGTCACCGCCCGCGACGAAGGCGTGACCCACGCCATGCTCGTCCCCACCATGCTCGGCAAGATCGTCGAGGCCATGGAGGCCGACGAGTCGCTGCGGGTCCCCACGCTGCGGGCGCTCTCCTACGGCGGGGCGCGGATGCACCCGTCGATCCTCGAGCGGGCGCTGCGTGCTCTTCCCCGAGATCGACTTCGTCAACGCCTACGGGCTCACCGAGACCAGCAGCACCGTCGCCATCCTCGGTCCCGACGACCACCGCCTCGCCCTCTACAGCGACGAACCCCTCTTCACCGCCCGCCTCGGTTCGGTCGGCCAGCCGGTGCCGGGCATCGAGTTCCGCATCGTCGGCGAGTCGGGCGAGACCCTCGGACCCGACGAGCCCGGCGAGATCCTGATCCAGCGGCGACCAGGTCAGCGGCAAGTACGTCGGCACCGACTCCAAGGTCGATGCCGACGGCTGGCTCCACACCGGCGACCGCGGCTGGCTCGACATCGAGGGCTACCTCTTCTGCGAGGGCCGCGCCGACGACACCATCATCCGCGGCGGCGAGAACATCGGCCCCGCCGAGGTCGAGGACGCGCTGCTCCAGCACGACGCCATCTCCGTCGCCGCCGTCGTCGGACTCTTCGACGAGCAGTACGGCGAGAAGATCGCGGCGATGATCTCGCTGCGCGCCGGCGTCGAGGAGGTCGACCTCGACGCAGTGTGCGACTGGGTCCGCGAGCGCATCGGCGGGCTGAAGACGCCCGAGATCATCGTGGTGGTCGACGAGGTGCCGCAGACCGCCACCGGCAAGCTCCTCCGGCGCGAGGTGAAGCGCCTCCTCGAAGAGAACTGAGCTCGATCACTGCTCGATCGCGCCGACGTCGGGCTGCGCGTTCACGTCGCGCGGTCATGTCGTCGAGCCGGTCGGGGTGGCCCTTCAGCGTGCCGTCGAGGAACGCGACGCTGATCTTGCTCACGAGCTCGAACGCGGGATCGCCGGGCTGCGTGTACGGCGGCACGTGACTCGAGTTCAGTGACACCATCCAACGCGGGGCGGTGAGGTTGTCGCGGTCCCACTGGATCGAGTGCGGGTAGGGGTCGTACTCGTCGTTGGTCTCCATGATGTGGAGGATCGGCGTGCCGGTGTCGCGCACGTGCGGGTTGTTGGCGTTCGACAGGTCGCCCGCCATCGCGATCACCGAGCGCACTCGCGTGTCGCGACAGCACTCGAGGAACCCGACGCCGAACGCCACGACCTCGCCGTCGGAGTGCCCGGCGGCCGCGATGCGATCGGGATCGACGAGCCCGCCGAGGGGGTCGCTCTTGCTCGACCGAGCACCTGGGTGATCACGAACGACGCGTCGCCGAAGGTCTTCTCGTAGTCGACGTGGCTGGCGCCGCCGTCGGAGCCGCTCAGGATCGGGAACACCGGCGCCGCGACCACGTAGCCGGCGGCCGGCCCAGCGCTCGAGCAGCGGCGCGTAGAAGTCGGGCGTGACGGCGTAGCCGTGGGCGAAGAGGACCAAGGGGTACGGGCCGTTGCCCTTGTCCGCCGGGGCATCGGCGACCGGGTCGCCACCCGCGGCACCCGCTGCCGGGTACCAGAACTCGGTCGGCAGCGTGCGGGTCGGCGCGCCGCCGAAGACACCGTTGGCCGACGTGGTGCGCGACGGGTCGACGAACGTGAGCGTGGTCGTGCCCACCGCGTACTGCCGGCTGGTGTCGAGCGCCGACAACGCAGCTGGCGGAGCGGTCGTCGACGGCTCGGTCGCGGGCGCAGTCGTCGGCGTGGTCGGAGGTCGGCGGCCGCCGTCGTGCTCGACGACGAGGTCGCGGCCGACCGCTCGCCGCGGCGACGGGAGCGCCCGTCGTCGTCGCCGCCACCGAAGAGGGCGATGCCGCCCAGCGACCAGCGCGACGACGACCACCACCCCGAGCGCGCCGATGCTCAGGGCTCGCCGGCGGCGTCGACGCTCGTGCACACGGAGCTGCGAGCGCGGCGTGGACATCGCCGAGCAACCTAGCGGTGCGGGCCGCGCCCTCGGCGCGGCCCGCATCACCTACACGTGTTGATGGCAACGTGCTGACGGAGCCTTCAGCTCTCGTCGATGCTGATCGCCTGCTTCGGGCACTGCCGGACGGCCTGGTCGCACTTCTCGCGGAGGTCGTCGGGCGGGTTCTCCTGCAGCACGTACAGGAAGTTGTCGTCACGGACTTCGAACACTTCGGGGACGATGCCCATGCAGATGGCATTGCTCTCGCAGAGGTCGAAGTCGACCACGACCTTCCAGGCCATTGTGCCTCCCGCGGACCGACGCCGATGCTGAACGTTGGGAGTGGCGCGAGCAGCTCTACACCGGTCAGATCGTCGGGGTGCGAGCGCCGTGCTACGAGACGTGGGAGCGACGGCGGGCGGCCACCACGAGCACGGCACCGACCACGAGGGCGGCGATGCCGATCAGCACGTACGACGGGGTGTCGGACGAGCCGGTGAACGCCAGCGCGCCGCAGCGGCTGCGCGGCCTGCAGCCGGCTGCACGCGTGGTCGGCCGCAACGATGACCGCCGGGCAAGCCTTCCGGCGTCGCACACGCTGCCGCGTACGCCGCAGGTGAGGCCGACGCTGACGAGCGGTCCGCCGAGGCCGGGATCGGAGACGACGATGGAGAACCGCGCCGCCGACGACCGACGCCGGCGCTGGCGCGTGGTGCGGCGTGCCGTTGAGCGAACACGGTGACGACCGCGCCGGTGCAGGCCGCTGACGGTGACCAGAACCGGTGACGGTCCGCGGGACGTGGTGCCGGCGGCGTGAACGTGCAGTCGCCGGGCGACGCGCGGTGACCACGACCTGCGCTCGTCTGCGCACCGGCCAGCGACAGCAGGCAACGGCGAAGAACGCCGCGGCCATGCATGCCGACGATGGCGATGCCCGACAACTTCCGTACGGGATTCCGCACGATTGCCTCCCTCTGCTGCCGGTGCGTCGCACCGCCACTCTCCGTGCACCATCTTGCCACTCAACGAGTGGTGCGCCACCCAAGACCTATGCCCGCCACTCTCCGCGGCAGACTCTACTCGTCACCCACTCCGTGCTCGGCGTCGACCCAAGGCTAGACGCTCGGCCCGAATTCACCCGCGGATCCTAGCGGGCGGAAGAACTCCCGGACGTCGTCGACCAGCAGCTCGGGCTCCTCGAAGGCCGCGAAGTGTCCACCTCGGGGCATGTCGGTCCAGTGGAGGATGTCGTAGCGCTGCTCCGCCCACGGCGGGGCGGGCGGATGATCTCCTTCGGGAACGCGGCGACCCCGACGGGGACCTCGACCCGCGGTCGGGCGACGAACGTGCCGGTCTGCTCGGCCTCGTAGTAGAGGCGCCCCGCCGAGTGGGCGGTGCCGGTGAGCCAGTACAGCATGATGTTGTCGAGCAGCTGGTCCTTGGTGAAGCGACCGCTCGACGTCGCCGTCGCAGTCGCTCCAGGTGCGGAACTTCTCGACGATCCAGCCCGCGAGCCCCGCCGGCGAGTCGTCGAGCGCGTAGCCGATGGTCTGCGGCTTCGTGCCCTGGATCTTCGAGTACCCGGAGTCGACGCGGCCGTAGTAGTCGAACGACGCCAGCGCGGCCTGCTCGTCGTCGCGGAGGTGCTCGAAGTCGAGGTCGGCCGGCGGCGGCGCCACGACCATGTTGAGGTGGAGCCCGGCGACGTGCTCGGGATCGGCGAGGCCGAGTTGGGTGGAGATCATCGATCCCCAGTCGCCGCCCTGCGCGCCGTAGCGCTCGTAGCCGAGCCCGGCCATCAGCGTCGCCCACGCCTCGGCGATGCGCCGCGGGTCCCAGCCCGCTCGTGCGTCGGGCCGGAGAACGCGTAGCCCGGGATCGACGGGCACACCACGTGGAAGGCGTCGGCCGGATCGCCGCCGTGCGCGCGCGGGTCGGACAGCGGGCCGATGATCTCGAGGAACTCGACGACCGACCCCGGCCATCCGTGCGTGACGATCAGCGGGAACGCGTCGGGTTCGGGCGAGCGCGCGTGGATGAAGTGCACGTGCGTGCCGTCGATCTCGGTGAGGAAGTTGTCGAACGCGTTCGAGCATGCGCTTCCGCGCGCCGCCAGTCGTACTCGTCGCGCCAGTACGTCGACGAGCTCGGCGAGATAGCCGCGCTCGGTGCCGTAGTCCCAGCCGGCGTCGGGGAGCTGTTGCCGACAGACGCGTGCGCGCGAGCCGCTCGCGCAGGTCGTCGAGGTCGGCGTCGGGGATCGTCGACGGTGAACGGTTCGATGGCGAGCGACATGGGCCGACGCTATCGTGCGACGGCCGCGCGGCGATCCGCTCGCACCCGCTCGTCCGAACCCGGAGGATCCCGTGGATCACACGTACAAGATCACCGAGATCGTCGGGTCGTCGCCCGACGGCATCGACGACGCGATCCGGAACGGCATCGGGCGGGCGGCGAAGACGCTGCGCAACCTCGACTGGTTCGAGGTCACCGACATCCGCGGCGCGATGAACGACGGCGACCATCGCGTGGTACCAGGTGACGATGAAGGTCGGCTTCCGCCTCGACGACGGCGACTGACCGCCTCGCTCGGCCGTCGCTGCGCTCTTCGACGTCGTCGTGGCCGTGCTTCGGCGTCACGACTGGGCTTCGCCGCACGGTAGGGCTCGGCCACGACGTACTGCGAGCCGTCGCTCTGCACGAGTGCGCCGCACGGCACGCCCTGCGTGTGCATCGCGCGGCCACGTCGACGGTCCGACGGTGCCGGCGACCTGGTACGAGAAGTCGCCGTTGGCCACGGCGAGGAAGCGGGCGCGGGTGAGGTGCTTGCCGACCTTGGCGAGCACGGCGAGGAACAGGTCGGCCGACCAGTAGCCCGCGGCGACGCCGGGCGTGAGCTTCGTGCCCGGCGCGAACGCCTCGACGTCGGCCGCGAGCCGGCGGTTGGCCGCGGTCGCCTGCTCGAACGGGCGCGTACGGCACGAGCACGGTGAGGCCATTGGCCGACGGCCGGCGTCGTCGGCTGGTACATCGACGTCGTCGGCGGCGACGGTGCCGGTGAAGCCGACCTGCGGCCGTGAGCTGCCTGCGATCCCGGACGTGGCGGCGGGCGACGTGAGCAGCAGCACCACCGCCGGCGAGCCGGTCGCGAGCTGCGCCGCCACCGGCGCGAGGTCGGGCAGCGGCGCAGGCGGCGCGGGCAGCGTGACCGGCGACGCCACCGTGGAACCCGGCGGCGCGCAGCGACGCGCCGGCTTGCGCGGCACGCGGCGCACCGAGCGCGTCGTCGTCGACCGCGAGCGTCACGACTGCGATCCCTGCGCGGTCCCGAGCAGCGAGCGCAGCTGCGCACCCCACGCCGGGCTGACGACCTGGGTCTGCAGCACAGCCTGCGCGCCGGCGAACCCGAAGCCCGAAGCGGTTCGCGTCCCACCCGGTGGTCGACGCCGAGCCCGACGAACGGTGCGGACGCCTGCGCCAGCGTGGCGGTGTCGAGCGCGTCGCTGACCGCGGGGACGACTGCGAACGACCGTGCCGCACGCGGCGCGCCGCCGTGGCGTCGCGCCGTCGTTGCCGGCGTATGCGATGGTGCGCCCGGCCACGCCTCCGTGCCGGTTCGCGCGCGCGCGAAGCGCGCCTGCGCGCCGATGTCGGCGCCCGTGACCGCAGGTTCGGCCCGACGAGGCCCCCGACCGTGACCGTCGTGCGGGTCACGCCGATCGCCGCCGCCGTGACCGCGGCGGTGCGTCGGCCGCCTGCGGACGGCGACGACTGCGGCGGTCGATCGCGATGGCGACGACCAGCGAGGAGCGCCGCACGAACGACACGGTGGACTCGCACGTGACCGTACTTGACCGGAACGACGCGGCCGCACGTGTACGGCACCTTCACCGCGTACGCGGTGCCGTTGCTCGCCACGAGCGCGCCACACGGCGTGGGCAGCGAGTGGGCGGCCGGGAACTTCGTGGGCCCGACGGTGTTCGGCACCTGGTACGTGAACTTCGTTGTTCGCCGCCTTCACGAGCGACGCGGTCGTGAGGTTCTTGCCCGCCTTCTTCACCGCGGCGAGGAAGAGGTCGGCCGACCAGTAGCCCGCGATCACCGACTGGTCGATCGGCTGGTCAGGGGCGACCTTCTGGACATCGGTGACGAGCTGCTGCATCGCGGGGTTCGTCGGCGCGCTCTCGGTGGGCGCGGTCTGCGTCACACCTCGGCGCCGATCGCCGGCGCCACGAGGTCGGGGCGTACTCGATCTGGTTGGTGAACACGCCGAGGTAACCCGTTGGCGCGCAGCGCCTGCTGCATGCCGAGCACGTTGGACGGCCCGCCGACCACGAACACCGACGTCGGGGATTGCGCCGCGTTGCTCGCGAGCACCGCCTTCGCCGACTGCGTCGTAGTCGAGGCGTCGCCGGCACGGTGAGCGACGCCTTGGCCGTACACGACCTTGAACTTGGCGCTCTGCGCCGCGGCCGTCAGCGAGCCGAGCTCGTACTGGCCCGACGGCGTGTTCTCGGCGAGGATCGCGACGGTTCGGCCCGTCGCCGTCGGCCGAACAGCTTGGCGATCAGCGGCGGCCACGCGTTGCTGGTGACTGCCCTTCGGCACCGGGCAGCCAGTGAACCGAAGCCGTACGGGGTTGCCGCAGAAGTTCGACGAGAGCGCCCACCCGAAGTACGGCACCTTCTGTGCGCGAGGAACTCGACGCCGCGAGATCGGGGGTGACGGTCGGGCACGACCGCGAACACGCCGTCCTGCTCGCACCAACTAGGTGGCCGCGGCGGTCCTGGCGGCCGGGTCGCCGCCGTCGTCGGCGAAGCCCGATGTAGTCGATCGTGCGGCCGTTGACGCCGCCGGCGTCGTTGGCCCGCTGGAACCGCGCCTTGGCCCCGACGTCGGCACCGCCGTAGACGAGCGGGTACCCAGGCCGCCGACCTTGATCGACGTGGCGGTGACGCCCGCGCGCCCGCCGCCGGCGGGTGCGGCCGTCGTGGTCGTCGGCTCGTGCTGGCGGGCTTCGTCGTGGTCGTGCGTCGTGGTGCCGAGGTTGGGCGGCGGCGCTGCTCACCGCGGCCGCCACGAGCGCCGAGCGCGACGACACCGCCGATGACGACAGGCGCGTTCACGCGGGCACGCCCACCAACACCGGGCGCAACGCGGTCGAGCAGCTCGTGGATCTCCACCGCGCACTCGTGGAACACCTCCGGCGTCGCCGCCCGCCGGATCGTCGACGTCCTCCCACGGCTCGAGCTCGACGTCGTCGAGGTGCAGCGCGGCGACCCGCTCGCTCGAGCGAGCCGGAGGCGCCGGGCAGGTCGCGCGCGAGGCGCTTGAGCGTGCCGGTGCGCGGCCGCCGCCTCGGGATGAGCGGCGACGCACGTACTCGCACGTGCTCGCGCGCCATCGCGAGCACGAGGTCGGCGCCGGCGAGATCGGCGGCGTCGAGCTGACGGCTGCGGTGCCCGTCGGCCTGGCGCCGACCGCGACGATGGCGTCGCGCGTCCGCCAACTCATCGGCATGCCCTCGACCACGTGCGTGCCGCGGGTCGACCACGACGACTGCCGGAACGTGCTCGGCGAGGATCGCGCCGGCCATCACCGACCGTGCCGCGTTGCCGGTGCACAACGTGACCAAGTGGGGCATCGGGCGGAGTCTAGAGAGCGCGGCGCACCGGTGGCGCGGGCGCGGACATACTGCAGGGATGACCGTCGACATACGCCCTGCCGATGAGCCGCTTCCACACCCAGCTCGACTGGCTCGACTCGTGGCACAGCTTCAGCTTCGGGTCGCATCACGACCCCGGCGAACACCGGCCACGGGCTGCTGTTGGTCAACAACGACGACATCGTGCGGGCCGGCGGCGGCTTCGGCACCCACGGCCACCGCGACATGGAGATCGTCACGTGGGTGCTCGACGGCGAGCTCGCGCACCGCGACAGCACCGGCACCGACGGCGTGATCTACCCGGGCCTCGCGCAGCGCATGAGCGCGGGCGACGGGATCCGCCACTCCGAGATGAACGCCAGCGCCACCGCCGACGTCCACCTCGTGCAGATGTGGGTGCTGCCCGACACCGACGGGCATCGAGCCCGGCTACGAGCAACGCGACCTCAACGACGCACTCGGCGGCGGCGGGCTGGTCGTCGTCGCGTCGGGCCAGGGCCACGACGGCGCGGTGTCGATCCACCAGCGCGACGCGGTGCTCTCGGTCGGCCGGCTCGACGCCGGGCGACGACGGTCGCGGTGCCCGACGCGCCGCACGTCCACGTGTTCGTCGCCGTGGGCGACGCCGCGCTCGACGGGCACGCTCGCTCGCGACCGGCGACGCGGCGCGCCTCACCGACGCGGGCCCACGGCGTCGAGCGCTCACTGGGCGAGGGCAGCGCGAGCGGCGTCGCGAGCGTGCTGCCGATCTGCGGCGAACCATCAGGTGGTGCGCGCGTGAGCGTCGCTCGCGGTCGACTGGTCGGGTCGACGCGCGCGGTGAGCAGCGCTACCTCTGGATCGCCGAGGCGGTCGACGGTGTGCTGGTCGGCTTGCAGGCCGGGCGCACCCGCGACGAGGTGATCGACCATCTCGTCGCCCGGGCCGCGGAGCCGACCCCGCGTCGTCGTCGGCTTCGACTTCTCGTTCTCGCTCCCGGTGTGGTTCCTCGACGATCGTGGCTACGCGACGCACCGCGACCTGTGGGACGCCGCCGCGCGCGACGGGCGAACAGTGGCTGCGCGAGTGCGAGCCCCCGTTCTGGGGCCGTCCGGGGCGGCCGCGCCCGCACCTCCCCGAGCACTTCCGCCTCACCGAGGCGGCACGTCGGCGCGGTGGGTGGCATCCGGCCCAAGTCGACCTTCCAGATCGGCGGCGCGGGAAGCGTCGGGCACCGGTTCCGTACGCGGCTTCCCGGCGCTGGCTCGTCTGCGCACAGCGGGCTTCGCGATCTGGCCGTTCGACGCACCCGCACGTCCGCCGGTCGTGGTCGAGATCTATCCGCGCACGATCACCGGCCCGGTGGTCAAGTCGGACCCGACGGCCGCGTGTCGCTCACCTCGACCGGCACCTCCCGGGGCTCGACCCGCGGCCTGCGGCGACGCGCGCCATCGCCAGCGAGGACGCGTTCGACGCGGCGGTGTCGGCACTCGTCGATGTCGCGGCACGAAGCGGCGCTGCGCGACCTGCCGACGCTCCACGACCCGGTCATACGACGCGAGGGATGGGTGTGGGGTCCCCCGCGCGGGAGCCGAACGCGATCAGCGCGACGGTGACGCGGCCTGCCGCAGCCGGCGACCGACGCGACGATGGCGGGTTGGAGTGCGGCCGAGATGTCGACATCGGAGGTGTACGAGTAGCCGGCCAGGGTGGCGCCGACGCGCACGCTGATCACACCGAGTCCGATGGTCTGCGTCGTACCGTCTTTGAGCGCGACGTTGACCGGGCCCTGGTAGACGATCGCCTGATCGCCGATACGTATGCCCGTGATCGGCCGGATGTGCGTCCTCACCGACACCAGTTGCTTCGCCAGGCTCTTGGTCTTCGTGAGTTGGGCCCTGAACACTGCGTTGAACAGTTGATCGAAGCATTTCGGTACCACGGGCATCGGCAAACGTGGCCATGGCGGCGACGGCCTTCTCGGTCGACGGGAACACGCTCACCGCGTTGGTCACGTTCGAGTGCGCCTGGTCGAAGCTCGGCGACGTCGCCCGGGGTTCTGCTTGTTCGCTTTGACGAACGACGCGAAGCGCTGGCAACTGGAGATCTTGGCGGCCTGGGCGTCGACCGCGGCGTCGTCGGTGGGACCGCGCCCGCTCTCCTTCCATCCGGCGGGAAAGTCGGCCAGGCGTAGGACGCCAGCACTCGCGAGTTCCTGGTCGGATGCGGTCGACGCTCCGGCCGCGCCGGCCCCGACTGCCATGGTCGCCGCCAGTACGAGCAGCGCAACCGCCAGGACGGCCCCGGCACGCCTCATACCGAGGCCCCGCCGAGCGCAGTGCGCAGCCGCGCCGACCGACGCGTCGATCGCGGGCGTGAGGACCTCGGTGAGATCCTCACCGGTCGTGCGGTAGGTGACCGACGTCGACCGCCCGACCGACCTGCACCGCGGCGATGCCGAAGCCGATCTTCGCCGTCGACTGTCGCTCGCGGTCAGCTCCACGCTGCCCTCGTAGACGACGCTGTCGTCGCCGAGCCCGGCGATGTCCTGACGTTCGAGCGTGACCTGCACGTCATCGAGACGGGCCGCGTGGCGTCGGGTCCTCGGCGGGCGCTTCTCGAGCAGGTGTCTCGAGGCAGCCGACGATGCTCGACTTGGCGTAGAGCGCTGAGCGCGTCGCCGGCCGCCTGGTTGGAGCGGAACACGTCGACTTCGTTGCTGATGGTGCGGGTGTCGTCGCTGAAATCGGCGGAGCGCGCTCTGCGGCAGCGGCGCGGCGCCTTCTGCAGCGCGACGTACGGGCGCGCAGCCGGCGATCCCCTTGGCCGCCTTGATGTTGTCGGCGTGCGAGCATGCGGTCGCCGCCTCCTGCCGGAAGCCGGCCGGGAAGTCGGACTGACGACGAACGTCGCCGGCCCGGGCGATCTGCACGTCGCACCCGTTGCGAGGTGGCGCCGCAAGCCGCGGCGCCAGCCAACGCGACGATCACGACGGCGAAGACCACGCCGACAAGCCGCGCGCCGAACCACGCCGAAGTCCAGATGCCCATCACCCGCAATGTACGGGCTCGACGCGCCCATACTTGATCACTTGGCCCCGGTCGCGACACGACGCACCCGTGCCCGCCCGGTGCTCGTCCGGGTCGCGCCAATGGCCGTGGCATGGGTCGCGACTGCGGTCGTGTTCCTCGTGCGCGTCCAGGTGCTGTGGGGCCCTCCGGCCGGCATCGTCGTCCAGGGCGCGCTGCTCGGTGGTCTCGAGCGCGCTCCTGGCGCTCGGCCTCGCGCTCGTCTACCGCGCGCAACCGGATCCTCAACTTCGCGCAGGGCGACCTCGGCGCGGCACCGGCGTCGCTCGCGGTGCTGCTCGTCGTGAGCAGCGGCGCGAGCTGGGTGGTCGCGTTCGTGACCGGTCTCGCCACCGCGGTCGTCCTCGGCGCGGCTCGTCGAGCTGCTCGTGATCCGCCGGTTCTTCCGATCGCCGCGGCTCATCCTCTCCGTGGCGACGATCGGGCTCGCCCAGGTGCTGGCGGGGCTCGGGCTCCTGCTGCCCGGTTGGTTCGGCGTCGACCTCCCCCCGCAGAGCTTCCCCGCTCCCATCGACGTGTCGTTCACCGTCGAGCCGTTCCGCTTCGGCGGCAACGACGTCGATCGCGCTGCATCGTGATCCCGCTCGCGTTCGTCGGGCTCGCGGTGTTCCTGCGCACCCGGCTCGGTCGTGGCGATGCGCGCCTGCGCCGACGACGTCGACCGCGCCGCCCTGGTCGGCATCCCCGTGCGGCGCGTCCATTCGATCGTGTGGGTGATCGCCTCGGTCCTCGGCGTTCCTCGCCGTGTTCCTCCGCGCCGGCATCGTCGGCCTCTCGATCGGCACCGTGCTCGGGCCGTCGCTCCTGCTCCCCGCGCTCGCGGCCGCGGTGATCGGTCGCATGGAACGGCTCCCGACGATCGCGGCCGCGGCGATCGGCGCTCGGGATCATCGAGCAGTCGGTGCTGTGGGGCTGGAACGAACCCAGCGACGTGTACCCGGTCCTGTTCGTCGTGGTGGTGGTCAGCCGTGTGGCTGACGCCCGCCGGCGCCGGACTGCGAGGCCGGCTCGAGCCGTCGACGTGGCGGGCGGTCCGCGAGGCCCGTCCCGTGCCCCGCGAGCTGGCCCGGCTGCCCGAGGTGCGCACCGCCCGGGCGCGTGCTCGTCGGCGCGGTGGTCGCGTCGCCCTCGCGCTCGTGCCGGTGGTGTTCACCGAGAGCCGCACCAACCTCGCCGCGGTCGCGGTCGTCTACGGCGATCATCGCGTTGTCGTTGGTCGTCCTCACCGGGTGGGCGGGCGAGATCAGCCTCGGGCAGATGGCGTTCGTGGCGGTCGGCGCCGCGGTGGGTGGCGTCGACTGACCGCCCGCCTCGGTTGGGATCTCGCGCTCGGGCTCGCTGGGCGCGGGCGTGGTCGGCGCCGCACTCGCGGTGCTCGATCGGCCTGCCCGTGCTGCGACGGCGCGGGCTGACGCTCGCGGTGATCACCCTCGCCTTCGGCCTGGCCACGACCGCGTGGCTGCTCAGCCCGCGCGTCTTCGGCGAGGGCACGCGCTTCGACTGGCTGCCGCCGGCGCGCGTCGAGCGACCCGACCTGTTCGGCGTGATCGACGTCGGTTCGGAGACGCGCTTCTACTTCCTGTGCCTCGCCGCGCTCGCGCTGGTGGTCGTCGCCGTCGTCGGCATCCGCCGCAGCCGTACCGGACGCGCGTTGGTGGCAATCCGGGAGAACGAGCGGGCCGCGAGCGCGTTCGGCGTGAACCCGCGCACCACGACGCTCCAGGCGTTCGCGATGTCGGGGTTCCTCGCCGCGTTCGCGGGCGCGCTGTTCGTGCACCAGCAGAACGGGCTCCAGCTCGACTCGTACGGCGCGGGCGAGAGCCTCGTGGTGTTCACCATGGTGGTGATCGGCGGCCTCGGCTCGGTGCCGGGCGCGCTGCTCGGTGCGCTGTTCGTGCGCGGCGTCACCTGGTGGCTGCCGGTCGAGTGGCAGATCCTCGCGACCGGGGCCGGCATGCTCGTCGTGCTCCTCGTGTTCCGCGGCGGCTTCGGCGCCGCGTTCGCCGACGCGCGCGACGCGCTGCTCCGCCGGGTGGCCCGCCGACGCGGGATCGCGGTTCCTTCGCTCACCGGCACGGTGCTCCCGCGGCACCTGCCGACACCGGCGCCGCCCGCGGCACCGACGGACGCGTGCCTGCAGGTACGCAGTCTCGCCGTCGAGCGCGACGGCGTCCCCGTGCTGGAGCGCATCGACCTCGACGCGCGCGCGGGTGAGATCGTCGCCCTCCTCGGGACCAACGGCTCGGGCAAGTCGACGCTCCTCGACACCGTCGCCGGCGTGCAGCGATCGAGCGGCGGGCACGTCACCATCGACGGCGTCGACACCACGCGCACGCGCGCGGAGCGGCTCGTCGGCCTCGGCGTCGCCGAAGCACCCGCCGACCACGGGGTGTTCCCGACCCTCACCGTGCGCGAGAACCTGCGCCTGGCCGTCTGGCGAACGCGCGACCGCGCCGCGTCACGCGCGTCGCTCGCCGCCGCGCTCGAGCTGTTCCCACGCCTCGACGAACGCGCCGCCGCAGCGCGCCGGCGACCTCTCGGGCGGCGAGCAGCACATGCTGACGCTGGCCATGGCGCTGGCCGCGGCACCCCGACTCCTCCTGGTCGACGAGCTGTCCCTCGGTCTGGCGCCCGAAGCCACCCGCCGCGTGCAGGAGCGACTCCGAACGTTGCGCGACGAGGGTGTCGCGATCGTGGTCGTCGAGCAGTCGATCGACCGGGCGATCGCGCTCGCCGATCACGCGGTGTTCCTCGACGGCGGCACCGTCCGCTACACGGGCTCGCCGCGAGGACTCCTCGACCGGCCCGACCTCGTGCGGGCGACGTTCCTCGGCGCGGCCGCGGCCGTCACGTCGACACACGTGCGCGTACCGCCGCGCGACCGTGCTCCCACCCGACGCGGCGCCCAGCGCTCGCGCTGCGCGACGTACGAGTGCGCTTCGGTGGGGTCGTGGCGCTCGACGGCGTGTCGCTCACCGTCGCGCGGGGTGAGATCGTCGGCGTGATCGGACCGAACGGCGCGGGCAAGACGACGCTGTTCGACACCGTGTCGGGCTTCACCCGTCCCGACGCCGGCACGATCGAGCTGCGGGTCGACGGCGACGGCGACGGCGACGCGGTGCCGGTCGCTCGCGACGTCACGCGCCTCGCGCCGCACGCGCGCGCGACGCTCGGGCTGGGGAGATCGTTCCAGGACGGCCGCCTGTTTCCCGCGCTTGACCGTGCGCGAGACGATCGCGGTCGCGTGCGAGCGCGCGGTGCGCGTCCGCAACCCGGTCGCCGCCGCACTGCACCTTCCCGCGGTCGTCGCGCTCCGAAGCCGCGGTGGCCGAGCCGGGTCGACGAGCTGGTCGAGCGGCTGCACCTCGAGCCGTTCGCCGACCGCTTCGGCCACGAGCTGTCGACCGGCACCCGCCGGATCGTCGACCTCGCGTGCGTGCTCGCGCACGAACCGAGCGTCCTCCTGCTCGACGAACCTGCAGCCGGGATCGCGCAGCGCGAAGCCGAGGCGCTCGGTCCCCTGCTCACCGAGGTCCGGGACTCACTCGACGCCGCCGTGCTCGTCGTCGAGCACGACCTCGGTGTGCTCGGCGACGTCGCCGACCGCATCGTGGCGCTCGATCGCGGCCGGGTCGTCGCCGTCGGGCCGCCCGAGGTCGTCCTGACCGATCCGGACGTCGTCGGCGGGCCGTCCGCTCCTGACCCGCCGAGCCCCTGACCACCGCCGAGTCCGCTCGGTGCGCGACCATCGCCCCCGTGCGTTCTCCCCGCTCTCTGGCCTCTTTCGCTCGTCGCGCTCGTCGTCGCCGGCACCGTCGTCGCCGCCACCGTCGTCGTCGGCGGCACCGTCAGCGGCGCCGCGACCTCCACCGCCCCGGGACCGCTGACCTTCGACCAGGCCAAGGCGCAGGGCAAGGACGTCGACTGGGGCCCCAACTGCGACACCACCACCGGCAAGGTGAAGGTGCCGAGCGGCTACGCGCCACCGTGCGTCGCGCCGTGGAAGGGCGGCGACAACGGCGGGGAGACGGCGCCGGGCGTCACCGCCGACACCATCACCGTCGCGCTCTACCAGGCCCAGCCCGACCTCCTGCAGCAGGCGTTCTTCGAGAACAGCGGGAGCGACGAGAGCCTGGCCAAGGAGCGCCAGACCACGCAGGACTACGTCGACTACTTCTCGGCGCACTACGAGCTCTACGGCCGCAAGGTCGATCTCGTCACGGTGAAGGCCAGCGGCGCGCCCGACGACGACGTCGCGGCCAAGGCCGACGCGATCAAGGTCGCCACCGAGGTGCACGCGTTCGCGTCGTTCGGTGGTCCGGGCCAGACGACCGCGTACGCCGACGAGCTCTCGGCGCGGGGCGTGCTGTGCGTCGGCGACTGCGTGATCGCCGAGCCGCAGTCGTTCCTCGAACGCCACGCGCCCTACGTGTGGCCGACGACCGCGTCGCCGGAACAGGCGAGCGAGCACTGGGCCGCGTTCGTCGGCAAGCAGCTCGCCAAGGGCAAGGCCGCGTACGCGGGCGACGCGCTGCAAGTCGAAGCCGACGCGTGTTCGGTGTCGTGCACTACGACGACGACGCCGGCACGTTCGCCAAGAGCGTGAAGCACTTCGAGGATCGCTTGGCGAGCTACGGCGTGAAGCCGGCGACGACGGTGCCCTATTCGCTCGACCTCACGACCGCGCAGCAGGACGCCCGCACCATCGTCGCCAAGCTGAAGAGCGCGGGCGTCACCAGCGTGATCCTCGCCGGCGATCCGGTGTTCCCGACGTTCCTCACCAAGGAGGCGACCGCGCAGCAGTGGTTCCCGGAGTGGATCGTGCTCGGCTACGCGTTCACCGACACCGCGGTGTTCGGCCGCCAGTACGACCAGGAGCAGTGGAAGCACGCGTTCGGCGTGTCGTTGCTGCCGGCGCGCACCACCGACGACGTCGACGAGCTCGGCAACCTCATCACCTGGCAGACCGGTCACCCGCCGCCCGCGAAGACCTTCCGCGAGCTGGTGCAGGCGCCGCTGGTGTTCTTCACCGGCGTGCACCTCGCGGGCCCGAAGCTCACGGCCAAGACCTTCGCCGCCGGCCTCTTCCGCTTCCCGCCGGCGGCGACCACGACGCCCACGCGCCTCCACCTGTCGTGGGGGAAGCACGGGATCTGGAAGGGCGTCGACCTCACCGGCGGCGACGACGCCACCGTGATCTGGTGGGATCCCGACCGCCAAGGGCGCCGACGAGGTCGGCGCGCGACGGGACCGGCCTGTACCGCTACGCCGACCAGGGCAAGCGCTACCTGCCCGGGCAGTGGCCGAAGTCGAAGATCGCGCTGTTCGACCCCAAGACGTCGAGCGCGGTGCTCGACACGTTGCCGCCGGAGGACCAGCCGCCGAGCTACCCGTCGCCCGCGGGATGATCGCCGCGGATGATCGCCCGCGGATGATCGATGGCGTCGCCGGCGGCGTGGTCGACGCGCACCCAGCCCTCGCCCTCGACGTAGCGCCGGATGACCCGCGGGGTTGCCGACGGCGACGCAGAAGTCGGGTAACGACCCGGTGACCACCGAGCCGGCGCCCACGGCGACGTTGCGTCCGATGTGGGAACCGGGGAGCACCACGGTGCCGTGGCCGAGCCACGATCCGCTGCCGATCCGCACCGGGCGCGGTCGGCGCGAACTGCTTGCCCATCGGCAGCGACGTGTCCTCGTAGCCGTGGTTGGCGTCGGTGATGTACACGTGGTGACCGGTGAACACGTCGTCGCCGATCTCGACGGTGTGGTGACCGACGATGCCGCTCCCCTTGCCGATGAGCACGCGGTCGCCGATGGTGACGACCGGTGAGTGGTCGAGCACCTGACCGGGCATCACGCCGGCCGAGAGCGAGCAGTACGGGCCCGATGATGCAGCCCTCGCCGAGCTCGATGTACTCCTCGCCGTAGAGCGCGGCGACGGGGAAGCAGATCGCCGAGCCGTCACCGAAACGGCGGAACGCACGCGCCCGTCGGCTGCGCGGTCCGATGGTGGCGAGGCGTTCGACGTGCTGCCAGCTCGCGCGGATCGCGTCGCCGGCGACCACTTGCGCGGACTGCAGCCAGCGCTCCCATTGCGGTGTGGCCTCAGCCATCGAGCGACCTTCCCGCTGGACGCGCAGCTTCTCGCGGCGCGTCGGAGGAACACGAGCGCGGCGAACAGCCCGCCGAACACCACGACCGCGACGCAGACGATCAGGACCGGCGGCCAGCTCGAGTCGTGCGCGTTCGGGTTGATCGCGCACGAGCTCGGTGACCTGCGGCCCGGTCGTGGCCGTGGCCGACGGCCGCGAGGAGGCCGACGGCCGGGGACGGGTGCATCGGCGTCACTGTACGATCCGGACAGGAGAGCCGGAGGTTCCGGGCGCGCAGCCGGGATTCGAGACTGCCGATTTCGAAAACCGCGGAGGTTCGGACCATGGGTGTCGAGGTCATCGTCGTCGTCATCGTGATCGCGTTGGTCGCGATCGTGGTGTGGAAGTCGTTCCACTCGATCGGCGCGTCCCAGGTGGGCCTGGTCGCGAAGCGCTTCGCGCTGCGCAAGCTCGACGAGGACAACCCCGTCGCGTTCCGCGGCGAAGCCGGGTACCAGGCCCGGCTCCTCATGCCCGGACTGCGCTTCAAGCTCTGGCCGCTCTTCGGCGTGAAGAAGTTCCCGTGGGTGCAGGTGCCCGCGGGCGAGATCGGCGTCGTGATCGCGCAGGTCGGCGAGCCGCTGCCCATCGGCGCGAAGAGTGCGGTCTACACGCCCGAGCTGGCGAACTTCTCCAACCTCCACACGTTCGTGGAGGCGAAGGGGCAGAAGGGCGTGCAGCGCCCTGTGCTCCCGCCCGGCACCCTCGTGCCCGTGCACCCGGTGGCGTTCCTGATCCTGACGCCCCAGACCGTCTACGGCCAGCCGCTGTCGCCCGACCTCGCGAACCAGGCCAAGAACGGGAGCCTGACCCCGGAGTCGTTCGGGCTCTCGCCCGACCAGCTCCGCGTCGTGGTGATCGCGCCCGACGCCGGCGGCATCGACCTCGTCGGCGTCGTCACCGCGCTCGAGGGCGAGCCGTTGCCGTCGGGCGACATCGCCAGCCGCCTCGGCGGGTTCGAGGACGTCGCCGCCATCGAGGCGTCGAACGCGGGTGGGAGCACGACCACCACCGACGCCGAGCTCATCGACCTGCTGCTCGGCAGCAAGAACACGCTGCACAACAACTACCAGGACTTCCAGGCGTTCCTCGACCACGGCGGCAAGATCGGACTGCAGCACGACCCGCTGCTCTACGGCGCGTACCTCCTGAACCCGTTCCTCGTGCGCGTCGACCTCGTGCCGATGCTGGTGGTGAACCAGGGCGAGGTCGCGGTGATCAAGGGCTTCGTCGGGCCTGCCCACCGCCGACACGTCGGGCGCCGAGTTCAAGTTCGGTTCGATCGTGCGCCCCGGCCACCGCGGCATCTGGCAGGAGCCGCTGCGCACGGGCAAGTACGCGATCAACCCGCGCGTGCTACGCGGCGGAGATCGTGCCCACGTTCATCCTCACGCTCAACTGGGCCGACGCGACGTCGGAGGCCCACGACCTCGACGCGCAGCTGTCGTCGATCGTCGGCAAGAGCCGCGAGGGATTCATCTTCCAGATCGACCTGCAGGTGCAGATCCACGTGCCCGACACGAAGGCGCCGAAGGTGATCTCGATGGTCGGCACCATGCGCAACCTCGTGAGCGAGGTGCTGCAGAGCGCGGTGGGCAACCACTTCCGCAACACGCTGCAGGCGCTCGAGGCGATCAAGTTCATCGAGACCCGCCGCGAGGTGCAGGCCGCCGCGTTCGAGGCCATCACCCGCTACCTCAGCCAGTACGAGGTCGAGACCAAGGGCGTCTACATCCAGGACGTCGCGTTCCCGCAGGAGCTCGTGCTCGTGCTCACCCAGCGCGAGATCGCCAACCAGGAGAAGGCGACCTTCGAGGAGCAGCAGCGCGCCGAGACGTCGCGCATCGAGATGGAGAAGGCCAAGGGCACCGCGAACATGCAGTCGCAGCTCGCGAGCGCGCAGGTCGGCGTGCAGATCAAGACCAACGAGGCCCAGGCGCGCGAGCAGGAGGCCAAGGGCGAGGCGGCCTACGTGCAGCTCACCGGTGAGGCGGAGGCGGCCCGCCGCCAGGCCATCGGTCTCGCCGAGGCCAAGGCCACCGAGGCGCTCGGTCTGGCGCGCGCCACCGGGTTCGAGGCGCAGAAGGAGGCGCTCGGCGAGCGGTGCCACCGCGGTGGTCGCGGTCGCCAACGCGGTCGCCGACGGCCACATCACCGTGGTGCCCGAGGTGCTGGTCACCGGCGGGGGCGGTGGTTCGTTCGACGGCCTGGCGGCGACGCTGATGCGCTACCTCGGCACGGGTGGGTCGAACGGGCAAGAAGGCTCCGCCGCCGCCTGCGGTCGGGCCCGTCGCCGCGATGGACGCGCCGGCCGAGCCACTCGAGATGCCCACCGACGTCGAAGCGGCGCGGCTCGACGAGGAGGAGAGTCGGCCCGACGGGACCGACGGCGTCATCACGCCGTGACGTAGTCGAGCAGCTCGCGTCCGTGATCGGACACGAGCGCGATGTCGCTGGTGTCGAGCGTGACGCGGTCGAGGTACTGGTACCGCAGCACGTCGCAGTCGTGCAGGCGGTTGGGGAAGATCCCGCCGAACGTGAAGCCGAGCTCGCGCAGGCCGTCGCCGTGGTGTTGCGTCCCCGGATCGGCCAGCGGGAGGTCGACGTACACGCAATCGGCCGCGCACGCGAGCGCGTCGTCGCGCGCGGTGAGCACCGCGTCGAGCAGGTCGCCGCCGACGAGCACGGACGGTGACGACGCGGTCGTTGTGGTCGTCGCGATCGTCGACGTGCACGTCGGTGCTCGCGGTCGACGGCTCGTCGGTGGCGTCGCGCACGACACCACGGAGACCGGCGCGTTCGAGGATGCTCTCGACCATGGCGCGGTCGCGGGGCGGCACGTAGACCGGTCGCGTGTGCCCGTCGTTCGTCTTCAGGTAGTAGAGGACGACCGACTGGCGGTGCGGCTTCGCGTCGATCGCCTCGTACTCGACCGTCGCGGGGATGTAGCCGAGCAGCAGGCCGGTCTCGACCGCGCCCAGGGCGACGTTGGCGCGTTGGCTGTAGGGATGCGCGGCGGTGGCTTCGCTGTAGAGCCCGTAGAGGCCGTGCTCGGCGGCCCGGGCCGCGGCGCGGCGCTTCAGCAGCGTGAAGAGGTGCCGCCCGCGGTACTCGGGATCGACCACGGCTTGTCCCGACTCGGCGACGTCGTCGTCGGGCCGCTGGCGCGCCAGGCCCACGTGGGCGACGACCTCGCCGCCCTCGGCGATGCCGACCGTCGACCAGAGGGTGCCGCGCCGCAGTCGCTCGGCCACCTCGGCGGGGTCGTAGACCCACGCCGCGTCGTACGAGTCGCCGTAGCAGCGCCGCACGAGGCGGGTGAAGGCCTCTGCGCCCTCCGGCGCGAGGAAGTCGACCTGGATGCCGGGTTCGTCGTCCATGAGTGTCATACCTCGGCGCGATGGTGCCCTGGATGTACAGTTGCCCCGCGAATCACACGGCTGTGATTCTCCCCGGGGCGGACGGGCAAATGGTCAGGACTCCTCCCCAAGAGAGGCGACCCACATGAGTTCACGACTGGTTCGACTGGACGCCTTGGTGTTCCGCGCCGATTCCGTGCGCTTCGAGGCCTGCGCGACCTACCGCGGCACCGACGGCGACGCTGTGCGAGTGCGGGTGGCTGGAGACCGAGCACGCCGGGGTGCTGGTCAGCCGGCGCCGGATGCCGCGCCGGCGTCAGCCGGTCCCGGTTCGGCAGACGGCGTAGACGGGTTTGCCGGGGTCACGCGGCCACCAGGCCGTCGGGATCCTCCACCGACACCCGCAACACACGCACCCGCAGCGGCACCGGGCCCATCCAAGCCCGCACCGACGGCTCCAGCGTGAGCCGCACGATCCCCGACGACGAACCGTTCACCAGCCACCGGTCGCGCCAGCCGTGCACGCCCCAGCCGAGCACGCGCTCGTGGTCGGGTTCGGCCGACTGCACGACCGACCGGGCGGCGTCGAGCTCGAACCACATGCCCATCCGCACGCGCACGTGGGTGTCGTCGACGTCGACGTAGCAACGCGACGGCGTCATGCCGACCACGCCCATCAGCTGGTTCGCACCGGTGAACCGGATCGGGAAGCGGGCCACTGGTTCGGGGGCGTGAGCTACGCCGACTTGCGGGTGCGCTTCGCCGCGCCGGTCGCCTTCTTGGCGGCAGAGCTTCTCTTCGCAGCTGGTTTCTTGGCCGGCGCCTTCTTGGCCGCAGCCTTCTTCGCCGCGGTCTTGGTCGCGGCGCGCTTCGTTGCGGCGCCGCCGGTCTGCTTGGCGCCGGTACGCGCCAGGCTCGCCTCGAGCGCGGCCATGAGGTCGAGGACCTTGGCCGGCTCCTCGGGCGCGGCGGGTGCGACGATGTCTTCGCCCGCGGCTTTCCGCTCGATCAGCGCCAGCACCTCTTCGCGGTACTCGTCGTGGTACTTCTCGGGATCGAACGTGCCCGAGAGGGTGTCGACGAGCTGGCGCGCCATCTCCAGCTCGCGCTCGCTGGGCTCGGGCTGGGAGTCGACGAGCTCGCGCTCGGGTGCGAGCACCTCGTCGGCGTAGCGCATGGTCTCGAGGCAGAGCATGCCGTCGATCGGCCGGATGGCGACGAGCGCCTCCTTCGACCGCAGCACGAACCGACCGACCGCGACCTTGTTCTCGTCCTCCATGATGCCGCGAGAGCAGGCGGTAGGCCTTGGCCGCGTCCTTGTCGGGGACGAGGTAGTACGGCTGCTCGAAGTAGACCGGGTCGATCTCGGACAGGTCGACGAAGTCCTCGATCTCGATCATGCGGCTGGCCGACGGCTTGAGCGCGGCGAGCTCGTCGTTGTCGAGCAGGACGTAGTGACCGTTCTCGAGCTCGTAGCCCTTCACGATCTGGTCGTTGGGCACCTCTTCACCGGTCTGCTCCGACACCCGGCGGTAACGGATGCGCGAGCCGGTGGCGGCCTCGAGCTGGTTGAAGCGCACGTCCTGCGACTTGGTGGCCGACACGAGGCGTACGGGCACGGTCACGAGCCCGAAGCTGATCGAACCCGTCCAGATGGCTTGCGGCACGGCGGTCTCTCCATTCTTGGCGCCCACATCAATTGGGCCTACTACCTTCGCAGGTCGTGGCCAGTTCTTCCAAGAGGGAGGTTTCCAAGAAGCGCCCATCTCCGGGTGCGGAACCGGCGACGACGGTGGAGGTCGATGGCCGGCGCCTCCGCCTGACCAACCTCGACAAGGTGTTGTACCCGGCGACGGGCTTCACCAAAGGCCAGGTGATCGACTTCTACGCCCGGATCGGGCCGACGATGCTCCCCCACCTGCACGATCGGCCGGTGACGATGGTGCGGCTCCCGGACGGGATCGCCGGCGAGCGGTTCTTCGAGAAGCGCTGCCCCGGCCACCGGCCGCAGTGGCTCGACACCGTGCCGCTCGACGCCGACTCCGACATCGCGGCCTGCTCGCTCGACAGCGTGCCGGCACTGGTGTGGACGGCGAACCTCGCCGCCCTGGAGCTGCACACGCCCCAGGCCCGGGCCGAGGAGCCGTGGCTGCCGTCGGCGATCGTGTTCGACCTCGATCCGGGCCCGAGCACCGATCTCGGCGACTGCGCGCGCGTCGCCCTCGAGCTGCACGACCTGCTCGACCAGCTGGGGATGCGTGCGGTGGCGAAGACGTCGGGCTCGAAGGGACTGCACCTCTCGGTGGGCATCCGCCCGTCGGTCGACGCCGAGACCACGAAGGGCTTCGCGCTCGCGCTCGGCAAGGTGCTCGAGTCGCGCGATCCGAAGCGGGTGACGGTGACGATGGCGAAGGAGCAGCGCGGCGGGCGGGTGTTCGTCGACTGGAGCCAGAACGACCGCCACAAGACCACGGTGTGCGCGTACTCGCTGCGCGCCACCGACGTGCCCGGCGTCTCGACCCCGGTGTCGTGGGAGGAGCTCGACGAGCTCGCCGACGGCCGCGATCCACGCGAGTTCGCGTTCACGCCCACCGACGTGCTCGCGCGCGTCGACGAGCTGGGTGACCTCTACGCCGACTCGCTCGCGGGTGACCAGGACCTCCCCGAGCTCGGCTGACCACGCGGCACGCGTAGGGTGCCCGGCGTGACCGATGCCGCGCACCCCTACCGACCCCGGCACATGAGCAACACGACGATGGCGGACGGGCGCAGCGAGGTCACGTGGACCCCGCCGGACGACTGGGGCAACCCGGTCGGCAACGTGCACGGTGGCTACATCGCGTTGCTCGTCGACGACACCGCGGGCATGGCGTTGCTGTCGGTGATCGGGACGGGCGCTCCGACCGTGAGCCTCCAGGTCGACTACCTCCACGGGATGCCGCTCGGGCACGAGTACATCGGTCGCGGCGAGGTCGTGCGCGTCGGCAAGGCGACGGCCATCGTCGACGTGCACGTGTACGACCGCGACGAGGTGATGGTCGCCGCGGCAAGTGCTACTTCCAGCTGCCGAGCTCGTGGCGCGACCGGAAAGACGCCCCGCCGCCCGGCTCCTGAAGTCGCTGCAGATTTCGTCGACGTCATCGGACCCATGGGTCCGATGAGACAGACGGATCCAACGCGGTGCGTCGAGCGGGGACGCAGCCGATCGTTCAGCGAGGGTCGACGCGGTCGATGTTCCAGTGCCGGATCACGCTCACGATCCAGCTGCTCGGATCGTCGTCGTCACCGAAGTGCACGACGGAGAAGCGCGAGATCGTCCGCTGCCCACCTTCGAGGTCGCCGTACAGCACCTCGATCGTGAACGGTTCGTGCCGATCGATCAGGTCGCCGAATGCGGCGCGCTCGTCGGGGTCGTTCTCGCGGAACGCGCCCTGCCAGAAGCTGCTGTCGTTCGGGGGCACGTAGAGGTCTCTCGACTGGGGACGGAACGTGTCGAGCGGGGCATGGCCGTCGACGCCCATGTGCAGCTCCGCGTCGGCGTGCCATCCGTGGATGACCGCCATCCCGGCACCCACGTTCCGCAACGACATCGCCAGGTACACCGCGTCGGGCCCGACCTCGACCCACGCCTGGCCGCCGGGGACCCGTGACCAGTGACGATCGCCCCACATGATCTTCTCGGTCGGGTCCTCGCGTCCGCGACTGCACCAACACCGGGCGCAACCGCGCTTCGAACGCGCGCTCGCGGTGCCGCGGCACGGTTGGCGGAGCGCGTCGCGCGCCGAACGTCGCCACCGCGAGAACGAGGGTGCCGCCCGCGGTTGCGAGCTCGGCAACCGTCGTCCAGTCGGTCAACTCTTGATGTCCTTCCTCCTGAACCACCACAGTCCGATGAGGAAGAACACCATGACATAGACGAGTTGGAGCAGCACGCCCCGCCACATGTCCGCGCTCCACTCGCCATGCGTCAGCAGGTCGACCCAGCGGTCGAAGTAGTGCGTGGGCAGCACGTAGCGGATGTTGCCGAGCGAAGAGATCGCGTCGAGGATCAGCGATGTGAAGTAGAGCCCGACCCCGGCGAAGATCGCGCCGAACGGCGCGTCGGTCATGCACGACACCATGAACGAGAACGCCACGACCCCGGTGAGGCTCCACGACACGTACGCGGTCGACACGAGCAGGTGGTAGAGGATGTCGCTGTTCGACTGCGGCTGCCCGAAGAAGCCGAACGCGGGAAGCGCGGCGGTACCGAAGACGATCGACCCGACGATCAACGCGGTGACCACCACGATCACCACCGCGACCCACGCACAGAAGATCGCGACCACGAACTTCGAGAACACCAATCGCCCGCGTGCGACAGGCCGCATGAGCAGGTAGCGCAGGTTGCCCCAGCTCGCCTCGCCGGCGATGGCGTCGCCGCCGAACAGCGCGACCACGATCACGAGCATGAACGCGCTGGTGACGCGCAGCGCGAACCCCGGCAGCAGCAGCCCGCTCTGTGACGCCAGCAGGAGGAGCCTGCCCTCGCCGCGGCCCTCAGGGGGGTTGAGGTCGATCGCCACGGCCATGATGATCGGGATCAGCGCGAGGATCCCGTACGCGACGTAGGTGCGGGTGCGCCGCAGGCTCTTCACCAGCTCGGTGCGCACCACCGCGAGGGTGAGCATCACATGCCCTCGACCAGTCCGAGGAACGCATCCTCGAGTCGACGGCGAGCGGTGACGGTCTCCACGGCGATCCCGGCGCCGACGAGCGCGGCCACCAGGTCGGAGCGCCGCCCGCCGTCCATCGTCACCGCGAGCCCGGGCAACTCGTCGTCGACGCGCTGCACCGACGGCAGTTCCTCGAGCACGCGCCGGGCGGCCGCGTTGTCATCGACCTCGAGGTAGACGGTGCCGGCGGTGCCGATGAGGTCGGCCACCGATCCGGTGGCGACCAGCTTGCCCTTGTCCATCACGACCGCGTGGGTGCAGATCTGCTCGACCTCGGCCAGCACGTGGCTGGAGAACAGCACCGTCGAGCCGGACTCGGCGACGCGGCGCACGAGCTGTCGCACCTCGCGCATCTCCCCGGGATCGAGGCCGTTGGTCGGCTCGTCGAGCACGAGGATCTCGGGCTTGCCCAGCAGCACCCGGGCGAGCCCGAGCCGCTGGCGCATGCCCTGCGAGTAGGTCTTCACCTTGCGGTCGACGGCCGTACCGAGGTCGGCGATGGCCAGGGCGGTGTCGACGTCGGCGTCTGCCCAACGGCCACCGCCCGCCTCCCACCACAGCCGCAGGTTGCGGGTGCCCGACAGATGAGGCACGAACGCCGACGACTCGATCAACGCGCCGAGACGGCGCAGTTGGTCGGAGCCGGGCGTGACGGGCTCGCCGAACAGGCGCGTCTCGCCGTCGGACGGACGGATCAGACCGAGGAGCATGCGCAGGCACGTGGTCTTGCCCGCGCCGTTCGGACCGAGGAGGCCACACACCTGCCCGTGCTCCACCGAGAAGGTCAAGTCGTCGACCGCGAGCACGCCCGCGCCGAAGCGCTTCGACAGGCCGATGATCTCGACGACGGACTCGGCGACGGGTTCGGTCATTGACGGCCGGAACGAAGGCCGATTGAGCGCGGGGGGAGCACTGCGGCGAGCGTAGCGTGGCCCTCCATGGGAACGACCGCTGGCCGCCGGCCCCGCGACGCGCAACGACGGCGGGTGTACCTGGCCGAGACGCCCCTGCCGTCGAGCCCGCTGCCGGGGCTCGACGCGTGCGCGCGGTTCGCCGACCGGGTCGTCGGCACCCTGTGGTGGCACGAGCGCTTCCCCGAGCGTGACCTCGGCGGCGTCCCCCGCCTGCGTCCCGGCAACGGCGCCCGCCAGGCCTTCTACCGCGAGGAGGAGACCGGGCCCACGATCACGCTCCCCCGGCGCTACCGCACGAAGGCGGTCGTGCTGCACGAGCTCACCCACTGGGCGCTCGGCATCGAATCCGGCCTCCCCCACCATGGCCGCACCTTCGCCCGCGTGCTGCTCGACGCGGTCGGCGAGTTCTGTGGCCCCGAACACGCAGAGGTGCTGACGGCGTCGTACGCAGAGCAACGCGTCGCGGTGGGCCGTCCACCTCGGCGGGGTCCTGACGGCCGCCTCTACTACGGATGGGACGAGCGGTTGCGCGTCGAACAAGGGCGCCACCGGTCTGGTCAAGATCAACTGGAGCGTCGACGACGAGGAGCACGAGCTGCAGGGCTGCTTCGACGGCTACGAACGCGGCTCGTCGATCCTGCGGTGCTGGGGCATCGACGGCGAGATCGTGCGCATCCCGACCAAGGCGGTGTGGGCCGTGCGCGATGTCTGCTGAGGGCACGAAGCGCGCCATCGCCGCCGCGTTCATCGCCAACCTCGGCATCGCGATCTCGAAGTTCGCCGCGTTCGTGATCACGGGGTCGGCGTCGATGCTGGCGGAGTCGATCCACTCGGTGGCCGACACCGGCAACCAGGGACTGCTGTTCCTCGGCGGCAAGCGAGCGCAGAAGGAACCGACCGCGGAGCACCCGTTCGGGTTCGGCACCGAGCGCTACTTCTGGGCGTTCGTCGTGGCGCTCGTGCTCTTCACGCTGGGCGCGATGTTCGCCTTGTACGAGGGCATCCAGAAGCTCATCGATCCCCACGAGCTCGACTCGCCCATCTGGGCGTTCAGCGTGCTCGGCATCGCGATCGTGCTGGAGGGCTGGTCGCTGCGGACCGCGTGCGACGAGGCCACGCCCGTCGCGCGGCCGCAAGTCGTGGTGGACGTTCATCCGCACCACCAAGAGTCCCGAGCTCCCGGTCGTGCTGCTCGAGGACACCGGCGCGCTCGTCGGCCTGATGTTCGCCCTCGTGGGCATCAGCCTGGCCGAGCTCACCGGCAACCCACGGTGGGACGCGCTCGGGCAGCATCGGGATCGGTCTGCTCCTCGCGGTGATCGCGGTGGTGCTGGCGATCGAGATGAAGAGCCTGCTCATCGGTGAAGCGGTCGCACCGCAGGTCGACGAAGACATCCGCGCCGCGATCCTCGGCGGACCCGAGGTGTCGCGCATCATCCACCTCCGCACGCAGCACCTCGGCCCCGACGACGTGCTGCTCACCGCCAAGCTCGAGTTCGCCTGCACGACCATCCCCGAGCTCGCGTGCGCGATCGACACCGCCGAGGCGCGCGTGCGCGTCGGCGCCCACCGTCAAACTGATCTTCTTCGAACCGGATCTCTACGACGCCGCGCGCGCCGACGAGACGGACCCGAGCACGACTCCACCCCACGACATGCCAACCCACGCCATGCCAAACGAACGGGAGGAGGCTCCGATGGCCGACACCGCGGAAGCCGTCGATCGCTTCAACGAAGCGTTCAACGACCACGACGTCGACGCGGTGATGGCCGCGATGACCGACGACTGCGTGTTCGAGAACACGTCGCCACCGAACGGCCACCGCTACGAAGGTCAGGACCAGGTGCGCGCCGCGTGGGTGGAGTTCTTCGCCGCGTCACCCGACGCGCACTTCGAGGGTGAGGACGTCATCGTCGCCGGTGATCGCTGCGTCGTGCAGTGGGTCTACACGTGGACGAACGACGACGGCACCCGGAGCTCCCTGCGCGGCGTCGACGTGCTGCGCGTGCGCGACGGCAAGATCGCCGAGAAGTTCGCGTACGTGAAGGGCTGAGAGACGGAGCGAGCGGACGCGAGCGAGGGTGAGGAGTCAGTCGACGCGACGAAGGTCGCGCCGGTAGCGCTCGCCGTTGCGCACGTACTCCGCCGCGTTGCGCAGTGTCTCGGCGACGTCGACCGAGTCGGGTCGGATCTTGGCCGGCACACCGAGCGCCATCGCGCCGTGACGGCACGACCATCCCGTTGGGCACCACTGCACCCGCGCCGACCAGCGCGCCGGCTTCGATCACCGCGCGGTGGAGCACGATCGACCCCGTGCCGATCAACGCGCCGTCGTGCACCGTGCAGCACTCGAGGTGCGCGAGATGACCGATCACGACGTCGTCGCCGACGATCGTGGGGTTCAGCGGGGTGGTGTGGAGGACGGCACCGTCCTGGACCGACGTGCGGGCGCCGACCCGGATCACGCCGTAGTCGCCCCGGAGCACCGCCTGGGGCCAGACCGTCGTCCCCGGGCCCAGGGTCACGTCGCCGATGACGGTGGCGTCGGGGTGTACGTAGGCGGTCGGATCGACCGTGGGCTCGACGTCGCCGAGCGCGTAGATGGCCACGAGCTGACCCTACAGGCGAGGCACACAGGCCGCCGATACGAGGAGGCATGGCCGAGGCGACCACTCACGATCAACGTCACGCCGAAGCAGCTGGGTAAGCACCTGCGGTCCATCCGCCGCAAGAAGGGGCTCTCGCTGTCTGAGGTGGCTCGCGGAGCAGGGCTGAGCCGACGGGAGCTCGTGGCCTACGAGCGCGGCAAGCTCCCGATCCCCGAGAGCGACCTCTGGGTGCTCGCCGGATCGTGCGGCGTCGACGTCGCCGAGCTGGTGCCGAGCACGCCGTCGCTCGAGCTCACCGCCGCAGCCACCGCCACGAGCGTCGGCGACAGCGTCAGCCAGCTGCGCCGCGGCCAGGAAGAGGCCGGCGTCACGGCGTACCTCCACACCCTGCACAAGCTCCAGGCGCTCCCCGCGGGCAAGCGCATCCCGGTGAAGGACCGCGAGCTCGAGCAGATCGCCACCGCGCTCGGCTCCACGCCGCGCTCGATCGAGCAGAAGCTCCAGGAAGTGCTGAACGTCTCGCCCGACGAGGCCGAGCGTCTCCGGGCGATGATCCTCCAGCCGCCGAACACCAAGGGCCGGCCCCGTGCACTCGCGGCCGGACCGACGGCAACCGCCGCCGCAGCCGCCGCGGCCGCAGCCGCCACGCTCGCACTGGAGCCCGCGCCCGTCGCGCCGGTGACGCCGATCGCGGCGGTGCCGACGCCGCCCGCCGAGTCCGCTCCCGCCGAGTCCGTCGTTCCCGCCGAGTCCGTCTCTCCCGCCGAGTCCGTCTCCCCGCCGAGTCCGCCCCCGCCGACGTCCCCGTGTTCCCTGCGTTCACGGAGCCGGTGCAGACGTTGCCGGTCGCGCCACCCGCGTTCCTCGACCAGCCCGTCGACGCGCCCATCGACGACGTGCACGGCCACAACATCGACGTCTTCGCCGAGCTCGCGCGACTGCCCGAGCCGGTGCCGCTGGGCGACCCCTCCGCCCCGCTGCCCGACGTGCTCGCCCCGCAGGACCCGTTCGCCGACCCCTTCGCCGGCGTGCCCGCGATCGGTCCCCCGGAGGGCGCGGTCGAACTCGTCGACACCACGATGCCGGCCGGCGCGGTCGGTGCCGGCGCGGTGGGTGCCGCGGCGTGGAACGCGGCCGACGCACCTCCGATCGACGTGGCCATGCGTCAAGGCTCCGCAACGTGGGACATCGGCGAGCCGCCGCTCGTCGCCAAGACCGCAGGGACCAGCGAGCCCGCGGCCTGGGAGACCGGGCCCTGGCAGCCTCCCGTGCCCGAGGGCACCGACGGCACGACCACCAGCTTCTGGGAGGGCACCGACGACTGGACGCCTCCTGCCGAACCGACGGCGGACGAGTCGCCGGCTGACCTGTCCACCACGAACGGTGTGACCGAGCTGGTCGATCCCGTCGTCGACGTCCCCTCGAGGCGAGCCGATGGTGATCGGCGAGGACACGTGGGCCGGAGCGGCGTGGGACCCCCAGCCGTGGTCGGCGCCCGAGGCCGCCGTCGACAGCGCGGTCGACGTCAACCCGTGGGCGGCGGACCAGTGGCCGAGCGAGCCGGCCGACCTGGGCGCGTGGGACCACCGTCCCGACCCGGCCGCGGTCGACAGCGGGTTCTTCGTCGACTGGGGCACCGACGACCCCGAGACGCCTCCGGGATGGGATTCGGTCGTCGACGAGTCCGCCACGCCGGGCACCGAGGAAGTGGACGCACCGGCCGCCTGGGACACCTGGTCGCAGACCGAGACCATCGACGTCGACACCACCGACCTCGAGACCACCGACCTCGAGACCACCGACTCGAGACCAACGAACTCGAGACGAGCGCGCTCTTCGACCCGGACGTCGTCGACGCGCCGCCGGCCTGGGACACGTGGGTGCCCGCCTCCGACGCCACGTTCGACGCGACCGAGCTGGTCGACGCCGGCACGGTCGAAGCGGCGTTCGTCGCCCCGGACGACCAGCCGCCCGCCGACGAGGCCGCCCGCAATCGAGGAGGCCCGACGACACCGCTCCCGAAGTCATCTCGACGGAGATCGCGCACATCAGCTGGCGGGCCGACGACTCGCACGACGCCGACACGATCGACGGCACGGTCGACGACGCGCCGACGAGCGACACGATCGCGGCCACCGACATCGTGGCGAACGCCGACTGGATCATCGACAACGCCGACACCGACGTGCCCGAGCCCGCCGCGCAGCCGGTCGACGACGACTTCGTCGTCGCCGGTCCCGACTGGCAGCTCGGCAACGCACTCCCTCTGGTCGAGGTGCGCGGCCAGGGCGGACTGCGTGATGCGCCGGGCCGACGAACGGTGGGCGCTGGCCGACGTGACGACCGGCGCGGACTTCGTCGCCGAGGTCGAGGTCGACTTCCGCTCCGGTCCCGGCTTCGGCGTGCTGTTCCGTGCGTCGATGGACGACGAGGGCCGCATGTCGGGCTACTCGTTCGACATCGACCCGATCTACGACGGCGGCGGCTACCTCGTGCGCCAGTGGCAGTCCGACCGTGAGCTGTGGAACCCGATCGCACACGTCGACGGTGACGATCCGGCCAAGATGTACGGCACGTTGCTCGTGCGCATCGAGGTGGTCGGTGAGCACCTCGCCGTGCAGGTCAACGGGGCCGAGGTGCTGACGGTCGAGAACCTGAAGCAGGCGTCGGCCGACCGCGGTCGCGACGGCGCCAGCGGTGACCGGGTCGGCGTGCAGGCGTGGTCGTCGTCCGACCTCGTCATCGACACCGTGCGCGTCGCCTCCCGCTGACTCACCGCACTGAACACCCCTCGCTGAACCCCCGCCCCGGTACCCTCGCCGCGCGTGGAGCTCGAGGAGTACGCGCGCATCGCGGCGGTCGAAGACGACCACTGGTGGTACCGCAACACGCGCGCGCTGGCGGCCGACCTGCTGGCCCCGTGGCTCCACCGCACCGAGCGCCTGCTCGACGCCGGCTGCGGCCCCGGCGGGAACGGCGCGTGGTTGGCCGAGCACGGCGCCGTCGTCGGTGTCGATCTCTCCCCCGACGCGCTGGCATTCGTGCGGGCCCGCCGGCCCACCACCACGCCGGTGCAGGCCAGCATCGACGCGCTCCCCTTCACCGACGAGAGCTACGACGCCGTCGTCGGGCTCACCGTGCTGTACACCGTGCCCGACGACGCCGGCGCGCTGCGCGAGCTGGCGCGGGTGACCCGCCGCGGCGGTGCGGTGCTGCTGGTGGAACCTGCGTTCCCCAGCCTCGGACGCGCCCACGACGCCACCGTGCACGGACGCCGCCGCTACCGCCGCGCCGGGCTCGCCGAGCTCGCCACTGCGGCAGGCCTCACCGTGCAGCGGTGCACGTACGCGTACTCGTTCCTCGCCCCGCCGGCCGCGACCCTCGGCGTGCGTCGACCGCCTCCGGCGCCGCCGCGACGAGCCCGCCGGGTCCGACGTCGACAAGCGTGCACTCGACCGGGTGTTCGCGCCGCTCGCCGAGCGTGAGCGGCGCTGGCTCGCACACCACGACGTCCCCGTCGGGACATCGGTCGTGTTGCTCGCTACGCGCTGACCGACGTCGTACGGCCGCGCCGCAACACGACCATCTGCACCCACAGGCCGGCCAGGTCGAGCAACGTGCTCGCGATCGCGCCGACGCGGAAGAACTCCGACGTGCCGTGCACGCGCCGGTAGTGGTGCACACCGACCTCGGTGAACCGCGCGCCGCTGTCCTGCAGCTTGCGCACCAGCTCCACGCAGATCACGCCGGTGGTGTGCACGAGGGTCACGCGATCGAGCGCGCGCGTGACGGATGAGGCGGAAGTCGCAGTCGGTGTCGCGGATGTGCAACCCGAACATGAGCTTCACGAACCGGTGGTACACCCGGCCGATCACCGCGGCGCAGCATGCCGTCGGCGCGGCGCAGCTTGTACCCCTGCACCACGTCGACGTCGGTCGACGCGCGCTGCACGAGCAGCTCGAGCTCGGCGGGATCGAACTGCCCGTCGCCGTCGGTGTAGAAGACCCACTGCTTCGTCGACGCCGCGAACCCCGACAGCAGCGCGCCGCCGTACCCGCGGTTGGCTCGTGCGTGACCACCCGCAGCAGCGGCTCGCGCGTCGACGAGGTCGTCGAGGATGGCGGCCGAACCGTCGGTGGAGCCGTCGTTGACGACGATCACCTCGGCGTCGTCGACGCCGATGCGTCCGATGGTGGCGACGACGAGCTCGACCATGCGGGCGATGGTGGCCTCGTCGTTGTAACAGGGGAAGAAGACCGAGACGGCCTCGACTGCCGGGTTCACCGGAGCGCTCGACACACCGCCTCGATCTCGTCGTCGGTCATCTCGGGAAAGCACGGGAACGATACGCACTCGGCGGCCCAACGCTCGGCTTGCGGGCACGGCGATCGCACGAACTGCTCGTACGCGGGCTGCTGCGTCAGTGCGCGTGGGTAGTGCACGCCGGTGTCGAAGGGAACCCGATTCCGAAAGGCGTCGCGGTCGGGCACCCGCGCGACGCAGAGGTGGTACACGTGACGCGGGTGCGTCGGCCTGCCACCCGAGGTCGGGAGCGGCCGCGCGGTAGCGCGCCGCGATCTCGCGCCGGCGGGCGTTCTCGGCATCGACCCGCGGCAGACCGACGCGCAACGCGGCCGCGGCGACCTCGGACAGTCGCGCGTTCGTCGACACGAGCGTGTGCACGTAGTCACCGGCGTGGCCGTGGGCCCGCAGCAGGCGCAGGGTCGCCGCGAGGTCGTCGTCGTCGGTGACCACCGCGCCGCCGTCGGTGATGCCGCCGAGGTTCTTGGTGGGATAGAAGCTGTACGCGGTCGCCGCCGAACCGCTGGCCGGGTCGACCGCACCGAAGCGCCTGGGCGGCGTCTTCGACCACCGGCACGCCGAGCTCGGGCAGCACCGGCGAGCCGCCCGTAGAGGTGCACCGGGATCACGGCACGCGTGCGCTCGGTGCGCGCGGCCCGCGCCGCCGTCGTCGTCGAGCGTCGCGGTGTCGGGTTCGACGTCGACGAACACGGGCACCGCCCCGGTCGCGCACACCGCCGCCGCGGTGGGCACCGCGGTGAACGCGGGAACGATCACCTCGTCGCCGGGACCGATCCCGAGCGCGACCAGCGACGAGCCGGAGCGCGTCGGTGCCCGACGACACGCCGATCGCGTGCGCGCCGCCCGGTGAACGCCGCGAGCTCGACCTTCGAACGCCTCGAGCTCGGGGCCGAGGAGGTACGCGCCCGAACGCACGACGCGCGCCACCGCCTCGCCCAGCTCGGGCTCGAGCGCCGCCGCTCGGCGGGCGAGGTCGACGACGGGGATGCGGCGGGTCGGCCGGTGATCGGAAGCGTCGGGGGTCACAGGTACCACGCGCGCGCTCGCGGTAGAACGCGAGCGTGCGGGCGATGCCGGCGGCGAACGAGGTGCGCGGCTCCCAGCCGAGGAGACGCTTCGCCTTCGACGAGTCGCCGAAGTACGAACCGATGTCGATCGCGTCACGATCGGGCGGCCACGGCACGAACTCGACGCGGCCCTGACCGGCCGCCGCGACGACCGCGTCGGCGATCGCGCCCAGCGAGAGCCGCTCGTCGTTGCCGACGTTGAAGATCTCGCCCGGCGCCTCGCTCGACGTCGCCGCGAGCAGCAGGCACTCGACGACGTCGTCGACGTAGAGGCAGTCGCGCTGCTGCGCACCGTCACCGAACACCGTGATCGGCTCGTCGGCGAGCGCGCGCCGCACGAAGATCGGGAGGAAGCCCTGCAGGTCGTCACGCAGGCGCTGACGCGGGCCGAACACGTTGGTGAGCCGCACCGCCGTCGCTGCGAGCCCGTAGACGTCGTGGTAGAGGAGGTGCAGCTGCTCGGTCGCGTACTTCGTGATGCCGTTGACGTCGACCGGCGCGACCGGGTGGTCCTCGTCGACGGGGAGGTACCGCGGCTTGCCGAAGATCTGGCGCGTCGACGTGTACACGACGGTCGCGCTCGGGTTCTCGCGACGCAGCAGCTCGAGGAAGCGCGAACTGGCTGGTGGTGTTCACGTCGAGGTCGAAGAGCGGGTCGTCCATCGAGTCGACGTGACTCACCTGTCCGGCGAGGTTGAACACCACGTCGGCGGCGACCGTCGCGTCGCGCACGTCGGGACGGTCGGTGGCGCCGATGTCGGCCTCCACCACCGCGATGCGATCGTCGGCGTCGGTGCGGTCGCCGTCGGGGACGAGGTTCCACGGGTTGGCGCCGTGGCGCGCGACCCGGGCGTCGATCACCGTGACCTCGGCACCGCCCTCGGCGAGGGCCAGGGCGAGGTTGGCCCCGATGAACCCGAGTCCACCGGTGACGACGCACCGGCGCCCGGAAACGGCGTCGACGATGAGGGGCCCAGAGCGCGGCCAGTGTAGGCGACCCCCGGGTTCAGTCCTCGGCGACCCTGCACGGTCACGGTGGCCGAGACCCGCACGTCGCCCTCGACCGCGAGCCACACCGTGAGCACGTCGTCCTGCCCGTCGTCGCGCTCGTCGTGGCTGAGCGTGCTGGCGAGCGCGACCGCGTCGCCGCGCTCGAGCGTGCCGCGGTACTCGAGGCGCGGCGCGCACCGGCACGCGGCCGGGCAGGCACCGGGCCAACTCGTCCTCGACCGCCTCGAGGGAGCGGGCGTTGTTCACGTGGTCGAGCACGTCGAAGTCACTCGTGCGCAACGGCCACGGTCGCCGAGCGCGCATCGGCGGGCGGAGCACCGTGGACGAGACGGCCCCGCACCCGCCGTCCGTCGGCCGACTCGGCGTAGCGGTCGTGGAAGTCGTCGTCCAGTGCCAGGGGTCGACCGGTCTCGCGATCGACGAACACCCAGAGGCCGGCGGCGTCGACGAGCGCCCCGCGATCGCCGACGAGACGTCGTACGGCGCTCCGCCCAGCGCGGACCGGTGCCGCTGCAGAACGTCGCGAGCTCGATCGCCTCGTGGTACACGGGCACGGCGACGATCTCGAGGTCGCTCGATCGCAGCACCCACACCCCGCGCGCCTCGGACAGCTCGGCGTCGTCGGCGTCGTCGGTGGCGACGTCCTGCAGGAAGCGAGCCAGCGCCTCGAGGCGCACCGTGCCCGTGGCGTCGACGTCGCCGAGGTGCACCCGGCGAGACGAGCGGAACACCCGCCCGCGCCCCGGAACGTCCACGTACTCGGCCTCCACCGGCTCATGGTCCCACGGTGGGCCGGTCCGGATCCGCATCAAGGAGCCCCGAGGGTGCGCCGAAACACTGAGGGAACGGTGTCACCATGGCATCGACCGAAGGGGCAACGGTGTCGAGATTTCTTGAGCATCTGGGGCGACGCGCGGTTCGGCACCGCTGGTGGTTCATCGGCGTGTGGATCGTCGCCGCCGTCGCGATCCTGGTGCTCGCGGGATCGCTCGACGGCCAGTACAGCGACAACTTCCGCATCCCCGACACGCAGTCGCAGTCCGCGCTCGATCTCCTGCGAGAAGGACTTCCCGGCCGCCGCGGGCGACAGCGCGCTCGTCGTGTTCCAGACGTCCGACGGCATCACCAGCCCGTCGGTCGAGCCCGCGATCAGGCGAGCGTCGTCCGCGCTCGGCAAGATCCCCAACGTCACGTCGGTGACGAACCCGTACGGCCCCGTGGGGAGCGCGTTCATCTCCGAAGAGCGGCAAGATCGCGGTCGTCACCGTGCAGTTCGACACCAAGGCCCAAGACCTCCAGAAGGACGTCTTCGAGCAGATCGAAGCCGCCACCGCCCCGGCGACGCAGGCCGGCATCAAGGTCGCGTACGGCGGCGCGGTCGACCGACTACGCCGACCAACCGCCGCAGGGCAACGCCGACCTCATCGGCCTGCTCGCCGCGGTCATCATCCTGCTGTTCGCATTCGGTTCGGTGGTGGCGATGGGACTGCCCATCCTCACCGCCGTCTTCGGGCTCGTCGTCGGGTCTGTCGATCGTCAGCATCGTCGTCGTCGTTCACCGAGATCGGATCGGTGGCACCGACGCTCGCCACGATGATCGGGCTCGGCGTCGGCATCGACTACTCGCTGTTCATCGTGACGCGATACCGCGAGGGCCTCGCGACCGGCCTCGACGTCGAAGGCGCGGTCGGCCGCTCGGTGGCGACGGCCGGCTCTGCGGTGCTGTTCGCGGGCACGACGGTCGTGATCGCGATCTGCGGGCTCGTGGTCTCGGGCATCCCGTACGTCGCGCGGCTCGGCTACATGTCCGGCGCTCGTCGTCGCGGTGATGATGCTCGCCGCGCTCACGCTGCTGCCCGCCATCATCGGCGTGGTCGGCCACGGCATCGACCGTTGGAAGGTGCCGAGCCTGCTCCACCATCCGGATCGCGCGGTGCGCGAGGGTCGGAGCCCCGAGCCGCCCAAGGGCACCGTGTGGGAGCGTTGGGCCACCCTGGTCGCCAACCACGCGTGGCCGTTCGCGATCGGCGCGGTGATCGTCCTGCTGCTGATCGCGTGGCCGGTGCTCTCGATGCGGCTCGGGCGAGTCCGACGACGGCAACCTGCCGCACGTCCACGACCCAGCGCCAGGCCTACGACCTCGTCGCCGAGGGCTTCGGTCCGGGCACCAACGGCCCGTTGCTCGTCGTGGTGCAACTCCCGTCGGCCGGCGACGACGCGGTGCTCACCGACATCTCGAGCGGCGATCGAGAAGACGCCCGGGGTCAAGGCCGGTGCTGCCCGCGCAGACGAGCCCCGACGGCGACGGTCGCGCAGATCGGCGTGCTCCCCACCACCGCGCCCGACAGCGCGCAGACCGCCGACCTCGTGAGCACGCTGCGCACCTCGGTGCTCCCGGCCGCGGTCGGCACCAGCGGCGCCCAGGCCTACGTGGGCGGGGTCACCGCCGACGTTCATCGACATCGGCGATCGGATCAGCAGCCGACTCCCCTACTTCATCGGCGCGGTCGTGCTGCTGTCGTTCCTCCTGCTTGATGCTCGTGTTCCACTCGATCCTCGTGCCGCTCACCGCCGCGGTCATGAACCTGCTGTCGGTCGGCGGCCGCGTACGGCGCGACCGTCGCGGTGTTCCAGTGGGGCTGGGCCAAGGGCCTCGTCGGACTCGAGTCGACGGTGCCCATCGTGCCGTTCGTGCCGATGATGATGTTCGCCGTCCTGTTCGGCCTGTCGATGGACTACCAGGTGTTCCTGCTCACCCGCGTGCGCGAGGAGTACGAGCGCACCGGCGACAACCGTCAAGGCGTGGTGCAGGGCCTCGCGAAAACCGCGCGCGTCATCACCTCGGCCGCGCTGATCATGATCTTCGTGTTCGGCGCGTTCGTGCTGAACCCGACGCCCGAAGTGAAGATGTTCGGTCTCGGGCTCGCGTTCGCGGTGCTCGTCGACGCGACGATCGTGCGCATGCTGCTCGTGCCGTCGATCATGGAGATCCTCGGCGACGCCAACTGGTGGTTCCCGAAGTGGCTCGGCTTCCTCCCCCGCATCGACATCGAAGGAGAGAAGGAAGCGCCCGAGGCCGCGACGGCCGACCCCGAACCACGGGTCCCGGTGAACGCCTAGTTCTCCAGGAGCTCCAGCACCCGCTCGCTCGGGCGGGCGATGACGGCCTGCTCACCGACGAACACGACGGGACGCTCCATGAGCTCGGGGTGCGCGAGCAGCACCGCGATCACCTCGTCGCGCGGTCGTGTAGTCGGACGCGTCGAGCTCGAGCTCCTTGAACCGCTTGTCCTTGCGCACGAGCGCCGCAGGCTCGTCGGAGATCGCGTCGACGATCCGCTCGAGGTCGGCGCGACTCGGGTTCACCTTCAGGTACTCGATGACCTCGGCGTCGACGCCGCGCTCGCCGAGGATCTCGAGTGCCCCGCGGGACTTGCTGCACACCGGGTTGTGGTACACGACCACGCTGTCGTCAGTCATGACGCGGAGGCTACCGCTCGTCGGACCACCACTTTCAGGGAACGCTCGGATCGGGAACGTCGCGATGGCCGGCGCCGCGACCGCGGCCGCGCACAGCTCGAGGTAGCGCGCACGCGACACGTCGACCGCGCCGAGCGACGCCAGGTGCGGCGTGGTCCACTGCACGTCGAGCAGCGTGCCACCACCGGTGCGCATGAGATCGACGAGCGCGACCACCGCGACCTTCGACGCGTCGGTGACGCGGTGGAACTTCGACTCCGCGGCGAACAGTCCGCCGATGGCAACGCCGTAGAGACCACCGACGAGCGCGTCGCGTCCGCGTTCGTCGACCTGCCACGTCTCGACGCTGTGCGCCCACCCGAGACGGTGCAACTCGGTGTACGCAGCGACGAACTTCTTGTCGATCCAACCGTGCGGACGCTTGGGGTCCGCGCACCCGCGCATCACCTCTACGAACGCGGTGTCGACGCGGATCTCGAACGTCGCGCTGCGACCGACGCAGCGAGCGGCTGACGTGCAAGCCGTCGAGCGGGAGGATCCCTCGCGGATCGGGCGACCACCACCCGAGCGGCCCCGGCCCGAGCGGTCCACGGGCCTGCAACCGCATGGGAAAGAGCCCTTGGCGGTATGCGGCGAGGAGCGTGCCGGGCGCGAGATCGGCGCCCACACCGGCAATTTCGGCCCCTTCGGCCATTCGCGCCGGTGTCGGCAGCTCCCAACGACTCGGGGGCGGCTCGACGGGCACCGCACGCACGCTACCGAACCGCTCTGACCTGCGACTTCGCGCCTCTTCGAGGCCGTTGCCGCGCGCGAGTGGCGCTCTCGCTAGCGTGTCGGGATGCCGCTGGTCCGCCAAACGGGTTCGCGCGCGCTCGTTCTCGGGGTGCTCGTGGCGCTGTGCGCCACCCTCGGCACCGCGTTCGCTCCGTTCGCACACGCGCAGACCACGAGCAGCGCGAGCGACCTGCGCGCACAGGCGGATGCGCTGTCGTCGAAGTACTTCGCCGCACTCGACCGCGTGTCGTCACTCGACGACGACATCGCGCGCAGCGAACAACTCGCGCGACGAACTGCTCACGCGCGCGAAGTCGGCACGCGCGGCAGTGCGCGCACGCGCCGCGCTCGCGTACACGTCGTCGGGCACACAGCTCGCCACGCTCGTCGACGGCAACGACACACTCGAGACCGCGCGCCGCGCGCACCTCATCGACCGCGTGAACGAACACGACGAAGACGTGTACAACAAGCTGCACGACGCGACGCGCGCGCTGCACAAAGAGGAGCGCGAGTTGCGCGCCACTCGCCAGGCCCAGTCCGACGCGCTCGGCGACCTGAAGGCCCAGGGCGCGGCGATCGACGCCAAGCTCGCCCAGGCCGCGGCCCAGGAGCAGGCGCAAGCGGCGGCCGCGCAGGCCGCCGCGGCCAAGGCCGCCGAGACGACCACGACGACCGCCCCGGCGGACGCGCCCGCGGCTGCCGCCCCGACGACCACCACCACGACGGTGGCCGCGCCCAGCGCGCCGCCCCCGCCGCCCGACTACTCGGGCACCCCCGGACAGAGCCCGCACCACGACGACCCGTTCCTCAGCTGCGTCCGCCAACGCGAGAGCGGTGGCAACTACGGCGCCGTGAACCCGTCGGGCCCCTACCTCGGCGCCTACCAGTTCCTGCAGGCCACCTGGAACGTGACCGCCGCCCACGCGGGCCGGTCCGACCTCGTCGGCGTGCCGGCCAACGTGGCCAGCGCCTACGACCAGGACGAGATGGCGTGGGCGCTGTACCAGTGGCAGGGCAAGGGTCCGTGGGGCGGCGGCTGCTGAGTCGCCGGCGGCACCCGCAGCGCCTGGCTCACCCGACGTCGATCTCCTCACCGGTGGCCGAGATGGCGCGGGTGAGCTCCAATGCCTCCAACAGGCGCCGGTCGTGCGTGACCACGAGCAGGGTGCCGTCGTAGCCCGCGAGGGCCGACTCCAGCTGCTCGATGGCCTCGAGGTCGAGGTGGTTGGTCGGCTCGTCGAGGACCAGGCAGTTGACGCCCTGCGCCGCGAAGCCGGCGAGGACCGCACGCGTGCGCTCACCCGGTGAGAGCGTCGACGCACTGCGGGTGACGTGGTCGGCGCCGAGGCCGAACTTGGCGAGCAGCGAGCGCCCTTCGGCGATCGTGAGCCCGGTGGCGGTGAGGAAGGCGTCGAGCAGGGGTTGATCGCCGGTGAACCCGGCGCGGGCCTGGTCCATCTCCCCGAGCACGACGCTCGCGCCCATCGACCGTTCGCCGGCGGTGAGCGGCAGCCGTCCGAGCAGGGCGAGGAGCAGCGTGGTCTTGCCCGAGCCGTTCGGTCCGACGAGCGCGACCCGGTCCTGCCAGCCGATCTCGACGTCGACCGGGCCGAGGGTGAACGCGCCTCGCTGCACGACCGCACCGCGCAGACGCATGACCACGTCGCTGCTGCGCGGCGCGCTCGCGACCTGGAACCGAAGGTCCCAACCTTCCCAGGGCTTCTCCACCACCTCGAGGCGATCGATCGCTTCACGCGTCGCGCGCGACTTGGCGGCCTGCTTCTCCGACGTCGCGACCTTGAAGTGCCGGATGTTCTTGTCCTTCTCGGACGTGTCCTTCTTCGCGGCACGGGCGCCCTGCACCGCCCACTCGCGCTGCATGCGCGCTCGTTGTTCGAGTCGGCTGCGTTCGCCGCGGTAGGTGGCGAAGTCCTCCTCCGCGTGGCGCCGCGCGGTGGCGCGCGCGTCGAGGTAGCCCAGCCAGCCACCGCCGTACTCGGTGCCGGAACGCGTGTGCTCGTCGAGCTCGAGCACGCGCGTGACCGTGCGTTCGAGGAACGCGCGATCGTGGCTCACGATCACCACGCCACCCGGCAGCTCGTCGACGAACGCCTCGAGCCGCTCCAGGCCGGCGAAGTCGAGGTCGTTGGTCGGCTCGTCGAGGAGCAGCACGTCGAAGCGGCTGAGCAGGATGGCGGCGAGCGACGCGCGCGCCGCCTCACCACCCGACAGGCACGCGCATCGAGGCGTCGAGCAACCGAACCGGGAGCCCGACGTCGTCACACATGGCGCGGGCGCGCGCGTCGAGGTCGGGGCCGCCGGCGGCGAGGTACGCGTCGAGCGCGTCGGTGTACACGTCGGCGGCGGCGTCCGTCGCGTCGGCCAACGCGGCTGCGGCCCGTTCGAGCTCGGCTTCGGCGGCGGTGACGCCGGTGCGACGCCCGAGGAACTCGAGCACCGTCTCGTCGTTGCGCTCCGGTTCCTGGACGAGGTGTCCGACGCGCAACGTCGGGGGCGTCGTGGTGATCGTGCCCCGGTCAGGGCGCTCCTGACCGGCGAGGATGCGCAGCAGCGTGCTCTTGCCCACGCCGTTCGGACCGACGACACCGAGGCGCGTGCGGGGTCCGATCGACACGTCGACGCGGTCGAGCACGGTGTGCGGACCGTGCTCGCGCGCGAGGTCTCGGGCGACGAGCGAGAACGACGAGGAATGCGAGGGGGAGCGGACGCATGTTGATCCGAGGCGTGCTCAGAGCTGGGTGTCGGCGGCGCGCCAGCAGTACCAGGCCGCCAACGAGCGGTACGGCCGCAGCGGGTCGCCCAGCGCCTCGAGCTCCTTGGCGGTCGGCATGTCGGGCCGGCCGTGGATCACCGCGTAGCCCTTGCGCACGCCGAGGTCACCGACCGGCCACACGTCGAGGCGGCCGAGCTGGAACATGAGGAACATCTCCGCCGTCCACCGGCCGATGCCGCGCACCAGCGTGAGCTCCTCCACGATCTTCTCGTCGGAGAGCCTCGCCATGCGGTCGAGCTCGACCTCCCCGGCCAGCACCTTCTCGGCCAGGTCGCGGATCGATGCGGTCTTGTTGCCCGACAGACCGGCTGCCCGCATGGTCTCCACCGGGAGCGCGAGCACCGCCTCGGGGGTGACGTCGCCGTCGAGCGCGGCTTCGAACCGGCCGTGGATGGTGCGAGCGGCCGCGCCGGCCAGCTGCTGGAAGCAGATGGCGCGCGCGAGCTCGGCGAAGTGCGTGCGTCGCGGTCGCGCCCGGCGCAGGTCGGCGGGGCCGTGGGCGTCGATGTACGGCGCGAACTCGGGAGCCTGGCGGGCGAGCGCCACCGTTCCGTCGACCACCGCCCGGCGCGCCACGCGCGGCACCGTAGCCCGGATCGGCCGGTAACCTCGCCCCCGTGCTCCGCCGCCTCGCGACCTTGTCCGCCTGCCTCTGCGCGCTCGCGCTGGTGCTCGTGGGCTGCGGCGGCGACAGCGGCGAGGCCACCCTCGGCAAGAAGGCGGTGTCCACCACCGCGCCCGCGGTCACCACGGCGCCGGCGTCGAGCGACACGTCGTACATCGCCACGGTGAAGCCCGCGGTCACGAAGATCGACGTCTTCGACAAGCCGGCCGCGACCACGCCGACGCGCGAGTTCGACAACCCGTGGCTCTACGACCCGACCGTCCCGACGTCGCAGGTGCCGCAGGTCTTCCTCGTGAAGCAGCAGCAGAAGGACGGCTGGGTGCAGGTGCTGCTCCCCGTCCGTCCCAACGGCAGCACCGGGTGGGTGAAGGCGTCCGACGTGACCCTCACCGCCAACCCGTACCGCATCGACGTGCAGCTCGGCGACCACACGATCACGGTGAACAAGGGCAACGACGTCGTCTACACCGGGCCGGTCGCGGTCGGTGCCACCGACCCGCCGCTGCCCGACGTCGGCAAGCCCACTCCCACGCCCACCGGTGAGTACTACCTCCGGGTGCTGCTCCAGACTCCCGACCCCACCTCGGTGTACGGCCCGTACGCCTACGGACTGTCGAGTCACTCCGAGACCCTCGACTCGTTCGCGGGCGGCGACGCCGAGGTCGGCATCCACGGCAACAACGACGCCTCGGTGCTCGGCAAGAACGTGACCCACGGCTGCATCCGCATGGACAACGCCGCCATCACGATGCTGGCCAAGCAGTTGCCCCTCGGCACGCCGGTGTCGGTCAACGCCTGACCTGATGCGCGCCTGACCTGATGCCGCGAGGCTCGTCGCCGCGCTCGTCTTCGTCCTCGTGGTCGGGTTCGCCGCGGGTGGCGTGCCGGCCTCCGCGAACCGCGCGAGCACCGCGTCGACGTCGTTGCCGCCGTCGGCACGCAAGGATCTCGTCGCCATCTTCGCCAAGAAGGTGAAGCCGTTCGGCCTGCGGGTGACTCGTGCCGCGCTGGTGAACCCTCAGAGGAGCGCGACACGAAGGGCACGCACCTCGCGATCTACGTCGAGCCCACCGGCGCCTACACGCCGCAGGACTACATCGACGGCACCGTCGCGGTGTCGAAGGTGTTCCTGCCGTACGTGTTCACACGGTGGAAGGGCTTGAAGTCGTTCGACGTGTGCCAGGAGCCCCAACCGGCGGTCGACGACCGGCCGACGCCGGATCCGGAGACCCAGGTGTACACGACACGCGCGGGCAGCAAACTCGTCGACTGGAAGTCCGTCGACGTGCGCGACCATGATCCGGACGTCGCAGCAGCAGGCCGCGGCCACGCCCACCAACGGCGACGTCCCGTTCTCGGTGTTCGTGGCCAGGCACCTGCAGATCACCCCGGCGTACGAAGACGCGGTGGGCACGGCCACCACGAGCACACGCCGCAGCACCCACCGTCCGCGACTACGGCTGACCCAAGGGAGCAGGGCGTGCAGATCGAGGGAGCCACCATCATCGTCACCGGCGCGTCGTCGGGCATCGGGGCCGCGCTCGGCCCGATGCTGGCGGCGCGTGGCGCGACCGTCGGGTTGGTGGCGCGGCGCGCCGACCGCCTCGAGCAGGTGCTGGCCGAGTGTCGCGAGCACACGCCCGAGTCACGCGCGTGGCCGGTCGACCTCGGTGATCTCGAGGCCGCCGAGGCGCTCGTGCACCAGGCCGCGCGCGAGTGGGGCCACGTCGACTGCCTGGTGAACAACGCGGGCATCCCCGCGCGCATCCCGGTGCCGCACCTCACACCCGCCGACGTCGCGCACGTGATGGACGTCAACTTCCACGCGCCGGTCAACATGTCGCTGGCGCTGCTCCCCGACTGGTTGGCGCGGGGCAGCGGGTGCGTCGTCAACGTGTCGAGCCTCGGCGGCCGGGTGCCGATCGCCAACGAGGCTGCGTACTGCGCGAGCAAGTTCGCGCTGTGCGGCTGGACCGAGGGGATGGCCGTCGACCTCTACGGCACCGGTGTCGAGGTGAAGCTCGTGCTGCCGGGGCCGATCGACACCGAGATCTGGGACCAACCCGGCAACGAGCCCGCCGCGTACCAGGGGCCGTTCGTCCCCGCGGCGGACGCCGCCCAGTCGGTCGTCGACGCCATCGAGGGCGACGGCTTCGAGTGGTACGCCCCGCCCGACTTCCCCGGCGGCGGTCCGCAGCACGCGATCGTCGTCGGCAAGAGCAACGACCCCGGCGCGTTCGTCGCCGCCATGGGTTCGATGAGGACTGCATGATGGAGGCCACATGATGGAGGGCGTGATGAGCTGGAACGAGAGCGAGGACCGTCTCTACTTCCGCCAGCTGCTGTCGGGCGCCGACTTCACGCGACGACCCGCTGGCGCGCCAGATGGTGAACTTCGTGTACCTCGTCGGCGACCGCGAGACCGGTGAGGCGGTGGTGATCGACCCCGCGTACGGCGTCGGTGAGCTCGTCGACCTGCTCGCGGCCGACGGCCTGCGCCTCACCGGCGCGCTCGTCACCCACTACCACGCCGACCACTGCGGTGGCGACATCATGGGCTACGCCGATCGAGGGCCTCCGCGAGCTGCTCGCGCTCGACGGCGGCGGCGTGCCCGTGCACATCCAGCGCGCCGAGGCCGAGTGGGTGAAGCGCTCCACCGGCCTCGCCGACTCCGACCTGTCGCTCCACGACAGCGGCGACGTCGTGCACGCGGGCGGCATCCCGATCGAGCTCATGCACACCCCCGGCCACACGCCGGGCAGCCAGTGCTTCGTGGTCGACGGCCGGCTCGTCGCCGGCGACACGCTGTTCCTCGAGGGCTGCGGCCGCACCGATCTCCCCGGCTCCGACCCCGACGCGATGTACGAGAGCCTCACCCAGCGCCTCGCCACGCTCCCCGACTCGACCGTCCTCTACCCGGGGCACCGCTACTCCCCCGCGTCGTCGGCGACCATGGGCGACACCCGCGCCACCAACTACGTCTTCCGCATCCCGACCCTGGAGCAGTGGCACGCCCTCATGGGCGGCTGACCACCTCCCGCGAGCATCTCGAGGTTCACCGTCGCAGGGCGCACGCGAAGCTTCGAGATGCTCGGCGTGGTCAGGGGACGAGGTCGTAGCGGGCGGCGACGACGGCGAACAGCACCAGGCCGACGGTCGACGCGGCGAAGTAGAGGACACGGACACGCGTCGACCACCGCTCGAGCAGCTGGCCGATGCCGACGAACGGCGGGAAGCACTCGTTGGCATAGCGGCCGACGCCGACCATGCCGAGCTGCAACGACGGGATGAGGTAGAGCGCCCCGAACACCAGCCACGACACCGGCAGCTTCTTGCGCTGCACGACGAGCACCCCGAGCGCGCCGATCGCCAACACGATGTGCGGGAGCACCGACCACTTCACGTGGCCCTCGAACAGCCCGACGAACGTGATCTCCTGCCAGCGCGACTTGCTGGAGAGGAACACGAGCGGGTCGCCGGTGCGGTCGACAGCACCAGATGCACCACGCCGCGACGGCGACCACCGACGGCAGCGCGACCAGCGAACGCGCGCCGCCACGCCCGCACCGCGACCACGAGCGCGATCACGAGCACGGCGCCGTTCGGTCGCACCATCGCCGCGCCCACCGCGACCAACCCGGCGGCGAGGTCGTGGTCGTCCTCCACGAGCACGAACGCCCACACCGACGCGGCGAGGAAGATCGCCGACGGGTAGGTCATCGAGAACACGAACGACGCCGGGAACAGCGCCAGCGCCCACGTCGCGAGCCGCAGCCACGGTGGCGCCGCCGTGGCGGCGACGCGATCCGGTGGACGCCGGCCAGCGCCACCAGGAAGAGCACCTGGTTCAGCACGAAGATGGCGGCCTTGTCGTCGGCCACCTCGCTCGAGCGCCCGGATGAGACCCGGGAGCAGCGGGAAGAACGGCCACTTGGGGAACGGGACGTTCGACCGGGCCGTAGCCGTTGCGGGCGATGTCGAGGTAGAAGGCGCCGTCCCAGCGCGTCGCCACCTGCACGAACCGCGACCCGCGCGCCGGGTCGTTGACCGCGGCGAGCAGCACGACGATCGAGAGCACCCGCGACACCAACCACGGGGCGACGACACCGCGCCACGGGAACAGCCCGACGAACCCCCGGGCGGCTCCGCTCGTCAGGTCGCGTTCAGCCACCGCCACCGGGCCACCGTAGGCGAGTGTTGCCGACCGGAAGTGGCTCCCGCGCCGACGGGTACGCTGCTTGCGGACCAGGAGGAGCCACGAGATGAGCGAAGCCCCCGCCGTACTGCGCATCGGCAGCGACGAGACCGAACTGCCCATGGTCGTGGGCACCGAGGGCGAGCGGGGGATCGACATCTCCAAGCTCCGCGCCCAGACCGGCGCCGTCACCCTCGACAACGGCTTCGTGAACACCGGCGTCGTGCGAATCGGCGATCACCTTCATCGACGGCGAGGCCGGGATCCTGCGCTACCGCGGCATCCCGATCGAGGAGCTGGTGTCGGTCCCGGTGCCGTCGTTCCTCGAGACGTCGTACCTCCTCATCTACGGCGAGCTCCCCACCCGCACCCAGCTCGACGAGTTCCGCTTCGGGATCCGCAAGCACACGCTGCTGCACGAGGACGCCAAGCGCTTCTTCGACGGCTTCCCGAAGGACGCCCACCCGATGGCCACGCTGTCGTCGGTGGTCAGTGCGCTGTCGACCTTCTACCAGGACAGCAACGACCCCCACGACCCCGAGCAGGTGCACCTCTCGATCCTGCGCCTGATGGCGAAGCTGCCGACGATCGCGGCCTACGCGTACAAGAAGTCGATCGGCCAGCCGTTCCTCTACCCCGACAACTCGCTCGACCTGATCGAGAACTTCCTCACCATGATGTTCGCGGTGCCGTCGGAGCGCTACGAGGTGAGCCACAACACCGTGGTCACGCGCTCAAGCAGCTGCTGATCCTGCACGCCGACCACGAGCAGAACTGCTCCACTCGCACCGTGCGCCTGGTCGGCTCGAGCGAGGCGAACCTCTTCGCGTCGATCGCGGCCGGCATCAACGCGCTCTGGGGTCCGCTGCACGGCGGCGCCAACCAGGCCGTCATCGAGATGCTCGACCGACATCGCCGCCGACGGCGGCGACGTCGACAAGTACGTCACGCATGGCCAAGGACCCCGACGACTCGTTCCGGCTCTCCGGGCTTCGGTCACCGCGTCTACAAGAACTACGACCCGCGTGCCCGCATCCTCAAGGACGCCTGCCGACCGCGTGCTCTCCGAGCTCGGCGCGATGGACCAGCTGCTCGACCTCGCGCTGCGAGCTCGAGGAGGTCGCGCTCAACGACGAGTACTTCATCGAGCGCAAGCTCTACCCGAACGTCGACTTCTACTCCGGTCTCATCTACCGGGCGATGGGCTTCCCCACGCAGATGTTCCCGGTGCTGTTCGCGATCGGCCGCCTGCCCGGGTGGATCGCGCACTGGATGGAGATGATGGAGAGCCCGGCCACCAAGATCGGCCGGCCGCGCCAGATCTACACCGGCGCCACCAAGCGCCCGTACGTCTCCATCGACGAGCGCAACTAGCAGCACCTGACGCGGCACGTCGACGCGCTCCTCGGTATCAGTCGCCGGACTGCGCAGTTTCGTCATTCGTGGGGACGCTCTTCAGCTCGTGCAGGCCCGGTCATCGAGTGGAGTCGAGCGACGACGAGGTCACGCACGTGGGAGACGAGCCTTCACTCGCTCCGCGAGGTGACACACTGCGTCGATGTGCACGGCGATCGCCGATGTCGTCGCCACGGATCTGCTTCACCGGTATGCAAGCCCGCTCGGACTCGAGTTCGAGTGCTTGCACCTCATCACGGATGGCCTTTGCGCACGGATCGCTCTTGCGGTCCGTCGACATGGCCAGGAAGCTGTCGCCCGCCGTGCTCACTCACGGCCGCGGACGCGGAGCTGCGCCGACCACCGATCGTGGGCGTCGAGGAGCGATTCCAGCGCGATCGCCGATGCGTCGGCGTGGGAGTCGACGATGTCGGTGAACAGCACCGTGGCGAGCACCTGCTCCTCGTCGACGAGAAGCGCGAGCCGGTCAGAAGTCGCTGATCTCCTCGAAGCAACGTCGCCAGTTGGGTTCGACGAAGTGATAGAGGTTGCGGCCAGGGAGTTCGATGTATTTGGCATCGGAACGTGCTCCGCGATGTACCTGCCGCACTCGATTGGGAAGAGCGCTCCGCGGCGCTGTGGAGCACCAGTGTCGGCACGGGACGGAAGGAAGGATGTCGCGGACGTCCAACTGGCCGATGAGCGGCATCATCTGCTCGACGCTTCGGCTCGCGGAAAGCCGTTCGTACCGAGTCGAAGGTCTCGCGGATCTCTTCGTTCCACGGCATGTCGGGGTTGGTGTGTGTTGGGTCCACCGGTACCCCACATCGCCATGAAGATTGCGAGTTCCTCGCCGGCCACGTCCGGGCTCGCTCGGCCAGGCGGAGACGTCGGCCCCTCGAGCACCACGAGGGCAGCCGTCGACCCGGATGCGTCGCCGCGAACAACGCTCCCGTCGGCAGAGGACGCCGTCAGACCGTGACCAGTACGGCTTCGGAACGTCTCCAACTCGTCGAGCACCACCGACGATGCTGTCGGCCGATTGCTCGAGTGTCGGGAGCGCATCGAGCTGTCACCGGATCCGACACGCCGGTGCCCGGCTGGTCGAGAAGATGAGACGACCAATGCCGTCATCGCTTCGAACCACTCCCGGGCGACGGGGAGCTCCGGAATCAGCTCACAGTTCGTGAACCAGTTCGACACGAACACGATGTCGGCGAACGCCATCGCCCACCGTGCGATAGGCGGCCGAAGGTCACCGTTACGCGTGTACCTGGGTGTTCGAATCACCAGACCACTGTACGTTCAGAGCCGAGCGACGGCGTCCCGGCCAGCCCGACCCCCACTCTAACCGACGCCGAGCTTCGTGTTGTAGTCCTGGATGGCGGCGGTCGCGTTCTTCGACGCGTCCTTCAGCGCGGTCTTCGGGTCGGTGCCGTTGAGGAACATCTGGTTCTCGGCGTCACGCACCGCGTCACGCGCGCCCGGTGTAGTTCCCGATGACCGACCCCGACGTCGCCACCGTGGTGGGGCCGTTGGCGAGCTGGTCGTAGGCGACCTTGAACGACGGGTTCTGCTGCCAGTACTGCTGCATCGCGGTGCTGTCGGCCGACGCCTTGCGGATCGGCAGGTAGCCGGTGCCGATCGCCCACGTGGTGAGGCTCTCGCGGCGAGTCGAGGAACTTCAGGTACTGCCACGCGGCCGCCTGCTTCTCGGCGCTGCCCTTGTTCACCATGAACAGCTCACCGCCGCTCACCAGCACGCCGCCCTTCTTGGGTCCCGACGACGGGAACGGCGCCACGCCGAGCTCGACGTCGGGGGCGCTGCCGCCGGAGAGGACCGACTGATGGTGCCGAGCGCGGCGCTGGTGTCGAACGCCATCGCGTGCGAGCCGCTCTGGATGCCGAGCAGGTTGTCGAAGTTCCCGGTGCCGAGGTCGGGGTTGGTGGTGGCGAGGCCGTCCTTCACCATGCCGGAGAGCCAGGTGAAGATCTGGCGCCCGGTGGCGTCGTCGTAGCCGGTCTTCGTGGCGCGGGCCTTGCGGCCGTTGCTGTTGTTCACGTAGAGCTTGTTCGCCAGACGCGCGCCAGTGCTCGAAGAAGCCGGGCTCGGTCTTGAGTCCGAGCGGCGCCGACACGCCGTTGGCCTTCAGCTTCTCGGCCGCGGCGCGCACGTCGTCGAGCGTCTTCGGCGGCGAGTTCGGGTCGAGGCCGGCGGCGGTGAACGCCTTCTTGTTGTAGAAGAGCACCGGGCCCGACGTGTTGAACGGCATCGCGTACTGCGTGCCCTGGATCGTGAAGTAGCGAGATCACCCGGGGCAGGAAGTCGGAGAAGCTGTACTTGTCGGCCTTCGCGCACACGCTCGCCGGCAGCACCGTGCCGCGTGTCGACCATCTGCTGCTGATCGGTCTCCTGCAGCTGCACGATGTCGGGGAGGTCACCGCTGCTCAGACCCGACTTGTACTTGCTGAACGTCTGCACGTAGTCGATCTGGTTGACGAGGTTGACCTTCACGTCGCTCTGCGACGAGTTGAACTTGTCGGTGAGCTGCTGCAGCGTGTCTCGTTGGCCCGGTTCATCGAGTGCCAGAAGGTGATCTCGACCGGCTTCGACTTCGCCGACTTCGCGGCGTTGACGGGACACTTCGTGCTGGTCGCCGCGGCTGCGCCCGGCGCTGCGGCCACTGCCGACAGACCGGTCGCCACCACGACCGCGGCGAGACCGCTCCCCATCACACGCTTCCATCCCCGCCGAACCCGCCAGGACTGCATGCCAGTGCTCCTCTTCGACCCTCGATGCCGGCCACAGCATGGCCGATGGCGAACTCGGCGTGGTGTCAGGCGCCGATGCGGCTGTTGTAGTCGTCGATGGCCGCGGTCGCGCCGTCGACCGCCTTCTTCAGCGCGTCGTTGGGCGCGGTGCCCTCGAGGAACATGCTGTTGATCGCGTCGCGCACCGCGTCGCGGGCGCCCTTGTTGTTGCCGATGACCGAACCCGCGCTCGCGACGGTGTCGCGGCCGCCGAGCAGCTGGTCGTACGCGACCTTGAAGCCCGGGTTCTTGGCCCAGTAGTCCTTCATCGTCGGTGCTGTTCGCCGACGACTTGCGGATCGGGATGTACCCCGTGCCGATCGCCCACGTGGCTGACGTTCTCGGGCTCGTCGAGGAACTTCAGGAACTTCCACGATGCCGCCTGCTTCGCCGGCGACGACTTGTTCGACCATGAACATCTCGCCGCCCTGGTTGAACACACCGCCGCTGACCACCGCCGGGCGTCGGGAACGGCGCCACGCCGAGGTCGATGTTCGGGTCGTTTCCGGCGTCGAGGATCGTCTTGATCGTGCCGAGCGCGGCGCTGGTGTCGAAGGCCATGGCGTGCGAGCCGCTGCGGATGCCGAGCAGGTCGTCGAAGATGCTCGGACCGAGGTCGGCATTGGTGGTGGCGAGGCCGTCCTTCACCATGCCGTTCATCCAGCGTGAAGATCTGCCTGCCCGACGTGCCGTTGAAGCACCGCCTTGGTGGCGCGCGCCTTGCGTCCGTTGCTGTTGTTCGCGAACAGGCTGTTCGGCCTCGCGGTCCAGTGCTCGACGAAGATCGGGTCGGTCTTCAGCCCGAGGGGCGCCTGCCACCCCGTTGGCCTTGAGCTTCTCGGCCGTCGCTGCGCACCTCGTCGAGCGTCGTCGGCGGCTGTTCGGGGTCGAGGCCGGCCGCGCTGAACGCCTTCTTGTTGTAGTAGAGGACCGGGCCCGACGTGTTGAACGGCATCGCGTACTGCGTGCCCTGCACCGTGTAGTAGCTGATCACCCGGGGCAGGAAGTCGGAGAAGCTGTACTTGTCGGCCTTCGCGCACACGCTCGCCGGCAACGACGCGTCTGCGTGTCGATCATCTGCTGCTGGTCGGTCTCCTGCAGCTGCACGATGTCGGGCAGGTCGCCGCTCCCGAGCCCGGCCTTGTACTTCTGGAACGTCTCCTCGTAGTCGATCTGGTTGACGAGGTTGACCTTCACGTCGGACTGCGACGAGTTGAACTTGTCGGTGAGGCCCTGCAGCGTCGGTCTCGTTCGCGCGCGGTCATCGAGTGCCAGAGCGTGATCTCCACCGGCTTGCTTCGCCGACTTCAACGCGCTCAGCGGGCACGTCGTGCTGCTCGGCCGCGCCCGCCCCGGGCGTGTCGACGGCCACCAGTCGCCACCAGGACCGCCGACAGCACCACGCACGACCACGTCGCGACTGCGCAACTTCATGGTTCATCCCGCTGACCTCGTCCGTTCGGCGCTCTAGCCCTTGACCGCGCCGGCGGTGAGCCCGCGCACGAGCTGCTTCTGGAAGCACAAGGAGCAGGATCACCAGCGGGATCACCGCGATGATCGCCCCCGCGAACATCGACGTTGATCTGGTCGATGCTCGGCTGCTGCAGCTGCTTCAGCCCGATCTGCACGGTGCGCAGCTTGTCGTCCTTGGTGACGAGCAGCGGCCAGAGGTACTGGTTCCAGGCAGCCAGGAACGCGAACACGGTGAGCGCGGCGACCGCGGGCCGGGCGAGCGGCACCGCGACCCGCCACAGGAAGCGCCAGTGCCCGTAGCCGTCGAGCGCGGCGGCGTCGCGCAGCTCGCCCGGCAACGTGAGGAACGTCTGGCGCATCAGGAAGGCGCCGAACCCGGTGGCGAGGAACGGGCACCGCGAGCCCGGCGTAGGTGTTGTGCAGCCGAGGTTGCTGATGGTCGTGACGTTGGTGACGATCGTGACCTCGAACGGCACCATCAGCGTGGCCAGGAACACCACGAAGAGCGATGCGCTTGAACGGGAACTCGCAGGAACGCGAACGCGTAGCCGGCGAGGATCGCGGTGAGCGACCTGCCCGACGGTGATGATGAACGTGACGATGAAGCTGTTCTTCAGGTAGGTGCCCATGTGCCCGGCGTTCCAGGCGTCGCTGGTAGCAGCTCCAACTGCGGGTCGGTCGGGAAGAACTTCGGCGGCTGGTCGCGTGATGTCGACCGGCCTCAGCAGCGAGTTCACGACCGTGATGTAGAGCGGGAACAGCACGATGATCGCCAGCACCGTCAGCAGCGCGTAGCGACCGACCTTGCCCCACAGCTTGCGACGGTGCAGCGCGCGTGCTCGCCGCGCCGATCGGTCGCGCGGACGTCGGTGTCAACGCTCATACGACACCCGCCGCTCGAGCAGCCGGATCTGGAGCAACGCCAGGATCAGCGTGAGGAAGAACAGCGCGACCGCGAGCACCGCGGCCTTGCCGGGATCGCTCTGCCGCTGCAACGTGTCGTAGATGAAGTACGTGAGCACGTTGGTCTTCTTCAGCGGTCCGCCCTGGGTGAGCAGGTCGATCTGGCCGAACGACTGGAACGCGAAGATCGTGCCGATCACCACCGTGAAGAAGATGGTGGGCGACAGCATCGGCAACGTGACGTGCCAGAAGCGCGACCACGCGCCCGCGCCGTCGACCCGCGCCGCTTCGTAGAGGTCGTCGGGCACGCTCTGCAGGCCCGACGACATGAGGATGAACGTGAGGCCGAGCGTCTGCCAGATCGTGACCACCGCCACCGCGATCAGCGCCCAGTCGGGGTTCTGCAGGATCGTCGGGTTGGTGGTGATCCCCAGCCACGGCAGCAGACCCGACCTGCGGGTTCATCAGCGTGCCGAAGATCACCGCGGCGACCGCCACCGACGTCGCCACCGTCGACGAGAAGAACGTGCGGTAGATGCCGATCCCGCGCAGCTGCTGGTGCGCGAGGACCGCGAGCCCGAGGCCGGCAGCGATGCCGACGGGCACGGTGAGGATCGCGAACAGGACGGTGGTCTTCAGGCTGTCGAGGAAGTCTTGCGACGTGAGGACGTCCTTGTACTGGTCGAAGCCGACGTAGGTGCTCGGCAGGCCCGGGAACGGCGGGTTGCGGTAGAAGCCGAGGTACACGTTGTGCACCAGCGGCTAGAAGACGAACACGCCGAAGATCAGCGAGCGACGGGATCAGCAGCAGGTAGCGCGAGCCCGCGCTCGCGGCGGCGGCTCCGCTTCGCGCGCGGGCGTCGAGCGGCGACGCTCGCCCGGTGGCCACGCGTCAGTCGCCGATCCGCGTGCCCGAGCGGGGTCGAACACGTGCAGCGCGTCCGGCTCGGCCACGAGGCACGTGGTGCTCTCCTCCGGCGCGGGCCGCTTGCGTGGGCGTCCTGACGCACGATCACGAGCTGGCGGTCGGCGAGGCGGCACGACGACGTGACGCTCGTGCCCGAGCGACTCGACCACGCTCACCGACGCCGGGATGCCGACATCGCCGTCGCGTGCGGTCGCCGAAGCGGAGGTCTTCGGGGCGCACGCCGATCACGACGTCGTCGACGCCGGCGGCGCTCACCGACTGTCGCGAGTTCGGCGCGGCAGCGGGATGCCGGCACCGGGGAGCTCGCGCGACCAGTCGTCGCCGTCGACTCGATCGACGCGACCGTTGACCGTGTTCATCGGCGGGCTGCCGATGAAGCGCGCCACGAAGAGGTTGGCGGGCCTGGCGTAGACCTCCTGGGGCGCGCCGACCTGCTGGAGCACGCCGTGGTCGAGCACCGCGATGCGGTGACCCATCGTCATCGCCTCGACCTGGTCGTGGGTGACGTAGACGATGGTGGCCGCGAGCCGCCGTTGCAGCTCGACCAGCTCGGCGCGCGTCTGCACGCGCAGCTTGGCGTCGAGGTTCGAGAGCGGCTCGTCCATCAGGAACGACCTGCGGGCGACGCACGATCGCGCGCGCGAGCGCGACCCGTTGACGCTGCCCGCCCGAGAGCTGCGCGGGCTTGCGGTCGAGCAGCTCGCCGAGGTCGAGGCTCGTCGGCGGCGTCGCTGCACGAGCGTGGCCGCGCTCCGCCGCCGCGACCTTGCGCGATCGCAACGGGAACTCGATGTTCCGCCGCACCGTCATGTGCGGGTAGAGCGCGTAGCTCTGGAACACCATCGCGATGTCGCGGTCCTTGGCCTCGACGTCGTTGACGACGCGGTCGCCGATCGGTGATGGTGCCCGCGGTGGGGTCCTCGAGCCCCGCGATCATGCGCAGCGCGGTCGACTTGCCGCAGCCCGACGGGCCGAGCAGCACGAGGAACTCCTCGTCGGCGACTTCGAGCGTCAGGTCGTCGACGGCGGCGACGTCGTCGAACCGCTTCGTCACGTGGTCGAGCGCGACCCGCCCCATGTGCGGTTCCCCCGGTTCCGCCGCTCAGCGCGCGGCCTGGTCCTTCTTCGGCGGACGCCAGAAGGTGAGCGAGGAACAGCGGCGGCGCCGCCGATGCCGACGATCGCGGTGACGATCAGCGCCTTCTTCGGGTCGAACGGGAACGAGTCGAGGTCGAAGTCGCATCGTCGAGCGACCACTCGCCCGGGCCGAGCGTGCCGAGCGTGATGCGACAGCGACCGCGACGGTGACGACGTACTCGTAGCCCTCCTTGGCGCTGCTCAGGAAGAAGCCGTTCTTCAGGTGGTTGGTGAGGAACGCCACCAGCATGAGCGCGCACACGCCGCCGTAGCACGAGCGGCGTGAGGAAGCCGAGCACGAGCAGCGACCGGGATCGCGAGCTCGGTGACGGTGACCATCTGCGCGTGGAGCCGCCCGGGCTTGAGGCCGAGGCTCTCGAACCAGTTGGCCATGCCCGGGCCCGGACCGGATCGCCTTCACGTGCCGCCAGCCGTGGGCGAAGACCATGAACGCGATCCACACCCGCGCGAGCAGCAGCGCGAAGTTCGCAGCGTCGCTGCCGATACATGTCGCCCTCCAGCGTGGACCGGTCGTGCCCCGCTCGGGAGCCGCGATCGGGCCCGCGGCAGGACGCTACCCCGCGACGTGACGCAGCTCGGGCACCAGCCCCGCCCGCGCGAGCATGCGCACCGCCCGCTCCTCGTCGACGTCGATCACCAGCGCCTCCCCCGGGCTCGCGGCTCGACGACGAACGTGACGACGCAGTCGTCGCAGGCGGCGGTGTCGCGCATCACGCACTCGCAGCAGTCGATGGTGAGCATGCGACGGCACTCCGGACGAAGGGGGTGTGACAGTTCAGCCGGGGTCGGCGCCCGTCGAGCTGTGACGCTCATCCGACCGCGCGACCTCGCTCGATCGGCGTCGCCCGATGGCCCCGCACCACCGGCAGGTCACCGGCCTCGACCCGCGCGTCGAGCACCTCTTCGTCCTCGATCGCTGAGGTCGCCGCCCACGCTGAAGTGGTGGAAGCGCACTGCGTGCGCCGCGACGCGACGACGTCGAAGCGGGTGAGGTTCCCGCAGCCCGAGCAGCGGTAACCGGGTGCTCATGCCGCGCGCGGCCGCGTGCCCGGCGACGGCGGTTGCCGACCACCACCGGCCGCCCTCGACGAACAGCTGCACCAGCAGGGCGGTGACGAGCGCCCACACCAGCGTGACGATGCCCAGGCGCACGTACCGGCCGGTGCCGGAGCCCACGAACATGTCGAGCAGGTCGTCCTTCTTGATGAAGCCGAACTTGTAGGCGGGCCACGCCGTGACCACGAACGCCGAGCGGGACCGCCACGATCCACGCGAGGATCCGCCAGTACCAGTGCGACCTTCGCGCCGCTTCGCCGGGCGCCGGCGCGGGCGTCGGCGCCGGCCGCGACCGCGACCGACCGCGGCCCGTCGCCGCTCGATCCATCGGCGTCAGCCGGTGACGCGGTCGCGGCGACGGTGGCCGACACCGCGGCCGCGGTGCGGACCGGCGCGTCGCGCGTGGCGCCGTCGTCGGCGGGCGCGTTCGGGTGCGCCGGGCAGGCGGTGCGACCGGCGCCGGCGCACCGGTGCGGGCGGGCGGCCGGCGCCGCGTGCGGGCGGCGGCGGCGCACCGGGCTCGAGCTCACCGCGGCCGGCACCTTGAGCACCTGGCCGCACTGCTCGCAGCGGAACGTGCGCGACGTCGGGAGCGTGTCGAGCGCGGTGCCGGGCGCCGCACGCCGGGCACTCGAGCGCCTCGCCATCAGCCGATCCCCGCCTCGCGGGCGGCGACGCTGACCCGCACGAACGCTTCGAGCGTGGCCGCGGCGCGGCCGTCGTCGATGACCGCCCGCGGCCAGCTCGACCCCACCGGCGAGGTCGGGCACGACGTCGCCGACGACCAGCGCGGCGGCGGCGTTCAGCGTGACGATGTCGCGGATCGGGCCGCTGCGCCCCGGCGAAGCACCTGGTGCACGGCCTCGGCGTTGCCGGCGGCGTCGCCCCCGGCGAGCGCGCCGAGCTCGGCGTGCGGGATGCCGAAGTCGAGCGGGTCGACGTCGTAGACGCGGACCTCGCCGTCGCGCAGCTCGTGGACGGTGGACGTGGTGGTGACGGTGAGCTCGTCGAGGCCGTCGTGACCGTAGAACACGAGCGCCCGCTCGGCGCCGAGGTCGGCGAGCGTGCCGACGACCCGCTCGGCCATCGACCGGGTCGGACACGCCGACGGTCTGGCGCCGGACGCCCGGCCGGGTTCGCGAGCGGCCCGAGGAAGTTGAAGGTGGTGGGCGTGCCCGAGCTCGCGGCGCACCGGCGCGGCGAAGCGCATCGCCGGGTGGAACCGCTGGGCGAAGCAGAAGCCGATGCCCGACCTCGCGCACGCAGCGCGCGACGCCCGTCGGGCCCGAGGTCGATGACCACGCCGAGCGCCTCGAGCACGTCGGCCGAACCGCACTGCGACGACGCCGCACGACCGCCGTGCTTGGCGACGCGGCGCACCGGCGGCGGCGGCGACGATCGCGGCCATGGTCGACACGTTCACCGTGCCGGCGCGGTCGCCGCCGGTGCCGCAGGTGTCGACGAGCGGTGCGTCGACGTCGGCGAGGTCGACGTGGTCGGCGAACGCGAGCATCGTGCGCACGAGCGCGGCGAGCTCGCCGGCGCGTCTCGCCCTTGGCGCGCAGGCCGACCGCGAACGCCGGCGATCTGGGCGTCGGTCGCCTCACCCGAGAGGATCGCCGACATCGCCTGCTCGACCAGCTCGTCGGGGAGGTCCTCGCGCCGGAGCAGACGCCCGATCACGTCGGGCCACAGCGCTGGATCCATCCGCCGGATAGTACCGGGGACGACCCTGGCGAGCGCCGCACGAAGCGTGCGCCCGACCGTGGATCGCGGCGCCCGGGTTCAGGCCGTCTTGCGGCGCTGGCGGACGAGCCGGCGGCGTTCCCGCTCGTCGAGGCCGCCCCACACGCCCTGCTTCTCGCGGGCGGTGATCGCGTGCTCGAGGCACGGCTCCCGCACCGGGCAGATCGCGCAGATCGCCTTGGCCTCGACCGACCCGTCGTCGGACTCGGACGGCGGGTAGAAGAGCTCAGGATCGGCGCCCAGACAGCGGGCGTATTGGCGCCAGTGATTGGTCATCGGTCTCGTGCTTTCTGGACTCCGCCCCGGAGAGAGGGCCGGTGAACCTCATCCAACACGGTGAACTTCGGCTGTTCTTCCCCTGTTCCTGAGAGTTCATTCGCTGTTCGCGTGTCAGTGGATCGTCGGCCCACAGCCGGTGCCGCGGCTCGGAAGGCCCGGAAACCCGCCCCGTAGCATGGGACGGGTGACCCCGACGGCCCCCGAGAGCACCCCTGACGGGCTCCGGGGCCGCGACGGTCAGCTCCTGGCCCTGGCGCTGGCGGCCTGGCCACGCTCCCGGGCGTGATCGCCCGGGTCGGGCGGATCGGCCTCGGGCGATCTGCTGGCGCCGTTCGTCTTCGGCTTCGCCATCCTCGGCTCGGCCTTCCTGCTGGCCTGGGCGGCCGAGGTCCTCCAGCTCGACGTGTCGCAGGGCCTCGCCCTCACCGTGCTCGCCCTGATCGCCGTGCTCCCGGAGTACGCCGTCGACTTCACCTTCGCGACCAAGGCGGGCGAGAACCCCGAGAAGTACGCGCCGCTCGCGCTGGCCAACATGACCGGCTGCAACCGGCTGCTGATCGGCGTCGGGTGGTCGATGGTGGTGCTCCTCGCCGCGTGGCGCATCACGCGCATCGCCACGCAAGCGCGGGTACACGGGCGAGCTCGACACCGACGTGCACCTCGAGCGACCGCACGCGATCGAGATCACGTTCCTCGCGCTCGCGACGCTCTACTCGCTCACGCTGCCGCTGAAGCGCACGCTGACGCTCTTCGACTCGGTCGTGCTCATCGCCATCTTCGTCGCGTTCGTGTTCCGCATCGCGCGCGCGCCGTCGGAGGAGCCGCACCTCGTCGGGCCGGCGCGGCTCATCGGCTCGCTGCCCACCGCGCAGCGGCGCATCGTCGGTCGGCGTGCTGCTCGCGTACGCGGCCGGCGTCATCTTCCTGTGCGCCGAGCCGTTCGCGGAGTCGCTCGTGCACCTCGGCGAGCAGGCGGGCATCGAGCACGTTCCTGCTCGTGCAGTGGGTCGCGCCGCTCGCGTCGGAGGCACCCGAGCTGCGTGGTGGCCGGGCTGTTCGCGTGGCGGCTCAACACGAGCGCGGGCCTCGGCACGCTGCTGTCGTCGAAGGTGAACCAGTGGACGCTGCTCGTCGGCTCGCTGCCGATCGTGTTCGCGATCTCCGCCGGGCACCTCACCGGCCTGCCGCTCGACTCGCTGCAGCGCGAAGAGCTGTTCCTCACCGCCGCGCAGTCGGTGTTCGCGATCGCGGTGCTGGCCAACCGCAGCATGAGCGTGCGCGAGGCGTGGATGCTGTTCGGCCTGTTCATCGGGCAGTTCGTGCTCGGCGGGGTGCTGCCCGACGGGCGTGCGCGAGTGCGAGCGGATCATCGTCGGCGTCGTCTACCTGGTGCTCGCCGCCGATCTTCATGGTGCAGCAGCGGTCGTACCTGAGGCCGCTGGTGCGCGACGGCCTGATCGTGCCCGTGGACGAGCTGTTCCACGAAGAGGCGCCCGACCGAGCGCAAGATCGTGACCGTGCCCACGCGATCCCGATCCCCGCCGACGACGCCCGTCCGTCATCCAGTGGAACGCCGTCTTCCGCGGGTGCGACTGGCCGGCGCTGTTCGTGTCCTGGTCGCTGGCGAGCATCGTCGAGGCGATCCTCGACCGCAACATCGACCGTTCAACGACAGCGGCGTGGATCTACCCGCTGTTCGTCGTCGTGCTGTTCGGCTACATGCTGGGCGGGTTCGGCGCCGGGCGCCTCGCGCCCGAGGCCGCGCTCAGCAACGGCCTGCTCGCGGGCATCGGCGCGTTCGTGCTCTGGATCCCGGTGCGCATCGTCATCTGGGCTCGTGCGCGACGAGACCGGGCCTCTTCACCGGCCACTCCCCCGTGCTGCGCCCGGGCCAGATCTTCGGGCACCTCGTGATCGCCGCCGGCGCTCGGCATGTTCGGCGGCTTCCTCGGCGCCCGTTCCATCAAGCGCGTCGCCGGCTCCGACGACGCGGCCGCTGAGCCACGCCGCCGGCCAAGGTAGCGACTGTCAGTCGACGTTCGCACCTTTCGCCGGATCGCCTGCGTCGTATCCTGGGCGGCGGCAGCGAGTCGGCCGGGTGGCCGCGGACCGAGCGTGCACTGGTCCGAGGAACGTCCGGACTCCACAGGGCACGGTGCTGGGTAACACCCAGTCGGGGCGACCCGCAGGACAGTGCAACAGAGAGCAGACCGCCGATGGCACCGGGCCTCGCGATCGGGCGCACAGGTAAGGGTGAAACGGTGCGGTAAGAGCGCACCAGCGCCCGGGGTGACCCGGGTGGCTCTGCAAACCCCACCGGGAGCAAGGCCGAGCAGGGGGAGGGCTGGCCCGTCCCGTTCGACACCCCGGGTAGGCCGCACGAGCCGTCGGGCAACCGCCGGCCGAGATGGATGGTCACCGCGGACTTCGGTCCGAACAGAATCCGGCGTACAGGCCGACTCGCTGCACACTCGATCGAGACTCGCCGAGTCGTCCAGAGTCCTCGCGGTGCGAGACTCGGGCTCTGTGGACGACAACACGCGAGACAACCTCTCGAAGGCGATCGCCGTCATGACCGCCTGGCAGTCGGGCTCAGAGCTCGAGCACCAGCAGTTCACGGCCCAAACCGCGAACGACATGATGGACGCGGGTGAGGGCCCTCTCGATCTGATCTCCGGGTTCATCACGCTGACGGGCTGGCTCTTGACGCGCATCGAATCGAGCACCGGCACCACGCCGGGAGCGACGCTTCAGGACATCGCCCGACGAATGAACACCGACTGACCAATGGTGACGAGGCCGCGGTGACCCCGCTACGGTCCGCCCCATGGAGATCCAAGAGGTCCGGATCGGCGAGCGCATGCTCTTTGCGTGGGACGGCCGCATCCTCGAGGTCTTCGGCGCCATCCGCGCGTCGGGCGGGCGGCGCTTCCACCCTGCGGTCACCGAGCTGCGCATCGACCCGCCCGATCGCAAGGGACGGGTCACGGTCACGATGAACTGGCACGACGCCAACACCACGACGATGACGCTCGAAGCCGACGAGTGGGCGCGACTCCAGCCCTTGATGCAGTCGTTCTCGGATGCGATCGAGGCAGCTCGCTAGGAGCCGAGCGTCAGGTCGCCGGCTTCCCGGCGGGCGATGATCTCGTCGGCGGCGTCCTCTGCGGTCGAGTGGTTCACGATGACGTGGCGGGCGTCGATCTCCGCGCGCGAGAACTCGAGGTGCATCTTCCGCGCCGCCGCCTCGTCGCGGAAGCCGTGGCCGGTGCGCGTCATGACCCGATCGACGCACACTTCGACGTCGGGCAGGAGCACGACGTAGTCGAGTGCGTCGAGTCCCGATGCGGCGCAGGAACGTGTCGACGAACCAGGGCCCCATGACGCCGTCGTAGACCGTCGCGTAGTCGCGGGCGAACCGCCCGGTGGCGACGGCCGCCGCTTCGGTGACGACCTCGTTCTGCGCATGCGATTCGGGACGCCACGGCTCGATCGCGTCCTGGCGAAGGAACGCGAAGAACGCGTCGCCCTCGACCAGCACGCTCCGGGCCAACCGGTCGGCCACGAGCGCGGCAACCGTCGACTTCCCCACTCCCGGCGGACCGGTGACGACGAGCAGGCTCACGGACACGCACACGGGGTCGCGCCACAGCGCGGACACCCGGACGCATACCGCGCCGCCGCGTCCTCCAACGACAGGCCGAGCTGATTGGCCAGCGACGCCAGCCAGGCGAGCACGTCGCCGAGCTCGTGCCGCTGCTCCTCGACGGTCCCCTTCCGCGCCGCCTTGGCCAGCTCCCCGACCTCCTCGGCCAGCCACGCCACCGTCGCGGGCACGCCGCGGGCGCGGTCGCGCTCGCCGTACACCGCGTCCATCGTGCGCTGGAATTCCGCGAGCTCGGTCATCGTCCCATCGTGCTACAGCCGGCCGCGTCGGGTGCCGACATTTGGTCCATGGCCGACATGCCCACCTGGCTCATCCCGCAGGTCGACGCCGCCCGTCAGGAGCGCGCCGACGCGCTCGCTGCCGTCGGCGCCGGTACCGGCGTCATCACTCTCGACCCCGTGAACGTCGCGGTCGACGCCACCCTCGACGGGTGGCTCGCCAAGCAGGGCCGCAGCTGCGCGCATCTCCGCGAACCGGCGCCGGCGTACCTCGCGTTCGGCAACCCGCGCGTGCTCTGCAGCACCTGCCTCGACTTCTACCAGGCCGGCATCAGCGGGACTCCCGCCGACCGTCGCTGCGACCTCTGCGGCGAGCAGATCCTCACGCCGACGCTCGCGCCGCTCATCGTCGAGGTCGGACCGCTCCACCTCATGGGCGGCGCGTGTCGCGACTGTCGCGACGCGAACGACTGACTCACGCGTTCAGGTTGCCCTCGAAGTCACCGAGGTCGGGCGTGTCGTCGGCGGGCACTTCGCGCTCGTCGTCGGGTACCGGACCGGGCGGCTGGTCGGGATCGGGCTCGACCTCGTCGTGAGCGAGGTCGTCGGGATCACGTTCGGTCATGGCTCCGGTGTACCCAGATCCGGACCGTGGATCAACCCTCGGCGGCGGCCTTGATGTTGGCGAGCGTCTCGGCCATCCCCGAGTGCGTGCGGTCGACCACGGAGTCGAGGTAGTCCTCGACGCTCGAGTCGGGCGCGACGCTGGCCCAGAAGTCGGCGTACCCGGGCAACACCTCCCAGTGCTCGGTCGTGGTGCTGCCGTCACCCGCGGGGGCGAACGTGTACGACCAGCGCACGAGCTCGCGCGAACCGTCCATGCCGAGGTTGGTGAAGGTGAACTCCTTGCCCGGCTCGGCGGTGTCGACTCGGCACGTGGTCGACCATTGCATCTCGGGCAGCACGTTGTCGCCGGTGAAGGTGGTGTGGTCGTCGTCGAGCCACTGCGCGGTCTTGCACACGGGGCTGAACTCACCGATGCGGGTGATGTCGGCGACGAGCGCGTACACGGCCTCGGGTGACGCGGCGATGTCGATGGAGTCGGTGTGGCGGTACTTGGTCAGGTCCATGAGGCGGGAGCATACGGTGTCGTCGTGGCGTTCACCGGCTGGCCCGTGGAGGCGATCGAGTTCTTCGAAGGCCTCGAGGACGACAACTCACGGGCGTACTGGCAGGCACACAAGTCCGTCTACGTCGAGTGCGTCAAGGGCCCCATGGAAGCGCTGCTCGCCGAGCTCGAGGGCGACTTCGGACCGGGCCGGGTCTTCCGTCCCAACCGCGACGTCCGCTTCAGCAACGACAAGTCGCCGTACAAGTTGAACTGCGCGGCGCAGCTCACCGGCGGGTACGTGTCGGTCTCGGCCGACGAGCTGTTCGCGGGCAGTGGGCTCTACATGCCGATGCCCGAGCAGCTCAAGCGCCTGCGCGCCGCCATCGACGCCGATCGCACCGGCCGCGAGCTCGAAGCCATCGTCGCCGCACTGCGGAAGGCGAAGTACGACGTCGGCGCGCACGAAACGTTGAAGACCGCGCCGCGCGGCTACCCGAAGGACCACCCGCGCATCGAGCTCCTGCAGCTCAAGGGCATCGTGATGTCGAAGGCGTGGCCGGTGGGCGGTTGGCTCGGCACCAAGAAGGCGAAGGACCGCGTCGTGGCGACGCTCGACGCCGCGCGCCCGCTCAACGCGTGGATCGCCGAGCACGTCGGCGTGCCCGCGACCTAACGGTCAGGACGCACGCGCGCCAGCAGCGGGATCGCGGCGATCTTGTCGTCGGTGAGCTCGTCCCACCGCACGTCGGGCAGCTGCCACCCGCGAGGACGAGGACAGCGCACGACCCGTTCGGCGGTGACGATCACGTCGACGTGGATGTCGTGACCGGTCGTCGGCACCACGCCGGCGGCGAGCACCTGGCGCTCGTGCACGGTGGTGACGACGACCGTGCGCGCGTCGACCAACCCCGCCTCGGCCGCGACCGCGAGCTCGAGGTCGCTGAACCCGCCGCCCTTGCCGAGGCGCGCGCCCGACTCGTCGACCGCCACGCAACCGGTCACGACCAGGTCGACGGGTTCGAGCTCGTCGACGTCAATGCGTCCTTGCGCTGCGCGACGCGCCCTTGATCGAGCTGGCCTTCCGAGGGTCGTCGGCCAGCTGCTCGGGATCGAGCAGGAAGAACGGGTCGGCTTCCGCGAGGCGCGGCACCGCCATGTAGACGACCTTGCCGTCTTGCAGCGCGCGGGTGCGCACCGGCCACTGCGGCGAGTCGGGATTCGACTTCACCGTCGACGCGGCGCGCCACTCGTCGGTCTCCGCGAGCAACCGCGCCGCCGCTTCCGCGCCGACGAAGTTGGGGATGCGGTTCGCCGGCTTCGGGAACCGGGCGATGCCGGGCCGGTCGAGGTCGGCCCACACCTGCTCGCGCAGCACCGCCTTCGCCGCCAGCAGCTCGGGATCGCCGCCGGCGTCGTGGTCGTGACGCGGCATCAGCTGAGCGCGTCGCGCATCTTCTCGGCGAGGTGCGTGAAGTTCGGGTACACCGCACGCCCGCCGATCGCCTCGATCGACGGCGCCCACAAGTCGAACCGGTCGACGAGCTTCTGGCCGAGCAGGGCCTCGATGAGATCGAAGTCGAACCCGCCGTGCTCCTCCATCGCGCCGAGCTGTTCGAAGTAGTCGAGCTCGCGGAACAACACGTACGCCTCGACGTCGTTCGCCGAGATGTGCCGGAGGAAGCCGTCGCGCAACGACTCCGGCGACCCGAACGACGCGACGAGACGGCGCGACTCCACCATCGGGTCGTCGCTCCAGCGCCGGAAGAAGTCGGCCGCCACCTCCGCCTGACGGCCGATGCGGGCTTCGCGCACCTGTTGACCGGCGAACACCGCCGCACCGATTGCCGCCACCGCGCCGACCGCGAGCACGACGGTTGCGACCGCCGTGATGCGCGACGACTCTGACGCCGACGAGGCGCATTGCGCGCAGCTCTGCGAGCGGCTCGGGGTGCGCGCTCGAGGTGGAGCGGCCGCGCCGTCCCGAGGGGCCCGGCAACCTGCAGGCCTGGGCGCGCGACACCCGCTACGCGGCGGCGGCGCGGCTGGCGCTGCCGCACGAGGCGCTGATCGCCACCGGCCACACCGCCGACGACCAGGTCGAGACGATCCTCTACCGCCTCGCCTCCTCGCCGAGCCGCCGCGCCCTGCTCGGGATGCGTCCGCGCGACGGCAGCCTGGTGCGGCCGCTGCTCGGCTTCACGCGGGAGCAGACGACCGCCTACTGCGAAGAGCGCGGGCTCGAATGGCGCGACGATCCGACCAACGCCGAGGCGGGCTACGCGCGCAACCGCGTCCGCCACCGGCTCGCCCCGGCGCTGGCCGAGATCCACCCCGCCGCCGCCCGCAACGTGCTGCGCACGGCCGAGCTGCTGCGCGACGAGGCCGAGGTGCTCGACGCGCTGGTCGATGCCGAGCTGCGGCGCAAACGGGGCGCGGGCGCGGCACGATCGAGCTCGAGCCGCCTGGCCGAGCTGCCCCGGCCCTGCGCCGCCTGGTCGTCCAGCGCCTCGCCGACCGCGCCGCCGGCCGCCCGGTGCCCGGCGCCGCCAACCACGCCGACGAGGTCGCGGCCCTGCGCCGCACCGGCACCGCGATGCTCGACCTCGGCGGCGGCGTCCGCGCGGTGGTCGAGCGCGGCATCCTCCACGCCGAGCGCTGAGCATCGTCACGCGCCCTATATCTAGACTGCGGCGCGTGAGCGACCCCTCGATCGGCGAGACCCTCGTCTCCAGCGAGGATCTGCAGCGGCGCGTCGCCGAGCTGGGCCGGCAGATCAGCGAGGAGTACGAGGGGCGCGACCTCTTCATGGTCGGCGTGCTGAAGGGCGCCGTGCTCTTCCTCGCCGACCTGATGCGCAACGTCGACGTGCCCTGCGAGATCGACTTCATGGCCGTCTCCAGCTACGGCTCGCAGACCGACTCCTCGGGCGTGGTGCGGATCATCAAGGACCTCGACGCGCCGATCGAAGGGCGCGACGTGCTGATCGTCGAGGACATCATCGACTCCGGCCTGACGCTGCAGTACCTGATGCGCAACCTGCAGGCGCGCAACCCGGCCTCGCTGGAGGTCTGCGCGCTGCTGACCAAGCCCGAGCGCCTGCGGGTCGACCTCTCGCCCCGCTACGTCGGCTTCGAGATCCCCAACCGCTTCGCGATCGGCTACGGCCTCGACCACGCCCAGCGCTACCGCAACCTCTCCTACGTGGCCGCGTTGGACGACTAGATGCGCTGAAACCGCCCTGGTACGCTGATTTTTCCCTGTGAGGCGTTTTTTCAAGAGCGCGGCTTTTCCGATCCTGCTGGTGGTGATCCTTGCCTTCGTCGCCCAGCGGGTGATCAGCCCCGGCTCGAGCACGGAAGCGCCCTCCTACAACGAACTGGTCAGCCCGAAGACCGGGCCTGATCGCGACCGGCAAGATCGAAGAAGTCACGATCAACACCAAGGACAGCACGCTCGACGTCAAGGAAGGGAACGGCGAAACGGCGAAAGCTTCTCCACCGGCTACCCGCCCAACACCGAGCAGTCCTGCTCAACCTGATCGACCAGAACGAACGTCAAGACCACGGTCCACGGCACCGGCGGCTCGAGCCTGCTCTCGCTGCTCACCTACATCCTGCCCTTCGTCCTCTTCTTCGGCTTCTGGATCTTCCTGATGAACCAGATGCAGGGCGGCGGCTCGCGGGTGATGAACTTCGGCAAATCGAAGGCGAAGCGGATGTCGGTCGACGCGCCGAAGATCACCTTCCGCGACGTCGCCGGGGTCGACGAGGCGGTGCAGGAGCTGCAGGAGATCAAGGAATTCCTCGAGAACCCGAAGAAATTCCAGGCGCTCGGCGCCCGCATCCCCAAGGGCGTCCTGCTCTACGGCCCGCCCGGCACCGGCAAGACGCTGCTCGCCCGCGCCGTCGCCGGCGAGGCCGGCGTCCCCTTCTTCTCGATCTCCGGCTCGGACTTCGTCGAGATGTTCGTCGGCGTCGGCGCCAGCCGCGTCCGCGACCTCTTCGAGCAGGCCAAGCAGAACTCGCCCTGCATCATCTTCATGGACGAGATCGACGCCGTCGGCCGCCACCGCGGCGCCGGCATGGGCGGCGGCCACGACGAGCGCGAGCAGACGCTGAACCAGCTCCTGGTCGAGATGGACGGCTTCGAGATGAAGGACAACATCATCTTGATCGCCGCCACCAACCGGCCCGACATCCTCGACCCGGCGCTGCTGCGGCCGGGCCGCTTCGACCGCCAGGTCGTCGTCGACCGCCCCGACCGCAAGGGCCGCAAGCACATCCTCGAGGTCCACACCCGCGGCAAGCCGCTCGCCAAGGCGATCGACCTCGACGCGCTCGCCGGCCAGACGCCCGGCTTCACCGGCGCCGACCTCGCCAACCTGATCAACGAGGCGGCGCTGCTGACCGCCCGCACCGGGCAAGCGCGAGATCACCATGCAGGAGCTGGAGGAGGGGATCATGCGGGTGATCGCCGGCCCCGAGAAGAAGACCCGGGTGATGAGCGAGAAGGAGCGCCTGATCACCGCCTTCCACGAGCTCGGCCACGCGATCGTCGGCCACCTGCTGCCCAACTGCGACCCGGTCCACAAGATCTCGATCATCAGCCGCGGCCAGGCGCTCGGCTACACGATCAGCCTGCCGACCGAGGACAAGTTCCTCACCTCGCGCGCCGAGCTGACCGACACGATGGCGATGACCCTGGGCGGCCGCGCCGCCGAGGAGATCGTCTTCGGCGAGATCACCACCGGCGCCTCCAACGACCTCGAAAAGGTGACCGAGACGGCGAAGCAGATGGTGATGCGCTTCGGCATGTCCGAGCGGCTCGGCCCGCGCGTCTTCGGCCACGATCGCGGCCAGCCCTTCCTCGGCCGCGAATTCAGCGCCGAACCCGACTACTCCGACGAGATCGCCCGCGAGATCGACGACGAGATCCGCCGCATCGTCGAGGGCGCCCACCAGACCGCCAAGGACCTGCTCACCGAGAAGCGCGAGGAGCTCGACCGGATCTCGAAGATCCTGCTCGAGCGGGAGACGATCGACGCCGAGCAGTTCGTCGCCCTGCTCGACGGCAAGCCCGAGGACGAGGTCTTCGCCGACGACGAGGAGCCGGCGCAGCCGGTCGAGCCGGCGCCGGAGCCCGAACGGGCGCAGCGCGAGGGGGCCGGCCGATACCCGGCCCAGGCCTGGGTTCGCCGGCGGCGACGCCAGCTGAGGGCCATGGGGTGCCTCTCGCCCGGACAAATGCGGGCTAATAGCCCGGCATTTTGAGTATCCGCCCGTTCGAGAGCGCATCCCATAGTCCAGCTGATGGGCGTCGTCAACGTGACCCCGGACTCGTTTTCGGACGGGGGGCGGTATCTCGATGCGGATGCGGCGGTCGCGCATGGGGAAGAGCTTGTGAGGGACGGGGCGGAGATCCTGGATATTGGCGGGGAATCGACTCGGCCCGGGGCGGCCAGGTGAGCGAGGCGGAGGAGCTGGGGCGGGTCGAGCCGGTGGTCGCCGGGCTGGCCGGGGAGGCGACGGTCTCGGTCGACACATCGAAGGCGGCCGTGGCCGAGGCGGCGATCGATGCGGGGGCGTCGATCGTCAACGACGTGACGGCGCTGCGGGGGGACCCGGAGATGGCGGCGCTGTGTGCGGAGCACGGCGTGGGGGTGGTGCTGATGCACATGCCGGGGGACCCGCGGACGATGCAGGACGACCCGGCTACGAGGACGTGGTCGACGACGTCAAGGCGTTCCTGGCCGAGCGGACTGGAGGCGGCGCTGCCGCGGGAGTCGCCGAGGAGCGGATCTGGCTGGACCCGGGGATCGGGTTTGGCAAGACGCTCGAGCACAACCTGGAGCTGCTGCGCCGGCTGGGGGAGCTGCGGGAGCTGGGGCGGCCGCTGGTGATCGGGACGTCGCGCAAGAGCTTCATCGGCAGGATCGACGGGTCCGAGGTGGGGATCGGCTCGGCGGCACGATCGCCTCATCGGTGCTCGCCGCGGCCGAGGGCGCCGACGTGCTGCGCGTCCACGACGTCGCCGAGACGGCCCAGGCGATCAGGGTCGCCGAGAGCGGTCCTTGGGTAGGTTCGCCCGATGGAGGCGCACGACAACGGGATCGAGTCGCGGGTCGAGGTCGAGCTGCGCGGGCTCTCGATCTACACCCACCACGGCGTCAGCGACTCCGAGCAGGAGGTCGGCCAGCGGCTCGAGTTCGACATCTCCTTCGACGTGCCCGACTGCGACGCCGTGCTCACCGACCGGATCGAGGACACGGTCGACTACGCCGAGGTCTGCGACATCGTCGCCCTCGCCGCCACCGAGCGCAGCTACCGCACCCTGGAGCGGCTCGCCCAGGTCGTCGGCGAGCGGCTGATGGAGCGCTACGGCTGCGAGTCGGTCCGCGTCCGCGCCGCCAAGCCCGAGCCGCCGCTGCCGCTGGCGATCCAGGAGGTCGCGGTCGAGGTCGTCCAGGAGCGCGCCGCAGACGACGAGGACGACGAGGACAGACGGCCGAAGCCGGATCTGAGCGAGCTGCCGTCTGAGCGAACCGGCTACCTCGGGCTGGGCTCCAACGTCGGCGACCGCGAGGCCCACCTGCGGGCGGCGGTCGAGCTGCTGCGCGAGCGCGGGGTCGAGGTCGAGGCGGTCTCCTCGACCTATGAGACCGAGCCGGTCGGCGAGGTGCTCGACCAGCCCGACTTCCTCAACGCCGCGATCCGCATCCGCACCGAGCTGGAGCCCGAAGCGCTGCTCGACCTCTGCAAGGAGATCGAGGCCGAGCGCGGCCGCGCCCTCGACGCTCCCCGCCACAGCCCCCGCCCGCTCGACGTCGACCTGCTCCTGCTCGGCGACCTCGAGCTGGCCACCGAGCGCCTCACCCTGCCGCACCCCGAGGTCACCAGCCGCCGCTTCGTCCTCGCCCCGCTGCTGGAGCTCGACCCCGAGCTCGCGCCTCCCCGACGGCACTCGCCTCGCCGACGCTCTCGGCCGCGCTTGGCCGGGCCAGCGCGCCGAGCGGCTCGGCTCGCTGCTGAGCTAGGCGGCGCGGCGCCGGCGCCGCGCAGCTGCTGCAGCCAGGCGGGCGGGAGGATCGGCGGGGTCTTGCCGGGGTAGTTCGGGACGACTCGCTTGGCCAGCGCGCCGGCGGGCCGGTTCTCGATCGCCGGGCGGAGGTCATCGAGGGTCATCGCCAGGCCGAGGCTGGGGGCGATCTGGAAGTCGGCGGCGTTGAGCTGCTCGCCGTCCAGGATGCCGGCGGCGATCCAGGCGTCGACCTTGTCGAGCAGCGCCGGCAGGGCGGCGAGGCCGCGGCGCACGTTCTCGTCGCTCGGCCTCGTTGAAGCGGGCCGAGAGGGCGACGATCGGGGCGGCGGTCTTCATCGCCAGCGAGATCGGCACGCCCAGCTTCGCGCCCTCCGAGTAGCTGCGCAGCGGCTCCTTGTCGCGCTTGATCGTCCACCAGAGGATCTGGCGCATCGGGTGCTGCAGCACCTCGTCGCCGAAGCGCTCGGCTTCCTCGACCGCGGCTCGCTTCTCGGCGTCGGCTGGGAAGAGGGCGGCTCGGGCTGCAGGCGGTCCAGCTCGCGGGCGATCTCGCGCGAGCCCTGCACCTTGCGCGCCGTCGATCTTCAGCGCCGGCACGGTGTTGCCGGGGAAGCCGAGCGCCGCGCAGGACGCCCTTGGAGATCACCGGCAGCAGGTCGGTCCGCTTGTACGCGATGCCCTTGTGCTCGAGCATCAGCTGCGCCGCGATGCTCGGGTGCGATGCCGGGATCACGTAGAGTCGGGCCTTCACGCAGGCATCCTAGGCGCTGCGGGGCGAACCGCCCGGCCGGTCGGCTCCGATCCGGCGATAATCGCGCCGTGCTCCTCGCGGTCGACGTCGGCAACACGCAGACCCACCTCGGCGCCTTCGACGGCGAGCGCCTGGTCGAGCACTGGCGCTTCCAGACCCGCTCGGGCGCGACCGGCGACGAGCTGGCCGAGCGGATCGCCGGCCTCTTCGCCCTCTGCGGGATGTCGCTCGCCGAAATCGACGCCGTCTGCGTCTCCTCGGTGGTGCCGCCGCTCGGCACCCAGTTCGAGCAGCTGACCGAGCGCTACCTCGAGGCCGAGTGCCTGACGATCGGCCCGGGGGTGAAGACCGGGATGCCGATCCGGATCGACAACCCGCTCGAGGTCGGCGCCGACCGCCTGGTCAACGCGATCGCCGCCTACGAGCGCTTCGGCGAGGCCTGCGTCGTCGTCGACTTCGGTACCGGGATCAACATCGACGTGGTCTCCGCCGAGGGCGAATACCTCGGTGGCGCGATCGGCCCCGGCCTGGAGATCTCGCTCACCGCGCTGATCGACCGTGCCGCCCGCATCACCCGCATCGACCTCGAGGCGCCCGAAGCGGCGATCGGCCGCTCCAGCCGCGCGGCGATCCAGTCCGGCTTCGTCTTCGGCTTCGCCGGCATGATCGACGGCATCGTGCGCCGGATCGAAGAGGAGCTGCCGGATCCGACGGCTGCTCGCCACCGGGGGCCTGGCCCAGACGATCGTCCCCTTCACCGAGACGATCGACGAGGTCGACGACATGCTTACCCTCAAGGGGCTGCGCCTGATCCATGAGCGAAACACCGCCAACAGCCCCCGCTGACTGATCCCTTCCGGATCGGCGACGTCGAGATCCCCAACCGCGTCCTGCTGGCGCCGCTGGCCGGGATCGGCAACTGGTTCGTGCGCCTGCAGGCAAAGCGCCACGGCGCCGGCCTGGCGGTCTCGGAGATGGTCTCCAGCTTCGGCCTGCACCACCGCAACGAGCGCACCCTGCGCGAGCTGATGCGGATCCACCCCGACGAGCACCCGGTCTCGGTGCAGCTCTTCGGCCACGACGCCGAGGTGATGCGCTCCGGCGCCGCGATCGCCGCCGAGGCCGGCGCCGACCTGATCGACATCAACATGGGCTGCCCGGTGCGCAAGGTGCGCCGCACCGGCGCCGGCGCCGAGCTGCTGCGCGACCACGAGCTGGCGCTGGCGCTCGCCCGCGGCGCCGTCGAGGGCAGCGGACTGCCGGTGACGGTGAAGCTGCGCTCGGGGATCGAGGCCGGCGACCGCTCCGGCTTCGACCTGGCCGTGCGCCTCGCCGAGGAGGCGGGCGTCGCGGCGATCGCGCTTTCACCCGCGCGCGGCCACCGTCGGCCACAAGGGCAGCCCCGACTACGCGCTCACCCGTGAGCTGGTCGAGCGGGTCGAGGTGCCGGTGATCGTCTCCGGCGGCCTGAAGAGCGCCGAGGCTGCGCGCGCGCGCCTACGAGGAGTCGGGCGCCGCTGCGGTGATGATCGCCCGCGGCTCGCTCGGCAATCCCTGGGTCTTCGAAGAACTGACCGGCCGACGCACCGAGCCGCCGCGAGCGCGCCGAGGTCGCCGCCGAGCTGCTCTGGGTGATCGACCGCGCCGAGGAGCACCTCGGCACCGAGCGCGCCGGTCGCTACCTGCGCAAGTTCTATCCCTGGTACGTCGAGCCGCTGGACGCTCCGCCCGAGCTCGCCGACGAGCTGCAGCGCCACGCCGACCTGCCCGAGCCCGCCGCCTGATCGCCGATCTGGCCGCTCCAGCGCCCTCGCTATAATCCCGCGACTTCCGGCCCTGGTGTGGTGACGCAAATGCCGCCGCACCTGGGCGTTTTTGGGTCTAGGAGCCGTTTCCCGCCGTCTCAATCCGAGCAAAGCGAGGTTAGGACCAAGTGAGTCGCCAGTCCGTAATCACCCCCGAGGGTCTCGAGAAGCTCAAAGAGGAGATCGATCACCTCTCGACCGTGAAGCGGCGCGAGGTCGCCGAGCGGATCAAGGAGGCGCGCGAGTTCGGCGACATCTCCGAGAACGCCGAGTACGACGACGCCAAGAACGAGCAGGCGCTGCTCGAGCAGCGGATCGCCCAGCTCGAAGAGCGGCTGCGCCGCGCCACGGTCATCGACGAGAAGGACATCAGCACCGACGAAGTCCAGTTCGGCTCGATCGTCCACGTCAAGGACCAGAAGACCGGCGACTCGCAGAAGTTCCAGATCGTCGGCTCGACCGAGGCCGACCCGCTGGAGCACAAGCTCTCCAACGAGTCGCCGATCGGCAAAGCGCTGATCGGCCACAAGCGCAACGACATCGTCACGGTCGAGGTCCCGCGCGGGCCGAAGAAGAAACTCAAGATCACCAAGATCGAGACGGCTTAGGCGCCCGCTCCGGTAGGCTCGCGCTCGCTATGAGCGAGCGCCGAGCCGAGACCCGAAGCTCTCCGACGTTCTCGCGCGACCGGCGGGCAGAAGCTGGAGCGCCTGCGCGAGGCGGGGATCGATCCGTTTCCGCCCGAGTTCGCGGAGCGCGAGGACATCGCCGAGGTGCGGGCGGCGCACGAGGGGCTGGCGCCGGGGATCGAGACCGAGTCGCGCCACCGGGTGGCCGGGCGGATGGTCGGCCGCCGCGGCCACGGCAAGGCCTGCTTCCTCGACCTGCGCGACGGCAGCGGCCAGATCCAGCTCCACGCTCGCGAGGACCTGCTCGGCGAGGAGCCCTACCGGGTGCTCGTCGACCTCGACCTCGGCGACATCGTCGGCGTCGAGGGCACGGCGCTGGCGACCCGGCGCGGCGGCGAGCTCTCGCTGGCGATCGACCGCTGGCGCCTGCTGGCCAAGAGCCTGCGCCCGCCGCCCGACAAGTTCCACGGCCTCGAGGACGTCGAGACCCGCTACCGCCAGCGCGAGCTCGACCTGATCGCCAACGAGGAGAGCCGCCGACTCTTCGCCCTGCGCGCCCGCACGGTCAGCGAGGTGCGCCGCTGGCTCGACGAGCGCGGCTTCGTCGAGGTCGAGACGCCGGTCCTGCAGCCGCTCTACGGCGGCGCCCTGGCGCGCCCCTTCATCACCCACCACAACGCGCTCGACCGCGACCTCTACCTGCGGATCGCCACCGAGCTCTACCTGAAGCGGCTGGTCGTCGGCGGCATCGACCGCGTCTACGAGCTCGGCAAGGACTTCCGCAACGAGGGCATCTCGCACAAGCACAACCCCGAGTTCACGATGCTCGAGTGGTACGAGGCCTACGCCGACTACGACGTCGACCGCGCAGCGGGTCGAGACGATGGTCGCCGAGGTGGCCGAGCGGGTGCTGGGCACGACCGAGGTCGCAGCGCGGCGAGGTGACGATCGACTTCGCCCCGCCCTGGCGGCGGGTCACCCTGCGCGACGCGATCCGCGAGCGCAGCCGGCATCGACATCGCCGAGCACCCGACGCGCGAGGCGCTGGCCGCGGCGATGGGGACCGAGCCCGACGCCCGACGAGGGCTGGGGCAAGCTGGTCGACGGCCTGCTCTCCAAGCACGGTCGAGCCGGAGCTGATCCAGCCGACCTTCGTCCTCGACTACCCGGTCGAGCTCTCGCCCTTCGCCAAGGCGCACCGCTCCGAGCAGGGGCTGGTCGAGCGCTTCGAGGCCTTCGCCGGCGGGATGGAGATCGCCAACGGCGTTCACCGAGCTCAACGACCCCGACGAGCAGCGCCGGCGCTTCGAGCAGCAGGCCGAGCGAGCTGGCCCGCGGCGACGAAGAGGCGCAGCCCTACGACGAGGATTTCGTCGAGGCGCTCGAGCAGGGCATGCCGCCGACCGGCGGCGTCGGCATCGGCATCGACCGCCTGGTGATGCTGCTGACCGGGGCCAAGAGCGTGCGCGAGGTCGTCCTCTTCCCCGCGATGCGCACCTGAGACCGTCGCCAACGGCAAGCCGCGAAACGTCCGTCTGAGCGGATATTTGCGATCCCGAGGCCGGTTGGGCGCTCTCGGTATCGTTTAAAGGGGCACATGGGCGCCTCCCGATAACCGAAGGGCGCCTCCGATACTTACTCAGGCCGATTCGAGTTGGGTAGATAGAGAGACTTTTGTTCGAGAGATTCACAGAGCGAGCCCGACAGGTAGTCGTCCTGGCCCAGGAAGAGGCCCGCACGCTGAAGCACAACTACATCGGCACCGAGCACATCCTGCTCGGTCTGCTGCGCGAGGAGGAGGGCCTCGCCGCCCGCGTGCTCGAGTCGCTCGACATCACCACCGAGCGGGTCCGCTCGCAGGTCGTGCGGATCGTCGGCTCCGGCGAGGAGGTCACCTCCGGCCAGATCCCGTTCACGCCGCGCGCCAAGAAGGTGCTCGAGCTGGCCCTGCGCGAGGCGCTCTCGCTCGGCCACAACTACATCGGCACCGAGCACATCCTGCTCGGCCTGGTGCGTGAGAACGAGGGCGTCGCCGCCCGCATCCTGCTCGACTTCGACGCCGACTCCGACAAGATCCGCAACGAGGTGATCCGGATGCTCTCCGGCCCCGGCGGCCGCCGCCAGGGCGGCGGCCGGCGGCGGCGGCGGCTCCGGCGAGGGCAAGAAGTCCTCGAAGCTGCTCGACCAGTTCGGCCGCAACCTGACCAAGCTCGCCGAGGAGGGCAAGCTCGACCCGGTGATCGGCCGCGAGACCGAGATCGAGCGGATCATGCAGATCCTCTCCCGCCGCACCAAGAACAACCCGGTGCTGCTCGGCGAGCCCGGCGTCGGCAAGACCGCCGTGGTCGAGGGCCTGGCCGCCCGCATCAACAAGGGCGAAGTCCCCGAGCTGCTCAAGAACAAGCAGATCTACACGCTCGACCTGG